>CAZUDO010000059.1:0-245955 GCA_964618895.1 uncultured Binatia bacterium (SeqCode)
TTCTCCCGTCTCGGGCTTCCTGCTATCGCTTCCCATGGCGTCATCCTCCGGCACCCGCCTCCCAGCGGGTGCAGTTGTAGGCCAACTGCACCGGATGATGACGCCTTCTCTTCACTTTTCCACCACACGCCCGACATTGCCCACTGGCGTGCGGCCCGTAGAGTGCCAACATCGCCGCCACGCCCTCGTTGATGGTCAGACCGGACTGGAGTAGGGCTGCAATGTCGACATAGTCGCGCGCTTCGATCCGCTGGGTGACCGTGGCCAGCATCGTCCCGAGGAGGTCGATCGGCGACGCGATGGGCACATGTCCTACCGTCCGCACCGGCTCACCGACACGGCCAAAGTCGATGCCGCCGAAGAACGACACCTTCACGGGGTCGCCTGCGTCCTCGACCACCACCGTGAGCGTATCCGGCTCGTCCTGTAGCGTCTTGGCTCCGACGAGAAGCGGGCACGAGCGCCTCAGCGCTGCTCGATCGAGCTTTGCGGCGGAGAACAAGTCGAAATCCACCGACTGCCGGTACCCGAGATGAAGCGCGATGGCTGTGCCGCCGTAGAGGACCCAACCCGAGGGCAGGGCACTGAGTGGCCCGTCCCACAACGCAAGCTGTGACGGCGGCAGCACGCTGCGAAGCGTCATGGGTGGTCGTCCAATCCGAATCGCAGGCGCCAGAAATGTTGCGACTTGGGGTCGATGTCACCCGGAAGCGCGCCAAGCAACGCGTCACGCAACGCGTTGACCCCCCACAAGCGTTCGGCGTCGAGGATATCCTCCGACCGCCCGAGGCGAAGAATCTGACACAGAAGTTTCCGAGGGTTCGCCAGGGTCGTCTCGGCGGGCTGCCACCACACGTAGGTGCGCGCCAGACGCCGAGCCTCGGAATCGTCAGCCACGAGCCTCAGAATAGCACGCGGGGAGAAGTAGGCGACCATACCGCGCGCACAGCTCCTCGAGGCGGGCGACGGTCTGCTCGGCGTCCGCCACGTCGAACACCTCGTAGCGCTGGCTGCGACGAAGATGTTCTCGAACGGACCGCCGTCGGGCACGGTCCCGGACGTGCGCGTTGCGATCACCAGACCGTGACGGTTCCAGGCGAGTACGCGGGGCACTCCCACGGCCAGGTCGGGGCTCAGGTCGGCCAGCGCCCGCGGGGAGGCGACCCACTGCTCGCGATCGAGCCTTCCCAAACCCAGCGTGCGATGTACAGGCGAGCGCGGCCAACACTTTCCCGCGCAACAGGGCGCCCAAGCCCCGGACCGGAAAGCGATGGCGGTGCCGTTCAGGCCCCCTGCCGGGACGAGGCCGTGCCCGTGGGGGGGGAACGGCAGCGCACGCGTCCACGTATGTGCGGCAGCAACCCTGACGGCAGTCCCCGAGCGCCCTCTTCGGCGACGCTCCACACCGAACCGGCGGGCCGCTATCCTATGGGCGTGACTACGGTGCGTGCGGTCTTGTTCGATGCCGGGAATACGCTCGTCCATCTCGACTACGCGTTCATCGCGCGCGTCCTGGTCGAGGCGGGATATCCACGCACGCCGCTCGCCATCCGGCAGGCGGAATATGCAGCCAAGGCGGTGCTCGATCGCGAGTTCGCGCCCGCGCGGACACCGCCGGAGACCGTCGAGGGGCTCCTGTGGCCGGACGCAGCGACGGAACGTCCGGCCTACTTCGCGACCGTGCTGCGGCGGCTCGACGTGCTATCGGGGGACATCCCGCCCCTGCTCGCGACCCTGCAGGCGCACAACCGGGCCGAGTGTCTCTGGCGGGTGATCGAGCCGGACACGCCGGACGTCCTGCAGGTGCTCCGCGCGCGCGGCTTCGCGCTCGCGGTCGTGTCGAACGCCGACGGGCGCATCGAGCACGACCTCGGCCGGCGGGGACTCGGCGTCTACTTTGCCACCGTCGTCGACTCGCATGTGGTCGGGGTCGAAAAGCCGGCGCGGGCCATCTTCGATCTCGCGTTGGCGCGTCTCGCCGTGCCGGCCGCGGCCGCCGTGTACGTGGGTGACGTGTTCGGAATCGACGTGTGCGGCGCACGCGGCGCCGGGCTGGCGCCCGTCCTGCTCGATCCGCTCGGCTGCTACCCCGGGCCCGTCGACTGCCCGCGCATCCGGGGCCTGCCCGAGCTGCTCGATCTCCTGCCGGCGACCGCCGCGCGGTAACGTTGCGTCGTCTGACCGCCCGGCTTATACGCCGGGCGGTCATGGGAACCTCGAGCGTCCTCTCGATCGAACGCGACGGGCACACGGCCACCCTCTGGCTCGACCGTGCGGAACGCCGGAACGCCATGGGCCCCGCCTTCTGGGACGACCTGCCCGTCCTCATGCGCGAGCTGTCGGACGATGCCGCGGTGCGGGCCGTCGTCATCGCCGCCAAGGGGCCGCACTTCACCACCGGCCTCGATCTGACAGCCTTCGGGTCGATCGCCGGCGGCGACGGCGAGTCGTCGGAGGCGGCGCGTCGCCAGCGCCTGCTGCGCACCATCAAACGCATGCAGGGCGCCATCACCGCCGTCGCCGACTGTCCCAAGCCGGTCATCGCCGCCGTGCACGGCTACTGCATCGGCGGCGGCGTGGACCTCATCACGGCCTGCGACATCCGCCTGGCGTCGGCCGACGCCCTCTTCTCGGTGCGCGAGACCCGCATCGCCATCGTCGCCGACGTGGGGACCCTGCAGCGACTGCCGGCGATCGTCGGCGCCGGCCACGTGGCCGAGCTCGCCTTCACCGGCAAGGACATCCCCGCGAGCCGCGCCAAGGAGATCGGGCTCGTCAACGACGTGCACCCCGATACCGCCGCGCTGCACGCGGCCGCGCGGACACTCGCGACCGAGATCGCCGCCAACTCGCCGCTGGCCGTGCAGGGCACCAAGGCCGTGCTGCGCGCCGGCGCGAACCGGTCGGTGGCCGAGGCCCTCGACTACGTCGCGGTGTGGAACACCGCCTTCCTGTCCTCCAACGACCTCGGGGAAGCCATGGCGGCCTTCGTCCAGAAGCGGCCACCCCGCTTCACCGGAGAGTGAGCGCACACATGCAGGACCTCTTTTCCGTCAAAGACAAAGTCGCACTCGTCACCGGCGGATCGCGCGGCATCGGCCTCATGATCGCGCAGGGCTTCGTCGAAGCCGGCGCCCGGGTGTACATCTCGGCGCGCAATGCCGACGTGTGCGAGCGCGCGGCCGCCGAGCTGTCGAAGCACGGCACGTGCGTCGCGCTGCCGGCCGACTGCTCCACCGACGCCGGCTGCCGGGCGTTGGCCGAGGCGCTGGCGAAGCGTGAGCCCGCGCTGCACGTGCTGGTCAACAACGCCGGCGCCAACTGGGGCGCGCCCCTGGCCGAGTACCCCGACAGCGCCTGGGACAAGGTGTTGGCCCTCAACGTAAAGGCCGTCTTCCATCTGACCCGCGCCTGTCTGCCCATGCTGGAGCAGGCCGTCCGCCCGGGCGATCCCGCGCGCGTCATCAACGTGGGCTCGATCGACGGCCTGCGCGTACCCGTGCTCGAAACCTACGCCTACTCTTCGAGCAAGGCAGCCGTGCACCATCTGACGCGCGCCCTGGCCGTGCGCTTCGCGCCGCGCATCACGGTGAACGCGATCGCACCCGGGCCGTTCGAGAGTAAGATGATGCACGAGACGCTGGAGCGCTTCCGCGACGCCATCGTGTCGTCCTGCCCGCTCGGACGCATCGGCGAGCCGGAGGACATGGCGGGGGTGGCGATCTACCTGGCGGCGCGGGCGGGGGCCTACGTCACCGGGGCGGTCATCCCCGTCGACGGCGGCATCACCGTCCGGCCGTCGTAGGGCGTCCAGCATGGACATCCTGCAGCAGGTCGAACGGACGCTGGCCGACGACGCGGTCTACGAGGTGGCCGGCGCATCGTTCGGCGGCCGGCCCTTCTGACGGCTCGACGTGGCCAGCCACGCCTCATTGGGACGCGCTACGTGGCATCCCCTCGTACTCGTGCCGTTGGCACTGACGGCATGGGTCTATCACCCGATCACGCGAATCTTCTTCTTCTCCGACGATTTCGTGCACCTGATCGACATCGTGAACGAGCCCTTCATATTTCTGCTGAGGCCCTTCGGCGGGCAGGCCTTCCTGGGACGGAACCTCGTCTTCCTCGGCTCGTACCATCTCTTCGGTCCGGATCCGGTTCGATTTCAATGGACCGTCCTGCTGACCCACCTGGTGAACGTCGGCTTGCTGTTCGGTGTGCTGCGCGCTCTCACCGCGAGCGCCGGGCTGGCGTGTCTCGGTGCGACCATGTGGGGCATGTCGCCGCTCGCCATCGGATCGCTCGGCTGGTACGCCGCGTTCGGTCACGTGCTGGTGGGTACGCTGCTGCTGCTGGTTTTGTGCAGTGTCACTCGGAGGGTCACCACGGGACGTCCGATCACCACCCGCGCCGCCCTCGCGTGGTGTGCGCTCCTGCTCGTCGGCAGCACCTGCTACGGCCCCGGCGTGGGCGTAGCGCTCGTCTCCCCAGCGGTCCTGGTGCTGCTGCTGCCGGACATGTGGCGGCAGCGACGATTGCGGATGGTGGCTTTCTGCTTGCCGCTGGCGACGCTCGTGCTCTACTTCGGCCTTGGTCAGCTCTACGTCCTGCTCGGGCAGCAGCTCTCGCTCGACGAGTTGATCCACCGGGAGGCGGTGCTGGGTCGGTTCGACACCATTCCACCGCTGTTCGTGCATCTGCTGATGTACTCCGCAGCAGGAACGCTGTTCGGGTTCTTCATGCCGTCCCCGGACCACGGGTGGGCGGAGGCGATCACCGTTGCCGCGCTCACCGGGGGCCTGGCGCTCGTTCTCTGGCGCGGCAGCTGGGAGAGGCGCCGCGCCGCGCTCGCGATGGTCGTTCTCTGGGCCGGCGTGTACTTCATGATCGCTGCTGGACGAGCGCACATCTATGCGCTGTACGGGACACCCCCTGCGTCGGCGGCGATGATCGGCCGCTACCACTATGCCGGCACGATCCCGCTCGTCGCACTGCTCTGCATCCTGCTGCAACAGCTCGGCCGGCACCTGGGGCCGCGCCTCGTCCCCGGCGGGCTCGCCGTCACTCTGGCGGTCGGGCTCTGGGTATCCGGGTATCGCCGGTCGGGGCTCGAGATCGACGAGCGCCGCTCGTGCCACGACTACTTTCTCCAAACGCAGGGGGAGATAGCCGCCGCCACCGCCGCCGCGCCGCCGGGAAGCACGGTCTACCTCGAAAACGAGGTCACTCCGCCGTACGTTCTGGGGTACCTCATCGCCAACCGACTCTTTCCCGGACGTGCGGCGGCCTTTCTCGTGGCGCACCCCTCGGGAGTGCTGGGCGGCCATCAGCTGCGCTTCGTCGAGCGCGATCCCTCGGTGCTCGACCTCTACGAAAAGCAAGGCGACACGCCCCTCGCACGGATACTCGTGGCGCCCGAGGACGCACCGGCGAGCCCATGAAGGTGATGAGAGCGGTGAGGGCCCTGGTGGTGCTCCCGTCCTACAACGAGCGGGAGAACATCGGCCGGCTCATCCGCGAAATCCTGGCCCTCGACCGGGACCTCTCCGTCCTGGTCGTGGACGACAACAGCCCCGACGGCACCCAGGACACCGTCCGTACACTGCAGGAGGAGCTTCCCGCCGAGGACGCCGCGCGCGTCGAGCTGCTGGTGCGCTCGAAGAAGGAGGGACGGGGCGGAGCGGTCCGCGCGGGGATCGAGCGCGGGCTCGCGCGGGCGGATATTCAGGCCTTCGTCGAGATGGACTGCGACTTCTCCCATCCACCCTCCTCCATCCCGTGCGGCCTGGCGCTCCTCGAGAAGGCCGACGTCGCGATGGGCTGCCGCTATCCGGACGGGACGATCGTCGGCTGGCCCCTGAACCGGCGCCTGTTCAGCTTCCTCGCGAACCTCCTCGCCCGGGTGCTCCTGCGATGGCGCATCCACGACTACACCAACGGCTTCCGCTTCTACACGCGCTCGAGCGCAGAGCTCATGTGCCGCATCCCGCAGCGCAACACGGGGTACATCTACCTGAGCGAGACGATCGCGGTCTTCCTCCAGCACGGCCTCGAGATCGCGTGCTTTCCGATCGTGTTCGTGAACCGGCAGCGCGGCACGACGAACACCGGCTTTCGCGAGATCGCCTCCTCCGTCTCCGGCCTCCTGCGGATCGCGTTCCGGTACCGGTTCGGGACCGTCGAGTGATCCGGATCGGAGAGGGCCCGGTCACACGGCGAGCTAGTCCGCTTCCGTCCGGACCCGCTCCCATTCCCGCCACGACGCGCCGTGTTGCACGTCGCCGGTCGCTTGCAAACACGTACGGAAACACGTACCGCTAATGAGGAGATTCTGATGACCACCCTGAAGGCGAGCGTGGCACGAGCCCGGCTATACGGGCTTCTCGATGAGGCCGCCGAGTCCAGCGAGCCGATCCAGATCACTGGCCCGCGCAACAGCGCGGTGCTGATCTCCGTGAAGGACTGGCGCGCCATCCAGGAGACCCTGCACCTGCTCTCGGTACCGGGGATGAGGGAGTCGATTCGGAAGGGAATGAAGACGCCACTCCGCACGTGTTCTGATGAGCCGGGGTGGTGAGTCGCCCCTGGAGAGTGGTCTTCACTCCCCAGGCTCGGAAGGACGCGCGCCCGATCGCCCGCTCCGGCCTCCAGCCGCGCGCCGAGCGTCTCCTCGTCCTACTGGGGCGCAATCCGTACGAGACCCCGCCCCCCTACGAGAAGCTCGTCGGCGACCTGGCGGGAGCGTACTCCCGGCGTATCAACATCCAGCATCGGCTCGTGTACCAGATTCTCGAGAAGGAGCACGTCGTCAAGGTGCTGCGCCTCTGGACCCACTATGCGTGACGCGCCCGACACATCGCGCTCTGGCCGTTCACGTCTCCGCCTCTCGTCTGACGCCCGACACAAGAGTGCGGCGTGGGGTGCGCCGCCATTCTGTCGTTGCGCCCAGGAGGGCGCCAGCGAAGGCGAGGGCCATGTCCTTTTCGGCGTCCCAGGGGTCGCCCTGAGTGCCGAGGAACGCGGTGCCGGCAGCAGGATCGGCGACGCGGGCGACCAGCCATTCCAGGACCTCGTAGGCGGCGCTCCACGCGCCGACGGCGGCGACGCTGAAGATCAGCACGCCGAGCGGGCCGGGGCGGCGGCGGGGGCGGAAGCCCAGCTCGCGGATGGGACGGAGCATCAGGAGACCGAAGGCGAAATGGACGAAGCGATCGTAGTGGTTGCGGCCGAGGCCGAACGTATCCCGCACCCAGTCGCCGACCGGGACCTGGGAGTAGGTATAGTGGCTGCCGATCGTGTGCAGGATCAGGAACGCGGTCGCCTGCACGTACGCCTGGCCGGAGAAGCGGAAGCGGCGGTAGCCGACGACGGCCAGCGGCACGCCGACGACCGTGGGCAGGTTCTCGAGCACCCAGTCGTCGCGATAGCGCGGGTTCCAGCCGAGGGCGATCCACACCACCAGAAACGCGGCCAGGCACGTCGCCGGCACGCGCGCGTCGGCGCGACGGGGAGCCGGCGCCGCCCGCGCGTTCACGCCGGCCACAGCTCGAGGCAGCCGATCTCGCGTGGCGTGAACAGCCGGATGGGCTGGCCGGTGAAGCCGAGCCCGTGGCTCACCACCAGCGTCGCCCCTCCCTCCTGGAACAGCCCGCGATCGAAGCGGGTGATGAACTCGGCCAGGTTGCGGACGCGCCGGCCGAGAAACGCCGGCAGCCCCAGCTGCCCGCCGTGGGTGTGGCCGGAGAGCATCAGGTGGGCGCCGAGCGCCGCCGCCTGCGGAAAGCAGTCCGGACGGTGCGACAGGACCACGACCGTCGCGTCTGCGGGCACGGCGCGCGCGAGCGGCGGCAGCGCGGGATGCTCGACGACGCCACGCGCCCAGTCGCGCCCGAGGTCGTCGACGCCGAGCACGGCAAGACGTGCCCCGTCGACGACGATCTCGGCCGCGGCATTGCGCAGGACCGTGAACGGCGTGTGCCGGCGGAGCGCTGCCGTCACCACCTCGGCGCCCGCGGCGACGTCGTGATTGCCGAGCGTCACCAGCACGCCGTGCCGCGCCCGCAGGCCCGCCAGCACCGGGAAGCCCCCGGCGCACGTGTCCGCCCGGTCGACCAGGTCGCCGGTGATGCACACCAGGTCCGGCGCGAGAGCGTTCACGCGCGCAACGTGCGCAGCGAGCTCGTCGCGGTCGAGGTAGGCGCCGATGTGCAGGTCGCTCAGATGCGCGATGCGGAAGCCGGCCAGCGCGGGCGGCAGACCGGGGACGGGAATGCGATGCCGCGAGACCGTGAGCGCGCGCCGCCCGACCGTGTAGCCGGCCAGGAAGAGCCCGACGATGGCTGACAGGCCCACATCGACCAGCAGCGCGAACGGCCGCTCGAGCGCGGTCAGGTTGCCGGCCACGCCGAGGCCGCCGAGCGCCGCCTCGGCGGTAACGATACCGGCATTCAGGGCGCCCCAGACGACGGCGCTCACCAGCAGGAACACGCCGCAGAAGACACTCGTGAATGCGAAGCCCGTATACAGGCGGAGCCCCGGCGGCCGCCGCCCGCCCGCCCGCAGGTGCCCCGCGAGCCAGCGGTTGAAGACGTAGACGCCAACCGGGATGGCCACGTGCAGCGCGACCGGGACGCTCACGCCCAGGCGGGCAAGCACACGTGCCACGACCGCCCATTGCGCCAGCGCAATGGCGGCCAGCAGGAGGGAGAAGAACGCCCGGAAGAACGCGCGCGTCAGCCGCTCGGTCAGCGGCGTTCCGGTCGTGAGCCGGGCCTGCGAGGCGGCGAGCACCGCTGTGTCATACCGGGTCCCCGCTGCACGCGCGAGTCACACGCCTTGAGCACCTGCCCCGGAGGATGCTACCGGCCCCCATGTCCATCCTGCGGCGCATGCTCCTCTGCCTCTTGGGCGTCTTCTTCGTCGCGGCCGGCACGGCGCACTTCACGGCCACCGCGTTCTTCACCCACATCGTACCGCCGTACCTCCCCTCCCCCGTGGCGCTGGTCTACCTCTCCGGCGTCTGCGAGATCGCACTCGGCATTCTCGTGCTCGTTCCCGCCACACGCCGCCTCGCCGCCTGGGGCCTGATCGCGCTCCTGCTCGCCGTCTTCCCGGCCAACGTGCACATGGCGATCAACCACGTCGGCTTCGTCGACCCGCCGGCGTGGCTGCCGCAGCCGACGCCACTCGGGCTCTGGCTGCGGCTGCCGATGCAGGGCGTGCTGATCGCGTGGGCGTGGTGGGTCACCCGGCCCCAAGGGGCCGACGCCGCCCGCGGCTGACGCGGGGACCGCTCTCAGCCGACCGCTTCGAGCCGCGACCCGATGGCGGTCAGGCGCCCGACCACCGACCGCCACGACTCCGGATCGGACTCGTTCACGTCGCGCGCGCCGAAGAGCAGCGCGATGTTCTCGCCGTCGGCGTCGAACAGCTCGAGCGACGTGGTGAGGCCACCGCGCGCCGGCTTGCTGACCACCCACGCCGAGGCGATGCGATCGGCGCGCACGCGGAACTGCAGGTCGGGGTCGCTCACCATGAGCCAGTGCGCACGCGTCTCGATGTGGCGGACGGGGCCAGAATGCACCTGCACGGCGCCGGAGTTGGCCACCACGACGCGGATGGGCGTGCCTGCCTTGGCGACCCGCGCCAGCACCGAGTGCAGGCTCGCGGGCGCGACCCGATAGGCGAACTCCGGCCCCGCCAGGCGGAGCGCCTGCAGGCGGGTGGCGCCGAAGGTGCGCAGGAGAGCGGCGAAGTCGTGCGCATCCTGGAGTGCGCCCCATGCCGCCCGGAGCACCATCAGGTTGATCTCCGCGTCCGGCCGCGTGGGCGGGGGGGCCGGGCGCGGCACCACGCGCTGCTCGGTCGACTGGTCCGGGTTGGCACACCGCGCCACCAGGGCGTCGTACGCCTCGCGGTTGCTGGTGGGGCCGAGGACGACGGTGTGCACCGGCGTGCCGCTGCAGTCGAAGAACTGCAGGCTCTGGCGGCGGCCCTCGTCGACCGCGAAGCCGAGCTGCCAGCGCTCGAGGACAACGCGCAGGTCGACGGCACGGTTCAGGACGAGGGCGGTCGTCCCCATCAGCTGGACGCGGCCATACACCCCGCGCCGCTCCAGGACAGCGCGGCCGTTGCGGGTGACGGCCACGACCTGGCCGAGCGCCGGCAGCATGCCGAGGAGCGTCCCCCAGTCGCATGCGAGCCGGGTGACCCCGCGCCCGCAGGAGAAGGCAACCCGCTCCGCCTCGCTCACGCCAGGGACGGGGGTCTCCCCGGCGCGTCGGAAGCGCAGGCGCTCGGAGGACAGCAGCGTCAGCTTGGGAGAGGATTCGGACCGCAGCATGGGTAGCTCGGCGCACACGCGCCGGCCGCCCATGGTCCAAGTCCCGTGCCGGAATCCGGCCCGATCTTGCTGAATTCTCGCGGCCTTGGACCGCCGTCCCGGCTGGCGTACGCGCACGACTGCCCGGCCAGCATGCACGGGCGCCAGCAACCGACGCGGGCCTCAGTAGCGCGCCATGGCGGGGTCGACCTCGCACGCCCAGGCGTGGATGCCTCCCGCCAGCGACGCCACCGGGCCGATCCCTGCTTGCGCCAGGAGGGCCGCGGCCGACAGGCTCCGCACTCCATGATGGCAGTAGGTGACCACCAACCCGCCGGGGGGCGGGACCACCTCGGCCGTCCGTGCACTCAGCTCGCCGAGCGGGATGAGCATGCTCCCGGGCAAAGCCGCAATGGCGTGCTCCCAGGGCTCGCGCACGTCGAGCAGGAGCACCGGCTCGCCGGCGCGCAGGCGGGCGGCGAGGTCCGCGGGCAGCAGCTCACGCATGACACACCGGGTCGACCTGCCACATGGCCGCTGTTATAGTTCGCGGCTCGACGCCGCGCGAGCTTTTGATCGGTGCGGGATACGCCCGCGCCAGCACCGCGGCCCAGCGGAGGACATTCATGGCTCAACGGGAAGCTGTCATCGTCGCCACCGCCCGCACGGGACTCGCCAAGTCGTTCCGGGGCTCGTTCAACCTGACGCGCCCGGACGACATGGGCGCGCACTGCGTGAAGGCGGTCCTCGCCCAGGTGCCGCAGCTCGATCCGTCGGAGATCGACGACGTCGTCATGGGCGCGGGCTTCCCCGAAGGCCCGCAGGGCTTCAACGTGGGCCGCAACGTCGCCGTCATGAGCGGGCTCCCGATCACCGTCCCCGGCGGCACGGTGAGCCGCTTCTGCTCGTCGGGCCTCAACGCGGTCGCCGTGGCGGCGCACATGGTGCAGGTCGAGGGCGCCGACGCGGTCATCGGCGGGGGCATGGAATCGATCACCATGCTGCAGAACGACTTCAACAAGACCAACCTGTTCAACCCCTGGCTCATGGACCACAAGAAGGCGGTCTACATGCCCATGGGCCTCACCGCCGAGATCGTCGCCGAGCGCTACAAAGTGAGCCGCGAGAAGCAGGACGAGTTCGCGCTCGCCTCCCAGCAACGCACCGGCGCCTTCCATCAGAGCGGCAAGCTGAAGGACGAGATCGCCCCCATGACGGTCACCATGGAAGTCACCGACAAGGCCACCGGCGCCACGTCGCAGAAGCAGGTGACGGTGGACCGCGACGAGTGCAATCGCCCCGACACCACCATGGAGAACCTGACCAAGCTCCCCGGCGCGTTCAAGCCGGACGGGTCGGTCACGGCCGGTAACTCCTCGCAGTTCTCCGACGGCGCGTCCGCCAACCTGATCATGTCGCTCGAGCGCGCCAAGGCGCTCGGCGTGAAGCCGCTCGGCTTCTTCCGCGGCTGCGTGTTCGCCGCCTGCGAGCCCGACGAGATGGGCATCGGGCCGGTGTTCGCGGTGCCGAAGCTGCTCCAGCGCCACGGCCTCAGAATCGACGACATCGACCTGGTCGAGCTGAACGAAGCCTTCGCGTCGCAGGCGGTCTACTGCCGCGATCGCCTCGGCATCGACCCCGCCAAGCTGAACCCGAACGGCGGCGCCATCTCGATCGGCCATCCGTACGGCATGACCGGCTCCCGGCTGGTCGGCACGCTGCTCCTGGAGCTCCGCCGCCGGAAGAAGCGCTGGGGCATCGTCACCATGTGCATCGGGGGCGGCATGGGGGCCGCCGGGCTGTTCGAGGCCGCACTCTGAACGACCCGACTCCGCGCGCCGCGAGCGCGCTGAACCAGGACGTGCCCGTGGCGCGGGCGAGCGAGTTCCGCCCGCTCGCGCTGGGGCCGCTCAGGGTGTGGCCGCCGGTCGTGCTGGCGCCCATGGCGGGCGTCACCAACTACGCCTTCCGAAGCCTGTGCCGCGAGTTCGGCGCCGGGCTGTACGTGTCCGAGATGATCACCGCGCGCGGGCTCCGGGACGGCAACGCGCGTACGCTGCTCCTCGCCAGCAGCCGTCCCGACGAGTCGCCGCGCTCGGTGCAGCTCTACGCCAGCACCCCGGACGATCTGAGCGCGGCGACACGCCTGCTGGTCGCCGAAGGCGTGCAGCACATCGACTTGAACTTCGGCTGTCCCGTCCCCAAGGTCACCCGACATGGCGGCGGGAGCGCCATCCCCGTGAAGCCGCGCCTCATGGCGCGGCTGGTGCGTGCCGCCGTCCGGGCGGCCGCTCCCGTGCCGGTCACGGTCAAGGTACGGCTCGGGATCGACGATACGCTCCTCACCTACCGCGACGCCGGCCGGGTCACCGAGGACGAGGGGGGCGCGGCGATCGGCCTCCACGCCCGTACCGCGGCGCAGCTCTACGCCGGCACCGCCGACTGGGACGCGATCGCCACCCTGAAGGCGGCGGTGCGTATCCCCGTGCTCGGCAACGGCGACCTCTGGGAGTGCTGGGATGCGCTCCGGATGATGCGCCAGACCGGGTGCGACGGCGTGATCGTCGGGCGCGGGTGTCTCCGTCGGCCGTGGCTCTTCTCCGAGCTGGCGGCCGTGTTCGACGGACGCGAGCCGGGCCCGCAGCCACGCCTGGGTACCATCATCGCCATCATGCGCGAACACGCCACGCGACTGGTCGCGCTCTTCGGTCCGCAGGTCGGCATGTGGCACATGCGCAAGTGGTGTGGCTGGTACACCGGCGGCTTCAAGGGCTCGGCGGTCGTGCGCCAGGCGCTCATGCAGATCGACACGCTCGACGAGATGCTCGCCATCCTCGCCCGGCTCGACCCGGACGAGCCGTTCCCGCTCGACGCGCTCCGTCATAGCCGCGCCAAGAGCAAGCGTCGGCTCGAGATCGTGCGGCTGCCGCACGGGTATCTCACCAATCGGGACGACGACACCCCCGTGCCGCTGGCACCGGCGCTCGAGCGCGCCCTCGACGGCGGCTGACCGTCCCGGGCGCTCAGACGATCCCGAGGCGGAGCGCGATACCCGATAGCTCGGTGCGTCGCCGCACGCCGAGCTTGCGGAACACGTGCTCCAGATGCTTGCGCACTGTCCCGGGACTGATCGTGAGCCGCGTGGCCACCTCGGTGTTGTGCAGGCCGAACGCGACCTGACGCACGATCTCCCGTTCCCGAGCGGTCAGCAGGTCCTCCCGCGCGTACGCGGGTCGTAGCATCGCTTCCATCTTTGGTCCTCCCCTGTGCAGACCGCAGGGTGCACAGGCCATGCCGACGCGCGCGAAGGCCCACTCCTCGCTGCGGCCGGTGCAGTCGTCGGGATCCGGCCTCCCGAGGCGTTTCCTTTCGATCCGTGGGGCGTTTTTCCCCGCGCTCTGACGCACCCCGCCAACGCAGGTCGCACGTGTTTTTCGCCCGGCACGGCCCGTGCACATGCACCCTTCCGGCGCAGCGAGGCGCCGGGAGGACCGACATGGCAACGCAGCCGAACCCCACGAGATCGACAGAGAACCTGACTGGCCGCCCGGATGGCGTCCATGAAAGTCCGTCTCGGGTCCCGCCTCGCTGCGCCGTTTCCCCCACCCGTTCCGCGTCACGCGACGGCGACGGGCGCGTTGCCATGGAGGTGCAGGCGCTGGCGACCCACTACGTCCCCGGCCAGGGGGAGCGCGCGCTCATGCGTGCCGTGCTGCTCGACGCCGTCGAGTGTCTGACTGGCGGGCAGCGCTCGCGGGCGCGGGCCCAGTACGCCCTCGAGGCGCGCACCTGGGTGGAGATGCGCAACGCCGCGTGGCCGTTCTCGTTCGACAACATCTGCGCCGCCCTCGACCTCGACACGGAACGCGTCCGGGCGCGCCTGCTGAGCATGCCGATCGACGTGATGGTGTCGGCGCTCCGCGCCCCGCGCGTGCGCGAGGAGGAAGTGACCGCGATGATCCGCGAGGGGCATCCCCTGCGCGTGGTCGCCGCGAAGTTCGGCATCAGCATGCCCAAGGTGTCGGTGCTCTCGCGCGGCCTCGCGAGTCAGCTGAAGGCCGAGCGCGACCAGCGCATCTGCACGCTCCGCCGGCAGGGGTGGACGATCGCCGCCCTGGCGCAACAGTTCCACCTGTCGTTGTTCCGCATCCGGCGCATCTGCGCCCGCGCGGAGCGGATCGCGCGCGCGGTGGCGCAGCGTGGCGGCTCCGGGACCGACACGGCGACGGCCATGGCGGCGCTCGGCGGGCGCTGAGCACGCGCGCTTGCCGGGCCCGCGGGAGCAGTCTATTCAGGCACGATGCCAATCGCTGCCCTCGTGGTCCTCGTGGTCGCCCTCATCCCACTCGGCGGATGCCAGCAGGATCCCGCCTTCGAAGAGATCACCCGCGACCAGCGCGAGATCCTCTACAAGGTGGGAGGCCTCGAGAAGACGATCCAGCTCGCGGGCAGCCAGCCCGGCGCCGCCGCCCCCAACCCGAACGTGGTCGAGAACGACAAGGCGTACCCGGACAAGGTGTACACCATTCCAATCGGCGACTCGGCGGTGAAGGGCCCCAAGGACGCCCGCGTCACGCTCATCGAGTTCTCGGACTTCCAGTGCCCGCCGTGCGGCGAGTCGCGCGAGCTGCTCGAGCGCGTGCTCACCGAGTACCCGAAGGACGTGAAGCTGGTCTACAAGGTCTTCCCGCTCACCTCCATCCACCAGTACGCGCTCGGCGCCGCGCGCGCCGCCATCGCCGCCGGCAAGCAGGGCAAGTTCTGGGAAATGCACGACATCATGTACAAGAACCAGACCGCGCTCACGCCCGAGAAGCTGGCCGAGTACGCCAAGGAGATCGGCCTCGACGTGCCGCGCTGGCAACGCGACGTGAGCGCCCCCGAAACGCAGCAGCAGGTGTCGCGCGACGTGGGCGACGGGCGCGCGGCGGATGTCGACGCCACGCCGACCTTCTTCGTGAACGGGAAGCGCATGACGCAGCGGTCGATGGACGACTTCAAGAAGGCCATCGACGCGGCGTTGAAGAAGGGGTAGCGGCTCGGCCTCGAGTGCGCGGGCCTCAGTTCCGGAATGCGGGGGCGACCTGTTCGGCAAACAGGCGGGCGGGCTCGCGGGTGTCGCGGCCGAAGAATTCGATGATGAAGTAGGTGCAGCCGAGTTTCCGGTGGCGCTCGATGCGGTCGATCACCTGGGGCGGGGTGCCCCAGATGCCGTGCTCTTCCAGATGGGCGCCCATGTGGGCGCCGTAGATATGGGGGGCGCGGGCGACGGCTTTGCGGGCCTCGTCCTCGGTGGGGGCGATGACGACCAGGCACTGCTGGGAGACTTCGAGCGTGTCGGGGTCGCGGCCGATCTCCTGGCAGCGACGGCGGAGGATTTCGACCTTGCGGCCGAGGTCGGGCTGGGCCACGGCCAGGTTGTTCCAGATGTCGGCATGGCGGGCGGCGAGGCCCATCAAGACGCGCTCGCCGCCGCCGCCGATCAGGATGGGGGGGCGGTGGGCGGGCTTCGGCTCGCACACCACGTCGCGCACGGTGAAGTGCCGGCCCTCGAACGTGACGCTCGGCTCGGTCCACATGCGCGTCATGATCTGCGCCGCCTCGTCGAGCGCGCGCAGGCGGTCGCGGATGGAGGACGGGAAGGGGCAGCCGTAGGCCTCGAACTCGGTCGCGAACCAGCCGGCGCCGAGGCCCATGATGGTGCGGCCAGCGGCGATCTGCTCGATGGTGGCCACCTGCTTCGCCAGCACGGCGGGGTTGCGGAAGAACGGGGGGGTCACCAACGTGCCGACGGCGACGCGCTCGGTCACGGCGGCGACGGCGGCGAGCAGGGTCCAGGCTTCCAGGATGGGGAGGTTCGGCATCGGCACGCCGTAGAGGTGGTCGCACGCCCACACCGAGTCGAAGCCCAGGCGGTCGAATTCGACCGCGGCGGCGCGCGCGTCCTCCCACGAGCGCTTGATCTGCGGCAGCGTCACTCCGAAGCGGACCGGTCGCGGCATGGGTTGCACCCTCCCCCGCGCTGGATAACATCCCGGCCGCGCCCGTGACCAGCGACGACGACCGCCTGCGGACCGTGGGGCTGTGCGCCACCTGCCGCCACGCGCAGACGACGCGCACGGCGCGCGCGAGCACGTTCTGGCGCTGCGGCCGGGCCGAGGCCGATCCGCGCTTCGCGCGCTACCCGCGCCTTCCCGTAGTCCGTTGCCCCGGGCACGAGGCGGGCACCGCATCCGACGAGCGCTGACAGACGCCTTCCTGCCGCCCTAACACACGGCCCAGCACTACCCACGGCCCAGCGTTGACAGGGGCCTTCCTGCCGCCCTAACACACTCCCCCATGGATCTGCGCCTGTCCGCCGAGCACCTGGCGTTCCGGGACCAGCTCCGGGCGTGGTTGTCCGAGCACCTGCGCCGCCCGTGGCGCGAGGAGGTGCGCGACCCGAACGCCACCGAAGACAGCCTCATGGCAGTGCGCCGCGAGTGGCAGCGCAAGCTCTACCAGGCGGGGTACCTGGGCATGGAGTGGCCGAAAGAATGGGGCGGCCGGGGCGCGACCGAGGTCGAGAAGTCGATCTTCGAAGCCGAGCTGGCGCGCGCCGACGCGCCGCTGATCCCGAACCTGCTCGGCATCGGGCTCCTCGGGCCCGCCCTCATCCACCACGGCAGCGAGGAGCAGCGCCGGCGCTTCATCCCGCCCATGCTGGCGGCCGACGAGATCTGGTGCCAGGGCTTCAGCGAGCCGGGCGCCGGCAGCGACCTCGCCTCGCTCCGCACCAGCGCGCACGTCGACGGCGATCACTTCGTGCTGAACGGCCAGAAGATCTGGACCACCTTCGGCCCGTGGGCCGACTGGATCTTCGTCCTCGCCCGCACCGACCCGCAGAATCGCTACGGCGGCATCTCGTTCATCCTGTGCAAGCTCGACACCCCGGGCGTCACCGTGCGGCGCCTGCGCCAGATCACCGGCGAGAGCGAGTTCGGCGAGGTGTTCTTCGAGGACGCGCGCGTGCCGCGCGAGCATCTGGTCGGCCAGATCGGCGAGGGCTGGCGCATCGCCATGACCGTGCTGGCCTACGAGCGCGGCGCGGTGGCGCTGGCGTACTCGGCACGCTACGCGCGCGATCTCGAGCAGCTCGCCCTCGCGTGCCGCGAGCTCGGGCGCACCGACGGCGCCGTACGCGAGAAGCTGGCGCGCCTCCTGGTCGAGAACGATGTGATGAAGGCCAACGGCGTCCGCATGCTCGCCAACCTGGCCGACGGCCGCGCCCCCGGACCGGAGGCGTCGCTCGAGAAGCTCTGCTGGAGCGAGTTCGACAAGCGCTTCCGCGAGACCGCCCTCGACCTGCTCGGCGCCGGCGGGCAGCTGCTCCGCAGTAGCGCGCTCGCGCGCACCGAGGTCGACTGGGCGCGCGACTTCCTGTGGGCCCGTGCGGGCACGATCTACTCGGGCTCGTCCGAGATCCAGCGTAACATCGTCGCCAAGCGCGTCCTCGAGCTGCCGCAGGCGGACTGACCCATGCGCTTCGCCCTCTCCGACGACCAGGCGCTGCTGCGCAGCGCGACCCGCGACTTCGTGAAGAACGCCTATCCGTTCGAGAACAGCCGGCGTGTGATGGAGGAGAGCCCGCACGCCTACGCCGCCGACGACTGGCGGCGGTTCGCCGACATGGGCTACCTGGGACTCACCGTTCCGGTCGAGGCGGGGGGCCAAGGCCTCGGCGCGGTCGAGCTCGCCATCGTCATGGAGGAGCTCGGCCACGCGTGCGTACCGGGACCGTTCCTCGACGCCTGCCTGGCCGCCACGGCACTCGCCGCCGCCGGGAACCAGCCCGCGTTGCTCGGCGACCTGACCGCCGGGACGCGGCTGGCGGTGCTCGCGCGCGCTGACACCCCCTTCGCCGGCTCGGCGGGGAACCCGACCCGCGTCGCCGGGGGACGGGCGCGGGGGACGAAGCACTTCGTCCCCTTCGCCGCCGAGGCCGCGGCGCTGCTGGTCACCACGCCCGACGGCCTCCACCTCGTCGACGGCCCGTTCGACGTGACGCCGCTCCCCACGCTCGACCCGGGCCAGCGCTTCGGCAGCGTACGCCTCGACCACGCCGCCACGCTCCTCGGCCCGCCGGCGCTCCTCGAGCCCGTCGACCGGCTCGGGGCCGTGGGTGCGGGGGCGATGCTGCTCGGCCTCATGAGCCGCGCCCTCGAGATGACGGTCGCCTACTCGCAGACACGCCAGGCCTTCAAGCGCCCCATCGGCTCCTTCCAGGCGCTGCAGCATCGCATGGCCGACATGCTCCTGCGCGTCGAGTCGACGCGCGCGGCGGTCTATCGCGCCGCCTGGTGCATCGACACCGCCGACGCCGAGGTGGCGCTGGCCTGCGCCACCGCCAAGGCGTACGCCGGCGACGCCGCGCGCCACGTGTGCGGCGAGGCCATCCAGATGCACGGCGGCATCGGGTTCACCTGGGAGCTCGACCTGCACTTCTTCTTCAAGCGCGCCAAGACGCTCGAGCAGCACTACGGGTCGACCGAAGAGCAGCTCGGGCGGGCCCTCGCCGCCGCAGGCTTCTGAGCATGGCCGCCCCGGTGCCCGATCTCTCCGGTCGCGTGTACGTCATCACGGGTGCGACCTCCGGCATCGGGCGCGAAACGGCGCTGGCGCTGGCACGGATGGGCGCGACGCTAGCGCTGGTGTGCCGCGACCGCGCGCGCGGCGAGGAGACCGTCGCCGCCATCCGCGCCGCTACCGGCAACGACGCCCTCAGCCTGTTCCTGGCCGATCTGGCCAGCCAGGCCGGGATCCGCCGGGTGGCCGGCGAGCTGCTCGCCCGCCTTCCCAAGGTGCACGTCCTGGTCAACAACGCCGGGGTCGTGAACCTGCAACACACCACGACGGTCGACGGCATCGAAACCGTGTTCGCGGTGAACCACCTGGCATACTTCCTGTTGACCCATCTGCTCCTCGATCGCCTGAAGAAGAGCGCCCCCGCGCGCATCGTGAACGTGGCCTCGGACGCCCATCGCATCGGCCGGATCGAGTTCGACGACCTGGGCAGCGAGCGCCGCTACCGCGCCATGCGCGTCTACGGCACCTCCAAGCTGGCCAACATCCTGTTCACCTCCGAGCTGGCACGGCGTCTCGACGGCAGCGGCGTCACCGCCAACTGTCTCCATCCGGGCGCGGTCGCGACCCGCCTCGGGCAGAACAACGGCCGTGCCGCGACCTTCCTGATCAAGGTGCTGGCGCCCTTCTTCCGCACCCCGGTACAGGGCGCCGCCACCTCGATCTACCTGACGTCGTCACCCGCCGTCGCGCGCGTGAACGGAAAATACTTCAGCAACTGCAAGGAGACGCGGCCGTCACGCGCAGCACTCGACGTGACGACCGCGCGCCGTCTGTGGGACATGAGCTGTCGGCTGACCGGCGTCATCGGCTAGCGCCCCTCGCGCTGCTGCTGATCGCGCTCGCCGCCCGGATCGAGGCGGCCGACCTCCTCATCCGCGACTGCCGCCTGATCGACGGCACCGGCGCCCCGCCGCAGGAGCACACCCGCATCCTCGTCCGCGACGGCCGCGTGGCGGCGATCGGGCGCGATCTGACCGCGGCCGACGTCCCCACGCTCGACGCCGGCGGCGCGACCGTGCTGCCCGGGCTGATCGACACGCACGTGCATCTCGCCGTCGTCCCGGGCGCGGCGTACCGGCACGACCCGCCCGAGGTCGTCGAACGCCTACGCCGCCAGCACCTGCGCGCCTACCTCGCCGCCGGCGTCACCACCGTGCTCGACACGGGCATTCCGCTGCCGCTCGCCCGCGAAATCCACGCATGGCTCGCCGCCGGGCACCCGGGGCCGCGCTTCCTCACCCTCGGCACCGGGTTCACCGCGCCCAGCGGCTACGGGGCCGCGCACCACGCCGCGGTCTCGACCCCGGCCGAGGTGGAGGCCCACCTCGATCGCCTCGTCGCGCTGGGTGTCGTCGGCGTCAAGGTGTTCATCGAGCCCGGCTTCGGCCCACGGGCCCACTGGCCGGTGCCCACGCCCGAGGTGCGGGAGGCGATCGTCCGCGGGGCCACGCGTCGGCGGCTACCGATCTACGTCCACGCCAACCGCGAGCCGGCCAAGACGATCGCCCTCGACATGCAGGCACACGCCATCGTGCACGCCGGCTTCTACGATGCGCCGCCGTCGGACGCCTTCGTGGCGCGGCTCGCGACCAGCGGCACGTATCTGATGACCACCTTCTCGGTCATGGACGCCGAGCTGGCGCGCTTTCATCCCGAGCGGCTCGACGATCCGCTGGTGCAGCGGGTCGTGCCCGCGACCGAGATCGCCACCGCGCGCGATCCCGCCGCGGGGCGGTTCCTTGTCAGCGAGGAACTGGGCGCGGCCGTGCCCTGGCTGCCTCGTCTGCTCCACGGCATGGTCGGCCGGATCGCCCTCGACGAGGCCTCGTTCCATGAGCGGCTCGCGAGCAGCCAGCGTGCGGTGGCACGCGTCGCTGCCGCCGGCGTGCCGATCGTGGTCGGGTCGGACGCCGGCAACTGGGACATCCTGCCCTACCAGTTTCACGCCGCGTCGACGCCGCGCGAGATCGAGCTGCTCGGACAGGCCGGCGTCGCGCCGGCCGCGGCCCTCGCGGCCTCGACACGCGTGCCGGCGGGCATGCTCGGCCTCGACGGCGAGATCGGCACGATCGCGGTGGGCACGCGCGCGGATATGGTGCTCGTCGTCGGCGATCCGCTGCAGGACCTGCGGGCGCTCAGGACGGTGCGCTGGACGGTCCGCGACGGGGTGGCGTGCACGCCCGCGGAGTGGATGGCGGAGTGAGCCCGCCGGTTTGCTCGGCGACCCACGCCGTCGCGACCAGCCCGAGCAGCACCAGGTTGCGTGCGACGGTCCACACCGAGATGTTCGACGACGCAGAGCCGAAGCAGCCGCAGTTTACGTCGATGGCGCGCGCGATCGCGCTCGCCATGGCAACGGTGAAGGTGACGAGCAGGAGGGCAGCGACCAGCAACGCGGCCCGTCGCCACACGCGTGGGCCGAGGACGAGGACGCTGCCGACCACGACTTCCGTCGCCGGGAGCGCCAACGCCACCAGCGCGGCGGCCCCGGAGAACAGCCGGTAGTTCGCGACCTCGTCGACGAACGCCGCGCCCTCGACGAGCTTGACGACCCCGGCGTATCCGAGGAGCCCCCCCAGGACGAGCCGCGCGACGAGCGCTATCCACGTCATGTCAATGCACGTCCCCACCGCAGTGCGCGCACACGCCCGACTCGCACGCGAGACCGGACCCGCTCCAGGCGGGAAAGCCGCCGCGCAGGATGGCGACGCGGGCCCGGTCCTGCACGCGGGCGCGCAGGGACTGCGCCACCGGGCGCGCCTCCTCGGTGCTGTCGCCGTAGACCAGGACGATGCCGGTCGCATCGGTCGCCGCACGCAGCGTGTCCGGGAGCGCGTCCGAGCAGGGAAGGTGGAGCGCGCCCGCGATGTGACCGGCCTCGAACCGGCTGGCCTGGCGCACGTCGGCGATGAGGATCTGGCCCTCGGTGCACAGACGCTCGGCCTCCTCGGGTCCGAGCTCATCCACCGGGTCGGCACCCCCTTCGCACACGAGCGCCGGCTGGTGCAGGCCGAGCGGGATCGGCGTCGCCCGGAAGGCGTTCACCGCGATGCCGAGAGCGGACCCGACCACCAGAAGGACGGCAGCGCGCAGCAGGAGAGCAGTAGACATGAATTCCTGTCCCGGCCCGCTCACGCCTGCGGGTCGGCCGACTCGAGCCACCAGCGCTCGAGCTGGATCTCGATCGCGTCGAACGGCTCGGCGCGCACCGTCTCGTCGCCGCCATGCGTGCTGGCGACGAGCCAGCGCGCACCATCCAGCCGATAGACCTCGAGCGTGCGCGCCAGCGGATCGACGAACCAGAGATGCCCCACGCCCTCGCGGGCGTAGATGCGCATCTTGCGCGAGCGGTCGATGCGGCCCGTGCGCGGCGAGATGACTTCGCACACCCAATCGGGCGGCAGCTGGAACGCTGCCACATTGGGGATGACCGGCATGCGCTCCTGGCGCCAGGCCGCGAGATCGGGGACCAGGATGTCGTCGCCCAGATGCAGCTCCGGCTCGACCAGCATCCACCATCCCCCCGGCTTGCCGGGGCTTCCGGGCCGCCGATCGAAGGGTCCGAGGTCTTGGCCGATGGCCCACTCCGCACGTGCGTGCGGCGACGCCGGGCGCGGCGTGGTGATGAGCTCGCCGTCGATGATCTCGGCGACCAGGTGGTCGGGCACCTTCATGAGGTCCTCGTAGGTGGCCCGACGCTTGGGATGACCCATCGAGCCGCGAGGATAGCACGGGCCGTGCCGCGCCAACCACACACGACGGGCGACGCCCGGACGCGTCACGGGAAACACGATGCTTCCCCGACGCGTTGCATCGCCACCGCCGCTCCACTATGGCCCCCCCATGCGCCGCGACGTGTTCACCGAGGACCACGAGCTCTTCCGCGCCCAGATGCGGCGCTTCGCCGAGCGCGAGATCGAGCCGCGGGTGCCGGAGTGGAACCGCAACGGCATCACCGACCGCGTCATCTGGCGTCGCCTGGGGGAGGAAGGCTTCCTCGGCCCCGCCATGCCGGAGCGCTATGGCGGCGGCGGAGGCGACTTCCTCTTCGACGCCGTCGTCCTGGAAGAGATCGCCTGGTTCCGTGCGCACGGGCTCATCACCGCCGTCCACTCGTCGATCTGCATGCCGTACATCCTCTCCTTCGGCAGCGAGGAGCAGCGGCAGAAGTACCTGCCGCCCGCCATCCGCGGCGAGTGCCTGCTCGGCATCTGCATGACCGAGCCGGGCGCGGGCTCCGACCTGCAGGGCATCCAGACGCGCGCCGTGCGCGACGGGGACCACTACGTACTCGACGGTGCCAAGACGTTCATCTCCCTCGGGCAGCTGGGCGACCTGTTCATCGTGGCCGCCAAGACCGACCCGACGGCCAACCCGCCCCACCGCGGCATCAGCCTCCTCCTGGTTGAGGCCGACACCCCCGGCTTCGTCCGCGGCCGGAAGCTCGAAAAGCTCGGCCTCCCGGCGCAGGACACGAGCGAGATCTTCTTCGAGGGCTGCCGGGTGCCGCGCGCGAACCTGCTCGGCCAGGAGGGCCAGGGCTTCAAGATGCTCATGGAGAACCTCCAGCAGGAGCGCATCTGCATCGCGGTGTCGGCGCTCGCGTCGTGCCGGCGGGCACTGCACGACACGGTCGAGTACGTGACCCAGCGGCGCGCCTTCGGGCAGCCCATCGCGGCCTTCCAGAATACCCAGTTCACGCTCGCGGAGCTGGCCTCCGAGGTCGAGATCGGCACCGCCTTCGTCGACAAGCTGCTGGCCGCGCACGTGCGCAGCGACGAGGTCGTCTCCGAGGCCTCCATGGGCAAGTGGTGGACCACCGACCTGCAGAAGCGCTTGACCGCCGAGTGCCTGCAGCTCCACGGCGGCTACGGCTTCATGCTGGAATACCCGATCGCGCTCGACTACGCCGACGCCGCGGTGCAGTCGATCTACGCCGGCACCAACGAGATCATGAAGGTAATCATCGCCCGCCGGCTCGGGCTGGGCTGACCGCGGCTCGGTCGCGCAGCTCGCCGTTCCCGCCGCGCACGAACGCCGCCCCGAGCTCATCGTACGTCGTCGTCACCGGGAACTGCGGGAAATCGGCGATGACGTTCGCCGGCGGCCGGAAGAGGATGCCCGCGTCGGCGGCCGCCAGCATGGTGGTGTCATTGTACGAGTCCCCCGCCGCCACCACCCGGAAGTTGAGCGCGCGCAGCGCCTCGACCGCCCGCCGCTTGCCGTCCTGGATGCGCAACCGGTAGCCCGCCACCCGCCCGGCCGCATCGACCTCGAGGGCGTGACAAAACAGCGTCGGCCACCCGAGCTTCCGCATCAACGGCGCCGCGAACTCCGAAAACGTGTCCGACAGGATGATCACCTGCGTCCGGCTGCGCAGCCAATCGAGGAACCCAAGCGCCCCATCGAGCGGCGCCATGGTGTCGATCACCGCCTGGAGGTCGCGCAGCCCGAGCTTGTGCTCGTCCAAGATGGCGATCCGCCCGCGCATCAGCTTGTCGTAGTCGGGCTCATCGCGCGTCGTCCGCCGCAGCGCCGCGATCCCCGTCCGCTCCGCCACGTTGATCCAGATCTCCGGGACCAGCACCCCCTCCAGGTCGAGACACGCGATCATCCAAGGACCCTAGCCGAAGCCCAAGCGCGCCCACAAGCCACAAACCCTGACGGCCGCACAGTTTCGGACGCCCGCCACCGGCCCGCGGCGGCACGGGGCTGCCCTCCCGGAGGCGAGAGCCCGGCCGCTACGAGCCCTAGGCGAGTAGGCCGGGCGTCTTGTCGCCTCCGGGAGGGCAGCCCCGTGCCGCCGCGCACCCGTGCCGCCCGCCGGCATTCACGCCGTGAGCTTGCGATACCGGATGCGGTGCGGCTGCTCCGCCTCCGCACCCAGCCGGCGGCGCCGATCGGCCTCGTAGTCCTGGTAGTTGCCCTCGAACCACACCACGGCGCTGTCGCCCTCGAACGCCAGGATGTGGGTGGCGATGCGGTCGAGGAACCAGCGGTCGTGGCTGATCACCACTGCACAGCCGGCGAACTCGACCAGCGCCTCCTCGAGCGCCCGCAGCGTGTCCACATCGAGGTCGTTGGTTGGCTCGTCGAGCAGGAGCAGGTTGCCGCCGCTCTTCAGCAGCTTGGCCAGGTGCAGGCGGTTGCGCTCGCCGCCCGAAAGGTCCTTCACCTTCTTCTGCTGGTCGGCCCCCTTGAAGCCGAAGGTGGCGGCGTACGCGCGCGAGTTGACCTCGCGCTTGCCGACCAGAATGGTCTCCTTGCCACCGTCCGAAATCTCCTCCCACAGCGTGCGCTCGCCGTCCAGCCGCTCGCGGCTCTGATCGACGTACGCCAGCACGACCGTGTCGCCGATGCGCAGCTCGCCCGCGTCCGGGGTCTCCTGGCCGACGATCATGCGGCAGAGGGTGGTCTTGCCCGCGCCGTTCGGGCCGATGACGCCCACGATGCCGCCGCGCGGGAGGATGCAATTCAGGTCGTCCATCAACAGCAGGTCGCCGTACGCCTTGCGGACGCCTCGCGCCTCGATCACCAGATCGCCCAGACGGGGGCCGGGCGGGATGGTGATGCGCGCCGCCAGGTCGCGCGCGTCGGCGCTGCGATCCTGGGTGAGGAGCTCCTCGTAGCGCGACAAGCGCGCCTTCCCTTTCGCCTGGCGCGCGCGCGACGACATGCGCACCCACTCGAGCTCGCGGACCAGCGCCCGGCGGCGCGACGAGACTTCCTTCTCCTCCTGCGCGAGCCGCTTCTCCTTCTGCTCCAGCCACGAGGAGTAGTTGCCTTCCCACGGAATGCCGTGGCCACGGTCGAGCTCCAGGATCCATCCGGCGACGTTGTCGAGGAAGTACCGGTCGTGCGTGACCGCCACCACCGTGCCCTTGTACTGCTGCAGGTGGTGCTCGAGCCACGCCACCGACTCGGCGTCGAGGTGGTTGGTGGGCTCGTCGAGGAGGAGGAGATCCGGTTGCTGCAGGAGCACGCGGCAGAGGGCGACGCGCCGGCGTTCGCCGCCCGAGAGCGTCGTCACGTCGGCGTCGCCGGGCGGGAGCCGGAGGGCGTCCATGGCCAGCTCGAGCGTGCGGTCGAGCTCCCAGGCGTTGGCGGCGTCGATCTGGTCCTGGACGCGCGCCTGCTCGGCGAGCGCTTTCTCCATCTCGTCGGCCGAGAGCTGTTCGCCCAGGCGCACCGACAGCTCCTCGAAGCGCGTCAGCAGGGCACGCGTCTCCGCGACCGCCTCCTCGACGTGCTCGAGCACGCTCTTGGTCGGGTCGAGCACCGGCTCCTGCGACAGGTAGCCGATGCGGATGCCCTCCGCCGGCAGGGCGTCGCCGCCGAAATCGGGGTCGACCCCGGCCAGGATCTTGAGCAGCGTGCTCTTGCCGGCACCGTTGCCGCCGATCACGCCGATCTTGGCGCCGAAGTAGAACGAGAGGCGGATGCCCTTCAGAATATCCTTGCCCTGCGCCGTGACCTTGCGCACGTCGCGCATCGAGAAGATGAACTGCGGTGGCATGGGCGGCGGTCTTAGATGAAATTTCCATCGCCGTCGAATGCGCCTCGTCCGCGGTCGCCCGCAATGCTATCGAAGAACGATGGCGTCGGCGGTGAGCGTACCTCGGACCGCGAGTCGGCCGAGTGACGGGCGATGGCGTCGGCGGCCGAGTGCGGAGGCGCTGGCGTACGCCGGCCTGTCGCTGGCAACCGTCGGCTGGGCGACGGGCTTCGTCGCCGGCAAGCTCGCCCTGGCCGAGATGGGGCCGCTGCCGGTGGCTGCCTGGCGCTACGTGGCGGCGGCGCTCATGCTGTTCCCGTTCGCCCTGCACCAGCGCCCCGCGACCGTCGCCCGCCGTGCCCGCTGGCCGCTCGCCCTCATGGTGTTGTGCGGCGGAGTGCTCTACCCCTGGCTCTTCTTGCAGGCCCTCGCCCTCACCAGCGCCACCAACACATCCCTGCTGATCGCGCTGAACCCCGCCTTCACGATCCTGCTCGCGCCGCTGGTGGGCGAACGCTACCAGGCACGTCGCCTGGCGGGGGTCGCGCTGGCCTTCGCGGGCGCGATCGTCGTCATCACCGGCGGCCGCGTCTCGGCCGCTGCGGGGCTGGTCACCGCTGGTGCAGGGGACCTCCTGGCGGTGGCGGCGGCGGCCGTCTGGGCGGTGTTCAATCTGGCCGCCCGCGGGGTCGTGAGCCACCTGGCCCCCGCGTTCACGAACTGCATGATCTACGGCGCCGGCGCCGTCGCCCTGCTCGCCCTGGGGGTGGAGCAGCACCCACTCGCCCAGCTCGCCGCCGCCACCCCGACCACCTACGGCAGCATCCTCGGCATGGCGCTCCTGTCCTCGGTCGTCGCCGGGCAGCTCTTCCTGATGGGCGTGCGTGCCGTGGGGGTGAGCCGGACGGTGGTGTTCGTGTACGTTGTCCCCGTGCTCACGGCGGTGGCCGCGGCGATCGTTCTGGATGAGCCCTTCGCCCTCCCCCAGACGATCGGCGGGGCGGCCGTGCTGGCGGGCGTCTACTGGACTACCCGTACGCGCACCGCCATCCGTTAGCTAGAGGCCTTCCGGCCAGCGCCGGGACTGGTGTATGGGGCACGGCTGCCATGAAGGGCCCGCGCTCGGAAGACTGGATCGCCGTATGCCTGGGAGGGATCCTCCTCGGCCTCGTGCTGACCCTCGTGGTCAGGCAGGTCGCCCCAGATCCCCCGCCATTCAAATGGGCCACGGACGCCGAGGTGTGGCGACGCGCCGACAGTCAGCGGCCGGTGATCGAGGCCTATCTGGCACAGAGACCCATCCGCGACCCCAACCTGTTCGTCGCGGTCACCATCGTCAACAACGCGATCAAAGCCCGGGCGCGCCGGCCGCTTGATACCCTGCTGCCCATCCTCCATCTCAACGCCCAGCACACCCGCAACGTTGCCGACAAGGACGCGGCGCTCAAGATCCGCCGCATGCTCGCCCCCGCCAGCAACGGGCCCGCCGCGCTGTTCTGGCCGAACAACCTGCGGAAATCGGTCGCGCTGGGCGGGGCACTCCTCGTGTTGAGCGCCCTCGGCGTCGCGCTCATGGGGGGCCCGGTGGGGCGGTTCGTGGTGGGCTTTCCGGCGCTCTACGCCCTGGCCTGGGGTGCGCTGGTCCTCGGTGGCAACGCCACCTTGTCGGCCTACGGGCTCGTGGGCATCGTCTGGGCGTTCGGAGTCGGCCTGCTCATCGGCAACCTGTTCGGACTGCCGTCCTGGCTGGCCGCCGCGGCGCAGACCGGGCTCTACCTGAAGACGGGCCTCGTGCTGCTCGGCGCGAGCGTCCTGTTCGGCGAGTTCCTCGGCATCGGCGTCTTCGTCCTCGCGCAGATGATGCTCACCGTCGGCGTCGTTTGGGTGGGGTGTTTCGTGCTCGCACGTCAGCGCCGCATCGACGACCAGCTCGGCGCCCCGCTGGCCGCGGCCATCTCGTTCGGTGGCGTGTGGGGCGCCCTCCCCGCATGGTGCGCCGTCCGCGGCGAGCGGCGCGAGTTTTCTCTGGTGACGGTCCTGGCATTGTTCGCGTCCGTCCCGATGTTCCTCGGCCTGCCCTGGATCGTACGGCGCCTGGGGATGCCCGACCTGGTGGCGGGGGCGTGGCTCGGAGGCGCGCTCGACAGCAGCACCGCCCTGGCGGCCACCGGCACCCTGGTGAACGACTCCGCCATCCAACTGGGAACCGCCGTGAAGCTGGCGCAGAACGCCGTGCTCGCTGGGGGAACCCTCGTCCTGTCGCTGTGGTGGGCCATACGCCCGGACGCGCGCTCGGGCGCCCGGCCGGGGATCGCGGCGGCGTGGGAGCGGTTCCCTCCGGCGGTGCTCGGCTTCCTCGCCGCCGCGGGCGTGTTCTCGTGCTTGGTCCCCGAGGACGTTGTGCTCGCCGCCCGCAACATGCTGAGCTGGCTACAGACCGTCTGGTTCGTGCTCGCCTTCCTCTGCCTCGGACTCGAGACCCGTGCCCGCGACCTGTTCTCCCCGGGGGGGGGCCGAGCGGCGCTCGTGTTCGTCGGCGCCCAGATCGTCAGCCTGGGATGGGGGCTCATCCTGGCGCACCTCTTGTTGGGGGGCACACAAACGGTGCCGGTGCCGATCGGATAGCGCCCGGATCCTCGCCCCCGAGAACACCCCGCCACGGATTCTCACGCCTCGGAACCCGGCCCGCCGAGGGCGCGGGACTGGCAAGGGACCAGGGCTGGCCGGACGCTTGCAATCGGGTGGGTAACTGACCGAAAGGACCCGTATGTCGACGCTGTTCCGCCGCATCCTCGTCCCGCACGACTTCTCCACACCTGCCACCCGTGCCCTGCGTACCGCCGCCGAACTGGCCACCCGCACGCGCGGCCGGCTGGTCGTGCTGCACGCCATTGCCCCCTTCTATCCCGTCGGGGACCTCGCCATGGCGGAGGCGGCGGCGTGGATCCCCCCCTCCGATCTGGTGGCCGATGCCCGCAAGCGCCTGGAGGCGCTGGTGGCGCGCGAGGTGCGCGGCAAGGGCGCTCCGCCGGTGACATGCCGCGTCGAGATCGGCGACCCGTACCAGCGCATCATGGCGGCGGCACGCGGCGCCGATACGATCGTCATGGCCACCGCCGGGCGGACAGGCCTGCCGCATCTCCTGATCGGCAGCGTGGCGGAGAAGGTCGTGCGACACGCGCCCGTGCCCGTGCTGGTGCTCCGCGCCGGCGGGCGCGGCAAACGGGGGAAGCGGGCGTGAACACGGTTGCCCGGTCCGCCGGGCGTCAGTAGGGTCCTCCCCATGGCCGAGACCATCCTGGTCGCCGACGACGAGCCGGGGGTCCGCGAGAGCCTGGCCGAAGTGCTGCGCGACGCCGGCCATGACGTCACCACCGCCGCCGACGGCACGGCGGCCCTTGCCGCCCTCGAGCACCAGGACTTCGCCGTCGTGATCACCGACCTGCGCATGCCCGGGGTGGACGGGCTCGCCGTGCTCCAGCGCGTGCGGGAGCTCGCGCCCCAGACGCACGTCGTCGTCATGACCGCGCACGCGAGCGTCGAGACCGCCGTCGACGCACTGCGCGCCGGGGCCACCGACTACATCCTGAAACCGATCATCTTCGACGATGTGCTCGGCAAGGTGGGCCGCCTGCTCGAACACCGCCAGCTCGCCTGGCAGACGCAGATGCTCCGCCGCGAGATCGAGGCGCGTTACGATCTCGAGGGCCTGGTGGGCACGAGCGCGTCGATGCGCGAGGTGGGCGACCTGATCCGGAAGGTCGCCCCCACCCGGTCCACCGTCCTCCTCACGGGCGAGAGCGGCACCGGCAAGGAGGTGGTGGCGCGCGCCGTGCACGCGCTCAGCCTGGTCGCCGCGCGCATCTTCCTGCCCGTCAACTGCGCGGCCATTCCCGAGCAGCTCCTCGAGAGCCAGCTCTTCGGCCACGCCCGGGGCGCGTTCACGGGCGCGATCGCCACCCAGGAAGGGCTCTTCAGCCGGGCGCACGGCGGCACGATCTTCCTCGACGAGATCGGCGACCTGCCGCTCGGGCTGCAATCGAAGCTGCTGCGCGCCATCGAGGCGAAGGAGATCCTGCCCATCGGCACGACCACGCCGATCACCATCGAGGTGCGGATCATTGCCGCCAGCAACCGCAACCTGGAGGCCATGATCGCCGCCGGGACGTTCCGCGAGGACCTGTACTATCGCCTGAACGTCATCAACATCGCCCTGCCCCCCTTGCGCGAGCGGCGCGAGGACATCCCCGGGCTGGTCGAGCATCTCGTGCGGCGACACAACCGCGAGATGAAGCGCGCCTACCGCGGCGTCGACAACGCCACCTTGAAGCGCCTGCTGTCGCACCCCTGGAAGGGCAACGTGCGCGAACTCGACAACGTGATCGAACATGCCATGATCCTCGGCAAGGGCGAGTGGATCACCGTGCCCGACCTGCCGCGGGCCTTCCGCAACGGGGGCGAGGCCTTGCCTCCGGTGGGCGACGACCTGCGTGAAGCGTTGCGCGCCTACGAGCGCATCCACATCGAGAGCGTTATCCGGCGCACCGGCAACGACAAGCGGCAGGCGGCGGATTGCCTGGGCCTGTCGCTCTCGTCCCTCTATCGCAAGCTGAATGAGCTCGGGATCGAAGCCGGCTGATCCGCGGGCGACCGGGCTCGACGCGGCCGGGCGCGCGGAGCGCTTGGCCTTCTTCGCATTCGACGCCGAGGACGCCGTACGGCTACACGCCTTGCAGCCGCTCGCCCGCGACACGGTCGACCGGCTGGTCGAGGAGTTCTATGCGCACCTGCTGGCCTTCCCGGAGCTGGAGACCCTCCTGCACGCCGCGCCCGGACGGATCGAGCGCCTGAAGGCCCTGCAGCGCACCTACTTCCTGTCGCTCACCGACGGCACACCGGATGCGGACTACGTCGCGCGCCGCCTGCGCGTGGGGGACGCGCACCAGCGCATCGGGCTCCGGCCGATGTGGTACATTGGCGCGTTCGCCCTCTATCTCCGGCTCGCCATGCGCGCCCTGGTCCGCGAGACCGGCGACGGCGCCCGCATCCTGCCCACGCTCGAAGCGCTCGTGAAGACGGTCCTGCTGGACATGTCGCTCGCCATCGACACCTACATCTTCGGGGGCTTCGTCGACCGCGCCGTCGCCACCGGACTCGAACGCGCCGCCCGGGTGGCCGAGGAGGCCCTGCAGGCGCACGCCGAGGTGGAGCGCCTGAAGGACGACCTCGCCAGCATGGTGGTGCACGACCTCAAGAACCCCGTGAACGGCATCGTCATGATGGTCCAGCTGGCGCTCCGCAAGGGCCAGGACCTTCCCGAGACGCAACGCAGCTACCTGCAGCAGATCGAGCGTACCTGCCGGGAGATGATGCGCCTCATCCAGAACCTCCTCGAGATCAGCAAGATGGAGGAGGGCAAGATGCCGGTGGCGCGCGAGGCGGTGGTGCTGGCCGAGGTGGTGGACGAGGTCGCGCGCGAGTACACGCCGGTGGCCGAGCAGGCCGGTCGGCGTCTCGGGGTCGCGGTCGACACCACGTTGCCGGCCGTGCGCGCCGATCGCGCGCTGCTGAAGCGCGTGCTCACCAACCTGGTGGTGAACGCGCTCCGCCACAGCGGCAGCGCCGGGGTCCACATCGAGGGCTCCGCCGGCCCGCACCCGGCCGAGGTCACGCTCGCGGTCGTCGATCAGGGAAGCGGCATCCCGGCCGACGAGCTCGGCCGCATCTTCGAGAAGTTCCGCACCGTACGGCGGTCCCCCACCGACGATCCGAGCAGCGACACCGGCCTCGGGCTCCCGTTCTGCAAGCTCGCCGTCGAGCGCATGGGCGGCCGGATCACCGCCGAGAGCACGCCCGGCGTCCGGACGACGTTCGGCGTCACGCTACCCGTGGCATGATCGACCCGGTGTGCGGCATGGAAGTCCACGCGCCGGCGCGGGGCGGATCGGTCGTGCGCGCCGGCCGCGAATACCTCTTCTGCGGCCCCCGCTGCCGTGAGCGCTTCAGCGCCGATCCGGCACGGTTCCTGGAGCCCGTGCCGTCCGCCCCGCCTGCCCCCCCGAGCGCCACCTACACCTGCCCCATGCATCCGGAGGTCGTACGGCAGGGACCGGGGACGTGCCCCGTCTGCGGCATGGCGCTCGAGCCGGTGCTGGCGTCCGGCGACGACGCGGACGGCGAGCTGGCCGACCTGGGCCGGCGCCTCTGCGCGGGCGGTGCGCTCACCGTGCCGGTCTTCGCGCTCGCCATGTCGGAGATGTTGCCCGGGCAGCCGGTGCAGCACGCGCTGGCTCCGCCGGCCATCGCCTGGGCGGAGCTGGTGCTGGCTACGCCGGTCGTCCTCTGGGCCGGGTGGCCCTTCTTTGTCCGCGCCGTCGCGTCCGTCCGTCACCGGGCGCCCAACATGTTCACGCTCATCGCCCTCGGCACCGGAACGGCGTGGGGGCACAGCGTGCTGGCGACGCTCGCCCCCGGGCTCTTTCCCGCCGCCTTCCGCGGCCACGGCGGCGCCGTGCCGCTCTACTTCGAGGCCGCGGCGGTGATCACGGTGCTGGTGCTCACAGGCCAGGTGCTCGAGCTGCGCGCGCGCCGCCAGACGCAGAGCGCGCTGCGGAGCCTGCTCGGCCTGGTACCCGCTACGGCCCGGCGGGTCGAGGACGACAGCCGGGAAGTCGACGTCCCCTTGGGCGAGGTCCGCGTGGGCGCGCGGCTGCGCGTCCGCCCCGGCGAGAAGGTGCCGGTCGACGGCGTCGTGCTCGACGGCACGAGCTTCGTCGACGAGTCGATGCTCACGGGCGAGCCGCTGCCGGTGGAGAAGCGCGCCGGCGACCGGGTCACGGGCGCGACCCTCAACGGCCGCGGCAGCTTCGTCATGCGCGCCGAGCGCGTCGGGGCGGACACGCTGCTGGCACGCATCGTCCAGCTCGTGAGCGAGGCGCAGCGCAGCCGGGCGCCCATCCAGCGGCTCGCCGACCGCGTCGCGGCCTGGTTCGTGCCGGCGGTGGTCGCGGTCGCGGCCGGCACGTTCGTCGTGTGGAGCCTGGTCGGCCCGGAGCCGCGGCTCGCCTACGCGCTGGTGAATGCCGTCGCCGTCCTCATCATCGCCTGCCCGTGTGCGCTCGGCCTCGCCACGCCGATGTCGATCATGGTGGGCACCGGCCGTGGCGCCACCGCCGGCGTGCTGCTGCGCAATGCCGAGGCGCTGGAGACGCTCGAGCGCGTCGATACGCTGCTGGTCGACAAGACCGGCACGCTGACCGCGGGCACGCCGCACCTGGTCGCCGTCGTGCCGGTGCCCGGGCAGGACGCCGACACGCTGGTGCGGCTCGCGGCCAGCCTCGAGCGGGCAAGCGAGCACCCGCTCGGCGCCGCCGTCGTGGCCGGCGCGCGCGCGCGCGGCCTTGCCCCCGCGCCCGTGCACGACTTCACCGCCTCGGCCGGGTACGGCGTGCGGGGCACGGTCGACAGACACCTGGTGCTCGCCGGTACGGCGGCGCTGCTCGCCCGGCACGGCGTCGCGACCGACGCGCTCGCGGCCGATGCGGAGCGCCTGCGCGGCGCGGGGCAGACGGCGATCCTGGTCGCCGTGGACGGCCGGGCCGCCGGCGTGCTCGGCATCGCCGACCCGATCAAGGCGACCACGCCGGAGGCGTTGCGGGCGCTCCGCGCCGAGGGCATCGACCTCGTCATGCTGACCGGCGACAGCCGGACCACCGCCGCTGCCGTCGCGCGGACGCTCGGCCTGACGCGCGTCCAGGCCGAGGTCCTGCCGGCGGACAAAGCCGCCGTCGTGGCCCGCCTGCAGGCGGAGGGACACACCGTGGCGATGGCGGGTGACGGCATCAACGACGCCCCGGCGCTCGCCCGCGCCGACGTCGGCATCGCCATGGGCACGGGCACCGACGTGGCGATGGAGAGTGCCGGGGTGACGCTGGTCCAGGGCGACCTGCGCGGCATCGTACGCGCGCGACGGCTCTCGCGGGCCACGATGCGCAACGTGCGCCAGAACCTCGCCTTCGCGTTCCTGTACAACGCCCTGGGGGTTCCGATCGCGGCCGGCGTGCTCTATCCCGTGTGCGGGCTCCTGCTGAGCCCGATGATCGCGAGCGCGGCCATGAGCCTGAGCTCCGTGTCGGTGATCGCCAACGCGCTCCGCCTGCGGACGGTGCCGCTGTGACTCACACCACCACCACCTCGGTCCGGCCCGCGTCCGCCCGCCCGAGCGCGCGCAGCACGTCGCCGCGCGACAGCATCCCGATGAGCAGCGCTCCGATGGTCACGGGGAGCACCCGGTACCGGGTCGCCACTAGGAGCTGCAGCGCACGCGCCAGCGGCACGTCGGGCCGGATGGTCACCGGGGCCTCGGTCATGACGCTCACGACCGGCGCGCCCATCGTCTCCACGTACGTTCCGGCCACCGGCGACGCTCCGCCCGCAAAGGCGCGCAGCACGTCGAGGGTGGAGACGACGCCGACCAGCATGCCGTCCTCGGCAACGGGGAGACAGTCGACGCGGGCGTGCTCGAGCAGGGCATACGCCTCCGCAAGTGACGTGTGGGGCCCGACACACAGGGGGCGATACGTCATCGCATCCGCCACCCGACCACGCGCGAACTCGTCCATCGCCGAACCTCCCGCGGGACACTGCTGGTATTCCCTCCGTGCCCCAGGACGGCCGGCGCCGCAATCCCGTCCTTGGGGGAGACGCCGAGCGCGCTTTACCACCCCCCGGACGACGGCGTAGGAGGACGGCCGTGCAGCCCGCCCTCCTCGCCCTGCCCGGCAACGAGGACTTCGCGCGCGGCACCGGCGAACTGCTGCGGGGCGGTGGGCGGCCAGGTGGCTGAGCTCACGTTCCTGGGCGCGGCCGGGACCGTCACCGGGTCCACGTACCTGGGCGCGACCACGCTCCGCATCCACGGGCAGGAAGTGCCCGTGCGCGCCACCGTCGAGACCATCGACGGGCTACCTGTCGGTGCTCGGCGTCATCCTGCTGACCAACCTCTGCCTCTTTGCGTCCAGTCTCAGGCTGGTGGGCGAGCGCGAGAGCGGCACCTACGAGCAGATGCTGGCGCTGCCGACCACCGCGCTCGAGATCGGTGAAGAGAATGGTCACCGTGCCGTCGGGGGCGGCGTGGCGGCGCAGATCCGGCCGCTCGTGCTCGGCCGCCGCCGCCACCGCGTCGAGCGAGGTTGCACCCGCGGCGGGCTCGACGCCCTGCGCCCGGAGCTTGAGCGTGAGGCACATGTCGACCAGGCGGTTCAGCCCCAGTGCCTGGGCCGTCGAGAGCGCGACATCCGTAAACTTTCCCCGGTAATCCCGACTACAGACCACCCGCGCTGTGGGTTGACTTCGAACGAGCTCACGTCCTACATGTATGACATGGCGAAACCCGGGATGTCCGCGGCGATTTCTGTCAGGATATCTACCGTCGCTGCGCGGCGGCTCCAGACCCGCGCCCGGGCGCGAGGGGTGAGTACGTCGGCCTTGATCCGGGACCTCCTCGAGCACGAAGCCGGGCCGGTCAAGGGCGAGCCTTCAGCACTGGAGCTCACGCACCAATGGGTGGGCGCCGTCCGGAGCCGAACCGTTCCCGCCGGCCGCACCGCTCGGCAGGCGTTGACGGGTTGGTTGCCAGACCGGCGCGGCTGAACGTGCCACGGCGCGTGCTTCTGGACACCGGAGTCGTCGTAGCGCTGGTCAACGCCGCGGATCCCGACCACGGTCGGTGTCGAGAGGTATGGAGCCAACTGCGCGCGCAGGTCGTGACGGTCGAAGGCGTCCTGGTCGAAGCAACGCACCTGTTGCGGCGTGCTCGAGGTGGGCCGGCCGCGGCCATCAACCTGGTGCTGGCGTCCGGTGCGCGGCTCATCGCCCCAACAGAGTCCCGCCTCCTGCGTGCCACCGCGCTCATGCAGACCTATTGCGACGTACCCATGGATCTCGTCGACGCGCTGCTCGTCGTGTCGGCGGAGGAGTTGGGGATCACCGAGATCCTTTCGCTCGATGGCCGCGGGTTCAGGGCGTATCGAGCGACCGGACGGCGTGGCTTCACAATGCTGCCGGGGTAACGGGTGTACGGCGCCACCATGAAGTGCACCGCCTGCGGGCACACGAATCCCGAACGCGCGAAGTTCTGCCTCCCACCATCCGGCTTGCCTGAAGCCTCGTGAGGTTACTGGCCGAGCCGCGTCAGCTCGCCGGCACACCACGCCGTGAGGGCGCGCTGCTCGTCCGCCGTGAGCCGGGCCGGTGGGTGGGCGACGCGATAGACCCACGGCGGCATCTCGCCCTCGGTCACCGTCCCGGACAGCTCGTGGAGCTTCTTCGCCTTCTTCTTCGGCCCGTACGCCATCCAGGTGGAGAAGTTGAGTTCCTCCCGGCCCTCGGCCACGTCGTGCGCGACCAGCCACGACGCCGGCGCCACCAGGCTGTACCAGGGCCAGACGGTCTCGTGCGAGTGGCAGTCGTAGCAGGCGCGCCGGAGCACGGTAGCGACCTCCGGCGGCGCGCCCACGTCGTGCTCGACCGGCGGGTTGCTGCGCTCGGGGCGGATCGCCTGCGCTCCGACGAGCGCTACGGCGACGACGCCGAGCGTGACCTTGACCAGCCGTCTCATCGCCTGGCAGGGGTGACATCCCGCGCCCCGCACGTCAACCGGTGAATCGTGTTCCGGCTCCGACATCTCCGCATCGACACGCTGAGCGAGCACGTGGTGTTCATCCACGAGGCCGCCGTGCGGACCGGCAACCTGGGCTTTCGCCCCCTCGACCGGGTACGGGTGGTGGGTGCCGACCCGGGACATGGCCACGTGGGCGAGGTGACCGGCATCCTGAACTTCTGCCAGGACACGTTGGTGCAGCCCGACGAGATCGGCCTGTCGCAGGTCGCCTTCCGCGACCTCGGGCTCCCGGAAGGAACCGCCGTACGTGCCACCATCGCGCCCGCGCCCGCCAGCGTCGACTTGGTGCGCGGCAAGCTCGCTGGCACCCGGCTCGACCGCGCCGCCTTCGATGCCATCCTGGCCGACGTGACGGCGCACCGGTACTCCGCGGAACGACCGGGGATCGTCCGCTTCGGGTTCTGAGGGCCGAAGGCCGGCGTGTGTCCCGCACCGCCAGCTGGTAGACCACGGAGATGCGACACTGGCAGGCGGGGTTCGCCGCCCTCCTCCTCTGTGCGGCGGCGCCCGCCCGGGGCGACGAGCCGCCGGCCGCACCGCCGCGACCCAACGTCATCTTCATCGTCCTCGACGCCTGCCGGGCCGATCGGATGGGTTTCCTGGGGAACGCGCGTGGGCTGACGCCCTTCCTCGACTCGCTCGCCGCGCGCGCCTATGTCTTCCACCGCGCCTACGCGGCCGCGCCCTACACCACGTCCTCCATCGCGTCCCTGTTCACGAGCCGCCTGCCCTCGCACCACGGCGTGGCGTGGTTCCAAACCCCCCTCGCGGAGGAGGAAACGACCCTGGCCGAGGTGCTCGCCGCGCACGGCTACGCCACTGGGGCGTTCACGGGCAACCTGCTCTTCCACGGCGCGGAGCAGGGCTTCGACGCCCGGACCATCGTGTCCGAGCCGGACGGTGCGGGTGGACAGATCTTGCGGGTCAACGCCAACGCCCTGGCGTGGCTGAAGCGCCTCCCGAAGAAGCCTCCGTCCCCCACGCCCGTGTTCCTCTACCTCCACTACATGGACACCCATGCGCCCTACACGCCACCGATCCCGGCCGTGCTGCGGGTCAGGCAGCCAGCCGATCCGTCCCTCACCAAGCGGGTGAACAGCCGCATCTGGTCGTTGTCGACGATCCCGCCCACCCCGACCGAGCTGACCGAGCTGACCGACGTCTACGACGCTGCGGTCGTCACCGCAGACGGGTCGCTCCGCGAACTGCTCGCCCCCTACTGGGCGCCGGGGCTGGTGCAGAACGCCATCCTCGTCATCACGGCCGATCACGGCGAGGATCTGGGCGAGCACGGCCGCCTCAGCCACGGCCAGACCCTGTACGAGACGGCGACCCGTGTTCCCCTGCTCATCCTCGTCCCCGGGCAATCGGAGCGGGTCGACGTGTACGAGGTCGTTTCCTTGATGGACGTGGCGCCGACCATGCTCACCCTGCTCGACATTCCGCTCCCCTCCGACTGGGAGGGGCAGTCGCTGGTCGCCACCATGGAGCGCGCCGCCCATCCGTGGCACCCGCGCACCCTGTGGTGGACCCTCCGCGAGGCCTGGGCAGCGGAGCCGCGGGTGGCGAGCGAGAACCTGCTCACCAAGGACCTGACCGGGGGCCACGATCCGCTCCATCGCGCCGCCATCGTGCTCGGGTGGCACAAAGCGGTCGCCCGCACCGACGGCACGCGCGCGTATTACGACCTGCAGACCGACCCGGGCGAGACCAAGCCCGACGCCCTCTCGCCCGCGGCCCGCGCCGTCCTCGACACCGCACTCGGCCGCCTGATCGAGCGCCCCGCACCGGCGCGCCCACAGATCGAGCTGGACGAGGCCACGCGCGAGCGCCTCCGTGCCCTCGGCTACGTGACCAAGTGACCGGGTCAGGGCCCGATCAACTGCTCGATGCTGGCGCGCGCACCGACGATCACCAGGAGATCGCCGGCCTCCACCCGCATCGACGCCTCGGGTGCGATCACCGTCGGCGCGTCGCCGCGCTTGAGGCCGACGATGCGGAGCCGGGTGCTCCCGCGCTCGATCGCCCCCACCTCCTGGCCGACGAGGGCCATGCCGGCCCCGACCCGGATCTCTTCCAGGTCGATCGCCTCGCCCCGCCCCGGGAGGGCGAGTTCGAGGAAGTCCACCACCGACGGCTGCAGAATGGTCGCCGCCACCCGCAACCCGCCCGACTGGTAGGCCGACACCACCTGATCCGCCCCCGCCAGGCGCAGATGGCGGAGCCCGGCCTCCGATTCGCCCCGGGCGTGGATGCGCAGCGTCGGGTTCTTCTCGCGCGCCGACAGGGTGACGAAGACGTTGTCCGGATCCGACGGCGTCGCCACCACCACGGCGCGGGCGCGCGCGATCCCGGCACGTTCCAGCACGTCGTCGGCGATCGCGGAGCCGATCACGTAGCGCGCGCCGCTCGCCTGCAGAACCGGTTCCAGGGTCGCATCGCTGTCGATCACCACCACCGCCTCGCGCTTACGGTGCAGCTCCTCGAAGACGGCGCGGCCAAAGCGCCCGAAGCCGCAGATCACGACGTGGCCGGTGAGCTGTTCGATCGCGCGCTGCATGCTGGTCCTCCCGAAGAATTCGCGCAGCCGGCCCTCGATGACGAGCTCGCCCACGATGGTGAGCAGGTAGAGGCCCGTGCCGACGCCGGCGATGATGAGCCCGATGGTGTACAGGCGGCCGGCGGGGCTGAGCGGCACCACCTCCCCGAAGCCGACGGTCGAGATGGTCATCACGGCCATGTAGAGGGCGTCGACCGGGCGCATGCTCTCGATGGCGATGTAGCCCGCAGCCCCCGCGCCCGTGAGCAGGGCGAGCCCGACCACCGCGCGCACGAAGCGGCGCGCGGGGCTACGTGGATCGGACGGATGCGTTCGCGTCATGTGTCGCGGTCGCCATGCCATGCCTGCCGGTCCCATGCCAGCATGCGGCGACCCCTCGCCTTGACGGAGCCTGCCTGCCTTGCGATGGGATAGGGATGGAGAAGAAGCTCCCGTCGGCGTACCGTGGTTTCGTCAGCGAACAGCCGCGCATCGGCGAGGCGTACGAGCGCCTGAGCGAGGCGACCCTCACGGAGGGCCCGCTCGCCCGCAAGCAGGCCGAGCTGGTGAAGATCGGCATCGCCGTCGGCGCCCGGCTGGAAGGCGCGGCGCACGCGCACGTCCGGCGTGCGCTCGAGGCTGGCGCGTCGGCAGACGAGATCCGGCACGCCATTCGCCTGGCGCTCACCACCATCGGCTTCCCGGCCATGATGACGGCGCTCGCCTGGGCTAACGACGTGATCGACGGCGGCCCGAAATAGCGCCGCATGCAGCGCCTCGCGGTCCTCACCAGCGGCGGCGACGCGCCGGGCATGAACGCCGCCATCCGCGCCGTGACCCGGACGGCGATCGCGCACGGGCTCGAGGTACTGGGCGTCCGACACGGCTATGCGGGCCTGGTCGAAGACGACCTGACACCGCTCCGGGCCCGTGACGTGGGTGGCATCATCCAGCACGGCGGCACCATGCTCGGCAGCGCGCGGAGCCTGGAGTTCAAGACCGACGACGGCCGCGCACGCGCGCTGGCGACGCTGCATCGACACGGGGTCGATGGCCTGGTCGTCATCGGCGGCGGGGGGTCGCAGACCGGCGCCCTGGCGCTGGCGCAGGCGGGGTTCGCCGTGGTCGGCGTGGCCTCGACCATCGACAACGACCTGGTCGGCTCCGACGTGACCATCGGCACCGACACCGCCCTGAACATCGCGCTCGAGGCCATGGATCGCCTGAAGGTCACCGCCTCGTCGCACCGGCGCGGCGTGGTGGTCGAGGTCATGGGACGCGACTGCGGCTATCTGGCACTCATGGCCGGCGTGGCCGGCGGCGCCGAATCGATCGTGGTGCCCGAGGTCGACACAGACCCCGAGACCGTGGCCGAGGAGTTGCGCGCCGCCTACGCCCGCGGCAAGACCCACGGGTTGGTCGTGGTCGCCGAGGGGGCGCGCTACAACGCGGCCGGGCTGGTGCGCTACTTCGCGCAGAACAAGGAGCGCCTGGGGTTCGACCTGCGGGTCACCATCCTCGGCCACGTGCAACGCGGTGGCATCCCGAGCGCCTTCGACCGCCTGCTCGCCACCCGGCTCGGCGCCGCGGCGGTGGATCATCTGACCCGTGGGCAGCACGGGCTCCTGGTGGGGCTCCACGGCAACGACGTCGTGGCGACACCGCTCGCCGAAGTGGTCGGCCGGCGGAAGCCCCTGGATCCGGACCTGCTCGCGTTGGCGCGCGTCCTGGCGCGTTGAGCCCGGGGCCACCGCGCAACCGGCGCCCACCCACAACCCCTGTGACGACGCCGACGAGTGGCGGTCCTTTCTCAGCCGCCGAACCAGGACGCGTGGAAGTATCGCACCACTACACTGTCGTCAGCACGCCGATCAGCACAGCGGCCGGCTTCTCGCGGAGGCCGCACCTCCCGATGCGACCATCCCCTGGCTGCGGTGAGCGGCGCCCCGAGCGCCATCTGCAGCCCGAGCTCCATCTGATGGCGCTCGCGCGTCTCCGGCAGCGTCGCGACGAGATCGAGGGCGCGCCGCAGATGGCCGATGGCCTCCTCGTTCGCCGATCGCTGCGTGGCCCGCTCGCCGGCCCGCTGGTAGTGCGCGCTCGCTTGCGCCGCCAGCCCCGCCTGGTCGTAGTGCCGCGCGATCACCTCGGGCTCGGACGCGACGCGCTCGGGAAAGCGCTCTTCCAGCACCTGGGCGACGCGCGCGTGCAGTTGCTGGCGCGTGCGCTTGAGCAGCGACTGGTACGCCGTCTCCTGGATCAGCGCGTGCTTGAAGGCGTACGTGGCCGCGGGCGGCTCGCCGCGCGCGAAGAGGATCTCCGCGTCGACCAGGCGCGCCAGCCCGTGGCGCAGGGCGGCCTCGTCCATGCCCCCCATCGCCGCCAGCAGCGGATACCGGAACTCCCGTCCCAGCACCGCCGCCCGCTGCGCCACTTCCTTCGCCGTCGAGAGCCGATCGAGCCGCGCCATCAGCGAGTCGGCGAGGCTGGCCGGAATGGCCTCCACGCCGCGCGCCGCCCCGGGCTCCATCACCGCCTTGGTCAGCTCCTCGACGTCGAGCGGCACGCCGTCGGCGCGGGCGACGAGGGCGTCGCTGTTGCGAGAGCGGCGTCGAGCCGACCAGGTCGCAGAAGAGCACGGTGAGCTGGCGGCGCTCGCCCGCCGGCAACCCGGCGTCGGGCGCGGCGGCCGGCGTCGACACGGCGAGCGCGGGCGCTCCCGGGAGCCGCGCGCCGCACCCCGCGCAGAAGCGCGCCTGCGGGCCAAGGTCCCCACCACAGCTCGGGCAGCGCCGGTCCAGCACAGCGCCGCACGATTCGCAGAAGCGCGCCGTGGGCGTGTTCTGGTGCTGGCATTGGAGACACTGCATCGTCCCGCTTGCCTTCCGGAGCGATCACGGCTGCCAACCGCGAGGCGGCATACGCCCTGCCCCCTCCGGCGGCGGCTTCTAGGCGCCGGCGGCGCGGTCGCGAGGCTCTCGGCCGCGCTCGGTTTGGTAGCGGGTGTAGAGCCAGGCCAGGAAGCGCTCGACGCCGTGCACGACGAAGGTGGTGCGGAGCGACGGGAAGATCTCGAAGGCGTGTTGCGCGCCGGGGATCTCGGCGTAGACGACCGGGCCGCTCGAGACGCGGCGCAGATCGTCGGCGAAACGGCGGGCGTCGGCGACCGGGACGAGGGTGTCGCGGTCGCCGTGGACGACGAAGAACGGCGGCGCGTCCGGGTGGACGCGGCTCATGGGTGAGGCGCGGTCCCAGGCCTCCGGCGCCTGCGTGCGCTTCACCTTCATCACCCGGCGCTCGAGCAGGTGTGCGAGGCCGGCGTGCGGCCAGTGGCCGTGGCGGTCGGTGAAGTCGTACACGCCGTAGAAGGCCACGCAGGCGCGCACGCTGGTGTCGACGTGCGCGAAGCCCGGCTGGTACTCCGGGTCGTTGGCCGTGAGCCCGACCAGGGCCGCCAGGTGGCCGCCCGCGGAGCCGCCGGTGACGACCACGAAGTCGGGATCGATGCCGTAGGCCGCGCCGTGCTCGCGGACCCATGCCAGCGCGCGCTTGCAGTCGATCAGATGGTCCGGGAAGGTGGCGCGCGGCGACAGGCGGTAGTTGGCGCTCACGCATACCCAGCCGCGCGCGGCGAGGTGCAGCATGAGCGGCAGGCCCTGCTCGTTCTTGCTGCCCACCACCCACGCGCCGCCGTGTATCTGGAACAACGTCGGGCAGCCGGTCGGGCGCGAGCGATGGCGGTACACGTCGAGCGTGAGCCCGCGACCGTCGACACGCGCGTACTCGAGGTCGCGGACACGCTCGACCTCGGGATGCGAGAGCGGGAACGGCAGCAGGAGCTGGCGCCAGTCGACCGCAGGCGCGAGCCGTGCGCGTACCTCGGGAGCGATCTCGTCGCGGTACGACGCCCCGAGCCGCTCGGCGAGCGCCTGCTCGACCACCGCCTCCGCCCGGCGCGCCGTGACCAGGCAGCCGAGGAGACCCGTCCACGACACCAGCGTGATCGCCAGCCCGAGCACCCCCGGCCAGGCCTGCAGTGCGCCGGCCCACACGAAGACGGCCGTCGCCACCGCCTGCCAGGCGATGTGGTGGATGGCCAGCTCGGTGGTGAGCCAGCCGGCGAAGAAGCTGACCACGGACAGCCGCGGCGCCCGGTGGACGGGCCGGAAGGCGTTGTAGGTGAACCACGCCCCCACCAAGGTGACGGCCAGGAAGAGCCACGGGACTGCCGGGATCGACATCACCGGGCCTTCCTTTGCCATGGACGGCGGATTTCGGGAAGCGCCGGCTCTCGACGCGCCTTGCTCCGCGGCTAGAAGGCGCCCTGCAGCGCGCCGGTGATCGCCTGCACGCACGCCGCCGGGAGGGCCCCCTTGTGCTTCTTCCCGGCCTTCCGGACGAGCGCGCTCGCCTTGCGGAGGTTCGCCGCCGCTTGCCGTGCCATCGCCCGGGCCTTCTTCGGCTTGCTGATGAGGGCTCGCGCCTGCAGCGTGCACGCCCGCGCCAAGCGTTTGGCGACCGAATTCGGCACCGGCTGGCCCGCGCAGGCCGCGCTCCGGAGCCCGCCCTGGCAGGACGAGCACACCGCTTCGACACCCCCGCTCGCCGGGTGGTCGCATCGGCCCGCCGTGCAGGTGTCCACCGTGCACGCATCACCGTCGTCGCAGCTCCCACAGTCGGCCGGAGGGGGCGGTGTGCTGAGCTGCTTGGCGAACGCCCCGAGCGCCGTCGAGGCATCCTGATACGCCCCGACACCCTCCGGGTCGGTCAGTCTTTCGGTAACGCTCCCGGCCGTGGCCTCCGGGTCGAGCGTGCCGATGCCGGTGGCGATGACGTCCAGCTCGCGGGCATCGGCCCCGAGCCCCACCAGCACGTCGGTCAGCTCTGCGTCGAGGCCGAAGCTGGTGACCAGCTCCTGCCAGAACGCTACATCGCCCGCCGTGGCCTCCAGATCCGGCAGCCCGGCCGATCTCCATGCCGCCTGCACCTGCCCGGCGAGCGCGGGCGCCGCGCCGAAGACGGCGCTCCATCGCCCGGCAAGGGCCGCCCCCGCCGCGACCTGCTGCGTGTACCAGGCGACATCCCCCGCCGCAGCCGCGCCCTGGGCGCGCTCGAGCGAGGTCACGAGCGCGCGGCCGATCCCCGTCGCCTGGGCGTGGTTGTCGATCCAGGCGTTCACCGCGTCCGCGAACTCCGCGGGGACGTCGTCCGTGACCGGATCGAACGGCGCGAACGGAGGCGGACGGGCCTCGGCGATGGTGGTGTAGTTCGGGTCGGGCGGATCGTTGTTGTAGATCGAGAGCGCCCCGCTGGTCGTCCACAGGATGCCCGACGTGATCACCGCCTTCTTGATCCAGGGCGGCGCCGGGGCGAACACCCCGGCCCCGGTAGCGATCAAGCCCGCGGCGGTGTTCGTCCAGCGCTCGAGCTGCGGGAAGAGCGGCTTCGGCACGCAGCTGAAGGTCACCCGCGCCGACCCGCTGTTTCCATGCGTGTCGCGCACTGTGACCGAGATCGTCCGTTCCGCCGCGATGCGCGGCAGGGTGTTGTGGCACGTGATCGCCAGCGCGTACGTCCCGCCACCGGTCGGCGGGTCGATGGGGACGGTACCCACGTGCACGTTTTCCGTGAGCTCGTTGACCTCGACCTTGTTGGCGTTCCCGTCCTCGTCCGACAGGGTCAGGACGAGCGGCGCAGGGGTGCCGGCCACGACCACGGGCGGCATGGCGATGGCGGTGACCACCGGCGGGGGGCAGCCGCGCCCCTGGCCGACGGCACCCGACGACAGGTTCGGGATCGGGCACGACGGCGGGAGCGTCGTTGTAGTGGTCGGCGAAGGACACCCGGTACCGGCGTGCGGTCGCGACAGCCATTGGTCGACGGCGCCGATCACGTCGTCGATGAACTGCCCGTCGAGCCGGTCCCGACCGCCCGGACTGGGGTGGTGGGCATACTGGAAGGCGCCCGTGCCGACCGTCGTGCCCGCCTGCAGCCGATAGCGCCCGGTGTACATCCCGTCCGCGTACTGGCCCTCCAGACGCCAGCGCACGTCGCCGGCGAAGAACGTGCCGACGATCTTCCCCGACTCGCGGGCGATGCCGAGGACGTTGCCCGACGGGACCCCGAACGAGTTCTCCATGTCCCACTGCCCGAGGATCTGCTCCGGGCAGTCGATCGCCCAGCCGGTGCTGGGCGGGGCGACGGCGCCAACCAGCGCCAGCAGGAGGACCGCGGTCAGGCGCGAACGCGACCGTGTGCACATGGCCTCGTCATGCGCCAGATACGCCGGGCGCGACCAGTAGGGATTCCCCGCCCCCGCGGCCGCGGGACCCCTCCGGCGCCGGGATCGTGGGGCGTGCTGTGCGTAGCCCTGTGCCGCTCGCCGCGGGGCACGCCGCCATTCGCAGGCGGCTACGATGTTGGCGAGATTGTCCGCTTTACAGCACGCGGCTTCCTCGCGTATTCCACCCATCGGGCAGCACCGTGACCGCGATCGATCATCTCCGCCGAGCGTCCGCGGCAGCGCGGTCACCCGGCCACCGTCCGGTGGCACACGCGATCCTCCCGCTGGCCACCCTGCTCGCGGCGCGCATCGCCGGCGCGACGCCACCCGAGCCGCCGCTCCTGGTCACCCTCGTGTTCGGAGCGCCCCCCACGGCGGACCAGACGAGCCGGGTCACGCTCACCATCGAGGCCCCGGCGCCGCTGCAGGAGGTCCGGCTCGCCGTACGCGCCGACGGCAGCGTGGGTCTGCTGCATGCCGCCACGCCGCCGCCCGTCCGACTCGGCGCCGGCGAGCGCCACCGCCAGACGCTCGCCGTCCGCATCGGCGCCCGCGGCCGCGGCCTGCTCGACGCGCGAGTGGATGCGACCACCGCCGACGGCGCCGCCATCGCCCGGACCGCGACGGTGTACGTGATCGCCGACGATGCCGGCGTCGGCGTCGGCACCGCCGGCTTCGCCCGCCTCGAACGGGAGCGCCTCGCCGTGCGCCGGCACCGCGGGCTGATCACCCAGGATGAACACGATCGTCGTCTCGAGCAGCTGCTCGGAGGCGGCGCACAGGAGATCTTCCCATGATCTGTCAGACCCACCGATCCACGTGGCTGCTCGTCGCGCTGTCGTGCGCCCTCATCGCGACGCCGGCGGTGGCCGGCGTCGCCCCGCCCGCCGAGCTCACCCTCACGCTCGGCCCGCTGTCTTTGCGCCCGGGGGCGGAGGTCACGGCCTCGCTGACCGTGCGCTCGCGGCACGCGCTCCGCGACGTGGTGATCCAGTGGTCAACCGAAGGCGCCGCCGCCCCGGCCGGCACGCCCGCGGTCACTCTCGGCGACCTGTCCGCCGGCGAGCTACGCACGCTCGGCCTGCGGGTGCGGCTGCCGCGAGCGGGCCACGGCCTCGTCGCCGCCGAGCTGTCCGCGACCCTGGACGGCGCCCCCTTCGGACAGCGTGCCGACCTCTACCTGCTGATCGACGACGACACGGTGCGCGTGGGCGACCGCGGCTTCGGCGCCCTCGACCGCGAGCGCCTGCATCGCCTCCACGCCGGCCGTGCCGGCGACCCCGCCGCCGCGCGCGCGCTCGAGCGCCTCCTGGGTGCCGGTGCGTTCGAAGTCGCGACCGGGCCGAGTGCCCCGAGCGCGCCGCCGCCGCCCGAAGACGCCGTCGTGCGCGCCTACAAGGGCGTCGAGCCGGCGCCGCTCCTCGCCCCCGGGGGCACGGTCACGGTGCACGGGACCATCCAGTGGCGGGACGCCTTCGGGGCGGCCCATGCCGCGCCGTACGTGTCGGTCGAGATCCACGACGAGGAAGCCGTCGCCTCGGACGTCGTCCGGACGACGATGACCGACGTGAACGGCAACTACACGGTCACCATCGACAACGACGACGGCCTCGGCCAGGGCGGGCGCGACATCTTCGTGCGCGCCGTCTCCAGATCGGGCACCACGCGCATCGACCCGGGCTTCCTCGGGCGTACCTACAACCTCGACTCGAGCGTCCACCCGGAGGTGGCCGACGGCGCGGACCTGCCGATCAGCCTGCTGGCGAACAACAGCGAGGACAACAACACCGCCTTCTCGGTCCTGGCCGCCGTCGTCCAGGCGGAGCTGGCGGTCTACGACCTGCTCGGCACCTTCCCGGCCGGCATCCAGACCAACTTCCCGTCGTCCCCGTCGGGCAGCTACTTCCAGCCCGACACCGGCACCCTGAACATCGACCTGAAGGACCGCTTCGACTGGGACGTGATCCACCACGAGTACTGCCACTCCCTGTCCCACACCTACGGCCTCGACGACGAGCCGGGCGGCACGCACTCCCTCGGCGAGAACCTGGCCGAGCGGCTCGGCAAGAGCGCCGGCCTCCGGCTCGCCTGGGGCGAGGGCCTGGCCACCTACCTCGGCATCTCCCTGCAGCGCACCCGCGGCATGCAGGCGCTCGGCATCCCCAACGTCGGCGACACCGGCTACGACAACACCGAGAACGCCACCTTCACGTACGATCTCGAGGGCGTAGCCTCGGGGCGCTACGGCAACGGCGAGGACAACGAGGTGATGGTGCAGCGCATCCTCTACGATCTGTACGACGCCGACCGCGACGACCGCGACGAGATCGCGCTCGGCGCCCTGGCCGTCTGGCAGACACTGGTCGCCGCCAAGCCGCACACCCTGTCGGCCGCCTGGAACGCGTTCGCAACGGGGCAGTCGCTCGAGATGCAGACCAAGTTGGGCGCCATCTTCGCCGACTGGGGGGTCGCCCCCGAGTTGCGTCGCCCGAACGACGGGGGCGTGCTGCGGGAAAACATCAACTTCGAATGGGAAGCGCACGGCGGCGGGCCCACCTATCCGCTCAACCGCTTCTCGATCGAGTTCTACTCGCCCGACCTGACCACGCTCCGCCACGACGCCACCGTGACCATCGCACCGGGCGAGACGCCGCGCTGGCAGCCGACCCCGGAGGATCGGGCGCTGCTGCAGCGCTACCTGCCCCTCAAGTGGATCGTGCGCGGGACCAACACCGCGTCGCCCCAGACCGGAGACTACGTGAGCCCGCCGTTCACGCTGGGTGGCGTCCGTCTCGGCTTCACCGTCGACGACACCGGGAGCATGGGCGAGGAGATCGGCAGCGTGCGCGCCGCCCTCACCCGCTTCGTGTCCTTCCTCGCCACCGAACCGCAGCCGCCGGGGATCGCACTGGTCACCTTCAAGGACGCCCCATCGCTCCGCATCGCGAGCGACGACCTGGCCCAGATCCAGGCGGCGGTCGACGGCCTCGGAGCAAGCGGCGGTGGCGACTGCCCCGAGGGCTCGGTCGGGGCGCTCGCCCTCACGGCCGACACGATGCAGCCGGGAGGGGTGATCTTCTTCGACACCGACGCCGACCCCCTGCCGGGCTCCGACATGGCCGGCACCATCGCCAAGCTCCGCGCGCGCCGCATCCGTGTCGAGGTGCTGCTCTCGGGCAGCTGCACGGAGGAGATCGCCGCGCCGGCGCTGGCCGCGCCCAGCGGTCATTTCGCGCCCGAGGTGGGCGACGACCATGGCGACAATGCACCGGGCGCCACCACGGTGGGCGCCCGCGTCACGCCGTTCGAAGGCGTGGTCGCGCCGGCGGGGGACCGTGACTACTTCAGCTTCGCCGCCATCGCGGGCACGCAGTACCGGCTGGAGGTCGCGGTCGCGTCCGGTTTCGACTCGGTGCTCACCGCCTACGACACCAACGGCACCACCGCGCTCGGCTTCGACGACGATGGCGGCGCCAACCGGGGCTCGCTCCTCGCCTTCACGGCGCCGGCGGACGGGACCTACTTCGTGGCCGTGGGTGGGTTCGGAGACAGCACCGGCTCCTACCGCCTGGTCGTCAGCACGGGCCCGGCAGGCGGGCCGACCGGCGCGATCCAGGCCTACGCCCAACTCGCCGCCGAGACCGGGGGGGTGTTCGTCTTCCTGCCGGGCGTCAACGCCGGAGGGGATCCGGCCCGGCGCTACGAAAGCGCCGCCCTCGACATCATGATCGGCTCGGTCGCCCCGGCGATCCCGTTCGTGGAGCCGGCCAGCGTACCGCAGGGCGCCACCCTGGTGCTGACGGTGCACGGCCTCCGTACGAACTTCTCGGCCGCCACCGTGGTGGCCTTCGCCGCCAGCGGCATCACCGTCGGCGCCCCGACGGTCCGGTCGGCCACCCGCCTCGAGGTGCCGGTCCAGATCGCGCCCGGCGCGACGCTCGGCTTCACCGACGTGACCGTCACCACCCCGCTCGGTGCGGTCACCGAGCGTGCCGTCGGCCACGACGCCCTACAGGTGACCGCGCCCCCGAGCGGGCCGACCGTGACCGGGGTCGTCCCGGGCATGCTCACGCTCGGAGAGCGCACGGAGCTGCGCGTGTTCGGCATCAACACCCACTTCGATTCCACCTCGGTGCTCGCACTCGGCCCGGGCGTGACCGTGGGCGCCATCAGCGCCCCGTCCCCGACGGAGCTCCGCGTGCAGGTGGCCGTAGCCACCGATCGCGCTGCACTCGGCTACCACAACGTGTCGGTCACGACCGGCGGGGAGGTGGCCGGCGAATCGGTGACCGGTCCGCTGCTGGTGATCGAGCGGCTGGCGGCCAGCATCCCGCGCATCCTCGGGGTGAGCCCGGCCGAAGGCCGCCCGGGCGCGGCGCTCACGCTGCGGGCAACCGGTGAGAACACCCACTTCGCCGCCGGCGTGTCGACCGTCGAGCTCTCACCCGAGGGCGTCGGGGTGAGCGCGGTGCGGGTCCTGGACCCGACCACGATCGAGATCGATGTCCAGATCGATCCCGGCGCGACCCTCGGGTTCCGCGATCTGGTCGTCACCACGGGCGGCGAGGCCGCGGCCGGCCTCGGGGTGTTCGCCGTCACCACCGGAGCCGGCGGCTGCACCGCGGTCGCCGAGTGCGACGACGCCGAGCCGTGCACCGAGAACCAGTGCGCGGATGGGCGTTGTACCTACCCCGACGAGACCGGGATCGACGCCGTGCTGTGCGCCTTCGGGCGCTCCCTGGACGCGGCCGCCTGCAGCGGACAGCCCGTGCCCGCCGCGGTCGGCAAGCGGTTTGCGAAGGCCCGCAGCCTGGTCGAGCGCGCCGCCGTATCGCCCAAACCCAAGAAGGCGCAGAAGCTCTTGAAGAAGGCTGCCAAGACGCTGACCGGCGCGGTCAAGCAGATCGGCAAGGCCGAGCGGCGCAAGAAGAAGGCCCTGTCCGCCGAGTGCGCCGCCGCGCTCCGCGCCGTCGTCTCGGGCGCCCAGCAGCGGGTGCAGGGCTTCCAGTTCTGACGGGCTGGGGCGACTGGATCCGGCTGTTCCGGCGCTGTCGACTGGTCGAGGACCTGATCGAGGTGCGGGCGCCGGCCGATGTGAGATCTGGCGCGGGCGCTGCTTTCGACTCGGCGCGCCCCTCGGTACCATTTCGAGGCGGTGCGCTGTCCCCTCTTCGTCACCTGCCGGGTGCCCGCCGCCCTGGGCGGGGTCACCACCATCGGCACGGAGGTCCCTCCGCGCGACGTGGGAGTGTACCCCGCCAGCGTCGCCCGCATCTGGCAGGCGGTCGAGAACCTCTACCGGAGCGGCATGCACCCGGCGATGCAGCTGTGCGTCCGCCGCCACGGGCAGGTCCTGATCGACCGCGCCATCGGCCACGCCCGCGGCAACGGGCCCCACGACGCCATCGACACGCCGAAGGTGGCGGCCACGCCCAGCACCCCGTTCACCATCTTCTCGGCCGCCAAAGCGGTCACCGCGATGATGATCCACCTGCTGGACCAGCGCGACCAGATCCGCCTGGACGATCCGGTGTGCGAGTACATCCCCGAGTTCGCGATCGGCGCCAAGCAGTGGATCACCATCCGCCACGTCCTGATCCACCGCGCCGGGCTCCCCAACCTGCCGCGCGAGGCCATCGACCTGGACCGGCTCGACGATCCCGCAGGCATCGTGCGCACGCTGTGCGAGGCGCGGCAGGTCTGGCGTCCCGGCCGCCAGCTCGCCTACCACGCCTTTACCGGTGGCTTCATCCTGGGCGAGGTCGTGCGACGCGTCACCGGCAAGACGATCCGCGCGCTCCTCGACGAGGAGATCCGGCGCCCTCTCGGCTTTCGCTGGCTCGGCTACGGCGTCGCGCCCGCCGACCTGGGCCGCGTGGCGCTCAACTACTTCACCGGCCCCCCGGCGCTGCCGCCGTTCTCGACCATCCTGCGCCGCGCGCTCGGCGTCGAATACCACGAGGTGCCGGCGATCTCGAACGACGCGCGCTTCCTCACCGGGATCGTGCCGTCGGGCAACATCGTCGCCACCGCCAACGAGCTGTCGCGCTTCTACCAGCTCCTGCTCGACGGGGGCACGCTCGATGGCGTGCGTGTCTTCGACCCACGCACCGTCCGGCGCGCGGTCGCCGAGCACTCGTATCTCGAGTTCGACCTGACCCTCGGCCTCCCCTTCCGCTACGGCATGGGGTTCATGCTGGGGGCCGACTGGTTCAGCCTCTACGGGCCGGACACGCGCTACGCCTTCGGCCACCTCGGCTTCACCAACATCCTCTCCTGGGCGGATCCCGAGCGCCGCGTGGCGGCGGCCCTGCTGACCAGCGGCAAGCCGCTGGTGTATCCGCAGCTGTACTACGCCTTCGACATGCTGCGGCAGATCGGGCTCGCGTGCAGCAAGGTGCCGCTGCGCGATGGGCCGGGCCGCGGCGTGGCACGCAACGGCGATCAGCCGGGGACGCCGTCGTAGGGCAGCCCGCCCGCGGCGCGGGCGTGCGAATGCGCCGTGCCGTATGCGATCTCGAGACGCGGATCGTCCGGCCGTTCCACGCCGCAACGGCGGAACGGGTGGGCGCCTACGATTTTGTGCGTCCAGCGCCATGGCGATGCGGCAGTGTCACCGCCCGTCGCACCGCAACGCACTGAAATCGCTGGTTCCACGTCCGTGAATCCGGCTGGCACGTGGCGTGCGATGCAGGGGGGTAGAGGTATTTCCCATGCTTCCCCCCAGCGCAGCACTCCCCGCCAGCCTCGTGTTCACGAGCCTGGCGCCCCTGCTCGGCCCGCTCACACTGCTGGCCATGGGGGCCGCGCTGATTGCCCTCGTGGTGACGATCGCGGGCATCGTGTCCGATCGACGCGACGCGAGCGTCTGGCGGCAGGTCCCGCGACCGGGGACGCCGGCGCGCCCGAACGTCATCCCGCGCTCGCGCTCCGCGGCCTGACCGCGGGCGCGCGATCCTCGCCCTCCCGACCGGATTGACGGCACACCCGCGTCGGGATCTGAGAGCCGCCATGAGCACCATGACCGTCGACGACGCCGTGGCCCTCATCCGCCCTCGCGACACCGTCCTGTGCGGCTTCGCGGCCGGGCAGCCGACAGGACTGCTCGACGCCCTCGGCGCCCGCCAGGACCTGGAGGAGATCACGCTCTTCACCGGGCTCCTCATCCGGCCGTACGCCTTCCTGCAGCATCCCGCCGTCCGGGTCATGAGCGGCTTCTTCGGGCCCGTCGAGCGCACCGCGCGCGCGGCCGGGACGGTGCTCGAGTACGTGCCCGCCGATTTCCACGGCCTCGAGCGGCTGGCGCTCGCCATGAAACCGCGCGTCGTCCTTGCCGTCACCACGCCGCCCGACGCCGACGGCTGGCTCAGCTTCGGCATCACCGCCGGCGCGAGCTATCGGCCGTTCCTAGAGGCGTGCGCCGAGCCGGACCGGGTGGCGATCGCCGAGATGAACCCGCGCCTGCCCCGCATCGGGGGCATCGCCGAGCTCGGCGGCAATCGCGTCCACATCTCGCAGGTGGACGCGCTGGTCGAGCACGCCGACGACCTGATCGCACTGCCGGTCCAAGAGCCGTCGCCGGAAGAGCTGGCGATCGCCCACCTGGTGACCGACGTGATCGGCGACGGATCGACGCTCCAGTTCGGCATCGGTGCCATTCCCGACGAGATCGCCCGCCGGCTCGCCGCCGGCCCGCACGGCGACTTCGGCATCCATACCGAGATGATCGGCGACGGCGTGCGGGCGCTGCACGCCGCGGGCAAGGTCACCAACCAGAAGGGCCTCTATGACGGCGTCACCGTCGGCACCTTCGCCCTCGGCAGCGCGGCGCTGTACGGGTGGCTGGCGGACAACCCGATCGTGCGCATGCTGCCCGTGTCGGCGGTGAACGACCCGGCGCTCCACCGCCGGCTGCGCCGGTTCGTGTCGGTGAACGGCGCGCTCGCCGTCGACCTTTTCGGCCAGGTGGCTGCCGACCACGTCGGCGGGCAGCAGTACTCCGGCATCGGCGGGCACGAGGCGTTCGTCACCGGGGCAGGCGAAGCGCCGGGGGGACGGAGCTTCGTCTGTCTCAAGTCGACGGCCCTGGTGGGCGGGCGCCGTGTGTCCACCGTCGTGCCGCGGCTCCCGGACGGGATGCTGGTCACCACCGCGCGGCACCACGTGCAGCACGTGGTGACGGAGCACGGGGTGGCGGATCTGTCGCGCCTGGGCGACCGGGGGCGCGCGCAGGCGCTCGTCGGGCTGGCGCATCCGGAGTTTCGCGGGGAGCTGCGGGCGGCGCTGGGCTAGTCTCGAGCCGGCAACGATATCGACAAAGGCTTGACACCCCCGATCGATCGAGCCAGTCTAGCCTCGTGAAGACCGCCCCGGTCACCGACTTGAAGAATCGACTGAGCCACTATCTCCGCATCGTGGCACGCGGTGAATCCGTGACGATTCTCGACCGCGGGCGGCCGGTGGCGCGCCTCACTCGCGTGGAGACGGACGACGCAGAGCTGGCCGGGTTGGTAGCGGCCGGGCTCGCCCGTCCCCCGCTGGCGCCCCTCCCGAAGGACTTCCTCACACGGGACCTGCCGCGTTCGAAGGCGTCGGTAAAGCGCGCCCTCCTCGACAACCGCGGCGATCGCTTCTGATCGTGCGCTACTGGGACGCGTCCGCGCTGGTCCCCCTCTGCGTCGTCGAGGCCGGCACACCAGCCGCCCGGCGACTCGTCCGTGACGGGATCGTCACGTGGGCCCTGTCCGCCGTCGAGATTGCCGCCGCCATCGAGCGGCGCGGGCGTGAGGGAGCCCTGACGGATACCGACCGGGCGGCGGCACGTACCGCCTTGCGTGAGCTGTCGGCCGCATGGACCGAGATCTCCGCCATTGGCGCGGTCCGCGAACGGGGGCTGCGCCTGGTCGCGACACATCCGTTACGCGCCGCCGATGCGATGCAGCTCGGCGCAGCCCTGGTCGCCGTCTCGGATCGCACCGGCGGACACGAGTTCGTGTGTGCGGATCGTCGCCTGCGAGAGGCCGCCGCCCGCGAAGGCTTCCGCACGCTGCCGTAGGACGGCGTCCGGGCCCCCGCATCCCTTTGCCCTCGTCCCACACTTGCTCTATCAAGACCGTCAGCAGACGGGGGAGGTGGGCTGATGCGGGGAGGAAACGGGCGGCGGGGGCCGCGCACCCTCGGGTTCGTGCTGTCGGGCGGCGGGGCCCGGGGGGTGTTCCAGGTCGGCGTCTACGAGCGGCTGCTGGAGGACGCGCGCTTCGCGCACGGGCCGGCGGTGATCTCCGGCACGTCGGCGGGCGGCATCAATGCGGCCCTGATCGCGGCCGGGAAGACGCCGCGCGAGATGCTCCAGTTCTGGAAGGAGATCGCCGACCATCCGCCGGTGACCGCCAGCGCCGCCTTCTTCGACGGCGCGCTGCGCTCGCTGCTCCGTCTCAGCGCCGAGGAGGCCATCCGCTGGATCAGCACCAGCGATCCGCTCCGCGCCTTCGTGCAGCGCCTGCGCCACCACCAGCCGCTGCGCGCCGGCAGCCTGCTGGCACTCTGGGTCGAGTACCTGCTGACGGCGCGCTTCGAGCTGGTGAGCCGTTTCCTGGAAGGCATCCGCGAACCCTTCATCGCCGACACGGCGCCGCTCCGCGCCCGGCTGGTCGACGCCTTCGGCGGCGAGCGCGTGCCCTGCCACGGACTCCGGCTGGCGCTCAATACGGTCGATGCGCACACGGGGCAAGTGGTGCGCTTCGTGACCGCGCCGGCCCCGGTCATGCGCTCGCCCGACTACGTGGTGGTGGATGCCATCACCGTCGACATGGTGCTTGCCAGCGCCAGCATCCCGCTCCTCTTCCCGCCCGTGCAGATCGGCCGCCGCCTGCTGTGGGACGGCGGCCTCCTGGTCAACACGCCGCTCGCCCCGGTGGTGGCCCTCGGGGCCGAGGAGATCGTCACCGTGCTGGTGACGGAACCGGCGGAGACCAACCCCGGGCCGCTCGCCCACTTCGGGCGCGCCGTCGAACGCACCGTCGACAGCTTTCTGGAGAACGCCTACAACATCGACCGGAAGCTCCTGCTGGAGCGCAACCGCGTCACCCGCCTGCAGGGCGGCCCGTACCGCGACGTGATCCTGTACGAGGCGGTCCGCCCGATGCGCGACGCGTGCTTCAACGCGGGCTCGTACCTGTACTTCGAGCGCCGCATCCTGTCGGCCATGTACGAGGCCGGCCGGCGCGCCGCCAGCGACTGGCTCGGGCGCGGGCCGCGCGTCGATCACCTGGACGAGCCGGTGACGAGCCTGGCGGCGCCGCTGGACTGACGGCGGCCCGCACCGCGGGCTCAAGCGCGGGCCCGAACGCGCCGATAGTCCTTCCCGGCACCGGAGCGCGGGGGAACCGGCCAGAGCCTGGCCAGGCCGGCACGTGGACAGGGCTCGCGGCCCCCGCGCCCCGACCGCCAACCTGCATGACTCGGGCGGGCGCACACGGCATACTCTCGGCCCATGCGCCCCCCTGCCCTGATCCTGCTCGTGTTCCTGGCCGCCAGCATCGGACTTCCGGCCTACGCCGAAGACCCGCCGGCGAAAGACCCGAGCATCCACCGCTTCTACAACCCCGAGACGGTGGAGACGCTCACCGGCGAGGTGACGCGGGTCGCCAAGGTCGCCTACAAGCGCCGGCGCGGCTACGGCGTGCAGCTCATGCTGAAGACGGACAAAGAGCTGGTCCTGGTCCGTCTCGGTCCCGGATGGTACGTCGAGCGCCAGAAGGTCCGCCTCGACCCGCGCGACACCGTCGAGGTGAAGGGCTCGCGGCTCACGCTGGGTGGCAAGCCCACCATCGTCGCGGCCGAGGTGCGCAAGGGCGAGAAGGTACTCCGCCTGCGGGACGACAAAGGTGCCCCGCTGTGGCGGAAGAAGCCCACGGCGTAGGGGGCCCGGCGATCGCCGGGGTGCCGGTGGCCTTGCGCCCCGGGCGTGTATGTATATGGTGCGCCGCGCAGCGATGGCGGACAAGACGCCCCCCCCGCACGCTCCCGGCGTGCTCGAGCAGATCCGGGAGTTCCTTGGCCTCCGCGACCTGGGCGGCCTGTCACTCGAGGCGCTCGAGCGCCGCACGCGCCGTCAGTTGCTCGACTGGGCCGGTCGGCTCGGCCTGACCGACCTCTCCCGGCTCACCAAGGACGCCCTCGCCACCCGCGTGCGCGAGGCGCTGGCGCAGGTCGGTGAGGCTGCCGCGCCGACCGACGACCCGACCGGCACGACCCGGTCGCACAAGTTCGATCTCGGCCTGCGCGACGGCGGTGCGGTGGAGCACATTCCGTGGGGCTATGGCCGCGATCGCGTGACCGCCATGGTCGTCGACCCCGAGCGACTGTTCGTCTACTGGGAAGTGACCGACGACGGCATCGCGCGCGCCCGCGAAGCGCTCGGACCGGGCGGACCCGGGGCGTGGCTCAACCTCCGCGTCTACGACGTAAGCGGGCGCATCTTCGACGGCACCAACGCGCACGACGACTTCGACCAGCGGGTCGAACGCGACATACGGCAATGGTTCTTCACCATCGGGAAACCCACGTCCACGGCCGTCGTCGAGATCGGCCTCCTGTCGGACGAGGGATACTTCGTCCGCATCGCGCGCTCCGGGCGGGCTGAGTTCCCGCGCCGCGAACCGGTCGCGGGCGGCGAGGTCGAGTGGCTCACGGTGCGCACGGCACGCGGCCCGGTCGACCCGTCGCAACAGGGCGGGCTCCCGGGCGGCGGGGGATCGGCGCCACCGTCCACCCCCAGTGACGCCGCCCCCGGCGGGCTGGCGCCGCAGATGGACACGGTGCTCGACGACCCGGGCGCGCTCGAGCGCTGGGACTGGGAGCAGTGGTTCCGCACGCGGTGGACCGAAGGCGGCCGGCCGCTCGAGTGGCGGAGCCCCGTGCCGTTCAGCCATCCGGTCGAGTCACCCGCCTGGGTCGAGGAGTCGCACCACGGCACCGTCACCGAGGTGACGCGCAACGGCCGCACGCACGTCGTCTACGGGCCATGGCAGGTGATCATCCGCGGCCTCGGCGCGCACGCCGAGCGGCGGATCGTCTCCACCTGGGAGCTCGCATGCACGTGGGAGGGCGAGCCAGCCTCCGTCCGGAACGGGACCGGCACCGGCCTGCCGGGGGCGGCCTCCGAGCAGCTCGGCGGGAGCGAGCGTTGGCGTCGGGTCGCCAGCGAGCGGCGCTTCCAGGGGGCCAGCGAGCGGCTGCACGCCGGCGCCAGCGAGCGGCGCCCGCCACGATGACGCCCATGCCGACCGGCTACCTCGCCCTCGTCCTGCACGCCCATCTGCCTTTCGTCCGCCATCCCGAGGATCCGACGGTGATGGAGGAGCAGTGGCTGTACGAGGGCATCACCGGTACGTATCTGCCGCTGCTGCAGATGTTCGAGGGGCTGGCGCACGACGGGGTGCCCTTCCGCTGCACGCTGTCGCTGTCGGCGCCGCTGCTCACCATGCTGGCCGACGACCTCCTGAAGGAGCGCTACGCGCGCCACCTGGATCACCTGATCGACCTGACCTCCCACGAGCTCGAGCGCACCCGGCCGGAGCCGCACTACCATCGCCTGGCGCAGATGTACGCCGACCGCTTCCAGTCGTTGCGCCATACCTGGCGCGCCCACGCGGGCGATCTGGTGCGCGCCTTCGGCCGCCTCCAGGACGCGGGCAGCCTGGAGGTGATCACCTCCACCGCCACGCATGCCTTCTTCCCCTGCCTCGACCGCAACTGGGGCGCCATCCGTGCCCAGATCCACACCGCCGCGGATCTCTATCAGCGTCACTTCGGCCGCCCGCCGGCCGGCATGTGGCTCGGCGAGTGCGGCTACGTGCCCGGGGTCGACGAGCTGCTGCGCGAGGTGGCGATCCGCTACTTCCTGGTGGACACGCACGGGCTCCTGTACGCCGATCGCCGGCCCGTGTACGGCGCGCACGCGCCGGTCTACTGCCCGAGCGGCGTGGCCGCGTTCGCGCGCGACCAGGAGTCGTCCGAGCAGGTGTGGAGCGCGCGCGAGGGCTATCCCGGGGATCCGCACTACCGCGACTTCTACCGCGACATCGGCTTCGACCTGCCGCTCGACTACATCGGCCCGTGGGTGCACCCCGAGGGGCACCGCATGTACACCGGCGTCAAGTACCACGCCATCACGCACCAGCAGCTGCACGACAAGTGGGTCTACGACCCCGACGTCGCGCGCCGCCGTGCCGGCGAGCATGCCGCGCATTTCCGCGCCGGCCGCCAGCACCAGGTGGAAACGCTCGCCGCCGGCATGGATCGCCCGCCGCTGGTCGTGAGCCCGTACGACGCCGAGCTGTACGGCCACTGGTGGTACGAGGGCCCCCTCTTCCTGGGCGACCTCTTCCGCCAGCTCCACCATGACCAGCACATCGTCGCGCCGATCACCCCGGGCGAGTACCTGAGCCGCCACCCCACCAACCAGGTGGCCACGCCGTGCGCGTCGTCGTGGGGCCAGAACGGCTACAACGCCTACTGGCTGAACGAGACCAACGCCTGGACCTACCGCCATCTGCACGCCGCCGGCGAGCGTATGGTCGAGCTGGCGCACCGCTACCCGCACGCCGATGCGCTCGCGACCCGTGCCCTCAATCAGGCGGCCCGCGAGCTCCTGCTGGCGCAATCGAGCGACTGGAGCTTCATCATGACCACCGGGACAACCGTCCCGTACGCGACCCGGCGCTTCAACGACCACGTCCGCCGCTTCACCCGGCTGTACGACGACCTGGGCGCCGGCACCGTCAGCGAAGCGTGGCTCGCCGACGTGGAAGGCAAGGACAACATCTTCCCGCACCTCGACTACCGGGTGTACGCGACCTGACTCCGGTCGGCAGAGATCGCGCCCGGACGACGCCGCGGCCGCTCAAGGTGCTGTTCGTCGTCCCGGAATGCGCGCCGTTCGCCAAGACCGGCGGGCTCGGCGACGTGGCCGGCGCGCTGCCCAAGGCGCTTCGCCGCCGGGGCATCGACGTGCGCGTGGTGATGCCCCTCTACGCCGGCATGCCGTGGCACGAGTTCGAGGTGCTCGACGGCGCGCTGCCGGTGCCGATGTGGTTCGGGACGGCGTTCAGCGGCATCCGGCTCGGGCGCCTGCCGCGCAGCGAGGTGCCGATCTACTTCCTCGAGTACCATCGCTACTTCGACCGGCCGCAGCTCTACGGCTACGCCACCGAAGCGTACGACGACAACCTGGAGCGCTTTGCGTTCCTCTGCCGCGGCGCGCTCGAGCTCACCAAGGCGCTCGGCTGGTTCCCCGACGTGATCCACGCCCACGACTGGCAGACCGCGCTCGTGCCGGCGTACGTGAATACGGTCGAGTGGGGCAAGCCGCTGCACGGCTGCGGCACCATCTACACCATCCACAACCTGGCCTATCAGGGCGTATGGGACGGCGGCGCCCTCCCCGTCACCGGGCTCGGCCCCGAGCACTACCGCAGCCGCGAGTTCGAGCACTTCGGCACCATGAACCTCACCAAGGCGGCGCTCCATCACGCCACCCTGCTCAGCACGGTGAGCCCGACCTATGCGGACGAGATACAGACGCCGGCCTACGGCTATGGCCTGGACGGCGTGCTGCGCGAGCGCCGCGCCGACCTGACCGGCATCCTGAACGGCATCGACGCCGAGGAGTGGAACCCGGCCACCGACCGCCACCTGGCGGCCGTGTTCACCGCCGACCATCTGCCCGGCAAGGCCAGGTGCAAGGCCGCACTCCAGGCCGAGGCCGGCCTGCCCGTGCGCCCCGAGGTCCCGCTCTTCGGCCTGGTCGGGCGCCTGACCGAGCAGAAGGGCATCGACGTCTTCGTGCAGGCGCTCGATCGTCTCCTCGCCTGGGACCTGCAGGTGGTCCTGCTCGGCATCGGCGATCCCGACCTGGAGGCGCTCCTCCACGACGCGGCGCGCGCGCACCCCACCCGGCTCGTCGCCTGGCTCGTGTTCAACGAAGCCCGCGCGCACCGCATCGAGGCCGGCGCCGACTTCTTCGTCATGCCGTCGCGCTTCGAGCCCTGCGGCCTGAACCAGCTCTACAGCCTGCGCTACGGCACACTCCCCATCGTGCGGGCCACCGGCGGCCTGGTCGACAGCGTGCGCCCCTATGACGAGGCGACCGGCGACGGCACCGGCTTCGTGTTCCAGGACCTCACGCCCGCCAGCCTGGGCGACACCATCGGGTGGGCGCTGGCGACGTGGTACCAACGCCCCGCGCACATCGCCTGCATGCGGCGGCGAGGCATGGCCGAGGACTTCTCGTGGGAGCGCGCGGCGGCCGAGTACGAACGCCTGTATCGGACGGCGTACGCGCGCCGCCGGGGGCAGGCGTTCGCGTAGGTCCACCCGCCTCGACTTCAACGCACTCGCGTGTGATAGTCGAAGGCGTCCATGAAGGAGTCGCTGCCCACGAAAGTCGTCGGCCACCGCCTGTGGCGGGGTGGGCTCGACGCCACGGCACCGCTCCTGGACCTGAGCATCGCCCTCCGCGGCAACAAGCCGTTCGTGCCGAAAGGCGTGCACCGATTCAGGACTTTTGAAGAGAGCGACGCATGGCTCCTGCAGATGATGACCAGACCCTCGAAGCCCGCGCGCCTCGGCTGAGTGACCTGGTCGCGCTCTGCCGGCATCTGAACGACGAGGGGGCTCGCTACCTGGTCATCGGGGGGATGGCGGTCATCCAAGCCGGCTTCCCGCGCGCCACGGGTGACATCGACCTACTGATCGACACCTCCGCCGACAACCAGCAACGGGTGCGGCGCGCCCTCCTGTATGCCGAGGCCATCCCGCGCGCGGACATCGTGGAGTTGGATGGCGTTCCCATCCCGTTCGCGAGCCCCGAGTTGCTGCTGCGGATGAAGGACACGTACCGCGAGAAGGACAAGCTCGACCGGGCGTTTCTGACCCAGCTCGTGGCCCGACGCGGGGGATCGGAGCCGTCGCGCTAACGCTGCCGCTCGCCGGCGAGCCAGCGCTTGATCGTCCGCGTCACCAGCACGGACGCGTCCTGCTGGATGAAGTGACTGACCCCGGGCACGGTCACCAGGGTGACCGGGGCGTTCACCCAGTCCCACGTGCTGTTGTGTCCGGCGGCAAGCAGGAACGGGTCGGCGAGGCCGTGGATCACGAGCACGGGCGCCTGGACGTTGGGCAGGGGAATGTCCGTGTACGGCTCGCGCGGGTAGTTCCGCTTGTAGTAGTTGAGCATCGCCTCGAAGTCGGATTGGGCGAAGGCCTCGACGTAGCGGCGGCGCGCCGCCGGGTCGCGCACCCAGCCGGCGAGCCCCTCGGCCGTCAACCCGAGATGCGCGCCCTCGGCCTGAAAGGCGCGCGCGTACTGACTGTTCGCCTGCTGCGCGGGATTGGTCCGCAGCTCGCGGAAGAGACCACGTGGATGCGGCGTCTGGAGCACGATCAGCCGCTCCGTCATCGTCGGGTGCAGGATCGCGAATGTCCACGCGACCCCGCCGCCCCAGTCGTGCCCGACAACGGTCGCGCGCTCGCGGCCGAGGTCGCGGATCACCGCCGCCACGTCGCCGGCCACGAGCGACAGGTCGTACTGCTCGACGCCGCGCGGCTTGTCGCTCAGGTTGTACCCGCGCAGGTCGAGGGCGGCGACCTGATAGTGCCGCGCCAGGCCCGCCATCTGGTCGCGCCAGCCGTACCAGAAGTCCGGGAAACCGTGGATCATGACGATGAGCGGCCCGCGGCCGAGCGTCGCGTAGTGGATGCGGACGCCGTCGTTCTCCACGTAGCGGTGCCGGACGCGGGTGAACACGTCGGCCGCGCGGGCGGGCGGCGCGAGCGAAAACACGAGGGCCAGGAGCCAGAGGAGACGGGCGCGACGCATGGGGCTACCGACTACCTGCGACGAACTCCCGTCGCAAGACGGGCCGGCCCCGCCGCTCACCGCGTACGCTGCGGCAGCCCCCAGCGCTCCAGCGTCTCGCGCGTCACCGCCGTGCGATTCGCCCCCTGGCTCGCCAGGTAGCCCGCCGCCCAGCCGCTGACCCAGCTGGTCGAGAAGGACGTTCCGGACCCGGACCAGGTCTGATCGCCGAAGCGGAACACGTTCCCGCCGGGGGCCATGGCGTCGACCCAGCCACCGGTGTTGGCGTACGGGGCGATGCCGCCGCGCGTATCGCTGGCGGTGACGGAGATCACGCCCGGGTCGGCCGCCGGATAGGTCGGCGTCGCCACCGGCTGGTTCCCCGCCGCCGCCACGACGACGACACCGCGCTTGACGGCGTCGCGCGTCAGCCCGCGCAGCAGGGGGCTGTCCGTGTCGCCGCCGAGGCTCAGGTTGACGACGTTCACGTGGCGGCCGAGCGCCTCGTAGAGGCCCTGCGCGACACTGAACGTGTTCGTGCCCGGGTTCGGGCCGTAGACGTCGACCGGCAGGATGGACAGGGCGATCTTGCCGCTGCGGTCACCCCGTTCGGCCAGGGCCCGCACCACGCCGTCCAGGATGGTCTCCGCCATGGCAGTGCCATGCGATACCGGCGCCACCGATGGCTGGTAGTCACCGTGCACGGAGATGCCGGGCTGCAGGAAGTCCTTCAATCGCCCGCCCGCGGCCTGCACGGGGGTATCGATCAGCCCGACGATCACCGCGTCGGCCGACGGCGAGATGTCCGGGATCAGCCCCGGTGACGGCGGGCCGCCCGCCGCCAGCGGCTGCAACGTCGCCGGCGGCGTGATCGAGTAGTTCGTCTCCACCGACTCCACGTCCGGGTCGTCCGCCAGCCGGCGGTCGGCCTCGGTGGCGCTGCGGGCGTTGTCGAAGCGCAGGCGGTACGCCCGCAGTCCGTCCAGGCGACCGACGATCGTGGCCCCGAGCCGATGCGCCAGCCGGTCGGCGTCGCCCGCGCGCGTGAGCACGACGATGCGCTCGTCGGCGATGCGTTGCCCCCGGGCCGCGTCTGCACCCGCAGGGCGCGCGCGGATCGCCTGGGTCGCCTGCTCGGCGCTGCTACGGTAGACGATCAGCTTCGACGGCCCCTGCACCTGAGGGAGGAGGGCGAAGCTGAGCCCGTGCAGCAGGCGGTCGAGCGCCTCGACGGTCCCGAGCTTCTCGAACTGCGTGGCGACGGCATGGTGCGTGTCCGGCTCCATGTAGACCTGCCAGCCGGTCTCGGTCGCGATCTCTTCCAGGAGCGTGGCCAGCAACCAGCCGTCGATGTGCGCGTCGACCTGGTTCTGATCGGTGTCCCAGTGGAGCGTGCCGGACTCGCGCGCCGCGCCCACCGCGACGGCGTGGATCAGGAGCGTCGCGCCGAGCAGGCGCCCGAGCCAACGTGATACCCGGTTCACGGCCGTCACCGTACCCCGACGACGGCCCGGAGGCGAGCGCGGAGAGTCTGGTGATGACCAGCAGGCCGGCGCGCGCCAGCGCGACGATCAGAATGGCATCGATAGTCATGCGCGCATCCTGCCCGGTCGAGGTTGCGGCCACTGCACGCGGCGATGACACCTCCGTGAATCCAGGCACGGCAGAGGCCACGGCGGATGCGCGGGTTCGTACCCGGGCGGAAGCTCCTCTCGACTCTGCGCGTCAGTTCCACCGCCTTGTCATGTGCACCACGCCTAACGCCAAGAATCAGCCGTGCCGTTCTTTGGCGTCGGCTGGATTTTCTTGTTCGGCCTCTCGTTTCGCCGACACGCGCTCACTCCTTCAACAGCGGAAGCATCAGGCTCTGGAAATCAGGGACAGCCATGCTGAGCACCTACGCGCGTTGGGAGCCGCCGATCAAGCGCCGGCTTTCCCACGGCCCACCCGTAACGCGGGTGGGCCGGAGCCCAGACGCAGACTCGCAGACGATGGGACCCTCGATCAAGGCTGCTCAGGCGGGACTGCTGCAGCGCCTTGTTGGGCGGTACGCTTCCTCGACAAAGCACGAAGATGATGGAGACAGGCGCTCAAGGGTGGTATAGGGGTGGGGCAATGGGCAAGGCCGCCAAGAAGCTACTGCATGAAGCCCTAGGGTTGCCCACCGAAGAGCGAGCCGAACTCGCCGCGGAACTGATCGCTAGCCTCGACGGCCCCGCTGACGCCGAGGTGGAAGCAGCATGGGCGGCGGAGATCGAGCGCCGCGCCGCCAAGGTGCTTTCGGGTGAGAGCCAGGGAACCCCCTGGGAAGAGGTCCGCCGGCGGGTCGAGCGCGAGACCTCGGGTCGGTGACCAAGCCGATCCGGACCGAACCGGAGGCCGATGAGGAGCTGCTTGCGGCAGCTCGCTGGTACGAGCAGCGGCGCCCGGGCCTCGGTTTGGAGTTCGTCGCAGCGATCGGAGCCGCGGTTGAACTTATCCAACGCCACCCGGCCGGCGGCGTCCGGGTGCCGCGGGTTCGGGACGAGGTGCCAGCCCGGCGACTCGTACTGCGACGATTCCCCTACGCGGTAGTGTTCCTGGAACTCGAGGCCGAGATTCGAATCCTTGCCTTCGCGCATCACCGCCGCCGCCCGGCTTACTGGCGGGATCGGCTACGCCCCTGAGCGCGGGTTGGACTTGTCCGGCAAAGGTCGCATCGCCGCGCAGCAAGCGCCGGAAAGCCCGGCCGCGAAACCGCGCGACCACCGGGCGGTCATCCGGGAGATCCGGGATCAGAAGACCTTCAACCCGCGCGCGAACGGCGCGCGACGGTCCGGGTCGTACCCCGAGCGGCATTCGACCGTCCGCCACAGCGGCTCCCAGCACCCGTGCCGGTCGAGCAGCGCACGGGCCGCATCCGCCGCGCCCGCCGGAAGTGCCTCGTAGTGCTGGCGCAGCCGCTCGAGGCACCACACCCGGTAGCGCGACGTGGGCACCCGCCCGTAGCCGGTGCCCTGCACCACCACGTCGAAGCGCCGGCGCCGTGCCTGCCACGCGTCGGCGTTGGCGCACAGGTACGGCAGGTAGGCGGCGCCGATGTCGTCGAGCACCGGGGCCCAGTCGGCGGGCACCCCGGGGAGCAGCGCACCCCGCCGGGTGCTCGCGCGCGCGTTCCAGACCCGCGCCACCCATGCGTAGACGCCGGGAGCACGGGTGCGCATGAGCGCGCTCGCGGTCGGGTCGAGACCGAAGTGGCGGAACATGGAGGCGAAGAAGCCGAAGTCGGCGAGCGTCGGCACATCCCCGAGCAGAAACGGACGGGTCGCGACCATGGCCTCCAGGGAGGCCAGCGTCCGCAGGTAGATGTCCTCGACGTGGGCGCGCGTCCGCCGTGTGACCCCGTCACCACGGACGTAGCCGCCGAACTGTCGCCGCCGGATGGCCCACCGCTTGAGCCACTCGGGCGCGGGCACGTCCGGGAGCAGCTCGGTCACGATCCGGTGACTGAGCAGCCGGGCGTCGGGACGGTAGCTCCAGCGGTAGTGCATCGCAGGCCGCCATAGCCATTCGTCGGCGTAGTCCTCGACCAGCCGGCTCACGAACGCCTGCAGCGGGTCGCGCGGGATGACGGCCGGCTCCGGCGACTGGGTCTCGAACCATTCGATCATGGGCGTGGTGTCCGTCATCCAGCGCCCGTCGGGCAGCTCGACGGCGGGCATCTGCGCGACCCCGGTCGCGCGGGGGACCACGCGGTTCCAGTAGCGTGCAGTCATCGCCACCCGCTGGTAGGCGATCTCCTTGTAGCGCAGGTACCCCTCGAGCTTCCCCGTGAAGTACGAGATCTCGGACCCGTAGACGCGCATCGGCACGGGGCGCCCCATAGCATCCGTGGCGGCCGCTCGTCGCCCCCGCACCGCCCGCCCGGATTGCGGGGGCGCGCGCCGCCATGCCACACTCGGCGTCCAGCGCATGCGTGCGTCCGTCATCGCCATGATCCTCGCCGGCGGCGAGGGCCGTCGCCTCTACCCGCTCACGCGCGACCGCGCCAAGCCGGCGGTCCCGTTCGGCGGCCGCTACCGCATCATCGATTTCGTCCTCTCCAACTTCGTCAATTCGGGCATCTTCAAGCTGAGCGTGCTCACCCAGTACAAGGCGGGCTCGCTCATGCAGCACCTGGCGCGCGGCTGGCAGCTGGCGCCGCAGATGGGGCAGTACGTCGCGCCGGTGCCGGCCAGCATGAACCTCGGCCGGGAATGGTTCCGGGGCAGCGCCGACGCCGTCTACCAGAACCTCGACGTGGTCGAGAACGAGCGCCCGCAGCACGTGTGCGTGTTCGGCGCCGACCACATCTACAAGATGGACGTGCGTCAGATGCTAGCTTTCCACGTCGACCGCGAGGCCGACGCGACCGTGGCCGTCATCCCCGTGCCGGCGAGCGAGGCGCACCAGTTCGGGCTGGTCGAGCGCGATGCCACGGGACGGGTGACGGGCTTCGTCGAGAAGCCGCCTCCCGACGCCAACGCGACCGGCACGCGCCTCGCGTCGATGGGCCTCTACATCTTCAGCGCCGAGGTGCTGGTACGGGCGGTCGGCGCCGATGCCACGCGCAACGACTCGGCACACGATTTCGGGCGCGACGTGCTGCCCCGCCTGGCCGAGACCCACCGGCTCTACACCTACGACTTCTCCACCAACGTCATCCCCGGCATGGACGAGTCCGAGCGCGGCTACTGGCGCGACATCGGCACCATCGACGCCTACTGGCACGCGTCGACCGACCTGGTCTCGGTGTCGCCCGCGTTGAGCCTCTACAACCCCGACTGGCCGATCTACTCCGCCAACTACCCGAGCCCGCCCGCCAAGTTCGTGTTCGCGGACCAGGAGCACCACCGCATGGGGATCGCCACCGATTCGATGGTTTCCGAGGGCTGTATCATCAGCGGCGGCCAGGTCGACCGCTCCATCCTGGGACCACGCTGCCGCATCAACAGCTACGCGGTGGTGAGCGAGTCGATCCTGTTCGACGACGTGGAGATCGGGCGCCACGCGCAGGTCCGGCGCGCCATCGTCGACAAAGGCGTGTCCGTCCCGGCCGGCATGACCATCGGCTACGACGAGGACGCCGACCGGCGCCGCTTCACGGTGAGCGAGCAGGGCATCGTGGTGGTGCCGAAGGGCATGGACCTGTCGACCGCACGCGGGTGAATCAGACGGGCGTCAGCCCGAGATGGATCGCCAACGCCCCGTCGAGCGCACGTTGCGTCTCGGCCGTGATCCGCCCTGCGCGTCGCACCACCCGCGTGCGATCGTACGTCATCACCATCGACGCGTTGGCCACCCGCGCGTCGGCGAGATTCGAGCGTGGCCGGCGGAGGTCCACCATGTACGCCCGCGCCGTGCGCGCCGGCGTATGGGCCTGGGTCGGCACGACGGTGATGGCCTGTCCGAACCGGTTGGCGACGTCGTTCGACACCACGACGCAGGTCCGGGTTTTGCGGGGTTCGATCCCGAGCGACGGATCGCACTGGATCCAGAGAACGTCGCCCCGGCGAATCTCTGTCAGCTCACGCGTCTTCATCGCCCAGCAACTCGAGCTGCGCCGCCTCGAGGTCCTTCAGCAGGGCGCGGGCCCCCGGACGCCCCGCGGCATAGTCAGCGGCGAGTCGCTTGCGACGCTCGACTGCCTCGCGACGTGCCAGCCCTTCGCGCAGGATCTCGGTCGCCACCCGCGCGCGCGGTTTCCCGACTCGTTTGGTGTGCCGATCTAGCTGCCGAACCGTGTCATCGTCAAGTGTCAAATTTAGCCGTTGCATGACACGTCGATAGCACCTCCACAGACGGGTCACAACCCGGTTGCCCCCCTACTTCACGCGCGGCCCTGACGCTGCTAAGAGCCGCGCCATGCCGACAGCGAACACTCCCCTGCTCGTGCGCGACCTCATGACCGGGGCCGTGAAGACCCTCCGCCGCAACGACGCGCTCACGCTCGCCGACGATGTGATGCGGCTCGAACGCATCCGGCACCTGCCCGTCCTCGACGACGACGGCGACGCCATCGTCGGCATCGTGAGCCAGCGCGATCTCTTCCGCAGCGCGCTGGCGCGCGTCCTCGGCTACGGCGAGCACGCACAGCGCAAGGTGCTCGGCACCCTGGTCGTGAAGGAGGTCATGACCCCCGATCCACTGACGACGACCCCCGACACGCCCCTGGCCGCGGCCGCGCGCGTGATGCTGGATCGAAAGATCGGCTGCCTCCCCGTCCTCGCGCACGGCAAACTCGTCGGCATCCTGACCGAGGCCGATCTCGTCGCGCACGTGGCCCGCGGCGATTCCCACGCCTGACGACGGGGGCGACCCGTCGGTTCCCGTCCGCGCCACTGGCCCTCGGCCGCCACGGGGTTTCGCGGGCCAGAAGGCCTGGCACGTCCTTGCACCAGGATCGTCCCATGACCCGACGATCCGAACGCGACCTCGCGTGGTCCCCCCAGGTGGCCGGCACGGCCGAGCACGTGTTCGAGTGGCTCTACGGATGGACGCAGGAGACCGGCATCGCCGTCAAGACGACCGCGGCACCGGCCTATCGCCGCCTCGTCCTGCAGCGCGAAGCGGCCCGGACACGCGCGGGCGGGAGCCGTCGCCCGCGCCCGACGCTGCCGGCGGTGAACGACGGCAAGGGCTTCGTGTTCGTGTCGCACACCGGCGAGGTGTTCCCGAGCGGCTTCCTGCCGCTCAGCGCCGGCAACGTGCGCACCACGCGCCTGGCGGAGGTCTACCGCCGGAGCCCCCTCTTCCGGGCGCTGCGCGACGACCGGCGCCTGGAGGGCAAGTGCGGGGTGTGCTCGTTCCGCATCGTGTGCGGCGGCTCCCGCGCGCGCGCCTTCGCCACCACCGGGAACCCCTTCGCCGAGGACCCGGGGTGCGCGTACGAGCCGCCGGCCCACCTGCATCGCCCGGTGTCCGATGGCGTGATGCCGCGCGCGTGACCGCGCCGTATCGGCTTGCAGGCCCCCGGCCTCCCGGGCGAGAAGCGCGCGTGCGCGCGACCATCTACCTGGTGCCCGGGTTCTTCGGCTTCGCGAACCTGGGCGAGCTGCGCTACTTCGCCCACGTGCGCGACGCCCTGCGCACGGCATGCCGGGCCGTCGGCCTGGAGGCCACTGTCCACGACGTGCGCACCCATCCGACCGCGTCCCTGCCCGTGCGCGCCCGCCGCGTGCTGGACACGATCGCCGCCACGGCCGGGTCCGGCGCGACGCCGATCCACATCGTCGGGCACTCCACCGGCGGCCTGGATGCGCGTCTGCTGCTCACCCCCGGCGCGACGCTGCCGACCACGCCCGGTGGCCGCCGCCTGCTGGCCCGCGTCCGGAGCGTGGTCACGGTCGCCTGTCCCCATCACGGCACACCGGTCGCGTCCTTCTTCACCGGCCTGCTCGGCCAGCGTGCCCTGCAGCTGCTCTCCCTCACCACCATGCACGCGCTGCGGTTCGGACACCCCCCGCTGGTGGTCGTGCTCCGCCTGGGTGCGGTGTTCGCCCGCCTCGACCGCCATCTGGGCGTGAACAGCGCCCTGCTGGACCAGCTCTTCGACCAGTTGCTGGCCAATTTCTCGCCCGGCCGACGGCGCACCATCGGCCGCTTCTTGGGCGAGGTGGAGGCCGATCAGGCGCTCCTGACGCAGCTCACGCCCGAGGGGATGGACGTCTTCAACGCGCTCGCCCACGATCGCCCGGGCGTGCGCTACGGCTGCGTCGTCACGCGCGCCCGGCCGCCGAGCGTCCGCGGCGTGCTCGCCGCCGGCCTCGACCCGACGGCGCAGGCGACCCACGCCGTCTATCAGGCGCTCTATCGCCTCGCCGCCCGCCGGGCCCTCCGCCCGACGCCAGCCTTCACCCGCGCCCAGGCGCGGGCGCTGGTGCGGGCCTACGGCGCGCTGCCCGCACCGACCGCCAACGACGGCGTGGTCCCCACCCGGTCGCAGGTGTGGGGCGACGTGATCCACGCCACCGATGGCGATCATCACGACGTGATCGGCAACTTCGACGGCCCGGGCCATAGACCACCGCACTTCGACTGGCTGGCCACCGGCACGGGGTTCGACCGCCCCCGCTTCGAGGCCCTGTGGGCCGACGTGGCGCGCTATCTCGCCCGGTAAGAATCCGCGCCTACGGTTGCCTCCCCTGCCGCCAGCTCCACAAGCGACGGAACGCCGCCGCGCGCGCGGCCGGCAGCCCCGCCGTCGTGTCGACCACGATGGACGGCTCGTCACCCGCGAACGCTTCCCAACGCGGTCGCTGCGCCAGATACGTGTCCCAGCGCGCGTCGGATGCCGACGCCGATCCTTCGCGGGCGAGCAGACGTGCGCGGACGGCGTCCTCGTGTGCCCGGCACTCGACGAACACGAGCGGCCGGCGCGCCTGCCGTGCCACGGTCACCAACTGGGAGCGACGGGCACGTTCCATGAACGTCGCATCGGCCACCACCCCCTGGCCGCGCGCGAGCGCGTCCGCCGCGCCCGCCGCCAGCCGGTCGTACACCGCCGCGCGCGCGGCCGGCGTGTAACGCGCGGCCCCGAATTCGCCGCCGCCAGGCTCGGCGCGGAGCATGTCCGACGCCAGCACCCGGAACCCGGTGGCGGTCGCAATCTCCGCCGCAAGTGTCGACTTGCCGCTCCCGCTGAGCCCGCAGCACGCGATCACGGCCGGCCCGTCCGCCGCCCACGCGTAGCGCGCCGCGAGCGCGCAGTGGCACCGGGCGTACGCCGCCGCGGCCGCCCGGGCCGCCGGCTCGACCTCCGCCTCGCCGCTGGCGAGCCCCGCGACCTTGCCGCGGATGCAGGCGCGGTAGCAGCCGTAGAACGGCACCAGAAGCGGCAGGAGGGGATCATCCGCGGCGGCGGCGTAGGCATCGACGAACCGACGGGCCAGCACGGGATGGCCCAGACACTCGAGGTCCATGGCCAGGAACGCGATCTCCGAGGCCACGTCGTTGCAGCGGAACGCGTGCGAGAACTCGAGACAGTCGAAGACGTACAACCCCGGGGCGAGGGGCGGCTCCGCATCCGCTACCGGCGCGTCCACCAGGCAGATGTGCTCGGCGTGCAGATCGCCGTGGCCCTCCCGCACCCGCCCGGCCTGCTGGCGCGCCCGCAGCAGGGTCTCGTGCCGCCGGATGAAGGTGGGCCCGAAGTCGGCGAGCACCTCGTGATCCTCGGCCGGCAGCAGCGTGCCGACGAACGGCGCCAGCGCGTCGATCTCTTCGACCCATCGTCGCGTCAGGTGCCGGGGAGCGGCGTGCGCCGCGATCTCCGGCCCGGTGGCCGCCCCGGCGTGAAAGGCGGCCAGCAGGGCGGCCAGGGCATCCAGCGCCCCCGTCGACACCGTCCCGGCGGCGAGCCGGACCGGCAGCATGTCGTCCGCCGGCAACCGTCGCATCCACACCACGTGCTCGCACGCGGTCCCCGTCCCGCCGAGCACCAGGCGCCCGTCCGCCCGCGTCACAGGCAACACGCCCAGGTACACCGCCGGGCAGAGGCGGCGGTTCAGACGCACCTCCTCGTGACACAGGTGCGCGCGCCGCGCGGCCGTGGAGAGATCGACGAACGGGAAGCGGATCGCCTTCTTCAGCTTGTAGACGTACGGCCCGGCGAGAAACACGTGCGAGATGTGGGTCTGCACGTGCGCCACGGCGGCGGGGCGGTGCGGATAGAACGCCGGGTCGGCGAGCGCACGCACCACCTCGTCCTGAGTCCCGCCGGTCACTCTCCCCTTGAGGCAAGGGTCGTGCCATGCACATGCCCGGCGGTCCCGGGCCCGGTTTCGCAAACACGCGAATCGGCCCTGCCCCTTTTCGAAATCATGAGAGGGCCCTGCATCCAAGCCGCCCGTGGCCCATCCCCATCGCCTGGCAAGGCGATTGCTCGATCTTCGTGATGCTTGGGTCGAACGGGGCATGGGGTCTGGTCGCGGTGTGGCTGCTCGGCAGCGCAACGGCAGCCCTGGCTGGCGAGCCTCCCGATGGCGGGTACCGTCTGCACTGCGCTCCCTGTCACGGCCCGACCGGGCGCGGTGACGGCCCCGAAGCCTCCCTCTTCCGCCCGCGTCCGCGGAACCTGCGCGACGGCGTGCTCGACCGCTACCCGGTCGACGACCTGGTGGCCAGCGTGCGCGACGGTACCCCGTTGCGCCTCGCCTTCGACCCCGCCGCGCTGCAGGCCCGCGCCCACGAGGTGGAGGCGATCGTCTCGTATCTGCAGCGTCTCCCCACCATCGACTGGCGGCGCGCCGCTCCGGGCGAGGCGTTGTACATCGAGCGCTGCGAGACCTGTCACGGCCGCTTCGGCACGCCCGATGCGCGGCGCGCCGGCGGCGGGCCGGTCCCTGCGGACCTCGCCGACCGCGCCGTCCAGGACGCCATCAGCGATGTCGGCATCGCCAACGTGGCACACCACGGCCATCGCGGCATGCCCGCCGTGCACGGCCTCGAACGGGACGCGGACAGCAAGGCCGTGGTCGCCTACGTGCGGCTGCTGTCGCCCGGCTTCGCCCTCTACGCGCGCTACTGCGCTGGTTGTCACGGCGACGACGGGCGTGCCGACACGTTGGTGGAGCCGGGCGGCAACGTACCGATCGTCCCGTTCGATGCCCGCTGGCTGGCGCGCCAGGACCCCGACGCGCTGCGCGCCAAGGTCTGGCACATGCTCGCCGCGCAGCGCCCCGCCATGCCGCACTACCGTACCCGCCTCACCCATGCCCAAGCGCACGCGATTCTCGAGTACCTGAGGAACGCGCCATGACCCCGACACCGCAGCCGAGGAGCACTCCATGCCAACCCTAGACATCTCCCTCGACACCATGGTTCCCGCGCAGTTCTTCTCGCGGCGCGGCGACCTCGCCCAGCCCGAGAAGCGGCTCCTGGCTGCCGTCCTCGAGGACGCGATCCGCACCTTCCAGTCCTTGCATGGGGCGCGGCGGTTCCGTGGTCGGCGGCTGTTCCGGGAAGCCGAGCTCTGGTTCGCTTCCGACCGCACGGACGACGTGTTCACCTACGTGCGCGTCTGTCAGGCCTTGGCCATCGATCCCGACTGGCTGCGCGAGGGGCTCCGGCGCTGGCGCGCCGCGCGCGAGGAGGCGATCTACCAACTTCCCTCCATCACCGACGCCCCGGACGTCGCGACCGCGGCGAAGCGGCAGTCGGCCGCGTGAGGGCGAACGCGGAGCATTTCACGCTCCCGTGCTTCCCCTGCTACCGCCACGACGCGGGGTTCGCCCGATGACGCCCGCGCGGCATCTCGTCGGTGCCGTCGTATTGCTCACCGGCCTGGCGTCGGGTTCCGCGCGCGCCGACGAGCCGGCGTCCCCGTACGCCGGCGACGAGGTGTGCGCCGTCTGCCACGAGGAGCAGGCGGCGGCGCATGTCCGCACCGCCCATGGCAAGGCGCTCGGGAACCCGAGCCGCCCGCCCACCGAGCGGGGGTGCGAAGGGTGCCACGGCCCCGGCGCCGCCCATGCCGAAGCCGGGGGCGGACGGGGCGTGGGCGGCCTCATCGGGTTCACGTCGTCGACCAGCGCCAGCGATCGGTCGGCCCCCTGCCTGCGCTGCCACGGCCAGGCACACGACCTGCGCGCCTTCCGGCAGAGCGCCCACAAGTCCGAGGCCTGCACCGGCTGCCACGCGATGCACACGGCCCGCGCCCCCGATCTGTTGCACGAGGCGACACCGGCGCTGTGCTACCGCTGCCACACCGACGTACGGGCGCAGTTCGCCCTGCCGGAGAACCACGGCGCCGGCCGCGGCGTCGACTGCCCGGACTGCCACGCGCCGCACGGCGCTCGGGAGCGTGCCGCGTTGCGCGGCAACGGCGACCGCACCTGCTTGCGCTGCCACACCGAGGTGCAGGGACCATTCGTGTTCGAGCACGTCGCCGTGGTGACCGAAGGCTGCACGGCCTGCCACGTCCCGCACGGCAGCGCCAACCGCCACCTGCTCATCCGGCAGCAGGTCGCCCAGTTGTGCGCGGAGTGCCACACGGTCACGCCGGCGAACCACCTCCTGCCCTCCTATCGCGACTGCACGCGCTGCCACGTGAGCATCCACGGCTCGAACGTCGATCCCCGCTTTCTCGAACCCTGAGGCGCGATGCGACGCGTGCTCCTTCGTGTCGCCCTTCTTGCCCTGAGCACGTCCGGCGCGCGGGCCGCGAACGTCGCGGAGATCCTTCCCGGCTACACCCTCGGCGGCTCGATCACCAGCGGGTACCGCATCGTCGACGTGGACGGGTCGCAGGCCAGGTACCGTGACGACTACGACCTGCACGACGGCCCGCGCCTGTTGTCCCTCCTGGCCGACGGCCGGGCGCTCGACGCGGCCACGAGCCGACTCGACCGCGTCCATCTGGAGGTGCTGACCCCCGGTCCGGAGCCGGTCCAGCAGTACCGTCTCAGCCTGGCCGATCAGCAGCACTGGGATCTGCGGGTGCGCTTCACGCGCTCGCGCTTCTTCTACGCCGTGCCGGCGCTGTGGGAAGGCGGAGTGGCGGGCGACGTGCGCACCGACGACCTGCACGACTGGAACTTCGTGCGCACCCGTGGGGCCATCGACTTCACCTTCCACCCGACGGGCTTCCCCACCCTGTTCGCCGGCTACCAGCTGCAGCGGCGCGACGGCCGTTCCATCTCGACCGTGCTGGCGCCCGTCGGCGAGACGTTCCAGGTGAACGCGCCCGTCGACGACGTGACGCACGTGGGCCGGCTCGGCACCGCGTTCGTCCTGGCGGGCACGGACGTGTTCGTGCAGCAGGAGTACCGGCGGATCGACCGGTCCCTCCTGCTCGACGGTGCCGTCGATCCCGCGGGCGTCGACCCGGCGGACGGCGATCGCCTTGATCGCCTGGTGCGCCCGGAGAACGAGCACCTGGACATCCCCGCCACCACGCTGCGCCTGCGCCGGCCGATCGGCGAGCGCGTCGAGCTCGGCGGGGGGTACTACTTCAGCCACGCCGCGCTGGACGGCAGCTGGCGGCTCGACGAGCGCGGCACGGCGCCCGATCCGGCGGCGTGGCCGCCGGTCCAGGCGCAGAGCGGCGTGGACGGGACGCTCGACACCCAGGTGGTCGACGCGGGCGTGATCGCGGGACTCACCGAGCAGCTCCGCCTCGACGTCGATTACCGTTGGGACGCACGCACGCAGGACGGGCACCTCGCTGCGACGAGCACGTTCGGCCCGCTGGCGGCGCGTACGGCGGACCAGCTCCGCGTGCAGCGCGTCACCACCCTGCTCGCATGGGAGCCGCGCCCCACTCTCGAGCTGCGTGCCGGCATCCGGTACGCGCATCAGACGGCACACTTCACCGCCAGTGACATCGACCAGGCGACCAACACCATCGGACCGGTGGCGAGCGCCCGCTACCGGCCGTGGTCCCTGCTCGACCTGTCCCTCCGCTACGAGCACACCCACATCGACGACCCCATTCAGGTCCCGGGCGATCCGGACAACGTGCCCGCGCTTCCGGCACGCGACATCACGCTCACGACCCGGAACCGCGGCACGCTGGGCGTCATGCTGCGCCCCTGGCAGGCGTGGTCGGCGCGCTATCAGCTGGTCGGCGAGCAGGCCACGAACGACCAGTTCAACGGCCGCACCATCTCGGTCGCCAACAGTGCCACGGTGGCCTTCGTGCCCACCCCGGCCCTGACCGTCTCGGCGACCTACGCGCGCCGCGATCTGGCCAGTCGCGCCGATATCCTGGTTGCCCCCCTCTATGCGACCAGCCGCTCGGTGCAGAGTGGCGCGGAGGACGTCTTTCAGACCTCCCTGCACTACGATCTGACCCTGTGGACGCAGCCGTGGACCGTCGGCTGGGACGTGGCCTGGGTCCGCTCCGGCAGCGAGCTCCGTCCCCGCCTGGAGGCCGGCGGCACCGGCGGCATCACGCGCTACGACCTGGCGCGCCTGGACGCCGGGGCGTCGCTCGCCTGGCGTCATCGGTGGCTCGAGCCCGCGATCGAGGTGCGGCTGGTCGACTACACGGAGCCGATGCTGACGCGTAACGACTACCGCGCCACGATCATCACCGTGAAGCTCACGCGACGCTTTGGAACCCCATGACCCGTCGCCGGCTGCGGTGGGGGGGCTCGACGAAGTGGCGCATCGGGTCTAGAAGGCGCCGTCGCATGCCAAAGAAGGACACGGAGGAGACGGGTCCGCAGCTCGAGAATGCGGGACGCCGGCAGATGCTCAATTGGTTTCTCGGGACCTCGCTTGGGGCGCTGCTGGCCGCCGTTCTCTACCCTGTCGCCCGCTTCCTCAATCCTCCCGAGGTGGAGACGGCGGCCACCAACGAGGCGGATGCCGGGATCGTGAGCGATCCCGAGTTCGTCGAGAAGGGGTACAAGATCGTCCGCTTCGGGAACGAGCCGGTGATCGTCATCCGGGCGTCGGAAAGCGACTTCCGTGCCTTCTCCGCCGTGTGCACGCACCTGGCGTGCATCGTCGAGTACAGCAAGAGCACGCAGCACATCGAGTGCAACTGCCACAACGGCAAGTTCAACCTACAGGGGCAGGTCGCGGGCGGACCGCCGCCGCGCCCCCTGGCGCCGTTCAAGGTCCACCTGGTCGTGCAGGGGGGCGGGGCGCCGCGCGTGATCGTGTCGCGGGCCTGAGTGGTGGAGGCCGTGCGCTCGAAGCTCTACGCGTGGTTGGACGAGCGACTCTCGCTCTCCGCGCTGCAGGAGTTTGCGCAGCACAAGACGGTCCCGGTCCACCGGTACGCGGCCCTCTACTACCTCGGCGGGATGACGCTCTTCTTCTTCCTGGTTCAGGTTCTCACCGGCATCCTGCTGATGATCTACTATCGACCTTCCGCCGCCGAAGCCTACGAGTCGGTCGAGTTCATCATGACGACCGTGTCGTTCGGCTGGCTCGTCCGCTCGATCCATTCATGGTCGGCGCACCTGATGATCTTTTTCGGGTTCCTCCACCTGGCCTCGGTGTATTTCACGAAGGCATATCGGGCGCCGCGCGAGCTCACGTGGGTGACGGGATGCCTCGCGTTCTTCCTGGCGCTCGGCTTTGGATTCTCGGGGTATCTGCTGCCCTGGGATGAGCTCGCGTTCTTCGCGACGCGCGTCGGCACGCAGATCCCCTCGACGATCCCGGTCGGGGGCGAGTTCGTGACGCGCTTCCTCCGCGGGGGCGACCGTGTGACCAGCGCAACCATCTCCCGCTTCTTCGGCTGGCACGTCGCGATCCTGCCGGCGCTCATGACCGCCGTGCTCGGTGTACATCTCCTCCTGGTGCAGCTTCTTGGCATGAGTGTCCCCCCGGCAGCGGACGCAGAGGCGCGGCGCCGCCGGCCGATGCCCTTTTTCCCGCACTATGCGCTCCGGGATCTGTTCGGCTGGCTGCTCGCGCTCGGTGTGCTCGGCGCCCTCGCGGCGCTGTTCCCCTGGGAGCTCGGCGCGAAGGCAGACGCGTTCGCGCCCGCGCCGAAGGACATCCGACCCGAGTGGTACTTTGTGTTCATGTTCGAGACCCTCAAGATCGTCCCGGGCGGGTCCATCTGGGGGCTCGAGTACGAAGCCATCCCGATTCTCGGGTTCGGGCTCGCGGCGGCCGTGCTGGTGTTCGTGCCCTTCCTCGATCGAGGGATCGTGCGGCGCGGGCGCAGCCCCCTCTTCACCGCGGCCGGGGTCGTGGCCGGGGTCTACATGGTGGCGCTCACGGCATGGGGATATCGATCATTCGTCCCCGTGTATGCGGTGCTCGGCGCGGGTGTGCTGGTGTGGCTGCTGGGGCTCGCGATCAAGCGGCAGGACGAAGGCGAAGGCGGGACGTGAGGTGTGCGGCGTTCATCGTCCTCGCTTCCCTCGGCGGGGCCGTGGTCGCGTTCGCGGAGCCGCGCGCCACATCCTGCACCATCTGTCATGCCAAGCCCGAGATCGCTGCGATCGTCGGCGACGGCGCTGCGGCGATCGTGGAGCACGAGAGGACGGGTGCGCACGCGGCGGCGGGGCTCTCCTGCCACGACTGCCACGGCGGCAATCCGGATGCGGCGCTCGGCGACGATCTCGACGCAATGGACGAACACTACGCGGCCGCGCCGTACGTCGGCGTGCCGAAGCGGACCGACATTCCCGCGTTCTGCGGCCGCTGCCACGGCGACCCCGCGTTCATGAAGCGCTTCAAGCCGGATGCACGCGTCGACCAGGAGCGTGAGTACTGGAGCAGCCGTCACGGCGAGTTGCTCAAGGCCGGCGACACCAACGTGGCGACCTGCGTCGACTGCCACGGCGCGCACGGCATCGTCGGGCCTGGCGACTCGCAGTCGCCGGTGCACCCGCGACACGTCGCGGATACCTGCTCGCGCTGCCATTCCGATGCGGGCCGCATGAGCGCCTACACGCTGCCGGATGGACGCCCGCTGCCCGTCGATCAGTACGCGCGCTGGCGGCGCAGCGTGCACGCCGAGTTCCTGCTCGAGCGCGAGGACGCCACCGCCCCCACCTGCAACGACTGCCACGGCAACCACGGCGCCCCGCCACGCGGCGTCGAATCGGTCGGGTCCGTGTGCGGGCAGTGTCATGCACGCGAGGCGGAGCTTTTCCGCGCCAGCCCGAAGGGGGAGGCCTTCGAGGTGCATCGTGCCTACATGAACGAAGCCGGCGCGGCGGGCTGCGCGAGCTGTCATGCTCCGCCGTCGCCCTTGGCGACGCTCGGGACAACGGTCGCCTTCGTCCAGTGCGCGACCTGCCACGGCAACCACGGCATCGTGCGCGCCACGATGGCGATGCTCGCCCCGCTGCCGTCGACACCGTGCGACTTCTGTCACGTCGCGAGCGGGCCGGGCGGCGACGTCATCGAGGCGACCGAGACGGTGCAGCGAAACTACGAACGGACGCGGGCCGGCCTGCTACAGGAGGCGAGCGGCAAAGGATTCGACGACCTCGCCCGGTTCGACTGGCTCATCGATCGAGCGCTCGAGATCCCGGCGCACACCACGCGCACGGCCGGGAACTCGAATCTGGTCCCGGACTTCGGGCGGCTGTTCACCAAATTCCGCATCGGCAAGTCGCACTACACCTACGAGGGCAGCGACGGTACCACGGTCCGGGCGAATCTGGTGCGCTGTCCGGACTGCCACGCGTCGACCGGGGCCAAGGACCGGATGGGGCCCGAGACGGGCAAGGTGTTCGTCGAGCACATGCGTCGGCTGACGACGACGACCGCGCGCGCCGAGCGCATGCTGCTCGCGGCTCGGCGCGGCGGGGTGGATCTGCGCACGGTCATGCCGCACATCGATGCGGCCGTGACCGCGCAGATCGAGCTGGAAGTCCTGGTGCATACCTTCTCGGGCGCCCCCGATGGCAAGTTCATGATCCGGTACCAGGACGGAATACAGCACGCCGAGAGCGCGGTCGCCGGAGCGCGCGAGGCCCTCGCGGAACTCGGAAGCCGCCGCAGGGGCCTGGCCGTGTTCCTCGGCGTTCTCGGCCTCGTGCTGGTGGCGATGGTGCTGAAGATTCGCCAGCTCTCGCGCGGGAATTGATCAGCCCGTGGGTTGTTCCGTGGTCACTTCCCCTGGGCGAGGGTTTTGGCGTGCGTGGCGCCCGCGACGAGCTGCTCCTCGGTGACCTTCTTCAGCATCGTCTTGTGTTTCTCGTTCTCCTTCATCTTCTTGACGAGGTCGGGAACGGTCATGCCGGCGACCTCGGCGTTCCCGGCCAGCTTCGGGATCTTGAGCGTGGTCGCCACCGACGTATCCGCCTGTCCGCTCTCGCCGTGGCACTTGGCGCAGTGCTCTTTGAACACCGCCGCCGGATCCTCTCCCCGACTGCTGGACGCCCAGCCGCCGAGGGCGAGCACCGCCGTTGCCACCCTCACCGCCGTTCGTAGCTCCATCGTTGATCCTCCTCGGGAATAAGCATGAATTGTGCCGCCCGGCCCTCAGCGCGGGGCGAATCCCCTTGCGTGTTGGTGACAGCGAATGCAGGTGTCCGTAAAGTGCGTCGCTCCGCTCCCGTCGGCACGGTAGAACTGTGTCTGGCTGTGGCACGTTTCGCACAGTCCCGTGCCGGGAATCGACGCGTCGGCGAAGCTGCCGTCGGCGCGGCCGTCGAGGGTGGCGAAGTGCACGGTCCGGTCGGTTCCCTGCGGGGTATGGATCATCTCGCGGATCAAGCTCGCGTTGTCGCTGCCGTGCGGCTCGTGGCACTGCGTGCACGGGATGAGCTTTCCCGAGGGCGTGTGGGCCGAGACGCGCTCGGCCGCGTGGCAATCGTTACAGGCCGCGGTCGCTCGGTGCCCCGGCCCCGGCTCAGGTGTCGCCTGGGCGTGGCACGCGCTGCACCGCTCCGCGAACTTCGTATGGTGCAGGCCCGACTTGGCCAGGCGTGCGGCCTCGGCCGTGTGGCAGATCGCACAGCTGGCGTCGCCGACCGCGGGACGGAAGGCCGCCGTATGATCGTGACAGAGCGCGCAGTCGTCCGTGAAATGTGGCTGGCCGTGGCCGTCTGCCCGGTAGAACTTGGTATCGCGGTGGCAGGCTTCGCACAGTCCCCGCCCTGGCATCGTCGGGTCGACGAATCCTCCGGGGACTGCGCCGCCGGCGTCGTGGAAGTCGATCCGCCGGAGGCGCCCGCCGCTTCGGAGGGAGGGGCGGATCAGGTGCGCATTCGGCGAGCCATGTGGGTCGTGACAGGTGAGACAGCGCCGCCGCAGCCGGGCCGGTCGGAGTCGCCGCGACGGCTCGGGATGCGTCGCAATGGGAAGTGCATGATGGCTGGTGCAGTTGGTGGGGCGCGCGCGATGCCCATGGCCGAACGAGCCTGGGCGGCGATCCTGGTGGCAGGAGAGGCAGTCGAGCAGGGGCGCGTGTCCGCCGTCGGTGGTGACGTGTGCGGCCTGGCTCGGATGGCACCGGGCGCAGATGCCCGGGTCGGAGAAGCCGTCGGCCCACGCATGGCCCGCAAATGCCCCTGCGAAAACGAGCCATGTGGGCAACCGGGCCCGTGGCAACCGTCCCATGCGTCCCACGTACTTATCACCCTCGTCTTTCTCGCCAAGGGAGGCCCCGGCGTGGCTTCTCGTCGTCGAGATTGTCGGGTAGCTCCTGTTGCCAACGGCAAGAACAATTGATGCGAGAGTCGATGCCGCGAGGGATCGACACCGTGGCTACAGATTTGCTGAGACTGTCGACATGCACAGGCAAACGCAGTCACATCTGGTTGCAGTCCTGGTCGCTACCCTGATTGGTGCGACGAGCAGGCCCGCCCTGGCGGCCTGGGATGGAACGCAGCAGATCGTGCCTGGGGACCGCGTCAGTGCGGCCTTCGTCTCATCCCCCGGCACGGAGACCCACTATTTCCCGTTCTATGCGCCGGACGGTACCAGGCTTACCGTGTCGTGGAAGGGGCCCCGGGGTCTGATCCTCGACGTGCAGGTCCTCGATCCCGACCTCCAGCCGCTCGCCGTCGCCAGCCACACCAAGCGCGGCCGCATCCGTCGTCTCCCCCTGCCCACCCGGGGCCGTCATACCATGCAGCTGAAGACGACATCGGGGGCCGGCCGCTACCGGCTCAAGACCTCCGCCGCGTATGCCAGGAGCTACGGAGGCAAGAGCCTGACCACGCCGGCCAGCAACGACTTCGAGATCGATCTCGGTGCGCCCGCTGGCACTCGTCTGAACGCCCGGGTGAAGAAGGCGAAGGGCAGCACCGCCGCGCCCACCTTCGCCTCGCTCGCCGGACCGCGGGGCAACGTCGACCTCGGTGAAGCGAACCCCACCGCGATCAAGCGGCTCCGGCTCGACGCGACCGGGCTCTTCCGTCTCGCGGTCGCGGGCGGCGCGGGCGGGAACATCAACCTGAAGGTCGCGCCCGCGTTCCCGGTCGGCAGGACCGACTACCGCTTCGACGAGGCGAGCGTCACGCCCGGGAGCGCGGAGGCCATTCGCACCGCCTGGCTCGGCTCCGCCCACGCGGACCTCACCGCGGAGCCGTTCGCGCATTGGAACGACGAGGTGCCGGCGCTCGTCCCCCGGGACTGCTCCAAGTGCCATAGTGGCCTCGGGTATCGGGACTTCCTCGGCGCGCTCGCCAACCCCAACGCCACGCCGCCGGAGACATCCCCCAGCGCGAACCTGAACGACCCCGCACCCGCGCCCGGCCGCGGCCAGGTCGCGTCGGGCCCATGGCCCGTCGGCACGCCGGTCAACTGCGATACTTGTCACAACGGCGTGACGCAAAGCCTGTCCGAGATCACCTTCCCCTCGGGGCTCACGGTCACGGGGCTGGGCGACGAGTCGCGCTGCATGGTCTGCCATCAGGGCCGTGAGTCGACGGTCAGTGTGGAGAAGCAGATATCCAACGCCTACGGCGCCGCCACCGACCCGATCACGAGCGACGACACGGTCAGCTCCGCGCTCTCGTTCATCAACGTGCACTACTTCGCGGCCGCGGGGAGTCTCTTCGGGCGTGAGGCCAAGGTCGCGTACGAATACGCCGATCCGTCGCTGGCCTCGGAGCCGATCGATCCCGTCACCGGGCTCTCGGTGCGCATGCCATATGACGCCAAGTTCGCCCACGTGGCGTCCAAAGACGTCTGCTTCGAGTGTCACGACCAGCATTCGCTCAAGGTGCGGGTCACCGAGTGCGCGACCTGTCACGTGAACCGGAACGGGGACCCGATCGTCACCACCGCGCCGATGACGGAGACGGAGTACCGCGCCGCCATCGACAACCTGCACGACGTGCGCATGGCCGGGACGATCAACGACTTCGACGGCGACGGCGATGCCCGCGAAGGGGTGTACTACGAGCTGGCCGGCCTTCGGGATACGCTCTATGCGGCCATCCGCGCGTACGCCAACACGCCGAAGACGAGTGCCGCCGGCGCCGCCGTCCCGGCCACGCCCGTCGCCTACTCGCCGACCACGTACCCGTACTTCTTCCTCGACCCCAACGACAACGGCACCGTCGATGCCGGAGAGACCACGCGCTACAACGCGTGGACCGCACGTCTGCTCCGCGCGGCGTACGACTACCAGTACGCCCAGAAGGATCCGGGCACCTTTGCGCACAACGCGAAGTACCTGATCGAGGTGCTCCACGACGCGATCGCCGACGTGAACGCGGTGCAGGCCGTGCCGGGCTTCGCCCAGCTCATCCGCAACGACAGTGGGCACTTCGACACGTCGGCGGAGGCCTATCGGCGCTGGGACGAGGACACCGACCATCTGGTCGACCCGTCGTGCGCGCGCTGTCATTCCGTCGAAGGGTTCCTCTTCCGGGCCAAGTATGGCGTCGATCAGACGATCCCCGCGACGCTGTCGAGCGGCATGACCTGCGAGTCGTGTCACGAGTCGGGAGCCAACTTCTCGCCCATGAACGGCAACACGCCGGCGCGCCGGTACATTCGCACCGTGAAGTTCCCGCATCCGGCGACGGCCACATCGCAGCAGATCGCCGCCATCACGATCACGAACGGCGACGATGAGACCGCCGCCGAGGACGATTCGTTCACCTGCATGACGTGCCACCAGGGCCGCGAGTCGACCTTGACGGTCAACGCCGCCAACCCGAGCGCGGAGACGCGCTTCGTACTCAGCTTCCGGAACGTCCATTACCTGCCCGCGGGTGCGACGCTGTACGGCAGCCAGGCCGCGGGCGCCTATCAGTACGCCGGGAAGATGTACTCCGCGCGCTCGAATCACGACCCGACGTACACCGACACGGCGACCAACCCGCGAGCGCGATGCTCCTACTGCCACATGCAGGATGGCAGCCACAGCTTCGAGGTGAAGCTGGTGACGGCATGCGTAGAGTGCCACACCAACACCCAGAGCGTCGACGAGATCCGGCCGGCGTTCCGGCCGGAGGACAACTGGGACGGCGACCCGATGACCAAGCCCAAGGAGGAGATCGCCGTCTTCGCAGCACGCCTGTACGCGGCCATCCAGGCCTACTGCAAGGACAAGACCGACACCGCGACACCGAGCGCCAGCTACACCGCCTACAACGGCGCGGCCTACCCGTATTGGTTCAAGGACACGAACCAGAACGGCCTGGTCGATGCGAACGAGACCACGGCGATGCGGTTCGACAGCGCGGCGCTGCGGGCCGCCTTCAACTACCAGTACTACCAGAAGGAGCCCGGGGCCTGGGCTCACAACAACCGCTACTTCGCCCAGATTCTCTATGACGCAATCGAGGCGCTCGGCGGCGACCTGACCAACCTCACTCGCCCGCCACTATGAGAGAGCCCCGACCCGAGACGAAGTCTTGGGTCGGGCTCTACCGCCCGAGCAGGCGCGGCCCCAGAAACGCGAGCCAGGCCGCCGAACCCACCAGCCACATCCCCGCCGCCCAGCCGAGGTGGTCGAAGTAGGTGTGGCTCATGTCGGCTGCGAGCCGGGCCACCATGGCGCCGACGAAGGTCGCCCCCATGACCGCGATGGCGAGCGGCCGGCCGAGCGCCAGGCGCTCGAGACCGAGATGCCCGAGCGCGACGTGGGTCGCGACGCCGAAGGCGAGCAGGCCGAAGCCGCCGATGAAGAGCACGTGCAGTGCCGCCACCCGGTAGACAGGCCACAGCCCCGCCAGCACCAGCCCGGCGGGAAGACACCACACCGCGAGCCACACCAGCCGCCGGTGCAGGCCGGGCTTGGCCGGGAGGCGGGCCGCGCCGCCACCGAGCACGAGGCCGAGCGTCGTCACCCCGGCGCGCGTCAGCGGCGCGGCATGGACCCAGCCGCGCTGCTCGAACACCAGCGTGGCAAAGATCGTCACGCCGGCGGCCGCGTACGCGAACGCCGCCCCCATCTCGCGCGTCGACGTGCCCACATCCGGGGGCGGCGGCGCGCCGCCGATGAGCGGCAGGATGAGGGCGCCGACGCCGATGGCGAAACAGAGAAACACCCCCTGCTCCACCAGGAGCCGCCCGAAGCCGAGGGTCCACGCCGGCGCGTCGAGCGCGGCCCAGGCGGCGATCAGTACCGCGCCGAGCAGGCCGTGCAGCGCACCGATCGGGAGCAACACGAACGCCGCCGGCGGCCGGCGGCCCGCGTGGCGCCCCAGCAGACGCACCAGGGCGAAGCGGCCGAGCAGCACGAACAGCAGCCCGTAGGCGCACTCCGCCATCACCCAGCGCTCGGCGAGCGTGGCGGTCGTGGTGACCAGCAGGCCCGCGATCGCCAGCGCCAGCTCGACGCCCGACGGCGCCGCACTCTGCGTCCGGCGCGGCAGGGCGGTCAGCAGGAATCCGAGCGCGAAGGCGACCATGAAGGCCTGCATCTGGACCAGGCCGTGCTGCAGGCACGAGTACGTCGCGGTCACGCCGAGCGCGTACATCAACCAGGGCCCGACCCCGACCCACCCGATGAGGACGCCAATCGGGAAGAACAGCCGGAACGGCTCGGCACGCCAGCGCGACGCGAGGGACGATGCAGGCACGGTTCCCAGCCTACATGAAGTTGGGGGGGGGCAACTCGGAGAGCACCTCGGCCTGGGCAGCCGTGAAAGCGTGGCGGGCGAGGATCGCGGTGGAGAGATCAGCGGCCCGGGCGGCGAGCCGCGAGGTGCACATCGGCCCCGTGCATAGACGGGTCTCCCGGGGCGAGCAAGATCCGGCGCCGGCCACGCAGCGGTACGAATCGCCGCCCACGAATTTCCCGCTCTTCGGACCCGCTCCACGGGAGACGCCGCGGAACCATTGGCACGGGACCTGCTCTCTCTGTCGTGAGCGGCAAGCTTCGCACCACGATCGCGCGTCTCTGGCCCCGAAGCTACCACCCGCAGGTCGTGCGCCGGGTGGTGCTCACCTGCCCCACGGGGCACGGCCAGGTCGAAGTCGACCTCCTCATGCGCTACGCCAGCACGCCCGACCGCGTGTTGCACTGCTCGGCGATCGGCGACTGCCCGACCACGTGCGGCCAGCCCTGCCGCTTCCTCTCCGACGCCATCGCCGGCCCCCCCAAGGCCCTGCTGCTCCTCCCGCCGGGAAGACGCACCCCGCACGAAGAGGACTGATCCGGGGGAACCCGAGGGGCCGGTCCGGGGCGGTGGGGGCGTCGCCGGAGCGCCTCTCGAGCCGGCGCGCCCCGCTTGATCGGAGCGATTGCCACGACCGGCGAGAGCCGAAGCGAAGGCGACGCCCCCACCGCCCCGGACCGGCCCCCTCGCAAACCTACCCGAGCAGGAGCCGCAACAGGTCGCTGCGCGCGATCATCCCCACGATGATCCCCTCGGCGACCACCGGCACGGCGTTGTAGCACCGCTCGACCAGGAGCTGGGCCACCCGGCGGGCGGGCGTGTGGGGCGCCACCGTGACCGGATCGTTGGTCATCGCGGTGCGCACCCGCGTCCATTCGAAATGACCACGATGCGGCTCCAGGTCGCGCTGGGTGACGATGCCAACGGGACGGCCATCCTCGGCCACCGGGAGCTCGCGCACGCCGAGTGCCGTCATGGTCTCGGCTGCCCGCGCCAGCGTGTCGTCCGGGTGAAGGGTCGGCACCTGCGGTCGCATGACGTCGGCGGCGACCGCTGCCAGGGTGGCGGTCGGCGCGACCCCGTGCCGGCACGCCTCGGCCAGCGTGTCCACCAGCCGGCGCAGGGCCTCGGCGTCCCCGGGACCGAGGGCGTTCGTCTGGATGCTCGCGAACAGCTCCCGCAGCGGGCCCTCGTCGTGCGCCGACAGCGTCTGCTCGGCGATCGGCAGCAACGCGCCGTCCTCGCGGGCGATGTGCGCGCGCACGAAGGCGACGTACGACCGGAGCAGGCCCCCCAGGTCGGCGCCGGCGCGCAGCGCGCCGAGCCGCCGGCGGCCCTCGTCGTGCTCGGCGCGGAGATCGGCAAGCAGGGTAGCGTCGGCCGCGACGCCGCGGGCGGCCAAGGCCGGGAGCAGGGCTTCTTCCTTGCCGTGGTGGCACTGCTCGACGAAGCGCGTCAAGAAGTCCAGCACCGCATCCATGAGCCCGGGCGCCACCGGCTCGCCGCGCCGCAGGCGCTCGGCCAACCCCTCGAGACCGTCCAGCACACGCTCGATCAGGCGGTGCTCGGCTCGCAACTCGTCGCTCGTCCGCACGCTTTCGCCCTCAGCAGACGGCATGCCAGCGTGAATCCCCGTCCGGCCGCGGCCCGGCGGCGTCCCGTTCTCGCTCCTGCAACAGGCAGGCCGGCGATCGTGTCATCGGTGCGAACCGGGGGACCGGATGGCGCTCGCTGTTGCATGGTCCTGCTCTTGCTCCGATTGGAGAGCGATGGAGCTGGACCAGCTTCTCGATCGATGCCGGGCGCTGGAGGAGCGCGCCGCATCCCTGTACCGCAGCTATGCCCGTGGGGCACGCAGCGACCCGGCCTGGTGCACCCTGTGGACCGCCCTCGCGCGGGAGGAGGAGGCTCACGCCCAGTCCCTCGCCGCGGCGCATCACGATCGCGACCCGGTCGAAGGTTGGCGCACGCGCCTCGACGGCTGGGATGACGCGTTGGCGGAGATCGAGGAGCGGCTGGCCACCGCCGAGCGCCTGAGCCCGGGGGCACCACCGGATCACCTGTTGGCCGCGGCGCTCGCACTCGAGATGACGGAGCTCGAGGGGCTGCGCCACGTGCTGCTCGCGGTGAGCAAGCAGCCGGTCGGCACCGCCGAGCCGGCCGCGCATGCGGAACGCTTGGCCGCCGCCGCGCAGTCGTCGGAGGACCCGCAGGTCCGCCTGCAGGCCGCGCTCCTGCGCGCCCGCGCCCGCCTGTAGCCGGCGTCGTCACCCGAGCGCGAGACGCCACGCCCCGACCACCACCACCGCCCCGGCCACTGCTGCCCCCCACTGCAACGCGCGCCCGGGCGGGGCTGGCGCGACGCTGCCCGCCGCGAGCCCGAGCACCACCCCGGCGAGCAACCCGAACGCATGCGCCCCCAGGTCGCTGCGCGCCTCCGAGCCAAGCATCGCCAGCAAGGCCAGGCTGCCCGCGATCGGGACCCACCGTCGGACCGATCGCCGCCGCCGCACGGCGGCGAGCCCGCCCAGGATGCCGACCGCGCCGAACACGGCCGTCGATGCGCCCACCGAGGCGTGCCCATCGGCGTGCAGGACGGCGTTCGCGAGGTTGCCCGCTACCCCCGCCAACACGACCAGGCCGCACGCCACCCCGGGCCCGAGCACGCGGCCGACGGCGGAGACGAAGACCACCGTGCCGGCGACGTTGCCGGCGAGATGCGCGGCGTCGGCGTGCAGCGTGAGCGCGGTCACGGCGCGCCAGGGCTCGCCCGCGCGCACACGGCTCGCCACGGCAGTCCCGGCGGTGAACCACGATCCGCGCACCGCGCGCGGGCCGGTGACGACGTAGGCGGCCACCAGGACAAGCGCCAGCACGATTCCGACGCTCGTCGGGCCGTACTCCGGCACCGCCAGCGGCGCCGGCGGCCGCCGCCGCTGGTCGTGCCCGTAGGCGTCGAGCGCGGCCCGCGCGCGCGCAGCGTCGCCCTCGGCGACCACGAGTCGCCACGCCCCCGCATCCGCCACGACGCGATACGGAACGCCCGCCGCCGCGAGGACCAGCGTCCATTCGTCGGCCTCGCTGGCGTGGCCGGTCACCCCGAGCACCACCTCCATCAACGCCGAGCCTTGCTCCGCGGGGGCGAACAAGTAAATAGAGGCATGCTCAACATCTTCGCGGTACTGTTCGCGCTGCTCGGCGTGTCGAACCTCTTGAAGCCGTTGCAGATGGGAGGCGCGCAGACCGGCTTCGTGCTGTTCGGGCACCGGCTCGACGGCGCGGCCAATACGGTCGCCGGGCCATTGTTCGGACTCTTCCTGTTCGCGTACGCGTTCGCCATCTGGCGCCGGCAATCGATCGCCCTCCCGCTCGGCGCCGTCTATGCCGGCTACGTGGTCGTGAACCTCGTCCTGTTCACGATCCTCAACGAGCGCCCGCCCGGCGCGCCCTATTTCGCCTTCGTGACGGTCTACGCCCTGGTGGCGATTGGCGTCTCCGCCGGCGCGGTCGTGCTGCTCGCCCGCGAACGGGCGAGCCTCACCTGAGAGCCGATGGCGCTCGAGCTCGCGATCCAGGTGGGCGGCGGCCAGGTGCGTCACCACCAGACCGGCATCGAGGCCATCGTCGAGGAGACGCTGCTCGCCGAAGCGCTCGGCTTCGGCACCGTGTTCGTCCCGGACCACTACGTCTTCGAGTCGCTCGGCACCCTGCAACGCGACCTGCCGGCGTACGAGATGTCGTTCGTGATGGCGACCCTGGCGCAGCGCACGCGCACCATCCGCATCGGCAGCCACGTGGCCTGCGTCCTCTTCCGTCATCCGGCGCTGCTGGCGCGCCTGTTCGCGCAGATCGACGAGGCCAGCGGCGGGCGGCTGATCGGGGGCGTCGGCGCCGGCTGGACGCGGGAGCCTGGCCGCGTTCTCCGACGCCGCGCTGCCCGAGAAGCTGGCGCGCGTGCGCGCCGCCGAGGCCACCGCCGGCCGCCCGGCCGGAAGCACGCGCTTCGCCTCCACCATCTTCACCTACACCCTCACGGCGTCGCCCGCCGAGACGCGCACGGTCGCGGAGAACCTGGGGCGCGTGTTCTCGCTCGCCCCGGACGACGTGCTCCGCCATCCGGTGGTCCTGGTCGGCACGCCGGAGGAGATGGTGGCGGAGCTCCGCCGCCGGGAGCGCACGCACGGCCTCACGCTGCTGGCGGTCAACTTCACCGGCCCGGAGCAGCTGCGCACGTTCGGCGAGCGGGTCCTGCCCGGGCTGCGCTGACGGCACCCGCGACGCTAGTCGTCGTCTTTGCCGCCCGTGCCCACGAAGCGGTCCGCGGGGTCGGTGAACAGCACGTTGAACGTGGTGAGCGAGCCGTAGGCGCGCGTGATGTAGTCCTGCAGCTCGAGCCGGTCCGTGTCCGCCAGCTTGGGGTGGCTGTTGATCCGTTGCTCGAGCACACGCAGGCGGTCGCGCACGTTGACGATCTTCCGGAAGAAGCCGTCGATCGGGATCACCTTCTCCTGCGTCCCGGCGCGCCCGGGCTTGAGCACCACCTGCCCGCCCACCCAGCGATCGCCGATCTCGCCCGTGACCGACGTGTCGGCGTTCTGCGTCGCGCGGATCACCTGCATGATCTTCCGCAGATCCTCTTCTTCCAGCATGCGCCCTCCCCTGGCACGGGGCCGCGGTCAGCGCAAGCCGAACAGGACGAGCACGACGGCACCCAGGTCGGCGAGCGCCAGCCACCCGGGCATGAAGGTGGGCACGCACACCAGGACCATGAAGGCGAGGGTGGCCAGGCGTCCGCCGTTGACACCCGCACGCGCCGCGGCACGTCGCCGGGACCAATGCACCAGGAGCACCGCCGCGGCATTGAACGCCACCCAGAGGAGCATCCCCTGCCAGGGCGCCGCCGGATCGCCGCGGGCGTCGGCGATCTTGAGCGCGGCCCACAGGTGCCAGAGGGCGCTCAGGAGGAAGACGACGATCACGTTGCTGACATCGTCTTCGCGGCTGCCTCCCAGGGGGAGGTACACGTACGTGCGCAGCCAGCGGCCGAGCGAGACGTGCCAGCGCCGCCAGAAATCGGCGGGATCGGTGGCGGCCCAGGGCGCACGGAAGTTTTCGCTCACGCGCACGCCGACGAGTGCCCCGAGGGCGATCACGATGTCGCTCGTCCCGCTCAGCATGGCGTACGCCCAGGCCGGCAGCTCGAGCACCCACAGCCACAGCCGGAGCCGCGTCACCGCCATGCCGCCGCTGCCGAACACCTGCGCCGTCAGCGCGCCGAGCACGAGCAGGGCCGCCGCGACCTTGAGCGTGCCGAGCAGCAACCGCCCGAGCGCCCGCACGCTCGTCCGGAGCTGCGCGCCGAACGCGCCCGGGGCGTCGAGGGCGGCGTCAGCGTCGGCGCGGTGGGCCGCGACCTCCGCCACCGTTTCGATCGGGCCGGCGAGCACGGTCGGGAAGAAGAACGCGCCCGCCAGCAGGTCCCGCAGACGCGCCGGCCCCTGGCCCTGGCGCCGGTCGCGGGCGTACGCGATCAGTCGTAGCAGCAGCACGTTGGTCACCAGCGCCACCGCGAGACGATCGTCGGCCGCGGTGCCGGGGAGCCATTCGGCGAGCCACGCCACGGGCACGAGCACGAACGCGAGCAGGAAGCCCCCGATGGCCACCACGCCGATGCGGCCGGGGACACGCTCGACCAACATCCAGAAGAGCACCACCGCCGCCACCAGCGCCAGCGCCGCCCCCCAAGTTCCCAGCCCCGCCAGCAGGCCGACCCCGATCGCGGCCTGCCACCACGTCCGCAGCGCTGCCGGCAGCACGACGCCGGCCCAGGTGAGCCCGACCGCGATCAGCCCGTACTGCACGAAGCGGGCGAACAGCCCTTGCCGCTCGCCCCAGGCGGCGTCGAGGAAGGCCTGCGGGAACGGCGACAGCGGCACCGGCCGGCCGACGAAGAACGCCGGCGCACTGACGACACCCTCCGGGAGCAGGCGCTTCTTCACCAGGAATCCCCAGATGGCGCCGCCGGCGACGAAGTGGCCCTTCAGGTCCCAGCGCACGCTGCCCGGGAAGTACCCGCTCTCGCCCTTGGTCGTGTACAGGTGGCGGAAGCGCTCGCTCATGTCGACCGCAGGAATGCCGAGGTCGGCGGCCATCCCGAGCAGCAGCTCCGCATCGCCGCCCTCGGCCTCGGGCAGCGGTGTGCCCCAGTGCGAGGGGGCGAGGGCGAGCACCAGCCGCGCCCCGGCGGCGGCGGTCTCGTCGCGCAGGGCCTGCAGCAGCGCACGCGCCAGGTCGGCCGCGCGCTCGTGCTCGACCTGCAGATCCGACGGTGGCAGCCCGAGCGTGGTCGGGTCCGCCCAGGCGAGGGGCGGGCCGCTGCGCGTCGGGATGCCCCGCGCGCGGCGGTAGAGCTGCGAGCGCGCGAACACGCTGTCGCGCGCCAGGGCCGCCGGGTCGGCGGGCGCATCGCCCTTCACCTCCACCACCGTCAGCTGCCCTCCCTCCATGAAGCTGAAGAAGGGCTTGGCCGGAATCGCCTGCCCGGTCTCCTTGATCATGAACGGCGACAGCGACGGCAGCTCGCTCACCGGATTCAGGACCACCAGGACGAGATCGGGCGCGAAGCGCACCGCCTCGTGCCGGAAGTACAGCAGGTCCTGGTCGAGGGAAAACCCCCCGATGCCGGCATTGATGACCTCGAGACGCCGCCCGGCGCGCTGGTCGGCGAAGCTCTCGAGCCAGCGCGGGAGGATCCCGTGCGGGACGACCCCGAGGCCTTCGGGGAGGTTGCCCCCCAGGAGCAGGATGCGCGCCGTCTCCGGCGGCTTCTCCATCGGGCGCTCGAGATCGCGCAGCCCGGTCGTGCTGGTCTCCAACGCCACCGCCGGCAGCGGACTGTCGCCGCCGCATCGCCCGACCCAGCCCCGCAGCCCCGGCACGTGCGTCCATCCGAACCGCGGATCCGCCTGATACACCGCCCCGGGGGTCTCGAGACACAGGCGATCGCCCTGGATGCGCGCCACGCCTTCGGCGACCAGCCCGGTGGCGAGCACCCCGAGCAGCGCGAACCTCGCGCGCGAGGAGAGGGACGCAGCTGCCGGCACGGGGCTGGACGATTAGCGGACGGCGTCGGCGGCCGTCAACGCGGAGGGTCCACCGGCTCCCCGTCGCGCAGCGCCTTCGTGAATGCCGTCAGCTCGGGCTCCAGGCGCGCCAGCTCGCGCTCGAGGGCGGCCACGGCGTGTTCGGCGTCGTCGAGCACGCCGGCATGGCCGAGGGTCTCGACGTGCCAGGCGGCCTCCCGTGCCGCGCCCGCCGCGAGCGTGGCCAGCGAGCCCTTCAGGCGATGCGCGGCATGCTCCAGGCGGAGCGCATCGCCGCGCGTCAGCGCGGCCCGCAGCTCGATCAGGGTGTGGCGCGCGTCGTCGCGGAAGAGCCGCACGGCTTCGAGCGCGAGACCGCTGTCGGCGCCCATCTGGTCGAGGAGCGTCCGGCGGTCGAGGACGGCCCCCCCCGGCGACGGGTCGACGGCCGTGCTGGCGCGCGGCGCGGCGCCGTCGCTGGTACCGCCGGGCAACACGCGGGCGATGGCCGCGAACAGCTCCTGGGCCCGGATGGGCTTGGCGACGTAGGCGTCGACGCCCGCGGCCAGGCAGCGCTCGCGGTCGCTCTTCATCGCATGCGCCGTCACGGCGACGATCGGGAGGTGGCGGCCGGTGGTCGCCTCGCGCGTGCGGATGGCCTCCGTCGCGGCCAGGCCGTCCATCTCGGGCATCTGCACGTCCATCAGGACGACGTCGAACTCCTCGTCCTCGAGGGCCGACAGGGCTTGCCGGCCGTCTCCCACGGCGACGACGCGATGCCCCTGGCGCTCCAGCAGGCGGACCGCCACCTGCCCGTTGACGGGGTTGTCTTCGGCCAGGAGGACGCGCAGCGGCGGATGCGTTGCCAGCGGATCGTCCTCCCCCCGGACGCGCTCCTCGTGCCACGTCCCGGCCTGCACTCCCATGCGCACCGTCGCGTGGAACGTGCTGCCCTGCCCCACCGTGCTCTCGACCCAGAGCGCCCCGCCCATGCGCTCGACGAGCTCGCGCGCGATCGCCAGGCCGAGTCCCGTGCCGCCGTACTCCCGCGTGGTCGATCCGTCTGCCTGCGTGAACGGCTCGAAGATCAGCGCGAGCTTGTCGGCGGGGATGCCGATCCCGGTGTCGCGTACGCTGAGATGGAGCGTGAGCGCGGCGTCGTCACGGGTCTCGACGCCGATCCGCACCACCACCTCGCCGTGGCGGGTGAACTTGATGGCGTTTCCCACCAGGTTGACGACCACCTGGCGCAGGCGGGTCGGATCGCCGACCAGGATCTCGGGCACGTGCGGCGCCACTGCCCAGGCGAGCGTCAGCCCGCGCTGGCGGGCCCGCACGTCGAGCGGCCGGAGCGTCTCGCCCAGGCGCTGGCGGATCGGGAACGGCACCGCCTCCAGCTCGAGCTTGCCGGCTTCGATCTTCGAGAAGTCGAGGATGTCGTTCAGGATACGCAGGAGGTCGCTCGCCGACGACCGGGCGGCGTTGAGGTATTCGCGCTGCTCGGCGCTGAGCTCGGTGTCGAGCGCGAGGTCCGTCATGCCGATCACGCCGTTCATCGGGGTGCGGATCTCGTGGCTCATGTTGGCGAGGAACTCGGACTTGAGACGCGTGGCCTCGACGGCCTGGTCGCGCGCCGCCCGCAGCTCCTCTTCCGCCCGGCGGCGCTCGGTCACGTCCATGCCGACCCCAGAGATCCGGACCGGGATGTCCTGCGCGTCGCGAAACACGCGCCCGAAGGTAGCGCGCCAGCGCACGCTGCCGTCTTGCCAGACGATCCGGAACTCGGCCACGTGGTCGGTGCCGTTGGCCACGTTCCGCGCCAGGGTCCGCGCCAGCTCGACCCGATCGTCCGGGTGGACCAACCCGACGAACGTCGCGATGCGGCCGTCGAATCCGCCCGGCGGGAGCCCGAACAGCAGCTCGTAGCCCTCCGACCACGTGACCTTGCCGGTGCTGAGGTCCACGTCCCAGGTCCCCATGCGCGCCGCGTCGAGGCACAGCTTCAGCCGGGCGTCGCTCTCGCGCAGCGCGGCGTAGGCGCGGTTGCGCTCGGTCACGTCCAGCATGGCGCCGATCATGCGCTCGGCCTTCCCGCGCGCGTCGCGCATGACGAAGCCGTGATCGACGATGTCGACATACGAGCCGTCCGCGCGCCGGAAGCGGAACTCCTCCCGCCAGCGCGCCCCGTCGCCGCGCAGGGTCGCTTCGATGGTGGCGACGACGCGCGCGCGATCGTCGGGGTGGATCTTGTCCCGCCACCACGCGACATCCGCCCCCACCTCGCTCACCAGGTACCCGAACTTGGCGCCGGCGTTCTCGGCGTACCACACCTCGCCGGTGCGCATATCCCAGTCCCACAACGCGTCCGTCACCACCGACGCCACCACCCGGAAGCGTTCCTGGGTGAGCCGCAGGGCGTCCTCCGTGCGCCGCCGCTCCGACACGTCGCGCACGATGCCGGTGAACACCGCGCGCCCGTCCCCGCTCCGGCGGAGCGGCCACGCCGTCACCTCGCAGGCGAACGTGGAGCCGTCGAGCCGGAGGCCGCGCCCTTCTCCGGTCCACGGCCGCACCTCCCCCGGCTGCCGGCGCGCGGTGTCCAGCGCCGCCTCGCACCACGTCCGCTCCCGCTCGGGGATGACGACCCGTACGTGCTGGCCGACCAGTTCCCGCGGCGTCCATCCGAACACGCGCGCCACCGAGTCGCTGGCGAGCTGCACGATCCCGTCGGCATCGATGGTGATCATGGGGTCGATGGTGGAGGCGAGCACGGCCCGGAGCTGGGCTTCGTGGTCGCGTTTCTGATCGTAGGCCGATTCCAGCGCCCGCTGCGTCCGGAACGTCCGCCACTGGAGACGCTCGCGGAGCGCCACCATCAGGACGACCAGGCCCGCGATAACCGTGTCGCCCAGCAGGCTCGTGGTGTACACTTGGCCGTCGTCCAGCGGCCACACCAGCGGCCGCGCGGCGGACAGCGCCAGGAACAGCGCACTCGCACCCGCCATCCAGGCCGCCGACCAGGGGACCAGGAGGGCGGTGAACACCATCGTGAGCGGGAGGGCCGCATTGTACGGGCTCGCGAAACCCCCCGTCATGCCAGCCGCCACCACGCCGGCGAGCCCGACACTGACGGCGCCGACGAGCGCGATCGGGGCCACGAACCGTTCGCCGAACGCGGTCCGGAGCACGAGCAGGTGCAGGGCGAAGAACACCATTACCGCCAGCCGCAGCATCGCGAGGCCACCCGCCGCCGCCGGGTACGCGAGCCAGTCGGTCAGGGCGAGTACGGGCGCCAGGGCGATCGTCACCAGGTCCGCCGTGCGCACGCCGTCGCGGCAGCGCTGCCGGCGCCAGGTGCGGAAGGCGGTCGCAACGGCAGCATCGTCGTCGCTGGGTCGTTCCCCCGTCGTCCTGTCCACGCGCACCCCCGTCCACGAGTTGCGTAAGCGCGCAATCATCTCCACGACCGACCTAGATGTCAACGAAATCCTGCTGCCCGCGCGTCGGTTGCTGCCCAGGCAGTTCGGCAAGGAAGCGCCCGCGCACGTGTTCCGTCAGACGTTCGACGGAGAGCTGCCCGAAAGTCGTAGGGGGAATCTCGTCGAGCACCCGGATGCGGATGGTGTGCTGGCCCTGGAGCACGAAGCCGCGCTTGGGGAGCGCCTGCGCGGTGCCCTCGACGATGATCGGCAGGATCGGCACCCCGGCCTGCTGCGCCAGGGTGAAGGCGCCGGGCTTGAACGCCTGCAGCCGCCCGTCGGCCGAACGCGTGCCTTCGGGGAACATCATGATCGAGCTGCCGGCGGCGAGCGCCTCCTCGCACAGGCGCATCATCCGGGCGACACTGTCACGCCGCCCGCGCACCAGCGGGATGTAGCGGTTGAGCCACATGTTCCAGCCGATGCAGGGAATGCGGAAGTTCTCGATCTTGGACACCCACTTGAAGTGCGCGAACAGGCGGAAGAGGACCAGGACGTCGAGCAGCGACTGGTGGTTGGCGACCATGACGTAGGCCGCCCCCGGGCGGATCTTCTCCCGCCCCTCGACCCGGACGCGCCACACCGGGCTGCACCAGGTGTAGAGCGATGCCCAGAAGCAGGTGAAGCGGTGCAGGACCACCAGCCGGCGGTCGAAGGCCACCGTGACCGCCCAGAGGAGCAACGCCACCGGGAACAGCACCAGCGAGCTGACCGTCAGGAAGACCCAGAAGAGCAGCGACCCCAGCCGCCGGCGCACGGCTGCGGTGTAGCAGCCCGGCCCGCCGGGGGCCAGCGCCCGACCGGTCCGATCGACCGGTCCATTGACCCTCCGCACGCGGCGCGCTACGGATCGGGCAAACCCCACCAAGCAGAAAGGAGCTCCCCATGGCCATTCAAATCGGCGACGTCGCCCCCGACTTCGACCAGGACTCTACCGACGGCAAGGTCCGCTTTCACGACTGGATCGGGAACCAGTGGGCGATCCTGTTCTCCCACCCGAAGGACTTCACCCCGGTGTGCACCACCGAGCTCGGCCTGGCCGCCAAGCTGAAGGGCGAGTTCGACAAGCGCAACTGCAAGACGATCGCGGTCAGCGTCGACGACGTGGCGTCGCACAAGGGCTGGGTCGGCGACATCGAAGAGACCCAGAAGACCACGATGAACTTCCCCATCCTGGCCGACCCGGACCGCAAGGTGGCGTCGCTCTACGGCATGATCCACCCGAACGCCAATAACACGCTCACCGTGCGCTCGGTCTTCTTCATCGACCCCGCCAAGAAGGTGCGGGCGATGATCACCTACCCCGCCAGCACGGGCCGCAACTTCGACGAGCTGCTGCGCGTCCTCGACTCGCTCCAGTTGACCGACCACCACCAGGTGGCCACGCCCGCCAACTGGAAGGACGGCGACGACTGCGTGATCGTGCCGGCGCTCACCGACGAGCAGGCCAAGCCCAAGTTCCCGAAGGGGTGGAAGACGCTCAAGCCGTACCTGCGCATGACGCCGCAACCCAACAAATAGTTCCGTCGACGGGCGCGGCCCTGGTGCGGATCGTGGCGGCGGCCACCGCCGCGCTGCTGCTCGCCACGCCGGCGCGGAGCGACGTCTCCACCGGCCAGGCGCGCGGCCTGGTACGCGCGCAGTTGTTGGGCAAGGAGTTCCCGGTCCGACAGGTCGGCCACCGGCAGCAAAGGAGGGAACATGACCCAGACAAAGGGACTCCTCGCGGGCATCACGCAGGGTACGCGCGCGGCCGGCATCGCACTGATCGGCCTCGGGGTGCTCTCGGCCTTGCTCCCGGCATTCACGGGCGCGCCGGTGATGATCCTCATCGGCATCCTGCTCCTCCTTGCCGGGCTCGCCCGCGGCTGGTTCGGCTGGCGGAGCTGGTCCGAGGGCAAGGGGCCCATGGGCGTCGTGCTGGGTGCGCTCGCCGTGGCATGCGGGCTCGCCGTCGTCGCGAACCCGGTGTCGACCCTCGAGACGGTCGCGTCGATCGTCGCCGCCTACATGGTCCTCGACGGGATCGCTGCGGTCGTCCTGTCCGCGCGGCTTCGCGACGAGGAAGGGCGCGCGTGGGTGTGGGGCGACGCGATCCTTTCCGTGCTCCTCGGCGTCTCGATGTGGATCGGCTGGCCCCTCTCCGGCGTGCGGGCGCTCGGTCTTCTCCTCGGCGCGAAGCTCGCGTCGGCGGGCGCCGTCCTCCTTCGCGTCGGACGCCGGATCCATCGCGTCGGCGAGGGAGCGGCCGCCCTGCGCGCGCGGCTCGATCGTTGAGTCGTCGTGTGACAGCTTGCTTCAATATCATGACCAAAAAAGGGGGAGTCGAATGAGCAATCGGCTGATGGCGGAATTTCTCGGCACCTTCTGGCTCGTCTTCGGTGGCTGCGGCAGCGCGGTGCTCGCCGCGGCATTCCCCGACGTGGGGATCGGCTTCCTCGGCGTGGCGCTCGCGTTCGGCCTGACCGTTCTCACGATGGTGTACGCCGTCGGACACATCTCGGGCGGGCACTTCAACCCCGCGGTCTCGGTCGGGCTCGTCGTCGGAGGCCGGTTCGACGCCGCGTCGCTCCCCGGCTACGTGATCGCACAGGTGCTCGGAGCGATCGCCGCCGGCGGTGTGCTCGCCGTGATCGCGGGCGGCAAGGAGGGCTTCGACCTCGTCGCGTCGGGCTTCGCCGCGAACGGCTACGGCGCGCACTCGCCGGGCGGCTACTCGATGGTCGCCGCGCTCGTCGCCGAGGTCGTGCTCACCTTCTTCTTCCTCTTCATCATCCTCGGCAGCACGGATTCGCGTGCACCCGCCGGCTTCGCGCCGATCGCCATCGGCCTCGCGCTCACGCTGATCCACCTGATCGGCATCCCGGTGACCAACCTCTCGGTGAACCCGGCGCGCAGCACGGGCCCGGCGGTCTTCGTCGGCGGCTGGGCCCTGGGGCAGCTCTGGCTGTTCTGGATCGCGCCCATCGTGGGCGCCGCGCTCGCGGGCGTCACGTATCAGGTCGTGGCGGGGGAGTCGGAACGATAGGTCGCAGTCCCTCCGGCGGGTCTCACCGATGACCATGACACTGCTCGTCGTCCTCGAGCTCTCGGTGATGGCGCTCATCTTCGCCATGTACGTCGTGGTCCCGATCGCGGTTCTCCTCGCCGTGAAGGCCCTGCCGCTGCCGGTCGCCGTCAAGACGGCGATGGTCGTCCTCGCCATCTCGGCCGGAGCACCGCTCCTGCCGCGGAAGCTGATGACGCTCGGCCGCGAGGGATACGTCTTCAGCCTGATCGTCACCTCCTCGCTGCTCGCGGTCGTGGCGGTGCCCGCTCGCGGCGTCGACGGTGCCGGGCCCGCGGACCGTGGCGTTCGTCCTGGCCTACGTGATCGCCTCGGCGGCCGTCTCCATCCCCTACTTGAAGTGGCGCGCGCGGGCGACCGCCGGCGCTACGGCCGTCGCTTGACCGAAGCGTGAAGTCCGTCGTCCGCGAGCCGCTCGTACATTTCCTGCTTCTGGGTGCCCTGCTCTTCCTGTGGTTCGAGTGGCAGGGAGGCTCGGGCGGTCCCGGCTCCAGCCAGATCGCCATCACGCGCGGCCTGATCGACCATCTGGCATCGGGGTTCTCCCGGACCTGGCAGCGGCCCCCGACCGACGCCGAGGTGAAGGGGCTGATCGACGACTACGTGAGGGAAGAGCTCGCCACCCGCGAGGCGCTGGCCATGGGCCTCGATCGCGACGACACGATCATCAGACGCCGGCTCCGGCAGAAGTTCGAGTTTCTCGTCGAGGACGCGGCCGAGTCGTCTCCGCCGACGGACGAGGAGCTCCGCGCCTGGGTGGAGGGACACCCCGACTCGTTCCGCATCGAGCCCCAGGTGTCCTTCCGGCAGATCTACCTGAGCGCGGACCGTCGACATGCGTCGGCCTCCGCCGACGCCGAGAAGCTGCTCGCGACACTACAGACCGGGGGTCCCGGCGTCGCGACCGCGGACATGGGCGATCCGTCGATGCTCCCCGCCGAGCAGCCGCTCGTGCCGCTCAGCGATGTGGCGCGCTCCTTCGGGGACGCCTTCGCGCAGAAGCTGGCGGCAATCGAGCCGGGCCAATGGACGGGCCCGGTAGAATCCCCGTACGGAGTGCACCTCGTTCTCGTGCGCGAGCGTGTTGCCGGCTCCGCGCCCGAGTTCTCGACGATCCGGCCGCTGGTGGAGCGCGAGTTCCTGACGGAGCGGCGGAAGGCGGCGATCGAAGGCCTCTACGCGCGACTGCTCGAGAAGTACACGGTCGCGATCGAGAGCCCGCGATGAGGCGACGCCTCGTCGCGGGGCTCGCCGCAAGCCTCGCGTTGATCTGGGCGCACGTCGCGGGCGCCCACGAGGTCCGCCCCGGCTTCCTCGAGCTTCGCCAGACGGGACCGGAGACCTACGCGTTCCTCTGGAAGAAGCCGGCCGGCGGCGAGGTCGATATCCAGATCGCCCCCGTCGTCCCGAAGGACTGCCGGCTCGCCACGCCCGACCGCCAGCAGCTCTCGCCGGGCGCGGTCATCGTACGCGGTACGCTCGCCTGCCCGGATGGCCTCGCGGGAAGGACGATCGCGATCGCCGGGCTCGAGACCACGGTGACCGACGTCCTCGTGCGCCTCCATCACGCCGACGGGCAGCTCGAGGGCCATCTCCTCCGCCCGGCGACGCCGTCGGTCACCTTCGGCGGCAACGTCCGCGCCACCGAGCGGCTGCTCGGCTATGTCCAGCTCGGCATCCAGCACATCCTGCTCGGCGTCGACCATCTCCTCTTCGTGCTGGGGCTCATGCTGATCGTCGCCGACCGCTGGATGCTGGCGAAGACCATCACGGCCTTCACCGTCGCCCACAGCATCACGCTCGCGATCGCGACGCTCGGGTGGGCCGCCGCGCCGCTGCCGCCGCTGAACGCCGCCATCGCCCTCAGCATCCTCTTCCTCGGCCCCGAGATCGTGCGCACCTGGCGGGGCGAGACGAGCTTCACGATCCGTCACCCGTGGGTGGTGGCGTTCGCCTTCGGGCTCCTGCACGGCTTCGGCTTCGCGAGCGGGCTCACGGCGATGGGGCTGCCGACGGCCGAGATCCCCCTCGCGCTCCTCCTGTTCAACGTCGGCGTCGAGCTCGGGCAGTTGGCGTTCGTGCTCCTCGTGCTGCTCCTCGAGCGCGCGTTCCGCGTGCTCGAGGTCCGCTGGTGGCGCTTCGTCGAGCACCTCCCCGGCTACGCGGTAGGCACGCTCGGGGCCTACTGGACGATCCAGCGCACGGTCGTCCTCCTGGGATGGACGCGATGAAGGTTCTCCTCGCCGCGGTGACCCTCTGGCCGACCGTCGCCTGGGCCCACGTCGAAGGGGGACGGGCCGAGGGACTCCTCGCGGGGCTCCGTCACCCCGTCTCCGGCCTCGACCACGTGCTGGCGATGGTCTCGGTCGGACTCTGGGGCGCGCAGCTTGGCGCGCCGGCCGTCTGGCTGCTGCCAGTGACGTTCCCGGTCGTCATGGCGTTCGGCGGGATGCTCGGGCTCGCCGGCGTGGCGCTGCCGGGCGTCGAGGTCGGGATCGCGCTGTCCGCGATCCTGCTCGGCCTGGCGGTCCTCGCCGCATGGCGGCCGGCGCCATGGGCCGCCGCGACCATCGTCGGCTTCTTCGCCGTCTTCCACGGGAACGCCCACGGCACGGAGCTTCCACCAGGGGCGAGCGGGCTCGCCTACAGCATGGGCTTCGTGGCGGCGACGGGCACGCTCCACGCCGTCGGCATCGGAATCGGTGTCATCCACCGCTGGGGCTGGGGGCGCATGGCATTGCGTGCGGCCGGCGCGTTCGTCGCGGCGGCAGGGACGTGCTTTCTCTGGCGGGCCCTCGCATGACGGTTCGTCGGCTGTTCGCAGCGGCGGCGGCCTCGCTGCTGCTGCCGCCGTCCGTGCACGCCCATCTCGTCAACACCGGCCTCGGTCCTTTCTACGACGGCGTGTCGCACTTCGCCCTCACGCCCGAAGACGTCGTCCCGGCGTTGGCCCTCGCGCTTCTCGCCGGCCAGGGCGGAGCGCGCATGGGTCGGCTCGCGCTCTTCGCGCTCCCCGCAGCGTGGCTCGCCGGAGGCCTGGTCGGGCTCGCCTTCCCGACGCCGATCACGGCCGCCGCCCTCACCACCGTGGCGTTCCTCGTGCTCGGCGGGCTCGTCGCGGCGGATGCCCGTCCGCAGGCCGCGTGGATGGCGATCCTTGCCATCGTGGTCGGCGTCCTTCACGGCGACCTGAATGGGTCCGCGATGTCGGAGGCGAAGCTCGGCGCGCTCGGCCTCGCTGGCATCGTCGCCACGCTCTTCGTGATCGTCGCGCTGGGCGCCGCCCTGGTCGTCGCGCTCCGTGCCCCGTGGGCGCGCATCGCCGTGCGCGTGGCCGGAAGCTGGATCGCCGCGACCGGGCTCCTCCTCCTGGGCTGGTCGCTCCGCGCGACCTGAGCGCGCGACGCCGGCGGTCCAGCGGGGAACCACGTGGGCCGTGCTCGGACCAGGCGAACGCAGGCCAGAGGAACGCGGGGTCACCGAGGGAGAAGGCAATCTCGGCGAGCGTGAGTCCGACGAGGAACACGACGGCCGCCCCGCGCCGCCCGCGATCGGGTCGGCCGCGCGACCGACGAGTGGGCCGCCGAGGTTCCCCGCGTGCTCGCCAACGTCGTCACATTGGTTTCCGGGGGAACGAGATCGCGTCCCTACCCCTCTCGCGCCTGCACCACGGCCAGCGCGCCCTCCGCGTAACGCGCCCGCAGGACCTTCTTGTCGAACTTGCCGACGCTCGTCTTCGGCACTTCGGCGATGAACGACCAGCGCTCGGGCAGCCACCAGCGCGCCACCCGCCCGGCCAGGAACGCCTGCAGGGTGTCGACCGTCGCCGTGGCGCCCTGGCGCAGCACGACGCAGGCCAGCGGCCGCTCCTGCCAGCGCTCGTCGGGAACGGCCACCACCGCCGCCTCGATCACGTCGGGATGCGCCATGATGGCGTTCTCGAGCTCGACCGACGAGATCCACTCGCCGCCCGACTTGATCACGTCCTTGGCGCGATCGGTGATCTGGATGATCCCGTGCGCGTCGAGCGTGCCCACGTCGCCGGTGCGGAGCCAGCCGTCGTCGAACTTGTCCGGCGCAGGATCCTGGTAGTACGCGCCCGTGATCCACGGACCGCGCACCTCGATCTCGCCGGCCGTGGTCCCGTCCCAGGGCAGCACGCGGCCAGCGTCGTCGACGATGCGGATCTCGACCCCGGCGACGACGCGGCCGGTCTTGGCGCGCCACGTCATCTCGTCCTCGGGACGGCTCCCCTTGGGCGCCAGCGCCAGGGCGGCCAGCGGGCTGGTCTCGGTCATGCCCCAGGCCTGCACGATGCGCACGCCGTGGCGCTCCTGGAAGCGCTCGATGAGCGCGCGCGGCACCGCCGAGCCGCCGCAGGTGACGAGCCGGAGCGACGACAGGTCGGCCGGGTGCGCCTCCAGGTGGCGCAACACGTCGCTCCAGATGGTGGGCACCGCGCCCGAGATGGTGGGCCGCTCGCGCGCGATCAGCTCGCACAGGGGCGCCGCCTGCAGGAAGCGGCCGGGCATCACGAAATCGGCACCCGCCATCCAGCCCGCGTACGGCATGCCCCACGCGTTGGCGTGGAACATGGGCACGATGAGCAGGATGCGGTCGTGCTCGGTGATACCGAACACGAAGCCGGCGCAGGTGGCGAGCGAGTGCAGGTAGGTGGAGCGGTGGCTGTACACCACGCCCTTCGGGTTGCCGGTGGTGCCGCTGGTGTAGCACATGGCGGCGGCGGCGCGCTCGTCGAGTGCTGGCCAGGCGTAGTCCGGGCGCTCGGCGGCGAGCAGCTCCTCGTAGCGCAACACGCCCGGGCCGAGGGCGCTCGCGTCGCCGGTGCCGATCACCACGAGGTGCTCGACGGTTTTCAGCTCTCCGCGCACGCGCGCCAGGAGCGGCACGAGTGAGTCGTCGACCAGGATGACGCGGTCGGCGGCGTGGTTGGCGACGTAGGCGAGCTGCTCGGGGAAGAGCCGGATGTTGAGCGTATGCAGCACGGCCCCCATGCACGGGACGGCGAAGTAGGCCTCCAGGTGCTCCTGCGCGTTCCAGCAGAAGGTGCCGACCCGGTCGCCGGGCCGTACGCCCAGACGATGGAGCGCCCCCGCCAGCCGTGCGGCGCGCTCGCTCACGGTCGCGAACGACGCCCGGCGCGTGTGCGCGCCCTCGTAGGTGGCCACCTGGCTGGCGGCGTGCACCGTCCGGCCATGCTCGAAGAGCGCGGTGACGGTGAGGGGGCGGTCCTGCATCGTGCTCAGCATGGGGGCGAGTGTATAGCGACGCGCGGCGCGCGCGGGCAAGCGTGTTGACGCGGCCCCGTCGTCCGGTCGACAACGGGCGCGCGATGGGACTCGCCGACCTGCCCACCCCCGCCCTGTGCCCGACCGTCAACCTGCACGACCGCCTGTACGCCGTCCGCGGCGATGAGGTCGTCGACATGTGGCCGGTCGAGGCGCGCGGCTATCTGGCGGCCTGATGGCGCGGCTCCTGGCCGCGTGCGGCGGGTTCCTGCTCGCGGTGGTGTGGATGGACCTGATGTTCGACGTGCAGGCGATGCCGCTCCGCGCCGGCGCGGCCGACGAAGCGGCCGTGGCATCGATCGCCGCCTACTACCGGCGCGTCACCACCGACGCGTTTCCGATGAACCGCCTGATCGGCGCCGTCATGCTGGTCGCCGTGGCCGGCAGCCTCTCCCAGGTCGCCCGCCCACCGGGGAGCCGCGCCCGCGCCGTGGCGGCGGCGCTGCTCGCCGTCGGCCCGACCGCGCTCGCCGGGGTGCGCGTGTTCCCGAACGCCGTTCGCCTGGGCACGCGCGTCGACCCGCTCGCCGTGCAAGCCGAGCTGGCGCACGCGATCCTGGTGGACCACGGGCTCTGCGTCGCCGCCATGTGCGTCTTCACGGCGCTGCAGCTCACGGCGCCACGCCGCGAACGGTAGCAGAGCAGGGGTCGCGCGCCTCAGTTCGACACGCGCACCGGGAGCCCGCGCCCGGCCTGGACGCTCGCCTTCACCAGCGCCCGGTCGGCGCGCTGCTCGAGTCCCCGATCGCGCAGCCGCGCGAGCGCCGCCTCGTACTCCGACCGCGGCTTGGCGAGCCCGTAGACGTCCGCAAGCACCTGGACGAACACGCGCCCGCCGCGCCCGCCCACCTTGACCGGCTGGTAGGTGAGCTCGACCGCGGTCCCCACCGGCACCAGCGGGAACAGCCGTTCGATGTCTTCCGGGTAGAGACGCGCGCAGCCATGGCTCACCGTGCTGCCCGTTCCCCAGGGCACGTTGGTCCCGTGGATGCTGTAGGGCCGGAGCGAGAGCCCGAGGCGGTACTTACCGAGCGGGTTGTCCGGGTCGCCGCCGGCGATCGACGTGCGCGCGTCGCCACGCTCGCGGACGTGCTCCTGACGGATCGGCTCGGGAATGTTCCAGCGCGGGTTGACCGTCCGGGTAATGACCGTCGCCTTGCCGCGTGGCGTACGCCGGTCGGTGCGCCCGAGGCCGACCGGAAAGGTGTCGACCAGCAGCGCCCCGCCCTCACGCCGGTAGAAGAAGAGGCGCATCTCGGGGATGTTGATGACGATCCCCTCGTAGGTGCAGCAGGGCAGGACCCACTCACCCGGCACCGTGACCGTCGTCCCCACCCCCGGGACCCAGGGGTCCACGCCGGGGTTGGCATACAGGATCTCGTCATGGCCCACGTCGTAGTAGCGCGCCACGTCGAGCAACGTGTCGCCGGGACGGATGCGGAACGTGCGTCGCTCGCCGATCACCGTGTCGACCGGCAGGCCGTCGCGCCCGAGCCGTACTCTATGACTTGGCAACGGCTTCCCGGCAAAGGTGGGTTCGTCCGGCACCCACCCCCGTCCCGGGATGCTGGGCCAGCGCACCGGTCCACAGCCGGACAGCACGACCGCGAACGCCAGACCCGCCACCACCACCCACACGGGGTCAGTCACCACCAGACATCGGCCGGCAAGTCAACGCCCCATGTGGGACGGTTTGCGGCCGGAGGGGCCGAAATTGTAGATGGATGGGCGATCATGGCGCCGCGGACGTACGACCCCATCCCGCCCTCCGACAGCTCGTTCCTCGCCTTCGAGACCAGCACCACCCACATGCACCTGGGTGGGGTGGCGATCTTCGAGGCCGGACCGCTCCTCACACCGAGCGGCGGGATCGACATCGCCCGCATCCGCGCCCACCTGGGCTCCCGGCTGCATCTGATCCCGCGCTACCGGCAACGGCTGGCGTGGGTGCCGGTGCAACGCCGCCCGGTGTGGGTCGACGACGGGCACTTCAACCTCCACTACCACGTGCGCCACACCAGCCTGCCGCGCCCCGGCGACGATCGCCAGCTGAAGCGCCTGGTGGGGCGCATCATGTCGCAGCGCCTCGATCGTGGAAAGCCGCTGTGGGAGGCGTGGATCGTCGAGGGGCTCGAGGGCGGACGCTTCGCCCTCATCAACAAGACGCATCACTGCATGGCCGACGGCGTGTCGACGGTCGGCATCCTGCAGGTCCTGTTGAGCCCATCGGCCGAGGAGACGCACGAGGAGGCGCCGCGCTGGATCCCCCGTCGCGTGCCGACCCCGATCGAGCTGCTGCGCGACGAGGCGCTGCGCCAGGTGCGCCAGCCGCTCGAGTTCGTGCGCTCGCTGTCGACGGCGCTGCGCGACGACGCCGACGGGCTGCGCGCGCAGGTGGAAGAGAACCTGACCGGGCTGTGGAATCTCCTGCGCGCCGGCGTGAAGGGCGCCGCCGACACGCCGCTGAACCAGCCCGTCGGCCCGCATCGGCGCTTCGACTACGTGACCCTCGACCTGGCCGACGTGAAGGAGATCAAGAACCGTCTCGGCGGCACCGTCAACGATGTCGTGCTCGCCACCGTCGCCGGCGCCGTCGGCCAGTTCCTGAAGCGCCACGGGGTCAGCGTCCGCACGCTCGACTACCGCGCCGTCGTGCCGGTGAGCGTGCGTCGGCCCGAGGAGCTCGGCGAGATGAGCAACAAAGCCTCGGGCTGGCTCGCCTCGCTGCCCATCCAGGAGCGCGACGCGCAGAAGCGCCTGGCACGCGTGCGCAGCATGACCGGCCTTTTGAAGGCGTCGAAGCAGGCACTCGGGCCGCTCGCCCTCCTCAAGGTGGCCGAGTGGGCGAACCCGTTCTTCCTGACGCTCGGCATCCGGCTCACGTCGTGGCTGCAGCCGTACAACCTGATCGTCACCAACGTGCCTGGTCCGCAGATCCCCCTCTACATGCTCGGCGCGCCGCTGCTCGAGGGCTTCCCGCTGGTGCCGTTGTTCGAGAAGCAGGGTCTCGGTGTCGCCACCTTCAGCTACCACGGCAAGCTCTGCATCGGCGTCAACGCCGACCGCGAGCTGGTCCCCGACCTGCACGAGTTCACCGAGGCGCTGGCGGCATCGTTCGCCGAGCTGTGCGCCGCAGCCGGGCTCGGAGCCGCCCCGGAGAGCCTCCCCGCTCCGGCCGACGCCGACCGGACGCGCGCGTCGGGATGATCGACGGGCGCGTGCACGCGTAGTGCGCGATCGGGCCGCATGACCGCGATGGGGCGTCTGGAACGTCACCGCTCCCCATGGTACGGCCCCGACCATGGGGGACGGCAGGACGCCCACGCCCGAGTGGCCCACCCTGCCCCTCGCCACCGACCCGTTCCCCAGCGTCTCCGGCCTCCTCGTCGACGCCGCGCGCCAGCTCTTCCGCAGCCTGAGCGAGGCCGCGTTGCTGGTGCAGGCGTGCCGGATCACCCGGGACGCGCTGCACGCCGACGTGGTGGTGGCCCTCGAGTGGTCGGAGGACGGACACGTGCTCGGCAGCAAGGCGCAGCACGGGCTCTCGGAGGAGGACTGGGCCAAGTACCAGATCGTGGAACTGCCGGAGGAGATCGCAGGGCAGATCCGCATCCGGCTGCTTGACGATGTCGTCTCGGTCCTCGACGTGGCGGCACCGACGCCCCTGCCGGAGGACGCCGCGCGCCGGGAGATCGCGCGCAAGCTGGGCATCGGGCCCCTCCTGCTGATCGGCCTGCGATCGCGCGGGACCCTCATCGGCGCCATGGTCGCCTGCCGCCTGGGAGCGGCCCCACGATTCGAGCCGTGGGCACTCCAGGTGGCGGAGGGACTGAGCCCGCTGCTCAGCGCCAGCCTCGAGAACCAGCGCCTGCTGGCGGCGCTCGAAGGTGCCAACCAGGCGCAGGCCGAGTTCCTGGCCAGCATGTCGCACGAGCTCCGCACGCCGCTCAACGTCATCACCGGCTACCTGGCCATGCTGCTGGAAGACGAGGCCGGGCCACTGAGCGTCCGGCAGCGCGAGCTGTGCGAGCGCACCCAGACGAGCGCGCTGCAGCAGCTCTCCCTGGTCGCCGAGGCGCTCGAGATCAGCCGCCGCGACCTGCAGGGCCGTATTCCCGTCCGTCGCGAGCCGGTGCTGATCCGGGATCTGGTCGCGGACCTGGAACGCGAGGTGACACTCCGCCGGGTAGGCCACGACGTGCACGTCGTGTGGACGCTCGACGATCCCGACCTCCGCGTCGTGAGCGATTCCGTCAAGCTACGCATGATCATCCGCAACCTGGTCGACAACGCGCTCAAGTTCACGCAGCACGGCGAGGTGCGCATCGCGATCGCGCTGGTCGGCGAGCAACTGGTGTGGCGCGTCACCGATACCGGCGTCGGCATCGCGGACGCCGAGCGCGACGCGATCTTCGAAGCCTTCCGGCAGGTGGGCAGCGTCCGCTCCACGGGGCTCGGTCTCGGGCTCTACATCGTCCGCCGTCTGGCGACGGCCCTGGACGGAACGGTCGACGTCACGAGCCATGTAGGCGCGGGGTCGACGTTCACGGTCCGGGTGCCGGTCGCGCTGGTCGAGCCCATCCGGCCCGCGCCAACGCCGCCGCTCTGAACGGAACGCGCCGGCCTCCTTGCGACCGGGCACCCGTGCGTGGCAGATCCGGTGGCGATGCCCTCCCTCGACTGGGCCAGCGTCACGTTCACCGAGCACATGACGGAGGCGGCGGCGGTGGTGGGCGAATGCCACGTGGTCCTCGACTTCCCGCCCGCCGAGCGGGTGACCTACGCCGTCAAGGTGTTCGCGACGCTCAAGGGTGACGCCACCGAGCCGTACTTCGCGGTCGGCACCAATCCGGACGATCCTGCCGGTTACCGGCCCGTAGGCGGCGGACAAACCGCCGAGGACGCCCTGCAGACGTGCCTCGCCGCCGCCGGCGTCCATCATCGCCGGCGCGTCAAGCAGGCCGGCGAGTAGCCACGCCATGGTGCCCGTCGCCCTCTCCATCGCGGGCTCCGATCCGAGCGGCGGCGCCGGCATCCAGGCCGATCTGAAGACGTTCGCCGCTTTCGGCGTCTACGGCGCGAGCGTGCTCACCGCGCTCACCGCGCAAAACACCCGCGGCGTGCACGCGGTGGCGGACATCGAGCCCGCGTTCGTCGGCCAGCAGCTCGACGCCCTCTTGGACGACCTCGCCATCGGCGCCGCCAAAACCGGCATGCTCGCCCGCGCCGCCGTGATCGCGATCCTGGTCGAGCGGCTGGGCGCGCGCCCCGTGCCTGCGCTGGTGGTCGACCCGGTCCTGGTCTCGAGCAGCGGCGCCGCGCTCCTCGAACCGGCGGCCGTGACCCTGCTCCGCGACCGCCTGCTCCCCCTCGCTACCCTCGTCACGCCCAACCTGGCTGAGGCCGAAACCCTGACCGGCCAGCCGGTCGCGTCGGTTGACGACATGCACCGCGCCGCACGCGCCCTGGTCACCCTCGGCGCGCGCGCCGCCCTCGTCACCGGCGGCCACCTCACCGGCCCCGCCGTCGACGTGCTCTACGACGGTCGCGAGGTCCGCGAGCTCACGACCGCACGCGTCGTCACGGGCGCACTCCACGGCGCCGGCTGCACCCTGTCCGCCGCCATCACCGCCGGCCTCGCCCGCGGAATGCCGCTCACCGCGGCCGTCACCGACGCGAAGGCATGGGTGACACGCGCGATCGCCGCCGCGGTCGCGGTAGGACACGGTGCGCGCCCACTCGACCACCGTACCCGGCGCGACGCCTGAATCAATTGGTACGCATGCGCGGCGGTGCGGGGCTGTCCCTCCCGGAGGCGACAAGACGCGCGGGCTACTCCGCCTATGGCTCCGTAGCGCCCGCGCTCTCGCCTCCGGGAGGGACAGCCCCGCACCGCCGGGTCCGTGACGATGGTGCGAGGGTCCGACGGTCCGGGTGGTGTCAGACGTACGCGGGCACCGTCCAGCGCTGTCGGCTGACGGTCGAGTATCACTTGGTCGGCTCGGCGGCACTCCGCGGTCGTCTGGGAGAGGAAGCCGCCGAGTCGCTGCGACGGCTCCATGACCGGCTGTCGTGCGCGCCCGTGAAGCCCTCCTCTCGAGGGGTGCTTCGATTCTAGGCTGGCGAGAGCTCAAGCCGCTTTGGACCGCGGACCAGGAAGGAGTCGACCAGCTCGGGGTCCTTCGCGCCGCGCAGCCGCGGCAGGTGCGGCGCCAGCGCCTCGAGTGCGATGCGCGCCTCGAGCCGCGCGAGCTATGCGCCCAGGCAGAAGTGCTTGCCGAAGCCAAAGGCGATGTGCCCCTGCGTGTCGCGGTCGAGGTCGAAACGATCTGGATCGGGAAAGCGCCGCTCGTCGCGGTTGGCCGAGCCAATCAGCGCGGCGACGATCGCGTCCTTCGGGATGCGCGTGCCGGCGATCTCCACGTCGGCGAGCGCCTTGCGGAAGACGAGCTGGACCGGCGCATCCCAGCGCAGCGTCTCGTCGACCACCTGCGACACCAGCAGGGGATCGGCGGCGACACGCGCGGCCGCCTCGGGGTGGCGCAGTAGCGCGCGCACGGCGTTGCTGATCAGGTTCGTCGTCGTCTCGTTCCCCGCGACGAGCAGCAGCGCCACGAACTGAACCACCTCGCGATCACTGAGCCCGACCTCGCCCTCCTGGTTGGCCACGAGCACGCTCACCAGGTCGTCCGTAGGCGTGCGCCGCCGCTGCTGCGCGATGCGCTTCATGTACACGATCATCTGCGTCAGCGAGCGGTTGAACTCGAGCGAGTAGGGCGTGGCGCGGCCCGTGCCGGTCGCGCTGCTAATGATCGCGTCGGACCAGCGCTTGAAGTCGCGCTGCCGCTCCGGCTCTACGCCGAGCATCTCTGCGATGATCGTGACCGGGAGCGGGATCGCGAGATCGCCGACCAGCTCCAGCCCTTGCCCGCGGCGCAACGTCTCCAGGCAGGCGTCCACGACTTCCCGAGCGCGCTTCTCCCACGACGCGATCCGCCGCGGCGTGAAGCCGCGGTTCACCAGCGCGCGCAGCGCCGTGTGCCGCTCGCCGTCCTCCGCGATCAGGTTCCGCGCGGTGGCGAACGTGAAGGGGTTGATGCGGGTGCGCAGGAAGAGCAGCACGATGAAGCGCAGCACCTTCCACGAGAGCGGCGGCATCGCGTCCTGTCCGTTGTTCATCAGCATGATGAACATGGCGCGCGACGAGAACGCGTCGTCGCGCCGCAGCACACTCTGCACGTCGTCGTAGCGGGAAACGCACCACACGTTGGCGCCCGGCGCGAAGTGCACCGGCGCGCGGTCGCGCAGCTCGCGGAAGTGGGGATATGGATCGCGGCGGAACTCGGGCAGGAACGGATCGTAGGCGACGGTCGTGATCACGGCTCGATCTCCTCGGGGAAGTCGTCGAACGGGAACGGCGCCCCCTCGTGGTTGTAGTTGTAGGTGACGTACGTCCCATACGGTAGCGATACGCGAGCACGCGACTGGCGAAGCGCCGCACGTGCTCGCTCGGCGGCGACTTGGCTGCGAACGCGACGATCAGGCTGAACGCGACCAGCACGCCAACCCAGAGCGCTCGCGATAGCGAACAGAAGCGCGGTCAACGCCCCGTCCACGGCGGGCGCACTTCCGTGAGGACCACGCTCCACTTCGCGGCGATGAATGCGGCCCGTGCCAGCCCGATCTCCGCATCGTGTACGAGCGCCCGCGCGTTCTTCGCCCTCGCTCGAAAGCTCCTCATCACCCTCAACGTCTCGCTATCTCGTACCCCTCCTGGACGCCACCAAACGGATCGGCGCTCGGCTGCGCGGCACTCAGTCCCTTGGTCAGGAGTACGAGACCGAACACGCCGAGGACGATCGCCATGATCAGCCTGTTGCGGGAGACGAGCCACTCCTTGGCTCGGTCGAGCGATTCGCTCGCTCCCTTGCCGCCGAACAGCTTGAACGCAACCGCGGCCAGGTAGGGCGAGGAGGCGACCAGCGCGAAGACCACAACGCCGAACACAAGTTCGCCGGCGGTGAGGTCCGCGGCGCCGAGCGATTGGCCAGCGGACAGCAGCATCGCCATGTTTTTCGGGTTGAACACGGTCGCCCCGAGCGAGAGCATGAGGACCGCTCCCGGCCCCATGCCCTCGATCTTCGTGAGCATCGCGGGCACCTCGTGGTTCGAGCGACGCGTCCAGTTACGGTAGGCGGCGAACAGAAGGAGCAGCGCGACCGTAGTGAGCACCCAGCGGGCGGTCTGGATTGTGCCCGCGTCCTCCCCTTCGACCGCGCTGTAGGCGCTGGCCCAAAGGAACGGTAGCGCCAAGGTCGGGATGAGTACGCCGAGGAGGAAGATGACGCTGTTGATGCGGGCCCGCGCGGAGAACAGCGCCAGGATCATCGCGACGATCGGCACAGGACTGAGCGCCATCCCGATCGCCGACGGCAGCACCGATGTGAGGGCATCTCTCACTTCGACCTCCTTCGCAGGAGCTCGCCGGCCCGCCCCGCAAACAGCAAGAGTCGAGGCAACCAGCGCGGCACGAGGCGATAGTAGGCCTCGTATTGCTCGCCGAAGCGCTCCCGCAGCTCCAGCTCTTCGACGTACACCACGATGCAATGGCCGGCGAGCGTGAAGAAGATGGCGTAGAGCAGGGCGCCGAGGGACGAGAGATACAGTGCCACGCCCCAGACCGCTGCCGCTTCAGCCACGAGATCGGATTGCGCACCACGGCGAAGGGCCCCGTCGTAACCAGGTGGCGCGGCGCATCCAGCGGGAACGGCGTGCCGCGTCCCCGCCGGATGAAGACGTTCAGGCAGACGGCCCACACGGCCATCCCGGTGGCGAAGAGTACGCCGCTCCCGATGGCACCCGGCCAAAAGGGCAGCGGCACTCTGCGGGGCAAGAGCCAGTCGGTGAGCCACAATGGGCCGATCATGGCGATGCCACGGATTTCGCCAACAACCCCACCATGCTCTGTGTCCTGCTGGGGCGAACTACCACGCCCAGCGCGCCGCGGACGAGGTGAAGAGCTGCGCGCCACGTCATCCTCCTAGCCCCGAGTGGGTCATCGCTTCACTCCGATCACGTCGAACATGGGCGGAAAGCAGAGGAAGGACACCGGATCCTCGGATCGCTGCTGCCACTCGCGTCCGAAGTCGTGCTGTTCTTCACGTGTGATGAGGCCCATCTCCACGAGGGTGGACATGAAGCCTTGGAAGAAGGTCGCAGGCCAATTTCAGAGCGGCGAGCCCGGGCGTGCAACGTGGCTCGGTTAGTTGGTCGATGGTTCGCGAGTCCCTCCCCGAACGCCGCCACCGGTCACGGCGTAGACGCCCACAACGGCGCGCGCGGCCAGCGCCACCGTGCTCTGAGTTGTGCTGGGCCGAATGAAGCGCGCCATGTCGTCCTCCTAGCAGCTTTCCGAAACGGAGCCGCGGTCGCGTTCGAGAATATGCTTCATCCGGCAGACCTCTTCATGGACATCGCGCGCGATCCACGTGCGCAGCAATCGTTCGACCAACCCGCCGAGCGGCGGATGGAACACGAAGGTCTCCCGGTGCACGACGCGGGTGCCCTGAGGGGTCTCCTCGCACGCAAAGAGGCCCTCGAAGTGGTCGAGCAGGAGATCGCGCTTGAGACTGCGGATCTCTAAGCGGGAGTACGGTACGAGACGCCAGGCATGCTCGACCAGGGGAGTCGGCAGCCCACGTATCCACCCCGAGTAGCGGAGGAGACCCTCATCGCCATTTCGCTCGACGCCGTGCACCCGGCGGATCTTGGTATCCGCCTGGCGGTAGCGCTCGAAGTCCAGGACAAACTCGAGGATGTCCCGAGCCGAGCGGCGGATGAGTGCGGTTCCTTCCCCGTAGATCATGGTCAACGGAACGGACGAGAAGACTACCGGTTGCGAATCTAGCCCGCGCCGACTAGACTAGCAAGCGCTAGCCATGTCCGGAGTCCGCCGACCCAGGAAGAGGCGCCTCGGCCGGAAGCACCCGCGCCGCGGCGGCGAGGCGACGGCCGAGAGCATCCTCGACGCCGCCGAGCGTCTGTTCGCCGACCGCGGCTATGGCGACACCACTCTGCGCGACGTCGCCGCCGCCGTCGGGATCCGGAATCCGAGCATCTACAATCACTTCCCGAACAAGTCGGCCCTCTATGAGGCGGTTCTGGCCCGCGCGGTCGAGCCGGTCTTGAAGGAGCTCTGGGATCGGGAGGACGACATCGAAGCCACCCTGGCCCATCTCGCCCGGCACCGACACCTGTGCCGCCTGTTCCTGAAGGAGACGCTATCTGGTGAAGCCCCCGGGGGCCCCATCCGCGACAGCATCACGGCGGTCGTCGAGCGCACGCGCGCCTGGCTCGAGACGACTCGGGGCGCCCGCCGTTCCGACGACGTGGGGCTCACGCTTGCGGTGCTCGCCATCTATCACGTGGTCGCAGGGTTCTATGCAAGCGACGCGCTCTACACCGCCCTCACTGGTCGCAAGCAGAGCTCGAGGCGGGCGCGCGAGGCTCAAGTCGAGATCGTCCGCCGCGTGAGCGCCGCCCTTTTCGCGCCCGACGTCTCCGCTCCGAGGCCAAGGCGATGATCTGGGCCCTATTGGGCGTCGTCGCGGCATCGCTCCTCTGGCTGGTGGGCTGCACGGTCTGGTCGATTCTCGTCCCGGAGGTCGTCGGCCCCGGAATCAGCTTCGGTCTCGTCGCGCTCTCGGTGCTGGGGTGGAACAGCTTCGTGTTCGACTCCTGGCTGCGTTTCGTCGCCGGGGGGCTTCCCTTCGCCCTCGGCGCCTACCTCTCCCTCGGCGGGTACCTCCGGCTGGGCGTGCACCGCAGCCAGGGCTACGAAGGCGACCTCGTTGTCACCGGGCCCTACCGGCTGAGCCGTAATCCCCAGTATGTCGGGGCCATGTGTGGGTTCGTCGGACTCGCAACGATGTGCAACTCGGCGCCTGGGCTCGTGGCGGCCCTCCTCGCGTGCGCCTGGTTCGTGCTTCTGCCGTTCGCGGAGGAGCCGTGGCTGGTCGAGAAGCTAGGCCCTCCTTACCAGGAATACGCCTTACACGTCCCGCGCTACATCTCCGTCCAGGCCCTGCTCCGTCGCCCGGGCGAGTGAAGCTCGGCTCCCTCCGGCGGCACACTGCAAAAACGTGCGTCAGGGGCCGCAACCACACGCCGCTCCGGCCGATGCGCATTGCTGCAGCTGGCCCGGACAGAGCAACCCGAAGCAGGCAGGAGCCGCGCGGCCCCCACAGGTCGCGGCATCCGGCGCGCACTGGCAGCTCCCGCCCACGACGACGACCGCGCAGCCTACACCCCACACCCTCGGCCCGCGCAGCCACGGTGCGCGCCCGCTCGACCATCGCACCGGCCGCGACACTTGGCCGGCCGTCACGGACCCGGCGGGGCGGGGCTGTCCCTCGCGGAGGCGAGAGCGCGGGCGCTACGGAGCCCTAGGCGAAGTAGCCCGCGCGTCTTGTCGCCTCCGCGAGGGACAGCCCCGCCCCGCCGCGCCCTGGCACCGATCCCGGCTCACGGCGCCGTCAGCCGCACGCCCGGCGCCGTCCACGTCCCGTCGTTGCCGACGTCGACATACAACGGATTCGTGAACGCGAGCGCCACCTCGCCGCCCTCCCCCAGGTTCCCGTCGACGAGGTCATCCGGTGTGCCGTTGGTCTGCCGGGAGATGCCGAACGGATACACCGGGAAGAGCGGGCGCGACACCCCCACCGTCCCACGCACCAGCGCCACGATCCAGCTGTCGACCGTGAGCCCGACGAGCGGGACGGTCACCGTCGCCTCGAGGTGTCCCGCGCCGGGGATATCGGGCCTGTCGTCGACCGACACCACCGTGAAGTCGGTGCCGGCCGATTGCACGAAGTCGGGGAGCACCCGATAGCGCAGCCGGGTCATCGGGTTGGCGTCGTGGTCGTGCGGCTGCGGGGCGTTGTTCACGTACAGCTCCACGCGGTCGAACTCCGCCCAGCGCGGGCTCTTCACCGTGACCGTGACGTCGACGGCGCCGTCGGTGGTGGCGAGCGTCGTGGTCGCACCGACCGTCAGGGTGGCGCGTTCGCCAGTCGAGGGCGCGAAGGCCCCGATGCTGACGAACGGCCCGTTGGTGCCGACGGCGCGGCCGGCGACGACGTTCGCCGCCAGGTCCTCGGCGATCGCCGCCAGCTCGCCGGGCGCCGTGACGGTGGACGCCAGGTAGGTGCGCACGCTGCCCCCGTTGGTGCGACGCTCGTGAGTGTCCGAGTTTGCTACCGCCGTCCGCCGGATGCCCTGGTTCAGCAGGTTGAACCAATCGCCGATGTTCTCGCCGAGGAAGATCCGTACGCTGCCGTTCCACACCTCGAGCGCGTCGAAGCCGGCGTCGAAGTAGTTGCTCACCGCGGGGTTAAGCCGGCGGGCGCTGGCGGCGATGTGTGACTGCGGCGGCCCGGTGCCTGCCTCGGCGGTGTCGATGTCGAGACCGGTCGCATTGAAGAAGCTGTCGATGTGGTTGATCTGGACGAGGTTCCCCTTGGGGTCGGCCTTGGCGACGGCGAAGATCTCCGCGGGCGTGAGCCCGAAGCTCCCGAGGGCGGGGAAGTCCGCGCCGGGCGCCACGCCGGTCCGTCCCCAGTCGACCGTGCCCCCGTTCACCTGCGTCGCATCCACCGTAACCGGCCAGCTGTTGAAGTGGCCGTAGTCGAAGGTGGTGATCTCGGCGCTCGGCGCGGTGGCGATCAGGTGGCCGACCCCCATGGCGGCCACCGTGGGCGCGAAGTCGACCCGGATGTCGTGCTCCGACGGCGTGAAGAAGTCGATACCCTCGGCCAGCTGGGTGGCCACACGCTCCACGCGCGTGACCTCGCTGTCGGGGCTGTCGATGGCGTGCACGTGGAAGTCGGTGGTGATGAACTCCGGCGTGTCGATCACGCGGGCGATCCGCGCCTGCACGGTGGTGAGGCTCCCCTCGGTCACCGTCACTCGTTGGCTGAAGAGCGAGTAGCGCGAGCCGCGCGACACGGCGAGATGGTAGGTTCCCGGCTCGACCTCCTGCATGCCGATGTCGCCCGTGCGGTCGGCGAAGAAGACGTGCGCGATCCCGAACGGTAGGCCGTCCTGGCTCTGGTCGCCGAACACGCCGTTCACATTGTTGATGATGCCGAAGATGCTCTGCGAGTTGAGGGGATCCGGGCTCGGGTCGAAGCCGATCAGCTGCACCTTGGCCGGCACCGGCGCCCCTTGCTCGTCGGTGACCGTCACCCGGAGCCGGCCGGCGGCGGGCAGCGTGAAGTCCTGGGTCGTGGTCGCGTCGGCGGTGATGGTGACACTCGCCGGATCGGGCGTGCCGAAGACGCGGCCGTCCTTGTTGGCCCGTACCGTGTACGCCCCCGGCGCGAGGGTCAGACGGTAGCGCCCGTCGGTATCCGTCCGGACGTGGTCGACGACGTTGGCGGTCGGCCCGCCCGCGACCGGCGGCCCGAGGATCGCCACGTCCGCGGCGGCGAGCGGCTGGCCAGCGCTGGTGACGCGGCCGGCGAGCGTGCCGACGGTGGCTCCCGCCAGCGCGTTGCGCACGTCGGTGATCGCCGCCACGCTCCCGTCCCCGACCACGAAGTGCCGGGTGACGGTGAGCGCGTCTCCGGCGGCGCCGGCGGTCGCGAGATGGAAGTTCGGTTCCGCCGCACCGACCAGCACCGCGAGCACCTCGTTGCCGAGGAGCACGGCCGTCACGCCGCTCACGCTGAAGCTCGAGCTGCCATCGACCCCGTGGACGTAGCCGTAGGAGACGCCGGCGGCGCCGTCCTCGCCGCTGTAGGCAACGAAGTTGCACGCGTCGCAGGTGCCACGCGCGCACGGCTGGTACGAGGCGGGCGGGCAGCGCAGGGTGACGAGCGGCTCGCCGAACCCCTGCACGGGCTGGAAGAGCTCCACCTGACCGGAGCCGTTCATGTAATCGCCCAGGAAGAGATCGAGCGGCGCGGCGCCCCGGTTGGTGACGGTGGTATCGATGCGGACGGCCGAAGCGCCGGGCGCGAGCGTGTAGTCGGTCTGGACCTCGACCGGCAGGTCGCGGTCGTCGGCGGCCGCGGGGAAGGTGAAGCCCGCCATGGCGACCACCGAGCTGGCGTTGATGAAGTCGAGCAGATCGTCGGGGCCGGTGGCACGCACCACGGCCGGCTCGCCGTTGGTCCCGTCGTTCAGCACCTGCACCGCGGTGTAGTTGGCGGTGTTTTCGATGTTGATGGCCGGCAGCAGCTCCTCGAAGCTGTCGCGCTCCTCGGCCGCGGGCCGCTGCCGGTCGGCGTCGATGATGGTGCCGCCGTAGGTCCCGATGCCGAACATCGACCGGCCGGGTTGCTGGATGACCACCTGGATGCGGTCGTTCGCCAGCAGCACGTCGCCCAGGCGCCCGCGCGACTGCGACCCCTCGATCAGCTCGGCCGCGTGGGTGATGACCTTGGCGCGCGCGAAGGCGCTCCCGGGGCGGCGGAACACGGCCGAGGGCACGCACACGAAGCGCAGCTTGTCCACGTCCCGCCGCCCCGACGCGCTGCGGGCGACGGTGATCAACCGCATCGTCCCCCGCCGGTAGGCGCCCCGACGGGTGCGGAGCGGCACGTACACCGGGACCGCGTCGGTGCAGCGCGCGGCGGTCGACGGAAGCGCTTGCCGCACGAGTTCCTCGAGCGCCGCCACCTGCCGGTCGCCGCGGGGGCGCCGGGCCACGAAGCTGGTCACGTCCGTCGGCCGGCACGCCGGCAGCCGCGGATCGACGTTGTTGAAGCAGGCCGCCGGACGGAAGCGGCAGCTGCCGTTCACGGCCCCGTCGGTGTCGCACGTCGGATCCCCGTCGGTGCACCGCACCGCCGGGCGTCGTCCGGCGACCACGACGCCGTCGAACTCGACCAGGCAGTCGGAGGCCCGTGCGCCACCCCCCGGGACCGGACACGCTCCCGGGCAGGCCGCGAGCGCCTGGCGCGGCGCCAGGGCGAGAGCAAGCGCCACGACGAGCCACAGCGCGGCACGCAGGACTGGAGTGGGCATGCCGGGCGTTCTAGCGCACGCCGCCGGGGGAAGAACAGGCGCCCGGGGAAACAGCGTGCGCCGCGGACACTCAGACCCGCGCCGTCCCCCGGGCGTCACCGGCCGCCTCGCGCGGCAGCGCGAACTGCGTGCGCAGGAAGCCGTCGAAGGCGCGGTCCGACAGCCAGCGGCGCATCACCATCAGCACGCGCGCCGCCGCTGTCACGGGATAGCGCGTGCGCGGGCGGGTGGCGGTGATCGCCCGCTCGATCACCCGCGCGACCGCCTCGGGCCCCGCAGCGAGCCTCGCCATCGGCCCCTCGTAGGCCTCGCGGATCTTGTTCGCCAGCACGGCATTGAACGCGGCGTAGGGCGAGGTCGGCGCCCCCAGCTGCGTGATGCTGGCGATCGCCGTGTCCCCGAAGCGCGTCTTGATGGGTCCGGGCTCGACCACGATCACGTCGATTCCGAACGGGCGCAGTTCGAAGCGGAGCGCGTCGCTGAGCGATTCGAGCGCATGCTTGGTGGCGTGGTAGAAGCCGCCGCCCGGGAGCGTCAGCTTCCCCCCCACCGAACTCAGGTTCACCACCTTGCCCCAACGCTGCCGGCGCATCCCGGGGAGCACCAGCTGGGTCAGGTGGACGAGCCCGAAGACGTTGGTCTCGAACTGGCGGCGGACGTCCGCCATCGCGACCTCTTCCACGACGCCCTCCTGGCCATACCCGGCGTTGTTGATCAGCACGCCGATGGCCCCTTCCGCCCGCTCGACCGCGTCCACCGCGGCGCGCATCGACCCCTCGTCGCACACGTCGAGGGCGAGCACTTTGCACCCGCGGGCCTCGAGATCGCGGATGGCGTCGAGCTTGCGTGCGCTGGCGTACACCGTCCAGCCACGGCCGGCCAGGTGTTCCGCCGTCGCCCGCCCGATACCGGTCGAGCAGCCCGTGATCAGCACCGCCTTGGACATCGCGTTCGGCATATATCCCTCCGTGGCTCAGTCGTGCCAGTCGAGGCTGGTCCGCATCGCCTGTTCGTACGCTTCGAAGGTCATCCGGGCTGCGCGCCGGCCGGCTACGCCAGCGCGACCGTCGCGCTGCCGAGGATGGTCCGCGTCCCCGGCTTGGTCTCGCACTTGAGCTCCACGTCGACCAGCCGGCGGTCGCCTTCGGTGCGCTTGCCGGTCACCGTGCCAGTGCACGTGATCTTGTCGGCGGGCCACGTGATGGCACGGAACTGCACGTCGTAGCGCACCAGGCTGGCGATGCCGGCCCAGTTCGCCACCACATTGGAGAGCAGTCCCATGGAGAACATGCCGTGGGCAAATACCGACGGCATGCCGGCCCGGGTGGCCAAGGTCTCGTCGTGGTGCATGGGGTTGTAGTCGCCCGACGCCCCGGCGTACCGGACCAGGTCGGTGCGCGTCACCGCTTCGTGCACGTAGGGCGGCAGCACGTCGCCCACCTTCACGTCGTCCCATGTGACGGCCATGGTCACTGTCCCTCCGACGTCTTGATCAGGAGCGCGCACACCCGCTTCCCCTGCGGATCGTAGAACCCCTGCTCCAGGGTATAGATGGTGCGCACGCCGTTCTTGCCTTCGCGCGTGGTGATCGACCTGAGCATCCCCTTCATGGTGAGCACGTCGCCGGAGAAGATGGGCCGGTCGAACTCGATGGTGGTGCCCTCGTGCAGCAGCGTGCGCACGTCCCATGTGATGCGCGGCAGCTCGCCGCCGCCAGGCTCGGCGTCCTGCCCGAGCGCGATCGGTAACGTCGGCGGCGCCAGCAGGCCCGGATAGCCGCGCTTCGTGGCCTCGGCCAGGTCGTAGCACGCCGGGTCGGTGAGCCCCACGGCGCGGGCGAACTGGCGCACGCGGGCGCGATCGACATGAATGGTGGCGGGCGGTCCCTCTTTGCCGACGAGGTGCTGGTTCGCGTTCTCGGCCATGGGCGACGATGCATCGGAGCGTCGGCGCCCGTCAAGGACACCGACCCCGAGACTCCGTCTCGGGTCGGATCCCAAGACTTCTTGCCGGTGGAGAAGGCGAGGGCCGTGCCGCGGCCGGCAAAGCCGGCGCGGCAGACAGGGGGAGAACAGAACGTCGGCGGCACGCGGCCGACGACGCTTCTCGCGGCCTTCCTGGCCGGAGCCGACCCCTGGCGGCCGATTGTTCGCTCGCTTTGCCGCGCCGGCTTCGCCGGCCGCGGCACGGCATTCGCCTTCTCCACCGGCAGGCAGTCTTGGATCCGACCCGAGACGAAGTCTTGGGTCGGGCTAGAACGCCCGCTGCGTGATCGGCACGTGCCCGGGTTGCGCCGCCACGCGCCCGAGCCAGGCACGCACCTCCGGATAGCGCGCGAGATCGAAGTCGCCTTCGTGCGCGACGTGGGTGTAGGCGTACAGCGCGATGTCCGCGATCGAGTAACGGTCGTCGACCAAGAAGCGCCGGCCGGACAGGTGCCGCTCCATCACGTCGAGGACCTGGTAGCCGCGCTCCCACTTTTCACGCAGCCGGTCGGCCCACTCCTCCCGTTTGCCGAGCGAGTGGATCCAGAAGCGGGCGACGGCGATGTAGGGCTCGTGGCTGTACTGCTCGAAGAACATCCACTGCAGCACCTGGGCACGCGCGAATCGGTCCTCCGGCAATAGCGGCGAGCCCTCGGCCAGGTGCCGGCCGTCGTCCAGTTCCAGCACCGGGATGCGCCCGTTCGGATTGCGCGCCAGGAACTCCGGTGTGCGCGTCTCCCCGCGCAGGATGTCCTGCTCGACCAGCACGAACGGACGCCGCAGCTGGGCCAACAACAACCGGACCTTGTACCCGTTTCCGGACGGAAGGTAGTCGTACAGCCGCATGCTCCGGCGGTGTACACCGCCGGAGCGTCGTTCAAAAGTGACCGCCCACCGTCGTGGGAACCAAGGCCGCCGCTTGCGAGCCCCCCCCATCAGCGGTTAGAAGCGCCCGGCAACAAGGGCCCGACGAGGCCCGGGAGGAGGGCATGATGGGGAGGAGACCGATGGAAGGCCGACCGCTGCTCGCGCAGCTCACGTGGACGTGTGGGGTGGGAGTCGCACTCGTCATGCTGGCGGACGACGCGTTTGGAGGCGTCCGGCAGAGCATGAAGACCGCGCCGCAGCGCGTGCGCGGCTTCACCTTGCCGGGCCAGTACAACAACGCCGTCGACGCCCTGATGGACGAGGCGGCGCGCAATGTGCCGGTCGCGGCCTCGTCGGCGGCCATCATCCGACACGGCGGCACGGGGAACACCGAGCGCGACGACACGCTCGGCCCCCTGCCCTACCTCGAGCGCGCCGAGACGCTCGGCCGTCACGCCTGGAGCCTCAGCGTGACCGGGCAGTACCTCGAGCTCAACGAGCTGAACGGGAAGAAGGTCGGCGCCGACCCGTATCCGGTCGTGCTCGCCGACGGCACGGTGACGCCCTACAGCGCCACGCCGAAGCCGCTCTATCATCTCGCCACGGTCAACTTCACCTACGGGGTGCTCGACGACCTCGATCTGAACCTGGCGCTGCCGATCATCTTCAACGACTTCGACTACAACGTCTCGAACCCGGACTCGGGCAACCCGTTCAAGATCGTCATCCCGCAGCACAACAATACGTTCAACGTCGGCGATCTGCACCTGCGCGCCAAGTACCGCCTCGGCACCTGGATGGGCTGGATCGGGGCCGCCGGGCTCGACATGCGGCTCCCCAGTGGCAGCACCGACAAGGCCCTCGGCACCGGCGACGTGGAGCTGGGGCCGTACCTGGCGTTCTCGCAGCTCTTCGCCAAGCGCGTCGAGCTGCTCTACAACGCGGGCTTCGACTTCAACGCCAACGAGGTGGGCCTGAGCAGCTTCGTCTACGGGCTCGGGCTGAACGTCCGGACGTGCCGTTGGGCGACCCTGAACGCCGCCTTCCTGGGGCGCAGCATGGTGCAGGGGCGCGCCTCGTTCAATCAGGTGTCGGGCCCGCACCAGGTGAACGGTGCGACCACATCGGCGCCGTATCTCGGCGTCGGCTTCGACCGCAACGACTACTTCGACACCAACCTGGGGGCGCGCATCAAGGTCGGCGAGCACGTCGCGCTCTCGCTCGGCGTCGTCAAGTCGCTCAACGACGACGGCCTGCGCAGCAGCACCTGGGGCCCGATGGGGTCCGTCGAAGCCTACTTCTAGCCCGTGCGACGCACGAGCCTGGGCGGGGCCCCGTGGCTCCGCCCAGGCTCTGCGCGGAGCCTCATGCGGGGTGCGCAGGCACCACCGCCCGGCGGCCACATTTGCGGTTGACAGCGCCTTCGGGCGTGTGAGATGCGACCCGACGGGCCCATGGGAGAGCTTCTGGCCACGGAGACCATCGACTTGGCCGCCCGCACACCCGGGCGACCGCTCCGGATCGTGCTGGTCGCCTTCTACAACTACGAAGCGCACGCGATCCAGATCTTCCACCCGCTCTTGAAGCAGCGCGGGCACGACGTCCACTCGATCTTCTTCAAGAATTACTTCACCTACCAGGTCCCGACGCAGCAGGAGGAGGACATGGTGGTGGACCTGATCGAGCGCATCCGGCCCGACGTGGTCGCGATGAGCGTGTGGTCCACCTACTACCAGCTCGCCGGGCGGATCAGCCGGCGCGTCAAGGCCTCGATCGACCCGGTCGTCGTCTGGGGCGGCATCCATCCACAGACCTGCCCGGAGGACAGCCTGCAGCACTGCGACATCGTCGCCAGCGGCGAGGGCGAGTACGTGTTGGTCGAGCTGACGGACCGCATGGGGCTCGGGCGCGACTACACCGACGTGCGCGGCACCTGGGTCAAGTCGGGCGGCGGGATCGTCAAGAACCCGCCCCGCATGCTGATCCCCGACCTCGACCTGTTGCCGCCGACCGATCTCTCGTCGGCGGGCAAGTACTACCTCGGCACCAACGCCTGGCGCGACGTGGCCGACTGGGACCGGCGCGCGGTCGGCTACGACATCATGATGGTGCGCGGCTGCCCGTTCGAGTGCACCTTCTGCATCCACAACTTCACGCGCACCGCCACCCAGGGCCTGGGCACGTACGTGCGCCGGCGCAGCGTCGACCACGTCATGACCGAGCTGCGCGCCGCCAAGGCGGCACGCCCGAACCTGCGCACGGTCGCGTTCAGCGACGACATCTTCGCGCCCGCGCGCCCGTGGCTGGAAGAGTTCTGCGCCCGCTACAAAGCGGAGATCGGCCTGCCGTTCATCATGTACTCGTACCCGCGCATGGTGGACGAGAAGCGGGTCCAGCTCATGCGCCCGGCCGGGCTGTGGGCCACCACCATGGGTATCCAGTCGGGCTCGGCCCGCATCCGCCGCGACTACTACGAGCGCGAGACGTCGAACGAGGAGATCCTGAACGCCGCCTGGCTGCTCCACAAGCACGGCGTGATCCTCAACTTCGATTTCATCGGCGACAATCCCTACGAGACCGACGCCGACCGCGAGGAGACCGTCGACCTCCTCTGCAAGCTCCCCAAGCCGTTCTACTTCAACTACTTCTCACTGACCTATTTCCCCGGCGTCGATCTCACCAACTGGGCGCTGCGCGACGGCCTCATTCAGCGCGACGACGTGGAAGACACCGCGCAGAAGGGCTACCTGCTCTGGGGCGGCACGCTGGTCGACACGCGCCCGCCCGAGACCCTCAAGTGGGACATCGCCTACACCATGGCGGTGCACGGCTTCCCCAAGGCCGCCATCATACGCTTCGTGCGCGCCAAGTCCGCCGAGCGACACGTCTACCGGGCGGCAGCAGGCATGCGCAGACTGCGCGACGCCGCGCGGTTCAAGATGCGACTGGTCGACCGCTGGGTCGGCCGTCCGAACCTGATGCGGCAGTTCTACGAGAACACCGTCCGCGACACGTCGCCGGGCTCTGCCGTCATCCAGCCCAATTTCGACAACTCGCCGTTCAGCCAGTCGATCGGGACGCGGCAGCACGTGGCGTAGGGCGTCGGGCTACGATCCCAGCGCGCCGGCGACCACCAGCGCGCTGATCCGGTCGTCGTCGTACCTCCTGGTTGTCACACCCGAGGTCACGGGCCGGGCACCGGATCCCAGGTCTCGTCCGGGTCGTAGGCCGTCATCGCCTTGCCGGCCTCCGCCGTCTGCGTTCCCAGGTTCTTCTGAAAAACGATCCCCTGCCGGTTCACGATGAACGTCATGACGCCGCTGGCGCCGTACTCGGCGGGATAGGCCACCAGCGCGAAGCCGCCGGTCACATGACCGCCCTTCACGTAACTCTTGGCACCCTCGGGCGCGTGCGCGCCCTGGGCGTCGAGGATCCTGAACAGGTAGCCATGGTATGGCCTCGGCTCCGGACTCTTCTCAGCGAGCGCGTACCCTTCGGTGGAGGCCTCGGCGACGAGCGGTCCCATCGGACTCTCAGGCTCCCCGTCCGCGGCCGGCCAGTAGAGCCCATCGTGCTTGCCTTCGCTGCTAGTGAACTTCCGGGCGTATTCGCGCACCCCCGCACCACGGTCCTGTCGGACGAACTCGCGCTGCGCGTCGACGTACGCCCGCATCACGTCGATGGTGCGGAGCTCGTTGTGGCCGATGCGGCGGTTGATTAGCTCCTCTTTGCCCACGGCCGTGTCGAAGCGCCAGGTGTCGCCGTCGCGCACGAGCGGGATGGAGAGCGGCCAGTCCTCGCGGCCAATGTGCAGCACCAGCATGCCGGCGCGCGCGGGCTCGAGCTTGGTGCGTTCCTTCGCCCGCTCGGCGAACTTCCGTCGTTCGGTCGCATCGGCGACCGGGTCGCCGGACGAGATCAGGTCCTCGCTGCCCGGGCCGAAGATGGCGAGGAGACGGGTGGTGTCATCGGTCTTGGCGGCCTCGACGAGCGCCTTCACGGCGTCGTTCGGCGATGTGAAGCGCCGCTGCTCCGGCGCGTCCGCGGCCGCGGCACCCTGGAGCGGGGCGAGCGTCAGGGTCGCGGCCAGGCCGGCCGCCAGCCAGAGGCGGTGATCACGCCGATCATGTACGGAGTTGGTCATGACAGTATCTCCCTCACCGGCGTTTTCCCCCGCCACCGCCACCACCACCCCGGGAACCTCCACCACCGCCGCCACCACCTTTGCCACGACTGCCACCGCCGGAGCTGCCGCCCAGGCCGCCCCCACCCCGACTCGCCGCCCCGCGGGCGCTCGCCTCGCGCGTCGCCTTACCGTTGCCATAGCCGCCCAAGGCGTCGTTGCGCTTGCCCCCTCCAGACGACCCGCTGGTCGCTGGTCGCTGCGAGGGGCGGTCCGGCCGGCTGGCGCCGGACGCGCGCGCCGGCTGCTGCACGCCGCGGTCAGGCCCGCCTGCTCCCGCACCACGTCGATCACCCGCCGGCCGGCTGCCACCGCCGCCCGTGGCGGGTCGTTGCTGGGTGCTGGCCGGCCGGTCGAAGCCGCGCGCGGCCGCCGAGTCCATCGTGTTCGCGCGGCCACCGGCCTTGTCCCCGTAGCGCTTCTGCGCGGACGCCTCCTTGTACGGCACGCCCCCGCGGTGTTTCGGGTTGTGCTGCCAGTTCTGCGAGTTGCCGACCTTGTTGCCGACGTTGGCCTTGTTGATCTGGTTGACGTTCTTGTTGATGTTGACGGTGTTGTTGCTGTTCTTGTTGCCACCGCCCTTCCCCCCGCCGCCGTAGTAGTTGTTGACGGTCACGTGGTCGTTGCCCCAATCGCAGCCGCCCCAGACGGCGGCGCCCACGGCCATGCCGACGCCGAACGACAGCAGGTTGGTGGTCGCGACGTAGCCGGGCGGGTACGTCATCACGGCCGGATAGTAGTAGGTGGGCGGTGCCCACGCGGACCCGTACACCACCGTCGGGCTGTAGGCGGGCACGTAGATCACCTGGGGATCGGCCTGCTGGATGATGATCGTCTGGCTGCCGCCCTGCTCCTCGACCTTGACCGTCTGCTCTTTGCTCGATTTGAGGTTGCCCGCCTTGTACGCCACCGCCCGCATGCGCTGGACGGCCTCCATGACTTCCTTCTGCTGGCCGAGGAAGGCGTCGCCGAGGTCCTGCGCCCAGTCGAGCTGCTGGGACATGCGTCCGAGCACGTCGGGGAAATGGGTCATGGACTTCACGCTCGGATCCCACTCCTCGCTCTCCAGCGCCTGGTCGAGCGCGTCGCCCTTCAGGCCAGCGTGCTTCTTCATCCACCGATCGGCCTGCACGAGCTCGAGCGGGTAGGTCGCCGCCATGAGCACCTGGGCCAGGAGCGGATCGGGATAGAGCGCGATCGGTGAAACCATCTGATCGAGCTGATCGGCCGTGTAAGTGGTCCCCTGTTCTGCGGCCGGTGGCGCGGCCGCCGGCGCGGCGTCCTCCGCCCGTACCGTCCCGCCGCCGGCCAGCAGTGCCCCCAGCGCGACGACGCTGGCGATTTCGATGCATCTCATGAGGCCTCCTTGACCGTGCCGCGGTGCCCGGCGACGCGCCCGCGCGCGGCGCACGTCAGAAAGGGCGACCGTCGCAACCAGCCCGGATCGGGATAGTACGCGAACAGGAGCTGTCCGTCCTTGATGGTATCGATCAGCCGGGGTGCTACCTCGGCGCGGACCGCCGGGCAACCCCAGCTGTGGCCGAGCCGGCCGAGGCGCCGGGCGCCGGCCGGGTTCACGTAGCGCGCGCCGTGGACGACGATGGCGCGCTCCAGGGCGCGGTCGTTCGTGCCCGCTTCGAGACCCTCGAGGCGGAGCGCGGTGCCGTGGCGTCCCCGGTAGACATCGCGCGTGCGGAAGAGACCGAGACTGGTCTGCCGGCTGCCCGGGCGGTTGGAGAACGCATGCGAGCGCTCGTCGCCCGAGTTCCGCCCGTGGGCGACCAACTCTTCGAACAACAGGGTGCGGCGCTCGAGATCGAAGACCCACAGGCGCTCTTCGGTCGACGGGCGCGAGTAGTCGATGACGGCGAGGCGCGTCGCCGTCCGGCCGTCGCGGGCCGCGGCGCAGTCGCTCGCGAGCAGCGCCAGGCGGAGGACCTCGCGGTCGATGCGCGGCGCGGCTCCGGCGAGCGCCGCAACGCGCGCGTCGTTCGCGGCGGCGACCCCGGCCATGCCGACCAGCAAGGCCACGGCACCCACGAGCGACCCACCCCGCCGGTTACGACTCCGGCGGAGCACCGCCACGCATCACCGCGAGCTTTGCACCGGTCGTGGCCTCCAGCACCGGGGAGTCCGTGACCAGCATGGTTACACCGGGCGTGACGAGCGGCCGCACGTCGGCCAGGAACGCCGGCGGAAAATGCACCCGGTCGGCGGTGCGCGGATCGAGCGCCCGCTTGGCCTCATCCATGTGCCCGGCAATACCGACCGCCACCCAGCGCGGGCGCGCGGCGTCCTGGGTGCCCGTCACCGGCGCGAGCGCGACGAACGCGTGCGTACCGAGGGGTACCGCGGGATCGTCGATGGTGATCCGCGCCCGCCCGATCTCGACGCCGTCGCGGAACACCAGCACGCGCTGGTCGGCTGCGCTGACGAGGAAGGTCACGGGCCCGGCCGGCGCCTTCTCGGGTTGCCAGCGGTAGGCTTCGTCGGGCGACAGGCGCGGCACGTCGACCGCCTTGCCCGAGGCGGCGTCGACCGGCACCAGGGCCGCCGGGTGCGCGACCGCGGCCGGCGCCGAGTGCTCGTCGGCGACCACCACCGTGACCCCGCGCTCGGTGATGCCGAACAGCAGGCGTGCGAACTCGGACGGCAGGTGCACACAACCGTGCGACGAGGGATAGCCCGGCAGCCCGCCGGCATGGAGCGCGACGCCGTCCCACGTCAGGCGTTCCGTGTAGGGCATCGCGGCGTCGTTGTACACGCTCGAGTGATGGTCCTTGTCCTTCTGCAGGATGGTGAACACCCCGGTCGGCGTTTCGTGGCCGCGCTTGCCGGTGCTCACGGTGGTGACGCCGATGCGGACGCCGTTGCGATAGGCGTAGGCCCGCTGCTCGGTGAGGCTGACCACGACGACGATCGGACCGGCGGTGACCGCGTCGCCTTCCCAGACGAACTGCCCCGGCTTGAGCGAGGCCGGATCGGTCCCCACCGGGCGCGATTCCTTGTCGCCCCAGAACGGCTCGGCCGCATGCGCCGCCACGACGGTGGTCAGGAACGCCATCGACGCCAGGATCACCTGCCGCAACGGCCGCCCCCTGCCCAACCCCGCCGGCGCGCGCATCGCCGCCTAAAGTGTCGAAAACCCCCGGCGGCGTCAAGCAATTCCCACTACCCGCGCATGATCTCGTGGTAGCGCCGCTGGATTTCCACCGCGTCGGCATCGTCCACACCGTCTTTCGGGGCGTCCACGGCAGGGAGCGGAGCGCACCGGGGTGACATGGGCGCGGCACTGCGATAGACCGCGCCGCATGACGACCGAGCACGCCCCCGCTGGCGCCTTCGATTTCCTCGTCCGCAAGGGCGCCCTCGGCGAGACCCGGCTCGCCCCGGCGCCCGCCGGCGCCAGTGTCGGCCTGCAGCCGGGACAGATTCTGGCCGCCGTCGACGCGTTCGCCTTCACGGCCAACAACGTCACCTACGCGGTGTTCGGCGACGTGATGCAGTATTGGGACTTCTACCCCGCGCCCGAGGGGTGGGGCCGGATTCCGGTGTGGGGGTTTGCCAACGTCGCGCGCTCGAACTGTCCGGACGTCCGGCCTGGCGAGCGGCTGTTCGGCTACTGGCCGATGTCCACCTGGGCGGTGCTCGAGCCGACACAGGTCACGGCCGCCGGGTTCCACGACGCCACCGCCCACCGCCAGCACCTGCACACGCTCTACAACAGCTACACGCGGGTGGCGGCGGACCCGGGCTACGACCCCGAGCGCGAGGCGCAGCAGATGCTCCTCCGCGTCCTCTTCCTCACCGGGTTCCTGATCGACGACTTCCTCGCCGACAACGCCTTCTTCGGCGCGCGCTCGGTCGTCATCGCCAGCGCGTCGAGCAAGACGGCGCTCAGCCTGGCGCATTGCCTGCACGCCCACCGGCGCGGCCGCGTCGAGGTGGTGGGGCTCACGTCGCCCGGCAACGTCGCCTTCGTCGAAGGGCTCGGGTGCTACGACCGGGTGGTGCGCTACGGCGACATCGCCACGCTGGCCGCTACGACTCCCACCGTGTTCGTGGACATGGCCGGGGACGGCCGGATGGTGCGCGCCATCCACCAGCACTTCGGCGGCGCCCTCCGCTACAGCTCCATGGTGGGCGGCACGCACTGGGATCAGGTGGCGATGGGCCAGGAGCTGCCCGGCGTGCAGCCGGTCCTGTTCTTCGCGCCGGCCCAGGTCGCGAAACGCACCAAGGACTGGGGGGCGGCCGGACTACAGCAGCGCATGGGCGCGGCGTGGCTCGCGTTCGTCGAGCCGGCGTCGCGGTGGATCCACGTCGTCCGGGGGGTCGGGCCGGCGGCGATCGAGCGCGTCTACCAGGACGTGCTGGCGGGGCGGGCGCGACCCGACGAGGGGCACGTGCTGTCGCCCACGACGGGCTGACACCACGAATATTGCCTTGACTCTGCGCCCCCGGGCGTTGGATACGAGGCCATGGTGCGACGGCAGAGCCGGCATGTGACCCGCTGGTCGATCGCCGCGCTGACTGCGATTGCCCTGTGCACCGCCCCGCCGGCTGGCGCCGTGACGGAAGTACTGATCCCGGGACGGTCGCTCGCCGTCACCGCCAGCCAGAGCGACCCGACGCGCCGCACCCTGCTCTTCCGATCCGAGGCGACGACCACGATCGCGGCGCCGTTCCCGGACCCCACCCAGGGCGCCTCCCTGTTCCTGTTCGCGTCCAATGGAAGCGGCCAGTGTCGGGCCGAGATCCCCCTCCCGGCCGGCTTCTGGACGCCGATCGACGGCGACGGCCCCAACAAGGGGTGGATGTACCTCGATCCCTCGTTCAGCGCCCAGGGCATCAAGCGCGTGCTCTTCCGTCGCACGCGCAATGGCGGCAGGGTCATCGTGCGGGGCAAGGGTGCGGCCCTCCCGTGCGGGCTCGAGGCAACCACACAGGGCCAGCCGATCGCCGTCGCGTTGCGCATCGACGACACGCGTTACTGCGCCGCGTTCGGAGGCACCACGCTGGCCAACAAGCCGGGCAAGTTCCGCGCCCGCACCGCCGCCGCCCCGGAGGCGTGCCCGGACACCGACTTGACCGTCGCCACGCTCAACGTCCTGCACGGCCTCTTCTGCCCGGCGGGCACGGGAAATTGCCGCATGACCGAACGCATGGCGCTCCTCGGTGCGTGGGTCGGATCGCGCGGGTGCCCAGATGTGGTCGCGTTCCAGGAGGTCTTCGACATCCCGTCCGGCGCGTTCGCCGGCAGCAACGTCGCGCTGCTGTCGAACCTGAGCACCGGCTGCCCGTTCACGTACCAGGTGATCTACACGCGCACCAACGGCGTCGACGACTCGCTCATCCTGTCGCGCTATCCGGCGCTGTCGAGCACGGTCGACCTGCTCTACGGTTCGTTCCGGAACGTCCTCCGGGCCCGCATCGACCACCCGATCGGGCCGGTGGATGTGTACTCCACCCACCTCGCCTCCTCGAGCGACGGGGCAAACAATCCCTGCGGCGGCACCTGCCCCGCGGCGTGCGTGTCCGCCGGCGCCGCGACCGTCCGCGAGTGCCAGGCGGTGAATGTGGCCGAGTTGATCGAGACCACGCACGACGTATCGGCCCCCGCCGTCCTCATGGGGGACTTCAACGCCGAGGCCGGGACGTTCGTCCACCAGCAGTACACCGCCCGCGGCTGGCCCGATGTCTACACCGCGGCCGGGAACGCGGAGTGTGTGCCGGGCACCGGCATCGGCTGCACCTCGGGCCGGCAGGACGACACCCTGATCGACCTCGAGGCGCCGGCGCTCAACGTCGACGAGCGCATCGACTTCATCTTCCTGGTCCCGCCGGCGCCGGCGTCGACCTGCGCCGGCACGCTCGACACGCCGGCGGACGCGGACGGCGACGGGACGGGAACACGGCTATTCGCCGAGGACCCGAATCCCTTCTCGCCGACCTGCGGCCCGGCGCCCGATCCGCCCTGTTGGGTTTCGGATCATAGCGGCGTGCAGGCGGACGTGAACTGCGAGTAGGGGGCTCCCTCTCACGCTGCGCGCCCTCGCTCGACGATGCGCGCGCAGTCCACGCCCGCCGGCAACGTCCCGAACGCGAGCCCGTGGTCGCCCGTGAGCCGCGAGGCGCAGAACGCCTCCGCCACCGCCGGGTCGCCGTGACGCACGAGCAGCGCTCCCTGCAGCGCCAGCGCCAGGCGCTCCACCAGCCGCCGTGCCCGCGCCTCGATGTGTGCGCCATCGGCCAACTCGCGCTTGAGCCGGGCGACGAACGCGTCGAGGCGCGGGTCGTCGCCCTGCCCCACCTCGGCGAAGAACGCGTCCACCGCGCCGGCATCGCGCCCCATCGCGCGCAGCACGTCGAGGCACATGACGTTGCCGGAGCCTTCCCACACCGAGTTGACCGGCGTCTCGCGGTACAGGCGCGGCATCGACGACTCTTCCGCGTAGCCGTTGCCGCCGAGACACTCGAGGGCCTCGGCCGCGTGCATGGGCGCCCGCTTGCAGATCCAGTACTTGCCGACGGCGGTCGCCAGGCGCGCGAAACGGTGCTGCGCCTCGTCGCCCGCACTCTCGTCGTAGGCGCGTGCGAGCCGCATCATGAGGACCGTGGCCGCCTCCGACTCGACGGCCAGGTCGGCGAGCACGTTCAGCATGAGCGGCTGCTCGACCAGGCGCCTGCCGAACGCCACCCGGTGGCTGCAGTGGTGGATGGCCTGTGCGGTGGCCTGGCGCATCGCAGCCGACGAGCCGATGGTGCAATCGAGGCGGGTGTGGTTCACCATCTCGATGATGGTGGGCACGCCGCGGCCCTCGTCGCCCACACGCTCGGCCCAGGCGTCGTCGAACTCGACCTCGCTGGACGCGTTCGAGCGGTTGCCGAGCTTGTCCTTGAGCCGTTGGATGTAGAACGCGTTGCGCGTCCCGTCCGGCCGCCAGCGCGGCAGCAGGAAGCAGGTGAGGCCGCGCTCGGCCTGCGCCAGGACGAGAAACGCGTCGCACATGGGCGCCGAGCAGAACCACTTGTGGCCGGTGATGGCGTACTCCCGGCCACTGAGATGGCGGGCGCGCGTGGTGTTGGCGCGCACGTCCGACCCGCCCTGCTTCTCGGTCATCGCCATGCCGCAGAGCGCGCCCGTCTTCTCCTGGACTGGCCGCATCCTCGGGTCGTAGGTCGTGCTCGCCAGCCGCGGCTCCCACGCCGCCGCCACCTCCGGCTGCACGCGCAGCGCCGGCACGGCGGCGAAGGTCATCGAGATGGGGCACCCGTGGCCCGCCTCCGCCTGCGACACGACGTAGAACAGCGCCGCACGTGCCACCTGGGCGCCGGGTCGTGGCTCCGACCACGGCAGCGCGTGCACGGCGTGTCCGACCGAGAGCCGGAGCAGCTCGTGCCAGGCGGGATGGAAGTCGACCTCGTCGAGGCGATGTCCGTAACGGTCGTGGGTGCGGAGCTGCGGGGGATTGGCGTTGGCCTGCACGCCCCAGCGCAGCGTGTCGGCACGCCCGGCGAGCGCGCCCAGGCGCTCCGCCCGGTCGCGTGCCCAGCCCCCGCCCTCGCGCTCGAGCGCGGCCGCCAGCACGCGGTCGGTCGAGAAGACGTTGTAGTCCTCGAGCGGCGGCGGTTGGTTCCCGACCTCGTGCGTCGCGGCCATGCTCAGCCCTCGGGGGTGACGTAGGCGGCGGTGATGCCGCCGTCCACCATGAACGTGGTGCCGGTGACGAACGAGGCCTCGTCGGACGCCAGGAAGAGCGCCGCGGCGGCGATCTCGCGTGCCTCGGCCAGGCGTCCGGTCGGGATGTGCACCATCCGCCGTGCCCGCGCCACGGGATCGGCGAGCAGGCTGGCGAGCAACGGCGTGTTCACCGGCCCGGGACAGAGGGCGTTGGCGCGGATAGCCCGCCGGGCGAACTCGACCGCGATCTCGCGCGTGAGCGCCAGCACGCCGCCCTTGGACGCCGTGTAGGCGCTCTGCGAGGTGGCCGCACCCATCACGGCCACGAACGAGGCGGTGTTGACGATCGACCCGCCACCGGCCCGCAGGAGCGCCGGGACGCCGTACTTGCAGCCGAGGAAGACGCCCTTCAGGTTGACCGCGATCACCTGGTCGAACACGGCCTCGTCGGTGTCCACCACCGAGCCGTCGGCATCGGGAAAGATGCCGGCGTTGTTGAACAGCACGTGCAACGCACCGAAGCGCTCCTCGGCGAAGCGGATCATGGCGGCCACCTCGGCACCGACGGTCACGTCGGCGGCGGTGAACGCCGCCGTGCCCCCGGCCTCAGCGACCTGCACGACTGTCTCCTGGCCGGCCCTGGCGTCGCGGTCGACCACGACGACTCGCGCGCCTTCCGCCGCAAAGAGCCGCGCCGCCTCGCGGCCGATGCCACCGCCCGCGCCGGTGATGAGCGCCGTCTTGCCCGCCAGCCGTCCTGCCATCGCCGCCTCCGTCACGCCCGCTCGAAGTACCGCCGCCGCTCCCACGACGTGACCACCTCGTCGAACTTGCGCTGCTCGGTGCGCGCGAAGTGGACCAGGTGCTCGACCACGTCGGCGCCGAACGCGTCGCGAAAGAGCGGCGCGTGCTCGAACTCGCCGATCGCCTCCGGCAACGTGCGCGGCACCTGCGGCAGCTCCTTCGCCTCGTAGACGTTGCCCTTGAACGGCGGCGGCGGCTCGATCCGCCGCGCCAGGCCGTCGAGCCCCGCCGCCACCGTCGCCGCGAAGGCGAGATACGGGTTGGCGTCCGCGCCCGGGACGCGGCACTCGACACGCAGCGACGGGCCGTGCCCGATGACGCGAAACCCGGCGGTGCGATTGTCGTACGACCACGCGATGCCGGTGGGCGCGAACGTGCCGGCCCGGTAGCGCTTGTACGAGTTCACGTAGGGCGCGAACAGGAGCGTGCAGGCACGCGCGTGCGCCATCAAACCGCCCAGCCACCAGCGGAACTGGTCCGACCCGCGCGCCCGGCTGCCGGGGATCTCGGTGGTGTCGCCCGGGCAGAGCGCCTTGGTGCCGTCGAGCGACCAGAGACTCGAGTGCACGTGCATCGAGCTGCCGGCGTAGCGCTCGTCCATTTTGGCCATGAAGGTGAGTGCCAGCCCCTGCTGGTCGGCGATCTCCTTGGCGGCCTGCTTGTAGATGACGTGCCGGTCGGCCATCTCGAGCACGTCGGCGTAGCGGACGTTGATCTCGTGCTGGCCGGGGCCCCATTCGCCCTTGGAGAACTCGACCGGGACGCCCGACGCTTCGAGATGCGTGCGGATGGCCCCCACCAGCGGCTCGACCCGCCGGCCCTGCAGCGTGTGGTAGTCCTCGATGTACCAGCCGAACGGCTCCAGGTCGTGGAAGTGTTTCCGTTCGGCGGCGGCGAACGAGTCGCGCAGTACGAAGAACTCGAGCTCGGAGGCGGCCATGACGCGCACGCCGGCCTGGCGCGCGCGTTCCACCTGGCGCTTGAGAATCGTGCGCGGCGCGACCGCGACCAGGTCGTCGTCCTCTTCGACGTACACGTCGCACAGGACGAGCGCGGTGCGCTCGAGCCAGCTCGCGCGCCGGAGCGTGGTCACGTCCGGGACGCAGCGCACGTCGCCGTAGCCGTCGGCCCAGGACGCGAAGCGGTAGCCGGGCACCGGGTCCATCTCCATGTCACAGGCCAGCAGGTAGTCGCAGGCGTGCATGCCGTGCGCGAGGACCTCGTCGCAGAAGTAGCGCCCGACGATGCGCTTGCCGACCAGACGACCGTAGAGGTCGGGGAAGACCGTGAGCACGGTCTCGATCTCGCCGCGGGCGACCAGATCGCGCAGCTCGAGCACCGTCAGCGTCGCAGCCGCTTGCGCATCCGCCATGGCGGGCGTGTAGCACGGAGGCGGCGGGGCTGCTACGCCGGCGCGTCGCTTGGACCTGCCGGCGATGCCGGGTAAGACCAGAGCCGATGCGACGCCTCCACACCGTCGTCGCGAGCCTGCTGCTCGCCGGGATGCCCGCGCTGGCCGCACCGCGCTGCCCCGGAGGGCGGTTCGCCGTCGGCGCACCGCCGCTCCTCCGCGGCGCAATCGGGGTCGCGAGCGACACGCTCACCATCGCCCCGGACGCGGTCACCATCGGCGACGCCTGCACCGCCGACGGCGCACGCCTGGCACGCACCCGCGCCGGGACGATCGTGCAGGCGCGCTGGCGCGCATGCGGCGGCCTCCGGGGCGTGCGCCTGCGGGCCCGCTTCGACCGGACGTGCGGCGTGCTGAGCGGCAGCGTACGCGCGCGCCACGTGCCCGCGACACGCTTCGTCGCCGTCTGCCCGGAGTGCGTCGCGCCGGCGACGGCCTTCGCCTGCCTGACCACGGGGCACCCCGCGACCACCCTGTCGGGCACCTACACGCGCCGGTTCGAGGACGCCGCCCTCGCCCCGGGATCGGTGCTCGACGCGCGGGGGGCGACATTCCTGGCGTCGCCCGACAACCTCTACCCGATCGAGCTGGCGGGCGGGGACGACGCCTGCTTCGCCGGGGGCATCGTCCAGGGCCGGTACGACCGGACGCTCTCGTGGCAGGCGATGCACGACCTCAACAACGCGGCCGTGCGCTTCGAGAACGGCCAGGTCACCATCGACGGGCTGCGGGCCGACAACGTCGAGGACGGCATCCGGCCGGTGGGCGGGCCGTTCACCATCCGTCAGGTGTGGCTCACCTACATCCGCGACGACTGCGTCGAGAACGACCATGTCCAGGGCGGACTGGTCGAGGACTCGCTCCTCGACGGCTGCTACACCGGCATCAGTGCACGCCCGTCGCCCGCGATCGAGGACTCGGGCGCCGACGGGCGCGAGCGCGTGCTCATGGTGCGTGACACGCTGATCCGCCTGCAACCGATGCCGGGTCCGCGCGACGCCGCGCCGGGCGCGCTCGGCCACGGCCGCTTCTTCAAGTGGGATCGCCTGGCCCCCACGCTGGCCCTGATCGACAACGTCCTCCTGGCCGAGCAGGTGGGCCACAACGGCCCCGGCACCATGGGCATCCCCGACCGTCTGGTCGAATGCCGCAACAACGTGATGGTGTGGCTCGGCCCGGGCCCCTACCCCGCGCCGCTGCCGGCGTGCTTCACGGTCACACGCGACCGCCGCGTGTGGGACGACGCCGTGGCACGCTGGAAACTCCGCCACCCGCACGTGGGGCGCGGACTGCCGTGACCGTCGTCCTGTTCACGCTCGCGATCGTGGCAGCCGTGATCGCGATGGGGATGAAGCGCCGGCGCCGCACCCGGCTCCGCGAGGCGGCCGGGGAGCGCCCGGGCGCGTCGGCCGAACACGCCATCTTCATCCGGTCGTTCACCGAGATGGACGAACACCTGAGCGGCCGCTGGTGCCACTGCGGCGGGTTCCTCGAACGGCGCGGCGAGGGCTCGCGCGACACGGGCGGGCGGCGGTATCGCGTGGCACGGCTCGCGTGCCAGGAGTGCGAGACGGCGGCGGAAGTGTTCTTCGACACCACCGACGTGCTGCACTGACTGAGAGTAGCACTGAGAGCGTCGCCGGCCATGAGCCCAAGTGCCAGCCCCCCGTGCGTCCTCCATCTGCTCCAAACGTGCGGGCCGGTGAGTGAGCGCTGCGGCGGCTCGCCGTCCGGTGCGTTCTTGGAGACGGACGCGAGCGCGCTGTAGGTCGTCGCGATCGGGTCGCGATCGAGCACGAGCCCGCCTCATGGCGACGGCGGATGCCTGCCGCGTGTGGTGCGGTAATCCAGTTCGTCCTAATCGACGAGGTGCGACTATCGTCTCGGTCACTGCCGGGACAGGGCCGGTGCTTCGCGACGGGTGGGAGGGCGACCGGTTACGGCTCCCGCCACCAGCGCCGCATGTCGAGCGCCACCGCGTCGAACGGCTCGGCGTGGACGGCATCCGTTCCCCCGTGCGTGCTCGCCACGATCCACCGCCCCCCCTCGAGACGGTACACCTCGAGCGTGCACGCCAGCGGGTCGACGAGCCAGAGGTGGCCGACCCCCTCGCGGGCATAGACGTGCATCTTGCGCCCGCGGTCGATCCGGCCGGTCGACGGCGAGACGACCTCGCACGCCCAATCGGGGGGCAAACCAAACGCCGCTACATCCGGGACGGTCGGCATGCGTTCGCGGCGCCACCCCGCAAGGTCCGGCACGACAACGTCTTCGCCCAGATGCAGCTCGGGCTCGTCGAGAATCCACCAGCCGCCGGGCGCCGCCGCGCCACCGATGGGGCCGCCGAAGCTGCCGATCAGCGCCGCGCCCAGCATGGAGGACGCCAGCGCGTGCGGCGCCGCCGGCCGCGGCGACGCAATCAGCTCGCCATCGATGATCTCCGCCACCATGTGCTCAGGCACCCGGCAGAGATCCTCGTACGTGGCGCGGCGCTTCGGCGCTCCCACGCCACCGACCATAGCACGGGGTCGCAGCGCCCGCCCACGCACGGCCATCGCGCACTCCGCTCCCCATGCCGCACCGTCGTGCAGGCACGGGTACGCCCACGCAATCCCCGCCCGCTACCTGCAATCAGCTACCGGCGGTCCACAACGCTCACGCCTCCGCGCGCCCCCACCCCACCACCGCCTGCGCGTACGGCGCCGGCTGCTCGAGCCCGATCAGAAGCCCCGCGTCGGCGATCATCTGCAGCCGTGCCCCGGAAATGCGCCCGACGAACAACTGCGCGTACCACAGCGCCACGAACCGACCCCCGCCCCCCCCCACCCCCGGCTGACGCGGACGTTCCCTGGAGACCCCGTTCTATGCCGGGTAGTCCCGCGGACGATTCCCCTGCCTGGCAACGCACCGCGTTATGTCGCGATTCGCCCGAGACAGCGGGTCGCGCCACCTACCCGCCAAGTTTCGACGACCCAGTGTGAAATTCCCCTTGACGTGGGGGGGGGGGCGAGCGATGTTCCCTACGCATCTTACGGCACAGCTTGCCGCTCTCGCTAGCTTGGATAGCTAACTAGTAGCGACACCAAAAGCTGGGCGCATTGGGATCTCAGGAAGGGAGAGGCCACATGTTGAACCGGATAGCCCCGCGGACGGCCCACATCGAGCTGCGCAAGCGCTTGCACGGCAGGCGTCGATCAGAGGAGGGAGCGGAAGATCGTCATAGAGGACTGGGGAGGCGCCGTGAAGGCCGGAGTGGAAGCGGCGAATTCATTCAAACTCCCAATGTGCGAGTATCCCAGGCCCGAAGAAGTCATGCGGCAGGGTTTGCACGGAATGCAGGGTTGGGGTCGTTGGATGACCGAGCGTGTTGAGCGCCCGACCACTAGGACCCTGCCGACACAGTAAGCGCAGCCGGCTGCTGCACCAGGTCTCATGTACATCACTGGAGCCGTCATAGGTCTCGTGGAGCGTGATGCAGCGGTCCTGTTCGGTGCCGTCAACCGGCGCTGCAGCTTTCTTCCGTCGCTCACCCATAGCACGATCGTTCTCGACCGCCCGCCCGCTCCCTCGCGTGTGCGTGGGGGCCAACCGGAGTCCAAAAGGAGGGCTCACCCGATGAAACACGTACCTCTTCAGGCTGCTGCTCTCGCTCTTGCTCTCGGCGTAGGCTTCGCCACGCCCGCTCGTGCGGGCATCGCGGATAGCCCCCTCCCAGTCCTGATCGCAGGCGTAGATACCCTCCACCTCTACTCGGTCCCGGGCGTGATCGCGGCGAGCGGACTCGATGCCTTCTTCGCCTGCACCTCGACCGACACGGCGACGATGCGGGTCGGGGTAGAACTCTTTGCTTCCCCTGGCGGTGCGCCGATCAACGATCCCGTCGCGACCTCGCTCAGCGTCGCCCCTGGCGCGACAGTGATCTTTGGGACGAGCGCTGCAGTTGGGATTTCGATCAGCTCAAGCCTTGGGGGGTTCTTCTCGAAAGGGTCGGCCCGCATCCTCGCCACCTCGAAGAAGCTCGCGTGCACGGCGTTCATCGCCGACCCTGGCAACGCGCCGCCCACGTCCATGACCTATCTCACGATCATCAAGAAGACGACGCAGAAGGCGGCGAACTAACGCCGCACGGAGGATTGCCATGCGAGCCATGATCCGTCTCTTGGTTGTCACTCTCACCCTCGCTTTTGTCGCTACGGTAGCGCAGGCCCAGATCAACTCCCCCCCTCCGGCGCTCCAAGGGCAACCGTCCTTCCACCTCTGGTCGGTGCCGGGGGTGATGCGCCTGGGGGGTATCGCGCCGTTCTTTGCCTGCACGAACACGACGAACAACGCCATCCGCGTGGGCGTCGAGGTTTTCGGGCCGGCGGGCGGCGCGGGGGCGAACGATCCGAGCGCCACGTCGCTCAACGTGGCCGCGGGCGCGACGGTGCTTTTCGGTTCAGGCGCCGTCGGGCTGTTTCCGAGCAGCGACCCGGGGATTCCTCCTCTATCGAAGGGGTCGGCGCGGATACTGGCCACAGCGAAGAGTGGAATCATCTGCAGTGCGTTCTTGGCGGACGACGGCAATGCCCCGCCTACCTTCATGAGCGACCTCACTGTCGTGAAGAACCTCAAGCAGAAGGGCGACTGACTGACTCGAGGTACAATTCTCTGTAACGTGAAGACACGTCGGGGCCTCGGCCTGCAGGCTCGCCCAGGCCGCCCCGCCTGGCCCGCACCACCGCGCTCACAAGGCGGGCGAAGCCGGTACGCGTGTACGGGATCAGCCCGCTCTTCCCCTTGTCCTCGTCGATGAGGACGACTCTGGTGGCGGCTCCACCCGAGCGTCGCCGCCTGCGCGGCGAAGTCGTACTGGCGGCGCTGGCTTTCCCGGTTGTACCGCACCTGCCGCAGCGACGACCGCCGCACGTAGACGAAGGCCTGTCGCACCCGATGCGCGGCCGTTATCTTCCCCCGGTCTCCGGTCAACTCGCTCATCGGTCCGCTGCGCGACCCGCACCTTCAAGTACCGCCGCGAAGGCAGGCGACGCGGTCGAGCAACTCCCGCAGCGCCTCCGCGGTGAAGACGCTCTCGTCGACCGGCTCCGGCGGCATGCCGTCCACATCCGTCCACGCCCACGGCATCCGCATCGTGGTCCCATCCGCCAACCGCACCACGACCTCCATCCGCCCGTTCATCAGCACCGCGAGGAGCTCTCCCTCGAGTGGATGGTGCCGGCGCGTCACTCTGACCGCGGGCGGCGTGCGACTGAGGCAGTACTCAGTGTGTGAGGGCAAAGCCATGCGCCAGCACGCCGCAGCGCAGAAACTTGCGGAACTCGCGCACGACGAACGCCGGCAGCCCGTCGGTCTCCGCCTGCACGGTGGCGAGGAACTCGGCGAGGTGCGACTGCACGACGCCGTACAGCACGCCCGTCGTCGGCGACCGCGGCACATAGACAGCGGCCATGCGGAGCGCCCCAAGCGGGTGCGGTGCCAACCCCATGGGCCGTCGGCCAACGGCCGGGACGTTTCAGCCGTCGTAGTGAGAAACACCCCGTTGCAGCCGCCCGCGTGCGCCCTCGAGCATACCCCTTCCTCGGGGTTACGTGGCTTCAGGACGGCGCGATCAGGCGAACACCGGGAAAGTAGCTTCGATATCGCCGGGCGTCGCGCGTCAGGAGGGTGTGCCCCTCGACCAGCGCGTGGGCACCGATGAAGAAGTCCGGGCGCGGTTCGAACCCGAGACGCAGCTCGGCGTAGATGATCGGGGTGACGGCCAGCGAGCCACGCCCCGCCCCTTTGTTGGGGAGGTCATTTGGCTGGAGGGCCCATGACGCCAGCGGCGATGAGTGCATCGATGCGGGAGTTGTCGTAGCCGATTTCGCGGAGGACGTCGCGGCTATCGGCGCCCAGGTCGGGGGCGGAGCGGCAGTAGATGATGGGGGTGGCGGAGAAGCGGATGAACGGGGCGGGGAGTTCGAGGCGGCCCAGGGTTGGGTGGTCCTGGGTCGTCAGGTGTGCGGAGCGGAGGAAGGGATCGGCGAACACCTCGTCGAACGTGAGGCAGGGGGCGGCGGGAACGCCGGCGGCGGCGAGACGCGCGAGGGCGTCAGCTCGGTCGAGGGGGTTCAAGAACGCCGTCACTGCCTCGGCACCTGGGCCCTCGACGGGCTCGTCCGGCGCGAGCATCACACGAGCCAATTGCCCGAGCGTCTCGATCGCCGGCGGCGTGGTGGCGGCGACGCAAAGCCAGCCGTCGCGGCAGGCGTAGAGCCGGCGAACGGCCGACGGCCCCAGGTAGTCGCGGCCGCCGGCGACCGTCGAACTCATCTCCGCGGCCTGCGCGATGAACGCGGTGCGGAGGAGGCTCACGTCGACGTGCTGGCCGTGTCCGGTGCGCTCGCGTGCGACCAGCGCCGCCACCGTGGCGAGCGCGCCGAGGGCACCGGCACAGTAGTCGTTGTACGCGATCAGGTGCAGGACGGGCTCATCGCTCCCGCCTTGCGCGGCCATGAGACCCGAACGCGCCTGGAACACCGGGTCGAACCCGGGCAACGTCGCCAGCGGGCCGGTCAAGCCGAAGCCGGTGATGGACGTGTGGACGAGCCGCGGGTTCGCGTCGTGCAGTCGGGCCCACCCGATGCCGAGGCGCTCCATCACGCCGGCGCGGAAGTTGGGAGATAGGCAGGATAACCCAGCGAAAGTTTACTGATCCTGCTTTATCAGACGTCGGCCCCCTTGCCCCACCCCTGCCCCCCCCGACCCCCCACACGATCAACGTCGGCGCCGTGATGCGGCGCCGCCGCTTTTCGAGGCCGTACGACGCCGTGGCACGCTGGAAGCTCCGCCACCCGCACGTGGGACGCGCGCTGCCATGACCGTCGTGCTGTTCACGCGCGCGATCGTGTCTTCCCTCCCCCAGCGATTCGCAGCCATCGGAATCATTCCCGCGGATCGGATGCGCCGGCCATGTCGTTCGCAGGATTGGCCTCGCGATCTGTAGAGGCGGTGGGCGGTACACGGGTTGCAATCCGAGCCTCGGGAAGGGGGGAGGAGAATATGAGAGCACGCACAATCGTGTCCGCTACCCTTGGCCTGGCGGGAGCGGCGTTCCTGATGTCGCGATCGGCAACCCAGGGGCCGATCGCCGTCAGCCAGGCAGCACCGACGGGCAATCCGCTCGACCAGATCATCCAGCAGCGCGGGCTCACGCCCGACGAGGCGGAGGCGGCCCTCAAGACCTTCGTGGCCCCGGGCAAGTACGACGACTTCGTGATGCTCACCTCGGGCGGCCACCGGGGCACCATCATGCTCTACGGCATCCCGTCGATGCGGCTCTTGAAGGAGGTCCCCGTCTACGCGCCGGATGCCTGGCAGGGGTGGGGTCAAGGCGACGAGGGCTCCGCAGAGGTGCTCCGCAAGGGCTCGTTCGGCGCGGGGCTGCCCACCCAGACCTGGGGCGACCTGCACCATCCCCAGCTCTCGCTCACTAACGGCAAATACGACGGCGAGTGGATCGCCGCCACCGACAAGAGCTCGGGCCGCGTGGCGATCGTCTCGATGCGTGACTTCAAGACCAAAAGCATCTTCAAGATTCCGAACGCTACCTCCGACCACCACGGCGTCTTCACCGACAACAGCGAGTACATCATCGTGAGTTCGTTCTTCCCGGCGCCGCTTGGCCAGCCCAAGGACTACGCGCCGATCGAGGACTACAAGACGAAGTACAAGGGCAGCGTGAGCTTCCTCCGCTTCGACCGGAAGGCGGGGCGGATCGTCCCAGCCGAGTCCTTCCAGATCGAGCTGCCGCCGTACTTCCAGGATCTCTCGATTGCCGGCCGCGGCCCGTCCGAGGGCTACTTCTTCATCAACTCGATGAACGTCGAGATGGCCACCGGCGGGGTCCTGGAGGGCAAGCCGCCGATGGAGATCGGCGCCTCGCAACGGGAGATGGACTACCTGCACGTCATCGACTGGAAAAAGGCGGAGCAGGTGGCCCGGGACGAGGCCAAGACGAAGGTCGTGAACGGCATCACGGTGCTCCCGCTGACGACCGCGGTCGCCGAGGGCGTCCTGTTCTTCGTGCCCGAGTCGAAGAGCCCGCACGGCGTCGACCTCGTGCCCGGCGGCGAGTACATCATCGTCTCCGGCAAGCTCGACCCGCACGTCAGCGCGTACTCGTTCGCCAGGATCAAGAAGGCGATCGACGATAAGCATTTCGAGGGCAAGGACGACTTCGGCGTCCCGATCCTCGAGTACGACGCGTGCATCGAAGCCCACATCGAGACCGGCCTCGGCCCCCTGCACAGCGTCTTCGACAACCAAGGCAACGGCTACACGTCGCATTTCCTCGACTCGACGGTGGTGAAGTGGACGCTCGGGCCGCCCTACAACCCCCCCGAAAAGGCCTGGAAGGTGGTTGACAAGGTGTCCGTGCATTACAACATCGGCCACCTCCAGGCACCGGGCTCGAACACCAAGAAGCCGTGGGGGAAGTATGTCGTCGCGTTGAACAAGTGGTCGGTGGACCGCTTCCCGGCGCTCGGGCCACTGCACCCCCAGAACCTGCAGCTGATCGACATCAGTGGCGAGAAGATGCGGCTGCTCTCCGACACACCCACCATCGGCGAGCCGCATAACTCGATGATGATCCCGGTCGAGATGATGCAAGCCTGGACCACGTATCCCGAGACCGGCTGGGACCTCGTCAAGATGGAGAAGTCCGACCATGTGACGTTGCAGGGGCAGGAGTCGGTCAAACGCGCCGGAAGCACGGTGACCGTCAACGGCACGGTCGTGCGCTCGCACTTCAACCCCGACATCGTGCGCGTGAAGGAAGGCGACACGGTGGTCTTCAACTGGACCAACGTGGAGACCGCGCGGGACGCCACGCACGGCTTCGGCCTGCACGGCTACAACGTGAACCTGTCGATCGACCCGGGCGCCACCGAGATCGCCCAGATCGCGGCCACCAAGCCCGGCGTCTATCCGTACTACTGCACTGAATTCTGCTCCGCGCTCCACATGGAATTCACCGGCTGGCTGCTCGTCGAACCCAAGAAGTAACGATGCAGCCCGAGCGGGTCATGCCCCCTGCGAGCCGGCCGGAGGCGGCCCCCGTCACCGACCGGCGTGCCGGCCCGCTCCCGGATCGGGCGGCGTGTCTCACCATCGTCCTGGTGGCGGCGGCGGCTCTGGCCGCAGCCTGGGTGCTGCCCTGGTGGATCATGAAGGCCAAGGCCCCCCAGTACGGGCAGCGTACCCTCGTGATCATGATCGGCCCGCGCACCGTCGAAGGGGATGTCCGAGAGGTGGACATGCTCGGGCACTACGTCGGCATCCGGCCGATGGGAACCCTCGCCCGCGTGGAGCGCGCGCTGGCGCCGCTCGGCATGCTCGGGGCCACGGCCGGCATCGCGCTCGCGGCGTGGGCCCGGCGGCGGTGGCTGCGCGCGCTCCTGGTGCTGCCGGCCCTGCTCATGCCGTTCGTCCTGCTCATGGACCTGCAGCTCTGGATGGACGCTGCGGTGAACGAGCGCGACCCGACCGCGTCGCTGAACCTGACCGTAAGCCGCATCGACCCCAAGCTGTTCGGCGAGTACGAGGTCGGCCAGTTCCACGTCGCGACCGAGCTGGGGGGTGGCTTCTACCTCGCCGGGGTGGCCGGGCTGCTCGGGCTCGGGCTGGTGTTCGTGCGCCCGTTGCCACGACAGCGACGGCGTGCGGCGGTGATCCTCGCGACCGCTGGCGTCCTCTTGGGGCTCGGCGCGGGCGGGGCCACGGCGGCCGAGCTGGTCGTCGGCCGCGAACAGCCGACCGTCACCGCCGCCCTCGCGGCGGCCCGCGATGGTGACACCCTGATCGTGCCGGCAGGCACGTACCGCGAGCACGTGAGCGTGGACCGCGCGGTGCGGCTCGTGGGGCGCCCCGGCGCGGTGCTCGACGGCGAGGGCGAGGGCACGGTGATCCGCGTTCGTGCCGCGGGCACCGAGGTGCGCGGGCTCGTGGTGCGGGGCAGCGGCATGAGCTACACCGCCGAGGACGCCGGCATCCGCATCGAGGCCGCCGATGTCCGCATCGTCGACACGCACCTCGAAGACGTGCTGTTCGGCATCTTCGTCGTCCAGGGCGATCGCTGCCTGATCGAGGGTTCGACGATCCTCGGCAAGGACCTCCCCCACGTGCGCCGGGGTGACGGCATCCGCCTGTGGTACTCGGCCGGCTGCCGTCTGATCGGGAACCGGGTCGAGCGCAGCCGGGACGTCATCATCTGGTACTCGTCGGGGACGGCCGTCGAGGACAACGTGGTGCGCACGAGCCGCTACGGCCTGCACTACATGTACTCGGATGACAACGTCTTCCACCGCAACCGCTTCGAGGACAATCAGGTCGGGGCGGCGATCATGTACAGCCGGGGCATCCAGCTCACCGAGAACGCGTTCTCGTTCTCGAGCGGCCCGTCGGCCTATGGGCTCCTTCTGAAGGACGCCGACGACGTGTTCATCACCGGCAATCGCTTCGTCCACAACTCGACCGGGCTCTTCTTCGACAACGCCCCGCAGTCGAAGGCGGGCCGTGTGGACGTGCACGGCAATGTCATCGCCCGCGGCGATGTGGGCATCGCGCTGCAGCCGCTCTCCCAACGGATCCGCTTCTGGGACAACGCGTTCGTCGGCAACCGCATGCAGGTGCAAGTGGTCGGCACGGGCAGCGCGGAGCACAACGTCTGGGCGGTGGACGGCCGCGGCAACTACTGGAGCGACGCGGTCATCTACGACCGGGACCTCGACGGCGTGTCGGAGATTCCCTATCGCGCCGAGAGCACCTACGAGGTGCTCTCCGACCGCTACCCGGTGCTCGCCTTCTTCGACGGCACGCCGGGTGCGGAGGCGATCGACCTGGGCGCGCGGCTGTTCCCGATGTTCGCCCCGCGTCCGAAGCTGACGGACCCGCACCCGCTCGTCCGCCCGGTGCTGACCCGGTGGACGCGCGCCGAGGAGGACGGAGCGCCGGCAGGGGCCCTCGCCGCCGCCGGCGGCGCGCTCCTCGGCGTCGTTGCCCTGGCGGCGGCGGGCGTGCGGCGGGTGCTCGTGTGATCACGGCGCGGCAGCTCTCCCTCACGCTCGACGGGCGGACCATCCTCGACGGCGTCACCTTCGACGTACGCCGCGGCGAGTCGGTGGCGCTCGTCGGCGCCAACGGATCGGGAAAGACCAGCGTGCTGCGCTGCCTGCTTGGCCTCGTCCCGTTCACGGGACAGGCTACGATCGACGGGCACGACGTGGTGCGCGCCCCGGTGGTCGCGCGCGCACACGCCGGCTACGTCCCGCAAAAGGCGGCCTTCGGCGACGCGCGCGCCATCGAGGTCCTGGCGTTCACCGCGCGCCTCCGCCGCCTCGACCCGGCCTGCGGCCGGGAGCTGCTCGCCCTGGTCGGCCTGGCGGCGCACGCCGGCGAGCGGGTGCGGGCGTTCTCGGGCGGCATGCAGCAGCGCCTGGCGCTCGCCGTGGCACTCCTGGGCGAGCCGCCCGTGCTCCTGCTGGACGAGCCGACCGCCAGCCTCGACGACGACGGCCAGCACATGTTCTTCGACGTCGTGGCCCGCCTGCGGCGTGCCGGTCACACGCTGCTGCTCGCCTCGCACCGCGCCGAGGAGGTGGCGTCCCTCACCGACCGGACGCTGCACGTCGACCGGGGCCGGCTGGTGACGACGCGCGCGCCGTCGGCGACCGCGGGGCGGGTGATCCCACTCGTAGGCCACCGGCCATGAGAGTCCGCGAAACCGGCCTGGTGGCGGCACGCGAGCTGCGCGAAGCCATGCGCAGCCGGTGGTTCGTGCTCGCCGCCGGCTGCTTCCTCGTCCTGTCGCTCGGGCTTGCGCTGCTCGGCATGGCGGGCGCGCAGCGCGCCGGGCTGGCCGGATTCGATCGCACCACCGCGAGCCTTCTCAACCTGGCGCTCATCTTCGTTCCGCTGGTGACCTTGTCGCTGGGCGGGCTCGGCATCGCTGGGGAGCTGGAGGACGGCTCGCTGGCACTGCTCATGGCGCAGCCCATCACCCGTCTCGAGGCCTATGCGGGCAAGTACCTGGGACTCCTCGCGGCGGTGTCGGCAGCCATCTTCACCGGCTTCGGGACGACGGGGGTGATCGTCGGCTGGTCAGTGGGAGGCGGCGACGTGCGCGCCTTCCTCGGCCTGGTCGGCCTGGCCCTGCTGTTGGGCGCAGCCACGCTCGGCCTCGGCACCCTGCTCTCGGTGAGCTTGCGCTCGCGGGCGCGGGTGATCGGCGCCGCGTTCTCGCTGTGGCTCGTGCTGGTCTACCTCTCCGACCTGGGCACCATCGGCCTCGCCATCAGCCGGAATCTGGCGCCGTCGCAGGTGTTCGTGCTGGCGCTGCTCAACCCCGTGCAGCAGGCGCGTGTGGTCGGGACGCTCGCGCTCTCCGATCGACTCGACGTGCTCGGGCCGGTCGGCGCCTTCGGGCTCGACCAATTCGGCGCCCATGGTCTGGTGATGCTCCTCGTCGGGGGTCTCGTCGTGATGGCCGCGGTGCCGCTCGTAGCGGGCTACGCCATCTTCCGGCGTGCGGTGCTCACGTGAGGGGCGTGCTCGCGGCCGGCGGGCTCGTGGTCTCCGCCGTGGTGGCGGCGGTGGTCTTTCTCTGGCCGGTCGCCCACGGCGGCCCGGAACCGATCGACTACGGCCGTGACACCTGCGCCGAGTGCCGAATGCATGTGAGTCAGCCGGGATTCGCGGGCGAGATGCGGGACCGCCACGGCGCCCTCACGAAGTACGACGACGTGGGCTGCCTCCTGCGTGCCATGCTGAAGGCGCACCGGGGGATCCCGGAGGCCTGGGTCGAGGACCACGACGGGGGCGGCTTCGTCCCCTTGCTGGGGGCGCACCTCGTCCGGGCCGGCTCCGCCGGCACGCCGATGGGTTACGGCATCGTCGCATTCAAGAACGAGGCCGCCGCACGCGCGTTCGCGGCCTCGCGCGGGGGCGAGTTCGTACGCCTGGAGGACGTGATCCGGGATCCGTCCCGGCTGGCACGGGGCGCCGGAGGGGAGGGGCATCCATGAGGGCAGGGTTCCTGGTCACGGTTCTGCTGGTTCCGCTGGCGGCGACCGGCACGGCAGCAGAGCGACCGCTCACCGCAGCCGACGCGACCGCCGGCAAGCCGCTCTACCTCCAGGAATGCAGCGCCTGCCACGGCGAGCGCGGCGACGGTGCCGGGCCGGCGGCCGACTTCATCGCGCCCCGCCCGCGCGACTTCACGAAGCGCGTCTTCAAGCTCCGCACCACGGCCTCCGGGCAGGCGCCGGCCACGGCCGACGTGCTACGCACGATCGAGCGCGGCATCCCCGGGACGGCGATGCCGTCGTTCGCCTTCCTCACCGAGGACGAGCGCCGGAAGATCGCCGCGTTTGTCCTGCGGGTGGCGGATGTGCTCGACGAGCCGGAGCCCGCGCCGGTGGCGGATCCCGGGCCCGTGCCCGCCGCCACCCCGGAGACCATCGCGCACGGCAAGCAGATGTACGTCGACGCCGGATGCGCCACCTGCCACGGCGACACGGGCCGCGGCGACGGCGGTGCGGCCAAGGACCTGAAGGATACAGACGGCCGTCCGATCGCCGCGCGCGATTTCACCCGCGACGCGTATCGCGGTGGGGGGGCCCCCCTCGACCTCTACTACCGGATCGCCACCGGCCTCGACGGCACCCCCATGCCGTCGTACGGCGACGTGCTCGAGCGGCCTGACCTGTGGGCGGTCGTCCTGTACGTCCAGTCGTTGCAGACACCGGTCCCGGCCCAGCCGTTGCCCGCCGACCCGCTGGAGGCGGGGCGGGTCGTGGTCGCCAGGCATGCCTGCCCGGGCTGCCACGTTCTCGAGAACGGCAAGGGCGGCGACGTGGGACCGGACCTGCGGCTCTCGGGCCGCAAGCTCCGCCCCGAGTGGGTGCGCGCGTTTCTCGCTGCGCCGCGCGAGCACGGCAAGATCTACCCGTGGCGGGTCTACCGCATGCCCAGGCTCCCGCTCGCCGACGAGGAGATCGACGTGCTCGTTCGCTACCTCGGGGCGATCGGGCAGCGGCCCGCGACAGCGGGGGCCGCACCTGACGTCGCTGCGTTTCCCGCCGACCAGGTCGTCGAGGGGAAGAACCTCTACATGCTGCGCTGCACGGAGTGCCACAATCTCGGTACGGTCATCGAGACGCCGCCCATCAAACGGCAAGGGCCCGACCTGATCCACGCTGCCGGGCGCCTCGACTACACCTGGGCCAGGGAGTGGATCCTCGATCCGAGGAAGATCGACCCCAAGACGAAGATGGTCGGACCGGGTCTCACCCCCGCGCAAGTCGACCAGGTGCGGATGTTCGTGTGGAAGGCGTCGGCAGACACCGCGGGCAGCGCGCACGCGGCCGCCCACTGACACGCCGGCGGCGGCGAGGCGCCGCTACGACTCCCGCCACCAGCGCCGCATGTCGAGCGCCACCGCGTCGAACGGCTCGGCGTGAACGGACTCCGCTCCCCCGTACGTGCTCGCCACGATCCACTGCCCACGCTCGAGCAGGTACACCTCGAGCGTGCACGGCCCCGGGTCGACGAGCCAGAGGTGGCCGACGCCCTCGCGGGCGTAGATGTGCATCTTCCGGCTGCGGTCGATCCGGCCCGTCGACGGCGACACGACCTCGCACGCCCAATCGGGTGGCAGACGAAACGCCGCCACATCGGGGACGGTCGGCATGCGCTCGCGACGCCACCCGGCGAAGTCCGGCACCACGACGTCTTCACCCAGATGCAACTCGGGCTCGAACAATATCCACCAGCCGCCCGGCGCCCCCGCGTCGCCGGCGGGGCCGCCGAAGCTCCCAATCAGCGCCGCCCCCAGCATGGAGGCTGCCAGCGCGTGCGGCGCCGCCGGCCGCGGCGACGCGATCAGCTCGCCATCGATGATCTCCGCCACCATGTGCTCAGGCACCCGGCAGAGGTCCTCGTACGTGGCCCGGCGCTTCGGCGCTCCCACGCCACCGACCATAGCACGGCGTCGCAGCGCTCGCCCACGCGCGGCCATCGCGCACTCCGCTCCCCATGCCGCACCGTCGTGCAGGCCCGGATGCGCTCGCGCAATCCCCGCCCGCTACCTGCAATCAGCTACGGGCGGCCCACAACGCTCACGCTCCCGCGCGCCCCCACCCCACCACCGCCTGCGCATAGGGCGCCGGCTGCTCGAGCCCGATCAGATGTCCCGCATCGGGGATGATGTGGAGCTGCGCCCCGGGAATTTGCTCGACGAACAGCTGCGCGTACGACGGCACCACGAACCGATCCCCCGCCCCCCACACGATCAACGTCGGCGCCGTGATGCGGTGCAGCCGCTTTTCGAGACCGTGCTCCGGAATGGGGAAGAGGAACTTCGCCACCGTGCGGAAGCCGCGCGACAGGTCGATCAGCAGCTCCACCTGCTCGGGCGTCCGGTCGTCCTTGTCGCTGATGAGCCCGGTCAGCGCCAGCATGCGTTGCGCCGCCGGCACCTGGGGATCGTGGAAGAGATACGGTACCAGCTCGTGCGCCATGTGGCCGAAGAGGTCGACCACCGGCGCCTCGTCGCGCCAGAGGCCGATCGGCGCCGCCAGCGCGAGGCGGCCGATCTCCTTCGGACGCAGCGCCGCCATCTCGGCCGCGAGCCACCCGCCCATCGACTCGCCCACCACGTACGGGCGCTCGAGCCCGAGCGTGTCCAGCACGTCGAAGCCGTGCAGGAAGAGATCCCAATGGTCGTCGAGGCACTCGAGCCCCGTCGACTTGCCGAACCCGGGCAGCAACGGCGCGTACACGTGATACGCCCGGGCGAGGATCGGCAGCACACCCTCCCAGGCCGGGATACCGCCAGCGCCGTGCAGGAAGAGGAGCGGGGCACCCATGCCGGCCTCCAGCACCTCGACCGTCGGCCGGCCGGCACCCAGGGCGACGACGCGCGAGCGGGGCGTGTCGGCGCTCATGCGGCGACCCCGGCTTTGCGCTCGGCGGCCGGGCGTACCGCGGCCGACTGCGCGCCGGGAACGGCGCGCTCGGCGGCCGGCATGGCTTTCGGCCACCAGCGATCGTCGTACCCGGGGAAGAGCGCGCGCAGGTGCGGCAACACCTGCGTGGCGCACAGATAGGTCGAGCGATTGGTCAGCTCGATGGGCGCGCTACCGATGTGCAGACCGAGCACCAGATGGCCGACGCGGAGGGACGTCGCCAGCTCCTCCAGCTGCTGGCGGACCGTGGCCGGCGAGCCGGCTACGATGTAGCGCTGCTCGCAGAGCTCCTTCCACGTCTTGTTCATGCCCATGTTACCGCTCGTGTTACCGACCTGCGCCACGATGCCGGCGCGCATCGACGCCTCGCTCATGTAGCCCGGGGCGCTCGACATACCAGGATAGAGCTTGAGGCAGTTGTTGAAGAAGTAGTCGACGTGTGGCCACCACTCCTGCTCGCAGGCGGCATCGGTGTCGCTGATACATACCTGCTGGAAGAAGGCGCCACTGTAGGGATTGTCGTCCGCGCCGCGGGCGGCCCGCCGCTCCCAGTAGCCGTCGAGCATCTTCTGGGCACGCTTGTAGCCGCTGAAGGAGAGGTAGCTGTAGTTGTAGTCGTTGTCGATGCACCAGTCCCAGGTCTCGATCGAGCCGAGGCCCGGCACCCACACCGGTGGGCGCGGCTGCTGCACCGGCCGCGGCCACAGGTTCACGTAGCGGAGCTTGGTGTACTTGCCGTTCCAGGCGAACGGCTCGCGCTCGCGCCAGGCCTTCAGGATGAGGGCGTTGGCCTCGCGGTACTTCTCGCGCAGCGTGGCCGGGTTCTCGCCGTAGCAGTAGTTGGTGTCCATCGACGTGCCCACCGGGAAGCCCGCGATGACGCGGCCGCCCGACATCACGTCCAGCATGGCCAGCTCCTCGGCGACGCGGATGGGCGGGTTGTAGAGCGCGATCGAGTTGCCGAGGATGAGCAGCACCGCCTGCGTACGCCGCGCCAGCGCCGCCGCCATCAGGTTGGGCGACGGCATCATGCCGTAGGCGTTCTGGTGGTGCTCGTTCACGCCGATGGCGTCGAAGCCGACCTCGCCGGCGTACTCGAGCATGTCGAGGTATTCGTTGTAGAGCTGGTGGCCGCGCTCGGGATCGTAGAGCCCGTTCGGCAGGTCGACCCAGACACTGTGGTAGCGCTCGCGGAAGTCCTCGGGCAGCCACCGCCACGGCATCAGATGGAACCAGCTGATCTTCATCCTCGTCTCCTTCGCCGCCCGCTCACCAGAACGTCCGCGGCACCAGGTGCTGCGCGCGCGCCTCACGCTCCAACTGCTCGCGGAACTCCGGGTGGGCAATCGCGATCAGCGCCTGCGTCCGCTCGGCGACCGACTTGCCCTTCAGGTTCACGAGCCCGTACTCGGTCACCACGTACATCATGTCCGTGCGCGGCGTGGTCACGATGTTCCCGGGCGTGAGGGTGCCGACGATCCGGCTGCGCCGTTGCCCGTCGCGCTCGTACGTCGACGCGAGGCACATGAACGATTTGCCGCCCTTGGAGGCGTAGGCGCCACGCACGAACTGCAGCTGCCCCCCGGTGCCCGTCAGATGGCGATAGCCGTCCGACTCGGAGGCCGCCTGCCCCTGCAGGTCGATCTGGGTCGTGTTGTTGATCGCGACCACGCCATCGTTGCGCATGATGTTCTCGGGCAGGTTGGTGTAGTCGACGGGGTAGCTCTGCGCGCGCGGGTTGCGGTCGATGAAGTCGTACATGCGCCGCGACCCGGCGGCGAAGGTGAATACGACCTGGAACGGGTTGAGCTGCTTGCGCGCTCCGGTGACCACCCCCGCCTCCACCAGGTCGACCATGCCGTCGACGAACATCTCGGTGTGGATGCCGAGGTCCTTCGCCCCCGCGTCCTTCAACGCCGCGCATACCGCGTTCGGCATACCGCCGATCCCGATCTGCAGGCACGCGCCGTCCTCGATCTCCGCGGCGATCAGGGCAGCCACCTTACGATCGATCTCCGTGATCGGCGGGTTGGGCAGCTCCGGAATCGATCCGCGGCCGCCGTCGATGACATAGTCCACGTCGTCGAGATGCACCGACTCCTGCTCGCCGTAGACGTACGGCATCGCCTCGCAGGTCTCGACGATGAGCACCTTCGCCCGCTCGGTCAGGGCCTTGCCGTATGCGACGGTCGCGCCGAAGTTGAAGTAGCCGTGGGCGTCCATCGGGCAGGTCTTGAGGCACACCACGTCGATCGGCTCGATGAACCGCCGGTAGTAGCCCGGCGCCTCGCCGAAGTTCATGGGAATGTAGTTGCAGCGGCCATCATGGTTGAGGCGCCGGTCGTAGGCGGAGAAGTGCCAGTTGAACCAGAGGAAATGCTCGCCTGTGGGATCCGCTTCCAGGATCGCCCGGGGGGCCATCGTGAGGCAGGCGCGGACGCGTACCCCGCGCAGCTCGTCCTTGCGACGGGCGAGCGCCTGGTCGAAGAGGTCCGGCTGCCCGACGCCGCCGCCGTAGTCCACCCAGTCACCCGACTTGACCAGCCGTGCGGCGTCGTCCGGAGCGATCAGCTTGGCGCGCACATCCACGGCCATGGACGCGACACTACTTGCATCGTGTTCCGGCTGTAAAGTTGCCCGTGGGTAGGGGTCTCGCGGCCTATCTGCCCTTGCGTCAGCAAGTGGGCCAGTGATACAGGAAAAACGTCCTCGTGTTTGCGCGTGATCCCGCCCCGTTCAGGTTTGCGGCGTTCGGCTTCTCGCTCAGGCAACGGCGACATAATTCAACCGCCCCGTGAATGGGGCCAGGAGCGAGAGAATGGGTAAGAAGCTGTTCGTCGGAAACCTCCCGTACAACACCACGGATGGTGACCTGCAGGGGTTCTTCTCCCAGGTCGGGACGTGCGAGTCGGCCACGGTCGTCGCCGACCGGGCCACGGGCCGCTCGCGCGGCTTCGGATTCGTCGAGATGGGCTCGGATGACGAAGCCCGCCGGGCGATCACCGAGCTCAACGGGAAAGAGCTGCAAGGTCGCGCCCTGAACGTGAGCGAGGCGCACGACCGTCCGTCCGGTGGTGGTGGTGGTGGCGGCGGTGGCGAGCGCCGGGGGCGTGGTGGTGGCGGCGGCGGTGGTGGCGGCGGCGGCGGCTACGGCGGCGGTCGCCGGAGCTACTAGTCGGACCGCTGAACCGTGGGGACGGCTCCGCCCCCCCGCGGTCATCCGCCCGCCTCCGTTGACGGCGGCCACATTCGCGGGTAGCGGTAGGCACGCGTGCCGCTCATCGGAAGCACCCCACCGCCACGTCGCGGCATTCCCGGGCTGCTGGCCGCGCTGCTGCTGGTCCTCGGTCCGGCCCTGGCGTGGCTCCGCCTGGTAGCCCCCCTGGCCGGCTTCGGCGTGTTCGTGCTCGGCGGACTCGGCGGGCTGGCGATCGGCATCGGCGCCCTGGTGCGTATGATGCGGGGCAAGGGCATGACGCGAGGGGGGCTGGTCGCCATCCTGACCGGCATCGTCTTCGTCGGCATCGCGGCGCGTAGCGCCAGCGTGCCGCGCATCAACGACTTCACCACCGACCTCGATACCCCGCCCGCATTCCGCCACGCCGGCACCCTGCCCGCCAATGCGGGACGCGACCTCGCCTACCCGCCGGCGTTCGGAGCGATCCAGCGCGAGTGCTGCCCCGACCTGCACCCGGTGCGTCTGCGCGGCAGCGCCGACGACACCTTCGCCCGTGCCGAGCAGGTCGCACGCATGATGCCGGCGTGGACGATCACGTCGGCCGATCCGGCCACCGGCACCATCGAAGCCACCGCCACCAGCCGCCTGTTCGGGTTCGTCGACGACATCGTGATTCGCGTGGGTCCGGACGGCGGCGGCCAGATGCGGATCGACATCCGGTCCAAGTCGCGCGACGGCAAGGGCGACATCGGCGCGAACGCGGCCCGCATCCGGCACTACATCGAAGCGCTCGAGGGCGCCGCGCCCGCGCGGCCCTGACGGCGTGGTGGTGGCCAGGCTCCGCAACTGGGCGGGGACGGCCCTGTTCCTGCCGGCCTTCGTCCTGATCCTGCTGGTGTTCGACGTGGTGCAACGGGTGGCACGCCTGTTCGGCCAGCGGCCGCAGGAGTACGTCGCCGGCGCACTCCAGGTCGCGCTGGTGTGGGCCTTCCGCCTGTGCGGTACGCGCATCACGGTCGAGCGCTCGCCGGCGGTGCGCCCCTGGACGGCCTACGTCATCGTGTCCAACCACCAGAGCATGTTCGACATCCCGCTCCTCGGCCAGGTATTCTTCTCCAACTTTCCGAAGTACATCGCGAAGCGCTCGCTCGGACGCTTCATTCCGAGCGTCTCCTACAACCTCCGTCGTGGCGGGCACGTGCTCATCGACCGCACCGACGGCCGCGGCGCCGTGGCCGCCATTCGTGCGCTCGGGGCCCACGTCCGCACCGGACGCGCGTCGGCGCTGATCTTCCCGGAGGGGACGCGCGCCCGCCACGGGGCGCTCGGCGAGTTCAAGCCCGCCGGCACGCTGGCGCTGTTCGAAGAAGCCCCGGACGCCCCCATCGTGCCGGTCGCCGTCGACGGCTCGTGGGCGCTCCTGCATCACAACCTGTTCCCGCTGCCGTGGGGGGTGCGCATCCGCCTCTGGGTGGGGGCCCCCATCCCCCGCACTCCGGACGAGGACCGGCCCGCCCTCCTGGCCCGCACCAGAGAGGCGATCGCCGCCCGGCTGGAGACCTGGCGCGTGGACCGGCTCGCGTCCCCCCGGGATTGACGCGGACCGCCAGTCGCGCTTCCATCCTGGTCAGCCAAGGAGGGCGCGGCCATGCGGATCGTCCTGATCGCACCGAAGAACCCGGAATCGTTCTGGACCTTGGACCGCGCCTACAAGAGCATGACTATCCAGTTCGCGCGCGGCTGCCCGTACAGCTGCGAGTTCTGCGACATCGACCGCCGGCCTCCTCCGGCGGCTGTACGACTACCGCAACTTCCGCCGCCGCACGATGGCGCTGATCCTGCACCGCGGCACGGAGATCCAGCACAGCCTGCGGACGAGCTGGCGCGATGTCGCGATCCTGACCCGGGTCGTGTGGACGTGCGTCGTGCGCGCATCGCCCCGGCGGGCGTGGATGACACTCGCCATCTTCGCGGAGACGGCGCTCCGCCGGCCGCATCAGCTGCGCCTGGCGGTGTCGAGCGTGCTCATCCACCGCCACCTCTCGGGGTACGTGCACGACGTGTCGCGGCAGCTCGATCGATTGATCGCGGAGCTGCGCAGCGGCCACGACGTGGGGCTGCTACCGGCGGCGGCGACCGAGGCGCGGGCAGGGTGATCTGGCGCGCGCGCGGAGCATCACGTCGGCCGGGGTCCAGCGGGCGCGGCGGCGGGCAATGCGTTCGGCCTTGGTTTCGTCGTCGTAGCCGACCTCGACGGCGTCGCGGGTCAGGAGGTCCCGGTCGGTGAGCACGTTGATGTTGACGGTGGCGACCGGTGTACGCCGGTCGGGGAGGACGGCGGCCACGTAGACGCCGCACTGGCCGCAGACGAGAAAGTCGGCGGTGCGGAGGCCGAAGCGGTAGCGGAGCAGGCGGCGCCGTTCGCGCACGGTGATCCGGACCCGGCCGGCCGGATCCGAGGCGGTGCGCGCGCCGTGCCGGACGCAGAAGGCGCACCGGCAGCTCCGCACCGGGAGCTGCGCCGGCGGGAGGCTCGGCGTGAAACGGAGTTGCAGGTTGCCGCAGTGGCAGCCACCGCTGAGTACCGGTCCGTCCATCATGTCCTCCGCGCCACGAGCCGCGCCTCGTGGCGATCGTCGAACCAGCCTTCGTGTACGCGCAGGACGCGGAGGCCCCGCACCAGACGGGGCAGCTCGCCGGGTTCCAGGAGATAGCGTGCCGACGGATGCGGGTGGCGCTCGAGGTTCGTACGCGTCGGATGCGCGACGACGAGGACGCCTCCCGGTCCGAGTACGGTCGGGAAGGCGTCGAAGAGCGGCCGGTGCAGGAAGTCGACCACGACCACCAGATCGAACGGCCCGGCCGGCAGCGGCGTCGTCTCCAGGTCGACCTCGACCACACGGAGGGACAGGCCTGCCGCCGCAGCACCCTGCCGTGCGAGCGCGAGGCCGGCCGGAGAGACATCGGTCACGGTCACATTGCAGCCGCGCTGCGCGAGCCACAGCGCGTGGCGACCGGCACCGCCCGCCACGTCGAGCGCGGTCGGCGCCCCGCCGGCGGACCCGGCGCGCGGCAGCACGTCCGCCACTTCGACGAGAAACGGCGCCGGCCCGGCGCGCTCCGGGCCGTGCGCGCGGTAGCGCGCGTCCCAGCGCTCGCGGTCGCCCGTGGCCATCAGCGTACGTTCCCCGGACCCATGGCGTATGGACTTGCCCCCGACCGGTTCTCAGCGGCACCGGAACACGGGCGGCCGCTTCTCGTGCAGTGCCGCCAGCGCCTCGGCGTGGTCGGCACTCCGGAACGTCACCAGCTCGAGCGCCGTCGACGTGTCGAAGGCGGTGTTGAGTGCGTCTTTGACCAACTTGTTGACGGCGATCTTGGTGTAGCGCACCGCCAGCGGCGCCCCGGCGGCCAGCCGGCGCGCGAACGCCATCGCCTCCGCGTCGAGCTGGGCGGCGGCAACGACGCGGTTCACGAGGCCGATACGCTCGGCCTCGGCGGCGGGGAGCGGGTCACCGGTCAGGAGATACTGCTTGGCGCGTGCCGGACCGAGCGCCAGCGGCCAGATGACCGCCCCACCGTCGCCCGCGACCAGGCCCACCCGCACGTGCGGGTCGCCGATGGTGGCCGTGTCGGCCATGAAGATCACGTCGCAGAAGAGCGCGATCGACGCGCCGAGGCCCATGGCGTGGCCGTTCAGCGCCGCCACGATGGGCAGCTCCACGTCGAGCAGGTCCCAGATCATCTGTTTCGCGTCGCGGCGGAGCGCTTCCAGCCGGTCGGGGTCCTGGAGCTGCGGGAACCAGTTGAAGTCGCCGCCCGCCGAGAACGCGCGCCCGCGGCCCGTGAGCAGCACGGCCCGCGCGGCCGTCTCGTGGCGCAGGCCCGCGAAGAGCGCGGTCAGGTCGTGGTGCAGATGCTCGTCGACGGCGTTCAGCGCGCTGGTCGGGTGGGCGATGGTGACGCGCAGCACGTCGTCGACCCGTTCGAGCTGCAAGGTGGTGAAGTCGGCAGTGGTCAGCATCAGAGCGTGGTCATGTCGGCGTCGAGGCCGAGGAAGAGCCGGCCCGCCAGCTCGTAGGTGGGCGGTGCGACCATGGTGTGCTGGGTGGCCACGTGGATGTCGCGGAAACAGCGTTGGAGCGGGCTGGTGGCATAGACGGACGTGCCGCCCCCAAGATCGTACATGAGGTCGGTGGCCCGCGCGGCGCTGCGCGTCGCATGCGTGGCGGCGAGACGCAGCCGCGCGCGATCGGCGAGGGTGATGGGCGCCCCGCTCACCGCCCGGTCCCACACGGCGCCTACCGTGTCGAACACGAACGCGCGCGCCGACCCGAGCAGCGCCTCAGCCTCGCCCACCTGCGCCTGCACCACCGCCCGCTCGGCAAGCCGCCGCCGGCTGCCGGCCGGCGTCTTGCCGCCGGCGAGCTGCACCAGCTCGTCGATGGCGCGCCGGGCGATGCCGAGCGCGACCCCGGCGATGCCCAGGGCGAGGAGCCCGAACACGGGGATCCGATAGAGCGCGCCCGTCGCACGCGGTTGATCGGTCACCAGCGACACGGAGTGCTCGAGCGGCACGACGAGATCGTCGACGGCGATGTCGTGGCTGCCGGTGCCGCGGAGACCCGAGACCGTCCAGGTGTCGATGATCTGCGCCGCCCGCGCCGGGAAGAGCATCATGCGCGCGTCCGGCAGACCGTTCGGGAGCAGGCGCGGGGCGTCGCCGTCGTAGACGACGCACCCGCCCATGAGGGTCGCGCAGTACTGGCACCCGCTGGCGAACGCCCACAGGCCCCGGACGCGGAAGCCCCCGTCCACCATCTGCGCACGCCCGCTCGGGGCGAACACGCCTCCGGTCACGGCGAGGGGGTCCGCGCCGTAGACGGCGCGCGCCACCTCATCGGGCAGGTAGGCGCCCACAACGCCGGTGGTCGCGCCGATCATCACGCACCATCCGGCCGACCCGTCGGCTTCGGCGACGGCCTCGATGGTAGCGATCATGGTGGCGGGGTCGACCTCTTCCCCACCGAGCGCGCGCGGAACGCAAAGGCGGAAGAGACCGGCCTGGGCCAGCGCAGTCACCAGATCGGCCGGCAGGCGACGGGCCTGCTCGATCTCGTCGGCACGCCGGCGAATCTCAGGCGCGAGCGCACTCACGGGGGCGGGGGGCGAGGCGGGCATTGCGAGAGGGGTGGGTCCGCGGCCTTCATAGCCGAGGAACGGGGGAGTCGGCTAGGACCTTTCGTCAGCTAGCGGCGTCGGCCCATCCTCTCGACGGTGCCGACGCTCAGACCCCGGAAGGGAGCGGCGGCTGTGGTGCGCGCTGGCTCTTGGCGTCATCGAAGGGTATGTCGAGATGGAGTCGCCGGCCCAGGTTACCGGCCTACCGATGATCACACCCGATCCGATCTTCGCGAGCGACGGCGTCGAAGCGCTCTGGTGACGGTTGGTCGGACTGCGGGGTCATGCACCCGATGTCTGATTACTCGTCAAGACTTGCCGCGACCGGCAGCCCCGTCCTGCGCGAAGAGAACGGGGGGCTCTCCCTCCACTTCGACGACGGGACCGTCCAAAGCCGCCTGCTCCAGGCCGACCCGGCGCGGCTGGTTCTGGAATATACGCGTCTCATGATGGGATTCCTGCTCTTTCAGCCCGCGCCGGCGCGGATCGCGATGATCGGGCTCGGCGGCGGTTCGCTGGCCAAGTACTGCAGCGTGAAACTGCCCGACGCGGATTTCGCTGCGATCGAGATCTCCCCCGAGGTGATCGCGTTGCGCGACGCGTTCGGCATTCCGCCGGACGGCCCCCGCTTTCGGATTCTCTGCGAGGACGGCGCCGCGTTCGTCCGTCACGACGGCGAGCCGCTGGACGTTCTGCTCGTGGATGGCTTCGATCGCGGCGGACAACCCGATCAGCTCTGCAGTGCCGCATTCTATGACCATTGCCGTGATCGGCTCGCAACGGGCGGCGTCCTGGTCGTCAACCTCCATGCCGACGACGCGGCGGATGACGGCCGCGTCGACCGCATCCGTGACTCGTTCGCGGGACAGATCATCGTCATCAAGGCAGATGCCTCCGAGAACGAGGTCGTCTTCGCCCGAACCGACGCTTCGTTTCCCCCAACATTCAGCGAGCTCGTGGAGCGACTTCGAGCGATCGAAGCATCACATCCCGTGTCCCTCGACGTGACCGTGCGAAAGATCCTGCAGTACGGCGAGCCGCGCAATGCGATTCGCAGGCGGCGGAGCCCTCGCCAATCCGGACGCATTGCCGGCCAGACCAGCCAGAGGACGGCGCGTCGATGGGCGTAGAACCGGAAGTAGGCAGGAGTACCCAGCGCAGTTGACCGGGCACCCCTTATCAGACGCCGCTCCCCCGCCCCCCACCCCCGACTCGCGCGGTTTGACGGTAGCGGTGCCCACTTGTACAGTATTTTGTACAAGCTGGAGGTTCCGATGAACGTGGTGGGCTACAGCGCCGCCCGGCAGCGGCTGGCGAAACTTATGGACTCGGTAGTTGATGATCGCCGGCCTGTCATCGTAACCCGCAACAAAGCGCCGTCGGTCGTCATGGTTGCCCTCGAAGAGTATGAGGCCATGGTCGAGACGCTGCATCTCCTTCGCAGCCCGAAGAATGCGCGTCGGCTCCAGAAAGCGGCTGCCGATGCCGTGGCACGCCGGTTCGTTCGCAGCCCGCGCGCATGATCGAGCGCTGGACCGCCGGAGCCGCGCAGGACTATCGGTGGTTTCGTGATTCTGATCCACGGGTCGCCCTGCGCATCGACCGGCTCCTCGACGAAATCAAACGGCGGCCGTTCACAGGCATCGGCAAGCCTGAGCCGCTGCGCGGAAGTCTCACTGGGTGGTGGTCGCGCCGGATCACCGGTGAACATCGTCTGGTCTACCGCGTGGTGGGCACCGGGCCCCGGCGGGAGCTTCAGGTCGCACAGTGCCGGTACCACTATTGATGGAATTGATGGAGCGGAACAGCGACTCCCCAACCCATAGTTCTGGCCTTGCTCGCCAGGGCGATGATCGGATGATCCCCCGATACCGCCTCGCCTTTTCGTTTGACTCGCCCACCACGTCCGATGCACTCCCTTCGTCATGGATCTCTCCTACACCCCCGCGCAGGAGACCCTCCGCCGTCAGGTCCGCGCGTGGCTGAAACAGCATCTGCCGCGCGACGCGCGCGACGGCCGCTCGGTCGAGTACGGCGACCCGGCGCGCCTGCCCGCCGCCAAGGCGTGGCAACACGCCCTCTACGAGGCCGGCTACGTCGCCATGCGCTGGCCGCCCGAGTACGGCGGCCAGGGCGCCGATCTGATGACGCAGACGCTCGTCGACGAGGAGCTGGTGCGCGCGCGGGCGCCGGGGCTGATCGGGCTCCTGGGCGTGCAGATGATCGGCCCGACGCTCATCCAGTGGGGCACCGAGGCGCAGAAGCGCCGCTTCCTGCCCCGCATCCTCCCCGCCGACGAGATCTGGTGCCAGGGCTACTCCGAGCCGGGCTCGGGCTCCGACCTGGCGTCGCTCAAGACCCGCGGCGTGCGTGACGGCGACCATCTCGTCGTCACCGGGCAGAAGGTGTGGACCTCGTACGCGCAGTTCGCCGACTGGATGTTCTGCCTGGTGCGCACCGACCCCGACGCGCCCAAGCACGCCGGCATCTCGTACGTCCTGATCGACATGAAGAGCCCCGGCATCACCGTCCGCCCGCTGGTGCAGATGACCGGCGACGCGGGTTTCAACGAAGTGTTCCTGGAGGACGTGCGCGTGCCGGTCGCCAACATCGTCGGGCAGCCGGGCCAGGGCTGGCAGGTGGCCAACTCGACCCTCCGCCACGAGCGCACCATGCTCGGCTCGACCGCGCGCACGCAGCAGATGCTGCTCGAGCTACAGCGACTGGCGCGCGCGCGCCAGCGCAATGGGCAGCCGGCAGCGAGCGATCCCGTCGTGCGCCAGCGCCTCGCCGACCTCGCCATCCGCGTCGAGGCCATGCGCCTGCACGCGCTGCGCGAGCTGACCGACGAGTTGCACGGCCGGCCGCCGGGCATCGCGGTCTCGGTCACCAAGCTGGTCGGCACCGAGCTGAACCACGACCTGGCCCGCCTGGCCCTCGACCTGCTCGGCTCCTACGGGCCGCTGGCGGCCGACGACCGCCGGGCGGTTGCGGGCGGGCTCTGGCCGTTCGAGTTCATGTTCACGCTCGGCATGATCATCGGCGGCGGCACGTCGCAGATCCAGAAGAACATCATCAGCGAGCGCGGCCTCGGCCTGCCGCGGCAATGAGCGGCCGGGCGGGCGCTCCCGCCGTCTCGATCCTGCTCCCCGCCTACAACGCCGAGACGACGCTGCCCGCGTGCCTGCGCAGCATCGCGCGGCAGACGCGCACCGACTGGGAGTGCGTGCTGGTCGACGACGGCTCGACCGACGGCACGCTCGCTTGCGCCCACGCCGCCGCGCGGCACGACCCCCGTATCGTCGTCGTGCCCGCACCGCATCGCGGGCTCGTGGCCGCCCTCGGCGCCGGCCTCGCCCGGTGCCGCGCCCCCCTCGTCGCCCGCATGGACGCCGACGACGTGATGCATCGCCACCGGCTCGCCGTCCAGCTGGAGACGCTCGCCGCCGCCCCTGCCCTGGCGGCCGCCGGCTGCCACGTCCGCATCATCCCCCGGGCCGGCCTGCGCGACGGCCTGCGCGACTACGAGCGCTGGCTCGGCTCCATCGACACGCCCGCCCGTGTCCGTGCCGAGGCGTTCGTCGAGTGCCCGGTCGTGCACCCGACGCTCGTCGTCCGCACCGACGTGCTGCGCACGCACGGCTACCGCGAGGTCCCCTGGCCCGAAGACTACGATCTGGTCCTCCGCCTGCTCGCCACCGGCCACGACATCGCCGTCGTCCCGCGCCGCCTTCTCTCCTGGCGCGACGGCCCCGCGCGCCTGACCCGCACCGGCGCCGTCTACGCCCTCGACCGCATCACCGCCTGCAAGGCCGCGTTCCTCGCCACCGGCCTCCTCGCCCGCACCGACGAGTACGTTCTGTGGGGCTACGGCGCCACCGGCCGCGCCCTCGGCCGCGCCCTCCGCACCCACGGCAAACACTTCACCCACGTCGTCGAGGTCCACCGCGGCCGCCTCGGACAGACCATCCACGGGGCCCCCGTGATCCCGGTCGAAGCGCTCGCCGACCTGCGCGGCCGCCCCGTGATCGCATCGGTCGCCAGCGAACGCCCGCGCCGCCTGATCCGCGACGCCATGTCGGCAATGGGCTTCGTCGAAACCCGCGACTACGTATGCGCCGCCTAGCACCGCGGGCGGAGACATCCGGAACGCGGGCGAACGGCGCACCCCGCCGGCCATCGCGCGCGGCGGAGCCGGGGGGCGGGGGCGGGGCGCCTTGCAGGCGCCGACGCGCATCGCATGCAAGGCACCCCGCGCCGATCGGCGCCGAACGAAGCGGAGCCCCCGCCCCCCGGCTCCGCCGCGCGCGCACCGCCCAGCTTGCACGCCGAACCCGCGTGCCCGTATGTAGCCCCGATGCCCCAGAACGTCCCCGAGTTCCGCTTCAGCGACGACGCCCTCAAACTCCGCCAGTTCGTCTACGAGCACTGGTGCACGCACGGCCACGGCCCCAACCTGCGCGCCGCCCACGATGCCACCGGCCTCTCGCGCCGCGCCCTCCTCGAGGCCTACAAGCAGCTCGACCTCGGCATCATGTGCATCGTCGACCAGGAAACGCAGAACTTCAACCTGCTGAAGGCGCCGCCGTTCTCGTCCTACCCCAGCCAGGCCGCCATCCACGTCGATGGGCGCTTCCTCTGCTACGCCGGCTGCGCCATGGAATCACTCGCCCTCTCGCGCATGCCCCCGTTCGCGGGCAAGGAAGTGCGCGTCGAGTCGTATTGCGGCTGCTGCCTGGCCGCGGTCACGGTCCGCACCCGGGACGGCGACGTGCTCGCGCACACACCCGAGGGCATCCGCGTCCACGTCAGCGTGAGCCCGCGCGACTGGAACACCACCAACATCGTCTCCATGTGCGACGCCATGAACTTCGTGCTCGACGCCGCGCACGCCGGAGACTACGAGCGCCAGATCGGCCGCCGCGGCGTGCTGTTCACGCTCGAGCAGGCGCGCCGGTTCGTCGCCGGGACCGGCCAAGCGCGCATGTGGCAGTACGACCGCGCGCCCGACTATCTCCGACCCGAACGCATCATCGACGGCATCCGGGCGCTCGGCGTCGACGTCGCGGGCTGGGGGGAGTGACATGGAGTTCGGACTGTTCGTCCAGGCGCACGTCCCGAACCACGAGGTGCAGCAGGACCCCGTCGGCGCCGAGCACCGCCGCCTCATGCGCGAGCTCGAGATGGCCGAGGCCTGCGACCGCGCCGGTTTCAAATACGTCTGGTCGGTGGAGCACCACTTCCTGGAGGAGTACTCGCACCTCTCCGCGTCCGAGATCTTCCTCCCCTACGTCGCGGCACGCACCAAACGCATCCACGTCGGCTCCGCCATCTGGAACCTGACGCCGCCCGTCAACCACCCCGCGCGCACCGCCGAGCGGGTGGCAATGCTCGATCACCTGAGCGAAGGCCGCTTCCAGTTCGGCACCGGGCGCGGCTCCTCGTCGACCGAGTTCAAGGGCTTCGGCATCCCCGACGGCGACACCACCCGCCTCATGTTCGACGAGTCGCTGCGCGAGATCCTGCGCATGTGGCGGGAACCGCGCTACGCCTACGACGGGCAGTTCTTCTCGATGCCCGAGCGCCCCGTGCTGCCGAAGCCCTACACCCTGCCCCACCCGCCGCTGTGGGTGGCGTGCGGCAGCCCGTCCACCTTCGAGAAGGCGGGGCGGCTCGGCATGGGCGCGCTCTGCTTCGGCCTCGGCACCCCCCAGGACTTTGCCCCGCTCATCAAGATATACAAGGACGCCATCAAACACGCCGAGCCGATCGGCGGCTGGGTGAACGACAACGTCGCCTGCGTGACGGCGCTCGTCTGCCTCGAGGACGGGACGCGGGCGCGCGAGGTCGCCATGACGATGGGCAGCGGCTACCACACCAGCCTCGTTTTCCGGTACCTCGACACCTTCCCCCGGCCCGCGGGCGTGCCGGCCTGGCCGCAGCTCATTCCCGAGCCGACGGCGGCGCAGCTCGACGAGCGCATCGCGTCCGGCAATCGCATCGTCGGCACCCCCGACGAGTGCGCCGCCGGCATCCAGCTCTACGCCGACATCGGCTGCGACCAGCTCATCTTCGGCGTGCTCGCCTCGACCCAGCCGCAGGAGACCGCGCTCGAGTCGGTGGCCACCTTCGGCCGCCACGTGATCCCCCGCTTCGACCGCGATCCCGTGCACTCGACCACCCGCATGCGCGAGGGGGCGGCGCGGAACGGGCAGCAACCGACCCGGCCGCCGGTCAGAGCGGGCACTTGACGCGCGTCGGACTGGTCGACCGGCAGGGGATCGAGTTGTACTCGGCCATCGCGTAGCACTCCGACGGATTCGGCCCCGTGCCGTCGCCGCGCGTGACGACGCCCTGGATCGGCCCCGTGACGCTACCGATGCTGACGTCTTTGAGCCGCACCTGCACGCTGGTGGTGCCGGCGTACCGTCCGGGCTTCACCTTGGCGGAGACCACGCCGCCGGACGATCCCGGGACGCACGCCGGCGGGAACGCACCCGAGCGGTTGCGGTAGCCCCACGCGGTGCCCTTGGCCACCCAGCCATCGCGCGGATCGCAGCCGGTGCCCGGCCCGCCCGGCGGGATGACATTGCTTCCCGTCAGGTCCACCACGGCGGTGGTGGCACCCTGCTCGACGATCACCAGCCCGAGCCCTTCCGTCGACGGCGACATCGTGGCGCCGTTCAGATAGCCGTAGCCCGTGAGCTGCACCGTCTCGTCGCCGAGCGGTGCGCCGAGTCGGTTGAACGCGACCTTCTGGAACACGAACTGGCAGGTCGGCGGGGGCGGCGGGGGCGCGACATCGTACGGATCGGCCCCGATGATGAGCCGCCCGACCCCGGCGCCGCTGCCGTCGAAGCCGACGGCGGGCAGCGGCGCTGCGAACGGCGACTGGAAGGTCGCGCCGCCATCCAGGCTGAACGACACCGCAATCGTCCGGGCCGAATCGTCGTAGTCCAGCTGCATGACAATGGCGCCGGAGGCCGAGTCGTAGGCGACCGGCTGCGGGTCGAGGACGATCGTCTCCAGGTCGAAGAGGCCGTGTACGCGCACCGCATGCGCCTGCATCAGCAGCCCGGGCGGCTGTGGCGGCGTGAACAGTGCCGCCAGCTCGGCGTCGAAGTTGGTGAGCGCGAGCCCGATGGTGCCGATCCCGTCGCCCCCGGAGGCGAACCAGCTGGCATGCAGGTAGTGATTGGTGCCGATGGCCGCCGGCCGCCACACCACCCGGGCGGTCAGGTTGCCCGCGCCTTCCTGCAGGAGCACGCTGCCCATGACCTCGCTCTGGTCGAGCGTGAACGGCTGTCCGCTCGCTTCGTAATGGAACCCCGGGCTGGCTATGTGGAGCGCCCCGTCGGTCTCGAACGAGGTGCCCCACAGCGCACCGAAGAGCGGCGCCAGGACGCCGTCGTCGAACTCGTCCACCAGGTCGACCGTACCGTCGGCCGGGCCGTGCACGTTGCCGTCGACCTCGACGCGCTCGACCGCGTAGTCGAAGACGGTGTGGCTGGCGAATGACACGCCACTGCCCCAGGCCATGGCGACCCCGAGCAGCACCCCGATGCGCCTCACCCCGGCTGCACGCATAGCGGCCCTCCCGCGCTGTTGCTACGCCCCGATCGCGGCCGATGTCAATGCGAAACCGCCGCCCCACCACCCTCTCGACGCGCACCGCCGTCCCCGGCTACAAGCCGGGCGCGTGGCCGTTCCCGCCGCCAGCGTGCAGATCGTTCCCCCCGGCCAGCTCGTCTACGGCATGCAGGTGCCAGTGACGGCACAGACCACCACCTTCGTGCAGCCCTGGGAGCCGCACGCCGGCCCGGCCGACATCCGGCGCGTTGCCGAAGCGTGCGACCGGGCCGGCTTCTTCTACGTCGCGGTGTGCGACCACATCGCCGTCCCGCGCGATCGCGCCGCCGCCATGTCGACCGTGTGGTACGACCCCGTCGCCACGCTCGGCTACCTGGCCGCGGTGACCGAGCGCGTCCGCCTGCTGTCGTACGTGTACGTGGTCCCGTACCGCCACCCGCTCGCCACCGCCAAGGCATTCTTGACGCTCGACGCGCTCTCCGGCGGGCGCGTCATCCTCGGCGCCGGCGCGGGACACCTGGAGGGCGAGTTCGCAACCCTGGGGGTCGAGTTCGCCGGCCGCGGCAAGCGGCTCGACGAGGCCCTCGACCTGATCGCCGCCGCGTTCGCCGACGAGTATCCGGTCCACGACGGGCCGACCTGGCGGGTCCACGACGTGGGCCTCGCGCCGCGGCCGGTGCAACGGCCGCGGCCACCTATCTGGGTGGGCGGCTCGACGCCGGCGGCGATCCGGCGCGCCGCCGCCCGCGGCGACGGCTGGCTGCCGCAGGGCGTGCCGCCCATGGGCCTCCCCGCCGCCATCGCCCTGCTGCGCGCGCATCGCGCCCGCGTCCGCGGCGACGCGCCCATCGACATCGGCGCCAACAGCGAGTGGATGTACGTCGGCCGGCCGGCGTTCGACGTGCCCGCCGGCACGCGCACCGGCAGCGGCGAGGCGCTGGCCGCGCCACTCCGCGCGCTCCGCGCGCTCGGCGTGGGGCACGTCGGCGTCCGGTTCCGGACGCGCTCGTGCGACGAGCTGCTCGACCAGATCGCCGCCTTCGCCGCCGAGGTGGCACCCCACCTGAACGGCTGACGGAGAGAGGAGACTCCACCGTGCTGCTCGCCAACCGGGTCGTCATCGTGTCGGGCATCGGCCCCGGCCTGGGCCAGGCGATCGCGCTCGCCTGCGCGCGCGAGGGCGCCGACGTGGTGCTCGCCGCGCGGCGCGCCCCCCCGCTCGAGGACGTGGCCGCGCTGGTACGGGCGCAGGGCCGGCGCGCGCTCGCCGTCCCGACCGACATCGCGGATCCGGCCCAGTGCCGGCGCCTGGCCGAGACCGCGGCGCGCGAGCTGGGCGGCCTCGACGTGCTGGTGAACAACGCCTTTCTCGGCGGGCGCTACGATCTCATCGAAGCCGCCAGCATGGACGACTGGCGCAAGGTCTTCGACGTGAACGTATTCGGCTCGATCCAGCTCTCCCAGGCGGTGATCCCGGCCATGAAGGCGCGCGGCGGCGGGTCGATCGTGATGGTCAACTCGATGTCGATGCGCGTCATCGAGCCGCGCTTCGGCGGCTACGCGGCGTCCAAGGGCGCGCTCCTGATCGCCGCCCAGACGCTCGCCAAGGAGCTCGGGCCGTACAATATCCGCGTCAACTCGGTGGTCCCCGGCTACATCTGGGGGCCGGCGCTGCAGGGCTACTTCAAGCGGCTCGCCGCCCAGCAGGACACCACCCCGGAGGCCGTGTACGCCGACATCGCCGCACGCACGGCGCTAAACCATATCCCCACGTCGGAGGAGATCGCCGAGGCGGTGGTCTTCTTCGCCTCCGACCTGTCCCGGGTAATCACCGGGCAGGCACTGGACGTCAATGCCGGCCATCATTTCCACTAGAGAGTCGACCCGCAGAACGTCGGGCGCGGCAATGCTGAAGGCACTCGCATCGACGCTCCGCCACGTCTGCCGCGCCGGCTCCGCCGGCCGCGGCACGCCGCCCGCCTTGTCCACCGGGCCGCACGCTCGCTGTCCTTCCCCGACCCGAGACAAGGTCTCGGGTCGCGTAGCCGGCGCGCTGCTGGCGCTGGCGCTCGTCGGGTGCGGCGGGTCCTCCGCCGATCAGCTGCTCGAGACCGCCGAGCTGGAGGAGCTGCAGCACAACCCCACGCACGCGCGCGAGCTCTACCAGGACGTGCTCCGCCGCCACGCCGGCACGCCCCAGGCCGAGAAGGCGGCCGCGCGGCTGCGCGCCCTGGGGGCCCCCTGACGCCTCACGCCGCGACGCGGCGCGGCGGTGGCAACACGACCTCGAACGTGGTCGCGCCGGGCTCGCCGCTCGCCAGCCGTACCGTGCCGCCCATCAACTCGGTCGCCCGCTTCACCAGATAGAGCCCGAGGCCCAGCCCGGACCCGCCCGCGCGCCGGCCGGCGTCGCCCTGCTGGAACATGTCGAAGATGCGGGCACGGTCGTCCGGGGAAATGCCCGGGCCGGTGTCCCGCACGCGCAGTACCAAGCCACCGTCGGCGGCTGGCACACACTGTACCGTCACCGTACCCGCGGTGGTGAACTTGAGGGCATTGGCCGCCAGGTTGCGGAGGATCATGGTCAGCTTGGTGGCGTCGCTCACCACCGGCTCGGCGTGCGCCTCGAACGCCAGCGTCACCGCCGGGGGGCGCTGTCCGTCGAGCTCGGCGGCGAGCCCGTCGCAGAGCGCCTCCATATCCACCGGGCCGAGCTTGACGGCGTTCTGCCCCGCGTCGAGGCGGGCGACCTCCAGGATGCCGTTGATCAGCCCGAGGAAGCGCACGGCGCAGTCGCGGATACGCCCGACCAGCTCACTCTGCGACGGGGTGAGCGGATCGGCCGCCCCGTCGAGCAGCATGTCGCCGTAGCCGATCAGGATGTGCAGCGGCGTGCGCAGGTCGTGCGACACCGCCGCGACGAAGTCGGTCTTCACCTGGCTCACCTGCTGCAGCGAGCGCACCAGGCGGGCGTTCTCGAGCGCCGCCAGCGCATGGTGCGCGAGCCCCTTGGCCAGCGCGATCGGGCGGCGCGCAAAACGCCCGACGCGCGTGCAGTAGCCGAGAGTCAGCGACCCGATCAGCTCCGGCCCCCGGCGCAAGGGGACGCTCATATACGACGCGATCGGGCGGCCGCGACAATAGTCGGGATGGGTCGGCAGGCCGGCCACGTCGGGCAGCTCGATGACGCCGTCCTCGGCGGTGGCGAACGACTCCTCGACCAGCGCGCGCGGCCCTTCGGCGTGCCGGAACACGGCCAGCACGTCGTCCGGGCCCGCGCCGGCGGCGTAGCGGAACACGCCGGCCTGCGGGTCGAGCAGGTGCACGACGCCCCAGTCGCACCCGACCGCCGCCGCGATCCGGCCCGCCATGGCGTGCAGGCACTCGTCGGGATCGTGGATGCCGGAGAGCAGCATGGCGGTCGCCGACAGCGTCTCCGCGGTCTTCACGGCCTCGTCGGTGCGGGCATGCATATCGACCGCGAGGCCGACATAGGCGCGCACGACGTCCATCGCCGGGCGCGACGGAAGCGGCGCCCCCACGCGCGTCCAGGAGAGCTGCAGCGCCCCCAGCACGCGCTCGGCCCGCTCCAAGACCAGGAACATCACCGCCTCGAGGCCGAAGTCGGTGAACAGCGCCCGCCCATATCCGTCCACATGACGCACGTCGTCCAGGATGAGCACCTTCTGCTCCAGGAAGTCGGGGCCGAGGGGCATCCCCGTCATGGGCACGGCCAACGCGGCCAGGCGCGCCCCGTCGGCGGCGGCGTAGCCGGTGGCAATCAGGATCTGCACCGTCATCTGGCGGAGATCCCCGCGCCAGACCTGGACGCGATCGCACTCGACCAGCGCACGCACCTCCTCGCATACGGCCCCGAGCGCGGCCCGGGAGTCCGACGTCCCCGCGAGCGCCTGCACCAGGCGCGCGTGCCAGTCCACGAGTGCGGCTTGCATAGTCCCCTGGAACGGCAGTATCGGCAGAATGCCGCCGGCCCTTGAATCACCCCCCGCGCCGGCGCCAAGAGGGCATGCATGATTTGCTCCCGCTGCGGAGGCGAGAAGACCGATCGGCTGTTCCGGGTCCACCGTGGCCTGGTGGTGGCACTCTATGTCGCGGGGCTCGGGTTCGCCTGGACGCTCGGCGGCTCGTTCCTGCACTACCTGATCGAAGGCAACGACCGCAGCCGGTTGCCGCTCTGGCAGGTGGGCGTGCCGCTCGCCTGCGTACTGGGGGCCGTCGGGGCAGGCATGCTGCGACGGCGGCGCGCCGCCTGCGAGCGCTGCGGGCCGGTCGACACGCCGGCCTGGTTGACGCCGCTCTCCCGCGCCCGTTCCGAACGCATCCTCGGCCGCGGGCTGACCCGCCGGGTCTTCCTCCGCAGCCTGGGCGCGGGCGGGGCTGCCGTGGCGGGGTCGGTCACCGGGCTGGCCATGGCCATCGGCCGCAATCGCGGGTGGATCCCGGTCGCCCGCGACTTCTTCTCGGCCAAGGTAGAAGAGACGTCGCCGCATCCGCGCCCGGAATGGACGGCGGCCCGCATCCGGAGCTATCGCCGCCTGGGGCGCACCAACGCCATGGTGTCCGACATCTCCCTCGGCGCCGGACGCATCCACGACGCCGCCATCGCCGAGCGCGCCATCGAGCGCGGTCTCACCTACTTCGACACCGCGCCCGACTACTCCCACGCAGCGTCCGAACGGACGCTGGGCGAGGTGATCAGCCGCACGCGCCGCGACCAGCTCTTCCTGGCCACCAAGTTCTGTCGCGAGGACGGCCACCTGCGGAGCGACACCCCGGTGCCCGAGGTGATCGCTGCGGTAGAGGCCAGCCTGCAGCGTCTCCGTACCGACTACGTCGATCTGGTCCACATCCACTCCTGCGACCGCGTCGACCGCCTGCTGGCCCCCAACATCCACGAGGCCTTCGACCGCCTGAAGGAGCAGGGCAAGGTGCGCTTCCTCGGCGTGAGCACGCACACGCCCAACCTGGAGGCGGTGGCCAACGCCGCCATCGACTCCGGTCGCTTCGACGTGATGATGCTCGCCTACCATTTCGGCATGTGGCCGAGCTTCGAGCACATCCTACAGAAGGCCAAGGCGCACGACGTGGGCGTGGTGGCGATGAAGACGCTCAAGGGCGCCAAGCACCAGGGCCTGTCCGCCTTCCGGGACGAGAAGACCGCCTACTCCCAGGCCGCCTTCCGGTGGGTGCTCTCCAATCCGGCCGTGTCGTGTCTGGTGGTGTCGTTCTACGACCCGCAGCACGTGGACGAGTACCTGGCCGCCTCGGGCACCGAGCTCCGCCCGCAGGACGTGGCCCTGCTCCGGCGCTACGACCAGCAGGTGGCGGGCGACTACTGCCAGCCGCACTGTGGCGAGTGCCTGGGCTCCTGCCCCCACGACCTCCCCATCAACGACGTGCTGCGCTACCGCATGTACGCCCGCGACTACCACTGGCCCGAAGAGGGCCGGCGCCACTACGCTCGCCTGGCCAGCGACGCGTCCCTCTGCATCGGCTGCCCGGCGCCGTGTGCCGGGACATGCCCGCTCGGGGTACCGATCCGGGAGAAGATGATGGACGCGCACCGGCTGCTCGTGACGCCGACGTAGGGGATGGCTCGCCGCGCGCCGATGCCATCCGTCGGACTGGGCGTTCGCGAGATTCGCGTCCACACCAATCTGGAGCACCGGGTCATCTACGTCGCCAGGACCGAGGGTGAGCACGGTAGTCTCTGGCACCGTATGGGCAGGACCGCGCACTCCTGTCGCCCGTCTACGCGTGGTTCAGCAAGGGCTGCTGGACGCACCGTGGCCTCTCCCTGACAGGCCGCGGTGTCAGTTTCCGTCCCGTATCCGGCCAACCTGTCCGGATATGCTGATCCCCGGCTGCCCGACGGTGCCCGGACCGCGCAGCGCTCCAACGTTCGCGCCTGGCATGGTAGTCACCCCACGCGAGACCACCCGCGATGCGTTGCCCGTCCTGTGACCACGACAACCGCCCTGACCGCCGCTTCTGCACGGAATGCGGCGCGACGCTCTCCATTGCCTGTCCCTCGTGTGGTGCCCCAGCCCAGGCCGGCGAGAAGTTCTGCGGCGGCTGCGGCGCACGGCTCCCGAGCGAGGCGCCAGCGATCGCCGTGTCGACGCCGGCCCGCGAGCCTGAAGCGGCGTTGCCGGCCGGCGAGCGCCGCCAGCTGACGGTCCTCTTCTGCGATCTCGTCGGCTCGACCCCGCTCTCGCAGCAGCTCGACGCCGAGGAGTGGCGCGACGTCATTGCCCGGTACCAACAGGCGGCCTCTGGCGCCGTCGCACGCTTCGGCGGCCACGTCGCCAAGAACCTCGGCGACGGGAAGTTCTCGCTTGACCGAACGTAGCCTACGGGCTACAGTCGGAAGCCTGGCGATCGATATCTGCAAGTATCGCCGTGCCGATAACGTGGTTCCGTTCGATCGGTGGATGGCGCAACTGAGGGACGCGCGGGCGAAGGCGCGGATGCTCGTTCAGCTCGACCGCCTGCGGGTCGGACTCCCGGGCGACTGGAAGGCGGTCGGTACGGGGGTGTTCGAGCTTCGCATACGCGAAGGCAAGGGGTACCGGGTGTACTTCGCACGAGAGGGAGCGACCGTTGTAGTGCTGCTCTGCGCGGGCGACAAGTCGACGCAGAGCGGCGACATAGCGCGAGCCAAATCGTATTGGCGAGAGTATCGGAGGCAAGCATGAAAGCGGCTGCATACAAGGGTTCGGACTACCTGAAGACGCAGAAGGACGTCGTCGCGTATCTCAACGCTGCGTTGGAAGACGGCGAGCCGGCCGTCTTGTTGGAGGCGCTGCGCAATGTGGCGATGGCGAAAGGCGGGATGGCCGCCCTTGCGCGCGCGGCGGGCGTGAGCCGCGAGAGTCTCTACCGCACGCTGTCGCGTCGGGGAAACCCAAAGATCGAGACGATCATGGAACTCCTTCGCGCACTCGGCCTCAAGCTGACCGTCGAGCGGAGGCAGGCAGCGTAACGGCTGCACGCATGCGGTTGGCGGCATTCGCCACCGTCGTGGTAACCACCACCCACGACACCATCCGCGATGCGCTGCCCGTCCTGCGATCACGACAACCGCGCCGAACGGCGCTTCTGCGCCGAATGCGGTGGCGCTCGCCGCGAAGTGCGCAGCGTGTGGCACGTCGAACCAGCCCGGTGAGAAGTTCTGCGGCGAATGCGGTGCGACCCTCTCCGGGCGCGTGGTGGCAGAGCCCGCCGCCCCACCTGCGCTGGCTCCGGCGACGCCCGGCCCCGCCCCGGCCGGCGAACGCCGGCAGCTGACCGTGCTCTTCTGCGACCTGGTCGGCTCGACACCGCTCTCGCAGCAGCTCGACGCCGAGGAGTGGCGCGACGCCACGGCGCGCGAGGACGACCCGGAACGGGCGGTGCGGGCGGGCCTGGCGATCGTGGACGCGATGGCGCCGCTGAACGCCACCCTCGCCGCCGGGCTGCGCCTCTGCGTGCGCATCGGCCTGCACACCGGGCCGGTGGTGATTGCCGATGGCGGCGAGGTCTTCGGCGAGACCGCGAACGTCGCGGCGCGCGTGCAGGGCGCAGCCGCGCCCGACACGGTGGTGATCACCGCCGCGACGCAGCGCCGGGCCGGCGGGCTGTTCGTGGTCGAGGACCGCGGGCCGCAGATACTGAAGGGCGTGCGCGAGCCGGTAACGCGCTATCGCGTCGTGCAGCCGAGCGGGGTGCGCAGCCGGCTCGATGTCGCAGCGGGACGCCTGTCGCACTTCGTCGGCCGCGAGGTCGAGCTGGCGATCCTCGTCGATCGCTGGGAGCGGGCGCAGGACGGCGAGGGGCAGACCGTCGTCGTCCTCGGCGAAGCCGGGGTCGGGAAGTCGCGGCTCGTCTACCAGGTGCACGAGCACCTGGCGGCGGTACCCTACACGTGGCTCGAATGCGGTGCCACGCCGTACACGGAAGGGACCCCCTTCCATCCGATCATCACGCTGGTGGGGCAAGGGCTGAGGTTCGCACCCGAAGACACCGCGGCCGAGCAGCATGGACGGGAATGCCGCCCCGGAGGCGGAGGCGCTCTTCCACCAATCCCTGGAGATCGCCCGGCGACAGGAGGCCAAGACGCTCGAGCCGCGCGCCGTCACCAGCCTGGCGCGGCTCTGGCAACGCCAGGGCAAACGCGACGGCGCCCGCGCCCTCCTGAGCCCCCTCTACGCCTGGTTCACCGAAGGCTTCGCCACCCGCGACCTCCAGGACGCGAAGGCGCTGCTCGACGACCTGGCGTAGCTCATGGCGTGACGATCGCGAGCGCTGCCGGCGCGAAGCGCCGGAAGTCACGCGGGTTGGCGCTGGCAAGCGTTGCGCCGGTCCGGAGCGCGACGGCCGCGATCATGCAATCCGGAAGCGATCCCCGCCGGCGGCCACCCAGGTTGAAGAGTCGCGCGCTCGTTTCGGCGTCGACGGCCGTGTAGGGCACGACCTCTCCGAGGATGCCGGTGACGGCGTCGATCTCGACCGCGCCGATGGGGCCGCACAGGAACTCCGTCCACGCCACCGAGCTGATCGCGAGGTCCTCACCCTCCCGGAGCCATCCCCGCAGGCGTCGGTCGGCCGGCGACGACGCCACCAGAGCGTGGATGAGAAAGCTCGTGTCCAGATGGATCATCGACGCTTCGCGCCAGCGATACGCGGCGCACCGGCGCGGCGCTCGTCGCGCACGGTACCCACCCATGCCGTTGCTTTCGCCGGCGTGAGCGCGAGCGCGCGCTGCAGCCGGCCGAGGGCCTCGAGGCCCTGCCGGTTGTCCCGGGCCTGGGCCGCCGCGGCGGAACGAATGGCGCGTCGCAGGGCCTCCGACTTCGACACCTCCCAGAGCCGCGCCACGCGGTCGAGCAACTGCACGGTCTCGACGTCGAGGGCGTAGGTCGCCTTCACCGATGTTCTGGCCATATCGTGTTATGGCCAGCCTCAATGACGGCTGTCAATCGTGCCGTGGCACCACGTATTTTTGCGTTGCGCCGGGCCGAGCGGCGGTGGTATCCCTGCCCGCCCGAAGGGGACATCGATGCGTCGACCCGCGTTTGCAGCCGTCCTTGCCCTCGCCTGCTCCCTGGCCGTCGTTCCGGACGCCCGGGCGCAGCTGCGGCCGCGCATCGTGAACGGCGTGCTGACCGCCCAGTACCCCACCGTCGGCGCCCTCCTCGACGGCAACGACTTCGAGACCGCCAGCATGATCTGCAGCGGCACGCTCATCGGCTGCGAGACCTTCCTCACCGCCGGCCACTGCGTCGAAGGCGACCTGAACCCGACCCACTACGCGATCTTCCTGCAGCACGCCGGCCTGTTCGCCGTCGCCAGCGTGGCGCTCGAGCCGAGCTACAGTTTCCCGGACGGCGATGTGGGGGTCCTCCGCCTCGCCACGCCGGTCACCGGCATCGTCCCGACGCCCATCGACACCGTCGCGGCGCCGGCGTTCGGCTCCGCCGGCACCATCGCCGGCTTCGGCCGCACGGGCGGCTTCAATACCGACTACGGGCTCAAGCGCGCGGGCGCGGTGACAACGGCGTCGTGCACCCCGTCGGGCATCTCCAACACCACGTCCGTGTGCTGGAACTTCCTGAATCCCCTCGGCCCGCCCGGCACCGACTCCAGCACGTGCAACGGCGACTCGGGGGGACCGCTGTTCGTCGACTTCGGCGGCGGCGACACCGTCGCCGGCATCACCTCCGGCGGCGACAACGCCGACTGCCTGCCCGACGACTTGAGCTTCGACGCCAGCGTGTTCTTCTATCGCACGTTCATCCAGAGCATCGGCAGCGCGGATCTCTCCAGCACGTCGTGTGGATCGATCCCGCAGGTGGGCGGTCCCGACACCACCATCCTGCCCTTTTCCGGTCAGGTGAGCGCGGGAGCCCCCGAGGGGCGGCATGCGTTCAGCGTCGGCGCGGGCGTGAACCGCATCCGGGTCGCGCTGAATGCGCTCGACGACGGGTCCTCGGACTTCGACCTGTACGTCAAGTTCGGCAGCCCCCCCACCACCGCCAGCTACGACTGTCGCAAAAACGGCTCGAACCAGTACGCGCTGTGCGAGTTCACGGCGCCGGCCGCCGGCACGTGGCACGTGCTGGTCAGCCGCTGGGCCGGTGCGGGCGAGTACCAGGCGACGGTCACCACGTTCGGCGTCGATTGCGCCAATCCGCTCAACGTCGGCCGCTCGTGCGACGACGGCAATGCGTGCACCAGCGGCGACGTGTGTCAGGCCGGCGGCACATGCGCCGGCACGGCGGTCGCGAACGGCGCATCGTGCAGCGACGGCGACTCGTGCACCGGGCCCGACACCTGCCAGAGCGGCACGTGCAGCGCACCGGCCTTCGCCAACGGCACCCCGTGCGACGACGGCCACATCTGCACCCGCGACGATACCTGTCAGGCCGGCACGTGCACCGCCGGCACCGCGCCGGCCACCGGCTGCACGCGCCCGTTCCTGCCCGGCAAGGGCATCCTGCTGCTGAAGGACGACCCGGTCGAGCCGAACCGCGACCGCCTCACCTGGCGCTGGGCCGCGGGAGCCGCGACCGCCAAGAGCGAGTTCGGCAACCCCACCACCACGACCGCGTTCGGGCTCTGCCTCTACGACGGCGCCACTCTCGTCCTGGAGCGCACCATCCCGCCGGGCGGGGCCTGGTTCGAGACCACGAGCGGCTTCAAGTACGCCGACCCGTCGCTCGCCACCATCGGGCTGCGCTCGATCTCCCTGCGCGCCAACCCGACCGACGGCCGCGCCAGCATCTCCGTGAAGGCCCAGGGTCCCGGCATCGACATGATCGCGCTGCCGCTGCAACAGAGCCCGGACGTGCGCATGCAGCTGGTCACCGACGGCGCGTGCTGGGAGGCGCTGTACTCGACCACCCTGCTGAACCAGGCGGATCAGTTCAAAGCGAAAGCGGACTGAACTCGACCCGAGACCTTGTCTCGGGTCGGGGCGAGAGTTTGGCGGGGTGGAGAAGGCGGAGGCCGTGCCGCGGCCGACAAAGCCGGCGCCGCAGGCAAGGAGAACGGAACGCCGGGCGCGGCACGGCCTCCGCCTGACGTACCAGCGAAGAGTCTTGGGGGCCCGTCTTACCGCTTGCCGGGCGTTGCGGTGTCCGTCCGGGGCCGGGAGTCGAGCTCCTCGGCCCACTCGGGGAGCATCATCAGTCGCAGCGTCTGCAGGCACAGCTCCACGGCGGCGAACGATCCCGGGTCGCGCCAGGACCACGCGGTCTCGCTCAGGGTGACGAACCGATTCCACGCCACGTTCAGCTCCTGGTCTCGCTTGGATTCGGTGTCCGCCTGGGCGCGGGCCGCACGACGGCTCTCGAGATTGATGACGTTCACGGCAGGTTCCTCCCTCAAGTCTTCGCCCTACACTGAGAGAAGCGTGAATCCCGAGGGCACAATTGTTCCCTCCAACCAGCCCGACCCAAGACTTCCCGGCCGGAGCCGAACCCGGCGGCCGCTCGTCCGCTCGCTTTGCCGCGCCGGCTCTGCCGGCCGCGGCACGGCCTTCGCCTGACCCGCCGCCAGGAAGTCTTGGGTCGATCTAGCCGAAGGTACGCTTCAGCAACGCGTCGATCGCCGCCCGGCCGTTGTCGGCCAGGAAGCGGGTGCCCGTCCCCGTGAAGTGGGGATGCGTGATCACCGGGTCGGCCGTCTTCTCCCACCGGTCGGCGGCCCAGCGGAACCACGCATTCTGCTCCTGGTCGAACACGAACAGCGGCTTGTTGAAGAACTTGGCGATCTCGGCGCTGACGCCGGTGCCGCCCTTGACGGTGTCGTCGGGGTTGATCTTCCCGACGACGTAGATCTCCTGGCCGTTGTTCACCTGGTGCCAGATGCACTGCAACACCTTCTGGAAGAGCGGCGTGTCCGGGAAGCGGCGGTTCATGAGCTTGCTGACGTACGCCAGGCCCACGTCGCCATGCTTCAGCTCGCCGGAGGTGAGCACGCGCAGGCCGCGCCGGCGGGCGTCGTTGTGGCCCTCGAAGGTGAAGTTGACCTCTTCGATGCCGTGGCGCTCGGCGGCCGTGCCGAAAGCGGCCTCGGCGCCGCTGGCGCCGCCGCTGAAGAGAATGCAGTCGTCCCGGGTCACGGCTCCGGGTTGTCCCCGATCAGCGCGGCCGCGTCAACCGTGGACGCGCGTTTCGGGAGCCGGCGCGCCCGGGACGCGCACGGCGGCTTGCAGGCGCTTGCCGTAGAAGCGCAGGCAGTTGCCGGCCAGGAGCTTGGCGAGATGCGTACGGCCGTAGGGGCGCGTGCGGGCGACGTTCTTCACGCAGTCGGTGAGCACGCCGTCCCAGTGGCCGTAGTCGCCGCTGAAGCAGGCGACGTCCTCGCCCAGCTCGCCGAGCGCCTCGCGCAGGTACGCCGGGGCCGGGTCGTCGGATTCGAAGCTGACGTACACCTGGTGGCGGCGGAAGAAGTCGGTGGGGTCGTGGTCCAGGTGGCGGTACTCGAAGATGAAGGCATCGCGCTCGGGGGTGCGTTGCTCGCGCTCGGCGTGCACCAGGAGGTCGTAGATGCCCTTCGCCTTGCCGAGGAGGTTCAGGCGCCCGTCGCGGCCGCCGCGCTCGCGCAGAAGCTCGCGCGTGAACTCCGTCATCGACAGCTTCACGTCGGGGTCGAAGTCACGGATGCGCTTCTCCCAGTGCTCGTGGAAGGCGTGTACCAGGTCGGGGAGCCAGCCGCAGCCGGCCTCGAGGAACCCCATGCGCAGCGTCGGGAAGCGGTCGAACACGCCGTCGAACACGCACGTCGCCAGCGCCATCTGCATCTGGGAACGGTGGCCGAAGATGTGGGACAGGATGAAGGTGTCGACCTGCTCGGCGATGCCCGAGGGCAGGTAGACGCCCGGCGAGCCGTGCACTCCCAGGGCCACGTCCAGCTCGACCGCCGTCTGCCGGATGGGGTCGAAGTCGCGGTGGCTCACATGCTTCGGCAGCCGGACGAGCGGGAACGCATCCGGCGCGGCGGGATGCGGCACCGGCAGGCTCGGCGGCACGTGCACACCGATCATGCCGAGCTCCTCCACGCAGCGGCGCATCTCGCGCACCGCCTCCGCCACGTCGACCAGCGCGATGTAGCCCACCGGGAAGAGCCGGCCGGCGTACGGCCGGCAATCGTCGGCGATGTACGTGTTGTAGGCACGCATGCAGGCGATGGCGAGGTCGCGGTCGACGATGGTCTCGAAGCTGAGCGTCATCGAGCCGTACAGCACCTGGGCGTCGATGCCCTCGCGGTCCATGTGCTCGATGCGGATGCGGTTGAAGATGCCGCCGATGGCGGTCTCCGGATGGATGGCGCAGTAGGCCCCCTTGCCCGGCCCATCGGGTTGCGGGAACAGGCGCTCCAGGTCGGGGCGGCCGGTGCGCGGGTCGCGGTCCTTGATGGCGAGGCGCTGCTGCCCCCAGCGATCGGTCTTGGAGTACACCCGGTCGCGGTAGGGCGCTTCCAGGTAGTCGAAGAACGTGACCGGGTTCTCCATCTTGTGGGCGTCGGCGTCGATCACGGGCAGGCCATCGTACATGGGAGTGTCCTCCGGGGAATCTCAGTTGGTCGTGTCGCGCAGCTGCAGCCTGGATCCGTTCGTCTGCGCCGGCACCCGATAGGCGGCGCTCCAACAGACGCCGACGCTGTTGCGGAGCTGCACCGTAACGGTCTGCCCCACGGGCAGCATCGGGCCGGACCGGCTGGTCCGCAGCTGGATGCTCGCCTTGCCGGCCGTCGTGCCCTGGCGGAGCACCAGCGCGTCGACGCCGTCGGACGCCGGCTGTCGATTGACGTACGCGAAGCCCGCACGGCTCTCGCTCCAGCAGGGCTTCGCCTTGCGCCCGCCACAGCGGCCGCCGGCGGGCGCCGTGGCGCTCCACAGCAGAGCCGCCCCGCCGTCGTAGACGCACAGGCGGTAGGCAGTGGTCGCGCGCGGAGCGCCGAAGTCGGCCTTGGGGGTGAGCGCGCCTTTGCGCCACTTCCATGCCAGCGCCCCGCGCGCGCCCTGTTTGACCAGCAGGAGTCCCTTCCCGGCCACGATCGGCGTCCGGCAGGCGTCGTCGGGGGCGGCGGTACAGGCCGGCACGCCCGCATCCGGCGGCTCGACCGCGTCCGGCGGTAGCACGGGGGCCGCCGGCGTCTTCACGGTGCGGCCGTCGGGCGGGTCCGCCACCGGCAGCCGCAGCTCGAGGTTGCCGACCGCGATCTCGAAGGTGCCGGTGGAGGCGCGGCCGAAGGGCGCGCTCTGCCCCAGCAGCTCGAGCTTCGCCACGTGACCGGCGGCGACGTGCCAGCCGTTCGGGTGCAGCTGGAACACCTGCGGCCCCAGGTTGTCGCTGCGCGGGCGATAGAAGGCCTGCGACACCAGCGTCTGCGTCCCCGCCGGCGCCACGTCCCAGAGCCGGGCGGCGAGCGCGGCGAAGCTGCCGCTCACGGCCAGGTCGGCGATCACCGTCGGCGCGCCCATGAGCGTATACCCGGCACCGCCGGCCGCCGGCAGCCGATAGGTGACGGCGCCCGGGTCGTCGTCGGCCGAGACCGTGATGCACGGGCCGGCGCCGATCGGGTTGACCGCGGTGGCGGTAGCGGGGTCGCCGCCCGCGGATCTGACCACCCGCGACCGGCGCTCGGCGAAGCGCACTTCGCCAGGGTGGAGCGCGTCCCAGTCGCTCGCGGTGAAGGGGCCGGCCACGACCGCATCGCCGCACGCCTGGGTGTAGGTCTCGACGGCCGGGAGCGGCGCGCCGGTGCCCTTCAGGTGGCGGGCGAAGAACTGCTGGGTGACGTCCGAGACGCGCTGGAGGTTACCTCCAAGGGAGGCGCGCGGGTGGCCGAAGCCGTCGGCGAAGTGGAGCGCGATCTCGGCCGCAGGGTGATGGGCCTTCGCCCGCCGCCAGAAACGCACCGCCTCGTCGACCGGGAAGAGGTCGTCGGTCCAGGCGTTGTAGATGAAGAGCGGTGCCGGGGCGACGCTGTCGTCGATGTAGTACGCCGAGTGGTGCTGCGTGATCTCGTCGAGCACGTGCTGCAACATGGGGTCGCCGTCGTAGGGCTCGCCCTCTGCCAGGCGCGCGGTCCACGCGTTCAGGTCGGCGTCGGGATCCACGCCCGGCGGCGCGTAGTAGCCCGTCGCCTGGCCGGCGGCGAACAGCACCTGGTTCCACGACTGCTTCTGGGTGCCGGCGCGGCGGCCGTACGGGTTGTCGGTGCGATAGTCGAGCGTGCGCCCGGCCGGCGACAGGGCCTCGGCGAGGTCCGTCCACGGCACCAGCGCGATGCCGGCGGCGATGGCCAGGTCGCGTCCGCCCGGACTCCGCCACGGCATGAGCGTGCCGTCGGGCAGCATGACACGGTTGCGGAGCGCGGCCAGGATCATCGTCCGTCCGCCGCCGTACGACGCCCCGGTGGCGCCAATGCGATCGGGAATGACCAGCCCGTCGTCGACCAGGAGCCCCGCCAGGAGCTGCGAGTCGCGGCCCTCGTAGCGGGTGTCCGCCAGATGCGTCCAGCCACGCGTGGTGCACGCGTCGGGGTCGGTGAGCGTCGGGTCGGTCGTGCGCGACGCCGCCGAGCCGCACGAGCCGTGGAAGCCGCGCGCCGAGGCGCTCAGCGCGGCGTACCCGTCCTGCGCCCAGGCGACCAGCGGCCCCGCCGTCTTCCCGAGGCTCCAGCCGTGCAGCTCGATGATGAGCGGGAACGGGCCGTCCATCGACGCCGGCGGCAGCGTGACGTTGGCGTCGAGCGGGACGCCGTCGAAGCTCTCGACGCGGTGCCCGAAGCCGCCCTCGCAGAACTGTACCCCGTCGCGTTCGACACAGGGCACACGGCCACCGAAGACCGCGCTCACCACCGCGGCCTGCGTGGCCGAAGCAAAGACCAGGCTCCCGAGGACGACGCCGAGGGATCGCATACGGGGCGGGACTCTAGGTGATCGGCGCGCGCTCGCGCAACCGTCACCGCCCCTTCCTTCCCGACTTGTCGGCCGCCCCCGGGCTGGCATACGGTCACCCATGGCCGACGACCTCGCCCGGCTCGACGCCACCGCCCAGGCCGATCTGGTCCGCCGCCGCGAGGTCAGCCCGCGCGATCTCGTCGACGCCGCCATCGCCCGCATCGAGCGCCTGAACCCGACCCTGAACGCGGTCATCCATCCGCTGTTCGACAAGGCGCGCGCCCAGGTCGCGAACGGCGCCCTCCCCGACGGGCCGTTCCACGGCGTGCCGCTCCTGGTGAAGGATCTCCTGTGTCACACCGCCGGCGATCCGTATCACCTAGGCGCCCGCCCCCTCCGCGACGCGGGCTTCACCGCACCCCACGACGCGTATCTCACCCAAAAGTTCCGCGCCGCCGGGTTCGTGATCGTCGGCCGCACCAACACCCCCGAGCTCGGCATCCTGCCCACCACCGAGCCCGAAGCCTACGGCCCGACGCGGAACCCGTGGGACACCAGCCGCTCCACCGGCGGGTCGAGCGGCGGCTCGGCGGCAGCGGTCGCGGCGGGCCTGGTACCGGCAGCGCACGCCAACGACGGGGGCGGGTCGATCCGCATTCCGGCCAGCGCCTGCGGGCTCGTCGGCTTGAAGCCGTCACGCTGCCGGACCTCGCTCGGCCCCGAAATCGGCGACCTGCTGATGGGGCTCGGCGTCGAGGGGGTCGTGACCCGTTCGGTCCGCGATACGGCGGCGATCCTCGACGCCATCGCCGGCGCGATGCCGGGCGACCCCTACCCCGCGCCGCCACCGGTGCGCCCGTACCGGCAGGAGGTGGGCGCCGACCCGGGCCGGCTCCGCATCGGCATCCTCACCCGCCCGCCGCTCGAGCTGTTCCAGACCCACCCCGACTGCGTCGCGCCGACGCTCGAGACCGGTCGGCTCCTCGAGTCGCTCGGCCACCACGTCGAGCCCGCCCACCCGGCGGTGCTCGACGACCCCGAGGCGGGGCAGCACTTCTCGGTGATCTTCTGCGCCCACATCGCGCACCTGCTCGACATGGTGCTCGAGGTCACGGGCCGCCGCCCGGGGCCCGAGGATCTCGAGCCGCTCAGCTGGGAGATGGCGGAACTCGGCCGCAGCTGTTCCGCATCGGCGTTCATGACCACGGTCGACTGGGTGCACGGCTACGGCCGCCGCGTCGCCAGCTGGTGGGGGTCGGGCTTCGACCTGCTGCTGACGCCGACGCTGCCCGAGCCCCCGCTGCCCCTCGGCACCTTCGGACGCAGTGCCGGCGACGGCATGGCCGTCGGGCTCCGCGCCTCGCAGTTCGCGTGCTTCACGTGGCCGTTCAACCTGACGGGACAGCCCGCGATCTCGTTGCCGATCTCCTCGAACGCCGCCGGCCTGCCGATCGGCGTGCAGCTGGTCGCCGCCTACGGGCGCGAGGACCTGTTGCTGCGCGTCGCGGCACAGCTCGAAACGGCACGTCCGTGGCGGGATCGGCGCCCGCCCGGCCACGCCTGAGCGCATGCCGGCGGTCGCGTCTGCGCGATTCGGTTACTTCGCCGGCGTGTACCAGATCGGCGACGTGTAGGCGCGGTCGGTGACCGTCATCGGCACGTCGGGCCCCATCGTGGTCCCGAAGCGCTTCGCATCATACGCCGTCCAGCGCGGCGTCGGGATCTCGATCACCCGCACGTAGTAGAACGCGCGCTGACTGGCATCGAACTCGGGGTCCTTCCAGGAGGCGGCCAGCAACACGTCGCCGATGGTGTTCGTCCAGGTGGCGTTCTTCACGTCCACGGTGTTGCCGACCGGCGGAATCTTGCCGTCCGGACCGGGCGTACGACCGTCGGAGAGGGCCACGTCGAACACTTTCTCGTGGGTGCCGTCCTTGGTGTCGAGCCAGCCCTTGACGATCTGGATGCGGTCGAGGTTGGCCCCGTCAGGATCGCGGAGCGCGCGCACCAGGAACACGGGCGCGCCGCCCTTGGGCGCCTTCGAGAGATCGCCGCCCATCGCCACGCCGCGGGCGTATCCCTGCTCTGCGAAATCGGGGCGCTCGAGCTCCTCGGGCTTGAAGTCCCAGCCGGCGAAGACGCGGACGAGAATGCGCGTGCCGGTGGTCGCATAGACCTCTTTTTTCTGCATGGCGGCGAAGATCGCCGCGCGCGTGTTCTCGCGCGCCCAGACAGCGGCATAGCCGCTCGCGCCCATGCTGTAGCCATAGGTCGCGAGCTTCGGATCGCCGTTCGACGCCTTCCAGAGCAGCTCACCCGCCCGCTCGGGCGACGGCTCGTTCGGTACGACCTTGCCGAAGAAGTTCTCTTCGCCGGGCGTCGACAGCGCCGTGTGGGCGTCCGTGCTGCCGATCATGCCGAACTTGAACGGGTTGGCGCCGACCCGCGCCTGGTGTTGCAGCCCCATGCGCAGCGCAGAGCGCGCGTAGTTGTAGGGCAGCATCTCCTTCGTGGTCACGATGGTGCCGCCGAGGGTGGTGGTGTCCCAGCGCTCGAAGTCGGCGAACTCGTCGGTGGGCGAGAGGACCGGGGTCGTCTCGCCGTCGCCCTTGATCTGCGTCACCTCGTAGAGGGGCTCCCACTTCATCCGCTGCTCGGCATAGGCGCGGTCGAAGGGCTTTCCGCCGATGGTCTTGTCCGAGAACATGAGCCCGGCGCTCACGTTGCCGTTGTGCGCGATGGCGAGCACCCTGCCGCCGGTCTTGTGCTCGTAGGCTGCCAGATAGCGCCAGAGGTCTTCGGGGTCCTCGGTGTCGAACGCCGACAGCGGAACGACCTGGCGGGCGCGGTCGCCACCGTCGCGGAAGATGACCACGCGATGCAGGTTCGCGCTCTTCGGCATCGAGGTCCATTCGAAGCCGAGGAAGGCGGTGAACCTGCCCGGATCGTTGTACTTCTCGGCCGCGGCGATCTCCCGGTCCCAGGCGCTGCGTTGCGCGACGGCGCTCTTGAAGCGCTGGTTGCGCATGCCGATGTCGTTCACGGCTTCGAGCGCCGCGTCCAGCGCCTGCTGCCCGCCAGCGCCGTACATGTCGTACCAGCGCTTGCCAGCCGGATCGGCCAGCAGTGCGGGATCGCCCGCGCGGAGCATGCTGGCCAGCCCGAGGTACTCGGCGTGGTCGGAGACGACGAGGAAATCGTGCGGCCGCCTGAGCTGTGCTTTGAGCCCGCCGCTCGAAGTGACGACCTCCCCGCGCGCGAACCGATACGCGTCCTCGGGGCCGAGCGTCGTGCCCGTCAAGCCCGCGTCGGGCGAGAATGACGTGTGCAGGTGCGTGTCGCCCCAGAGCACGCGGTCCGGGGTGTCGTGGTTCACATATGGCGAGTACTGCTTCCCGGATGCCTTCACGGCGCTCTTGGCCACGCCTCTGACGGCGTCCGCGTCGAGCGCGTCACCGTCCTGGTCCTGCGCCGCCACGAGCCCTGCGCTCAGCAACAGGCCGAGCAGCGCCAACAGTCGTCCGTTCTTCATCGCGCCCCCTCTACCCCAGCCGTGGCCGCATCCGCCAGCGCACCAGGATCAGCAGCGCCCCGAACAGCAGGGTCAGGACCGCACACGGTACCGCCACCTCCGCCAAGCCGCCGCCACGCGACACGATCCGCCGGAGCGCGATCTGGTACCAGCGCAGCGGGAGCAACGCGCCCAGCTCGCGGATCCCGTGCGGCATGAGCTGGTAGGGCAGCATCACCCCCGACAGCACGAACGACGGCATGATGAAGAAGAGATGCCGACGCGGACGGCGAGACGATCGCTGCCCGGGCCGTTGCCGACCGCCTCGACGATCGCCAGTCCCGCGCGTACGGCCCGTTCCGCGTCGTCCTCGTGCGCCTGCGGATACCCGAACAGCGCCAGCACGCCGTCCCCGAGGTACTTGGCCACGGTGCCGCCGAAGCGCGTCACCACGTCGGCGGTGGCGCGGTGATACTGCGCCACCCGCTCGCGCCACTCCTCGGGATCGAGCCGCGTGCTCAGCGCGGTCGCGCCGACGAGGTCGCTGAACAGCACCGTCAGCTGGCGGCGCTCGCCGGCGTCGGTCGGCGCGGCGATGGCCGCGGGGGGGCGCGGCAGTGCCGGGGCACCGAGGAGCGCGACGCCGCACGAGGGACAGGCCACGGAGAGCACCGCGCCGCATTCCGTGCAGAAGCGGCGCTCAGGCCGGTTGTCGTGATCACAGGACGGGCAGCGCATCGCGTGGCTTCTCGGGTGCGGTGACTACCACGACGTGTGCGAACCCCGGAACGGTGTGCGAGCGGCGAACCACCGTCGCGCAGGAATGGGGGGAGAAGCCGACCGCAACCCTGGGACGTTCCTGGCACGTTGTTCCCGGTCGCCGACCCCCGCGAAGAAGAAGTTCGTGGAGGATCAGCGAGTCAAGGAGTGGAGACGGGGGGAATCGAACCCCCCGTCCGAAACCGAACAGGCCGAAACCCTGAGTGACCTTGAGTCGCCCTCCGACCTGAAACGTTCCTGGAACGCGTTCGGACATGCTCTCGCTGACTCCTCGACAGCACTCCCAGCCGGCGCCGACGCCGACCGTGTCGAGGTGGCGTGTCTTCCCCGAGTCGAGCGTCTTTTCGAGCCCCGCGAGCCGGCCTCCCGGAGAGCGCGCCGGCTTGACGATGAGTGGGCATGGTGCCACTCTGGCACCATGCCTGCGAGTCGATCCGTGAACGTCCGTCTCGTGACCCGGATCCCGCCGGGCGTACGCAAGACGATTCAGGCCGCCGCGGACCTCCAAGGCGCAAAGCTCAATCAGTTCGTGGTGCAGGCGGCCCACCAGCAGGCGCAGGACATTCTCGAACGGGAGACGATCCTCCGGTTGAACCGCGAGCAAACGAGACGCGTGTTCGCCCTGCTCGATCGCCCACCGAAACCGAACGCCGCGCTGCGCGCCGCGAAGGAGCTCCACCGGAAACTCATCCGTGCGTAGGATCGAGCCGCTGGGCTCGAGTCACGATCGCGCAGGGTTCGACTGCGGCGTCGCCCCGCTCAACCGCTATCTGCGCGAGACAGCGCGACAGCACGTCGCCAAGGGGGTGGCGAAGACCTTCGTCCTCGTCGACGAAGCGGTCGGCGCACCGAAACCGGTGCTCGGATTCTTCACCCTCGCACTGTGCCAGGTGCTGGCGGACGACGTGCCCCCGAAGTGGGCGAAGAAACTTCCCGGCCAGATCCCGGCGATGAAGCTCGGGCGTCTGGCCGTCGCCCGAGCGCATCAGGGCGAAGGTCTCGGCAAGGTCCTGCTGGTCGAGGCGATCTACAAAGTCGCGGCGGTGGCGGACGCTGCCGGTGGGATCGGGCTGTTCGTGGACGCGAAGGACCGGGCGGCCGCGGACTTCTACGCGCGCTTCGGCTTCGAGCCGACACCGACGGGGCCGCTCACGCTGTTCATGCCGATGGATACCGTGCGACGGCTTCTGCGCTCATAGCGCGCCCGCTGCGAGGTGCTTAGATCTCGGACGAAGAGCCCGAAGACCGCGCGGAACCGGACATCGGAGGTCTGCAGAAGTCGGACGCCCACGCGACCTGATTCCGCAGGAAGGTCGCCCAGCTTTGCCCGTCGCCGCGCCGCATGTATCGCTGGACGGTTCTCTTGCACACACGGATGCCGACGGGCGTCCGCCGCCTGTCCGACGACGGCCAGCCGGGTGACGGAGGGGCCGTGGCGCGCGGCGTCGGCCCTTCGGCCCGAATCTGGTCACGACGGGCCAGACCCCGCTTGCCGGCCGCGGTCGGCCTGGGCTACACGAGACTGCTTACCGGGCTTCCGCCCGGTCATCTGAGAACGCAGGGGTTCTCACCAATTGAAAACAATCCTCGTATTGGTCGGCGGTGGTGATCGCGATCAGGTCATCCTGCAGACAGCTCTGGCCGCTGCCCTCCCGCTGTCGGCTCATCTGGACTGCCTTCATGTTCACGCCCCCGCAGCCGAAGCGGCACGCTACGGCCACGTGGAATTCGCAAGGGGCGCTGCTCTGCGGAATGCACTCGAGCACCTGGAGACCAAGGGCAACACCTGCTCGGATCTCGCCGCGGAACACGTCCGCGCGTTTTGCGCCAGCGCGAAGATCCAGATGTCTGACACGCCGACCAACGTGCGAAGCGTGACCGCGAGGTTTCGCGAAGAGAAGAGCAACGCGCCGGAGCGCTTGACCTTCCATGCCCGCCACAGCGACCTCATCGTCATGGGCCGGGCGAGACAGACCCAGGGATTGTCTCCGGATACGCTGGAGCACCTGGTGATGAATTGCGGACGCCCATTGCTTGTCGCCGCCACCGCGGGACCACAGACGCTCAGCACCGTGATGGTGTGTTGGAAGGAGTCCAGTAATGCGGCCCGCGCCGTCACTGCTGCCACGCCCATTCTGGCCAATGCAAGTCGTATCGTGTTCACGAGTGTCGCGGAACGCGACGACGGTGCCACCGAGGCCGTGCACGATCTCGCACGGCAGTTCGCCTGGAATGGAATTCCAGCCGAAGCACGGGTCATCCCGGCGGCTGGCCGCGGAATACCGAGCGTCCTCTCGGCCGCTGCCGAGGACTGCGGAGCCGATCTCGTGGTGATGGGTGCCTATGGCCGTTCGCGCGCACGCCAGCTGATTTTCGGTAGCTGCACCGAGGCGTTCATCCACGACGCCGACAGACCGATTTTGCTCGTACATTAGCGCCATTCCGATTCTCTTCGTCCCCGAGGACGTCTCCTACCTGCGACGGACCAACTCTCCGCTCCTCGAGTACGTGCGCTTGAGCAGCGACTGGTACGCCGTCTCCTGGATCAGTGCATGCTTGAACGAACCGGGGCCTCACCCGAACCGTCGGCCCCGATCCACAACTGTTGCCAATAACTCGGGGCCCGTTCAGCGGCCGCTGTCGACCGGTGCGTCGTGCCCGAAGCTGTCGCAGGCGTCGATGCGGCCGGTGCGGAGGCCCTGCGAGAACCACGCCGTCCGCTGCCGGGCCGAGCCGTGCGTCCACGTCTCCGGATTGACACCGCCGGTCGCCCGGCGCTGGATGCGATCGTCTCCCACCGCGGCAGCGGCCCCCAACCCCTCCTCCACGTCACCCTGCTCCAGGATGTTGCGCTGCTCCGTCGAGTGCCCCCAGACCCCGGCCAGGCAGTCGGCCTGCAGCTCGAGGTGGACGGAGAGCGCGTTGGCCTCGTCGGGACGCTGCTGCTGCAGGGCATGTACCCGGTCCGAGATGCCGAGCACGTGCTGCACGTGGTGGCCGATCTCGTGCGCGATCACGTAGGCCTGCGCAAAGTCGCCCGGGGCACCGAAGCGGTCGCGCAGCTCGCGGTAGAAGCCGAGGTCAACGTACACCTTCTCGTCCGCGGGGCAGTAGAACGGGCCCATGGCGGCCTCGGCGTAGCCGCAGCCGGAACGCACGGTGTCGGTGAACAGGACGAGCTTGGCGTCACGGTACGCCCGCCCGAGCCCGGGCAGGAGACGGGCCCACGTGTGCTGCACGTCGTCGAGGACGAAGGACACGAAATCGACCAGGGGCTCTTCGGCCTCTGAGGGCTGGTGCAGCGTCCCGCCGGGCGTGGTGTCGACGGCGACCGGGCCCGTGCCTCCATCGAGGAGCGCGAAAAAATTCTGCCCGGTGAGCACGCTGAGCACGAGCAGGACGGCAACCCCGCCGAGCCCGAGGCGGATGCCCGGCAGGCGTGCCCCGCCCCCGCCGCCGTCTTCCCCGCGGCGATCTTCGATGTTCCCGCTCCGGGATCCCGGTCTCCAGCGCATGCGCCCAGTCCTCAGCGCCGCCGGCGCGGACGGCCCGGCGGGCGCCGGGCCGGCGCCTCGCGCCAGTCCGGATGCACCACGCACCACCGGCTGGGGATGAGCAGCGTCTCGCGATAGTCGGTGCGCCAGCGCCGCGCCGTCTCCGCCCACGCGCGCGTGGCGGGATCCTCGCCCACCGTCCTCAGGTGGTCCGTGACCGTGCGCAGTGCCGGCAGCGACCACAGCAGGATGGCTTCCGTATCGCGCATGGTCGTGCGCCACGCGCCGATGAGCGTGAGTCCGCGCCGCGCCGCGACCGGGACCCAGTGGCTCGCGACCGCCTCCAGGAAGGCGTCGGCCTCGCCCGGGCGCACGGTCGCGACTTCCTGCAGGCACGCCGCTCCGCGCACGCCGCCGGCGATCAGCTCGGCGCGCGTCGGACAGAAGGGCGCCGGCACCAGGATGCGGTCGAAGCCGCCCGAGCGCCACGACGTGGCCTTGGTCCACCAGCGCCGCAGGTCGGCCGGCTGCCCGGCAGGCGGCGTGTACTGGTAGGCGAGGATCTCGGCCCAGTCGTCCCAGCCGCCCATCTCCCACAGGTTGATGACGCACGGCCACCGCCCCGTCGACCCCGACTGCTGCCAGGTGCCGACCAGCTCCCCGCCGCGCCCGCTGGTGCGGCGCTCACCGGTGTGGCGCTTGTAGGCTTCCGACCCGGCGCCGACGATGTCGATCGTCTCGTGCAGGTAGAGGCAGGTGTTCGCCATGGGCCTCCGCTCTGTCACGGTAGCCCGGCGTCCGTAAAGTCCCGCCTCAGTCCCGCATCAGGTGGGCAGCATCAGGCGCAGGCGATCGAGGAACTCGTGAAAGGTGCCCAGCAGGTCGGTGGTGGTGACGATCCCGCACGCCCGCCCGTCTGCGTCCACCACCGGCAGGCAGTGGATGCGGTAGAACGCCATCACGTCGATGGCGTCCATGAGCGACATGTTTGGCCGGGCGACGACGCCGTCGCGCGCCATGATGTCCGCCACCCGGGTCTGGTCGGCAGCGCGCCCGCGTGCCATCGAGCGCAGCGCATCCCGATCGGAGACCACCCCCATCAGCCGCTCGTCCCCGTCCACCACCAGCACGTGACGGAAGCCGCACTCGCCGAACAGCTGCACGGCGTCGAACACCGAATCGGTCGCCGACAACGTGGTGACCGTGCGCGTCATCACGTCCTCGATGCTGGCCGGGATGCGGGCCAGCGCCTCGAGGGCGCTGGAGGCGCCGCGCGACGCGGTCTGGGCGGTGGCGGTATCGAACATGCAGGCTTCCCGAACCGCCCTGCTGTCGGCATCCTGGGGGTAAAACTTGAGCCCGGCCATCTATTGGAGGGCACCCGGGAACGTAGTACGGAGCCCTGCCATGGATTTCTCCTTCTCCGACCGCGACCGGGCCTTTGCCGACGAGGCCCGGGCCTGGCTGGAAGCCACCGTGCCGGCCGCGTGGCGGAAGGACCACATGTGGACGCGCGCCGAGGACCCGGCCTGGCTCGAGATCGCGCGCGACTGGCAGGCCAAGCTGTTCGCCGGCGGCTGGGCCGCCATCGCCTGGCCGCGCGAGCACGGCGGGCGCGGCGCGTCGGTCATCGAGCGCTGGCTGTTCGACGCCGAGCTCGACCGCATCGGGGCCCCCCGCCCGGCCACCGCCTCGTACGTCGACCTGATCGGCCCGGCCATCCTGCACCACGGCACCCAGGCGCAGCGCGACCGTTTCCTCGGCCGCATGCTCTCCGGCGAGGACCTCTGGTGCCAGGGCTTTTCCGAGCCGGGCGCGGGGTCGGACCTGGGCGCGCTGCGTACCCGCGGCGAACGTCGCGGCGACACCTTCGTCGTCAACGGGCAGAAGGTGTGGACCAGCCACGGCGACGTCGCCGACTGGTGCTTTCTGCTCTGCCGCACCGAGGCCGACGCCCCCAAGCACAAGGGCATCAGCCTGCTGCTGGTCGACATGCGGACGCCGGGCATCAGCGTCCGCCCCCTCCAGCAGATGACGGGCGACGCCGAGTTCTGCGAGGTCTTCTTCGAGGACGTGGTGGTGCCCGCCGACCACCTGGTGGGCGCGCCCGGCGCCGGCTGGCAGATCGCCATGGGCATCCTGACGCACGAGCGCGGGCCGGTGTGGACGTTCACCTTCCAGCGCAAGATCCGGCGCTCGTTCGAGCAACTCGTCCGCCTCGCCCGCACCCATGCGGGGACACAGGGCGCGCTCGCCGACCCGGTGGTCCGCCAGCGCCTGGCGCAGGCGTACGTCGAGGTGGAGCTGCTGCGCTTGACGGGCTACCGCAGCCTGACCCGCATCCTGCGCACCGGCCATCCCGGCGTCGAGAGCTCGATCGAGAAGGTCCTCGGCAGCGAGACCGACCAGCGCCTGATGGACACCGCGGCGGCCATCCTGGGCCCGTACGCGACGGTGGTCGACGGGCCGCGCGCGCTCGAGAACGGCGCCCTGGCGCGCCAGTACCTGTACGCGCGCTCGGAGACCATCATGGGCGGCACATCCGAGATCCAGCGCAACGTGATCGCGCAGCGCATCCTCGGCCTGCCCCGGTAGTGGAGGCGAGCATGGGCGTCCTGAGCGGCATCCGCGTCGTCGAGCTGGCCGGCATTGGGCCGGGTCCCTTCTGCGCCATGCTGCTGGCTGACATGGGGGCCGACGTGGTGCGCGTCGACCGGCTGACCGACGCCAGCCTCGGTATCGCCAAGCCGGCCCCGTTCGACCTCATGAACCGCGGCCGGCGCTCGATCGCGGTGGACCTGAAGCATCCCGACGGCGTCGAGACGGTGCTGCGTCTGGTGGAGCGCGCGGACGCGCTGCTCGAGGGCTACCGCCCCGGAGTGGCGGAGCGCCTCGGCGTCGGCCCCGACGCGTGCCTCGCCCGCAACCCGCGCCTGGTCTACGGCCGCATGACGGGCTGGGGCCAGACCGGGCCGCTGGCGCAGGCCGCCGGCCACGACTGGAACTACATCGCCCTCACCGGCGCCCTGCACGCCATCGGCCGCGCCGGCGAGGCGCCCGTGCCGCCACTCAACCTGGTGGGCGACTTCGGCGGCGGCGCGCTCTACCTGGCACTCGGCCTGGTCGCCGGCATCCTGCACGCGCAGCGCTCGGGCACGGGGCAGGTGGTCGATGCCGCCATCGTCGACGGCGCAGCGTCGCTCCTCATGCTCTTCTACGGCCTGCACGGCGCCGGCCTGTGGACGGACGCGCGCGGCGCCAACCTGCTCGACACCGGCGCGCACTTCGGCGAGGTCTACGAGACCAAGGACAGCAAGTTCGTCACCGTGCTCGCCATCGAGCCCAAGTTCTACGCCGAGCTGCTCGAGCGCCTGGGCCTCGCCGCCGAGTCGCTACCGTCACAGTACGATCGCACCGCGTGGGCGGCGATGAAGACCCGTTTTGCCACCATCTTCCGCACCCGAACCCGCGACCAGTGGTGTCAGCTGCTGGAAGGCACCGACGCCTGCTTCGCGCCGGTGCTGTCGCTGGCCGAGGCGCCGGATCATCCCCACAATGTCGCCCGCCAGACGTTCGTCACCGTCGCCGACGTGGTGCAGCCGGCGCCCGCGCCGCGCTTCAGCCGCACCCCGTCGGCGATCCAGCGCCCGCCCGCCAGCCCGGGACAGCACACCGACGAGGCCCTGGCCGACTGGGGGTTCGCGCGCGCGGACATCGCGCGCCTGCGGGCGGCCCGCGCCGTGGGCTGACGCGCGGCGGGGCCTACTTGCCCATGCGTGCCAGCGCGTCCACGTCGAACACGCCCGAGTCGAACTTGATGCGCGAGTAGAAGCCGGACTTCGGGCTCGACTTGATGCCGGCGATGGTGGCCCGGTTCAGCTTGGTGTTCTCGACCAGCTGATAGGCCTGGTTGCCGCCCTGGTTGTAGTCGACCTTGCCGTCGGGACGCGTGAACGGCAGCGGATTCCACCCCATCACCTGGTGGATGGCGAGCAGCTCGTCCTTCCAGCCGAACTTTCGCGCCCACGCGCCCTGGAAGGTGATCTTGTCGATGTAGAGCTGGATCTTGCCGTACAGGTAGTACTTGTCGCGCGGCGTACCCTCGATCACCCAGAAGCGACGCTTCGACAGTGAGGCGGCGCCGGTGGGCGCCCAGGCGACGCCCTTCCACTTGGGGTCCATGTAGCCGATGTACGGGATGTCGGGCCAATCGGTGTCCCAGCACGCCTTGTCCGCAACCCAGCGCGTCTTGGCCTCGCCCTTCAGGTTGGTCTCCTCCGTGATGCGTAGCTGGTCGGACTCGCCGACGAGCTTCCACTGGAAGTCCTCCACCTTGCCGTCGAAGAACGGGCCGTCGTCCTGGCTCACGTCCGAGCCGAGGAAGCCGTCGGAGCGGTTGGCGGGCGAGGTAGCGCGCACGCGCCGGAGCGCCGGCACGTACGCCCAGGTGGAGTCGCGCTTGTCCGCGTCCCGGTAGCGCCAGGTGAGCGCCGCCGTGCCGTTCAGGTCGGCCGGCCCGACCACCAGCGACAGGTTGCGATAGAGGAAGTTGTCCGGGTTGGACGGCGGCAGCTCGTCGCGCGGGATGCCGTCGTAGTAGGCGAAGCGGACGTCCACGTCCGCCCGCCGCTCGAGGCCAGCGGGGTTCATCCAGTTGAGCTGCGACTGGGCGTGGATGTTGCCGAAGTACCAGGTGCGGTAGAAGTGGTTCCACAGGATCTTGACTGCGGCCTCCGGGTCCTGCGGGTCGATGGTGGGGAAGGGATGCCCCATGACGTAGGGGGGCTGCTTGCCGGTCGCCTTGTCGATGATGGTTCCCGTCGGGCTGGTGGTGAACTTGTCGGCGTTCGCCTCGGTGCTGGCCTTCAGATCCGGCGGCCAGTTGTACTGGCTGGCGGGCCAGTCGACGACCTTGTTGACGTACTCGTTCTCCTTGTAGTGCCGGAGGATCTCCGGCGGGAGGAGCCCTTCCGCCTTCTGCCAGGTGGTCGAATCGAGCGTCTCGCCGGGCTTGATCTCGTCGGCGCGCGCGGACGTGCCCGCGACGACGAGCACGGCGACTGTAGCGAACAGGCGCATCAGTCCCCACATGGTCGGCTCCCCTCCTGTCGGACCGGATCGTTCCGGCCCTCCCTAGCCCGGCTGCGCGTCGCGGAGCAAGGGACGGGACCACGTTCCCCCGCCCGGGGGACCGCCTCCCACGTCGCACCGTGTCGTACCCCACTTGCCGTGGTGATCCCATTTTTCGTATGCACGCGGAATGACAACCCCCGTCGTCGACGCCGACGGCCACGTGCTGGAACCGCCGGACGGCTTCCAGCGCCATTGCCCGGCGCGCTTTCGCGATCGCATCTGGCACATCGAGGTGCGTGCCGACGGCAGCGAGTGGTTGCACTTCAACGGCGGCAGCCGGCCGGCGGGGGGGCTGGCGCTGGCCGGCACCGCCGGCATGAGCGCCGCCGACCGCCAGCGCGCGCTCGCCGGCAAGCTCCGTTACACCGAGGTCCGTCCCGGGGCCTACCGTCCCGAGCCCCGTCTCCCCGACATGGACGCCGACGGCATCACGCAGGCGGTGCTCTACCCCACCATGCTGCTCGGCCTGCCCGGCCTCGACGACGCCGAATTCGCCGAGGCGCAGGCGAACGCCTACAACGAGTGGCTGGCCGAGTACTGCGCCTACGCGCCGACACGCCTGTTCGCGGCCGCCATCGTGCCGACGCAGGACATGGCCCGCGCGGTGGCCACCATCCGCCGCGCCCTCGGCTACGGCAGCATGCGCCCGGCGACGGTCGACTACGGCCCCGCCGGCAACCAGGCCAACCCGGTCCGTCTCGGCAACATCTTCTTCAGCCAGGCGCTCGCCAACCCGTTCGACATCATGGAGTGCGTGAGCCTGATGTGCGCCGGCGGCGTGCTGGAGCGCTTCCCGAGCCTCACCGTGCTCTTCCTGGAGGCCAACGGCGGCTGGATCGTGTCCTGGCTCGAGCGTCTGGATCATCACTTCGAGGTCTTCTCCTGGGACGTACCCTTCCTGAAGCTCAAGCCCTCGGAGTACTTCCGCCGCCAGTGCTACATCTCCTTTGACCCCGACGAGTCGACGATCGCCTTCACCGCCCGCCACCCGCTGGTGGGCGCCGAGCGTATCGTGTGGGCGAGCGACTACCCGCATCCTGACGCCAAGTTCCCGGGCGTCGTCAAGGAGCTGCAGGCGGCGACCGCACCGCTCGCGGCCGCGGAACGCGCCCGCATCCTCGGCGAGAACGCGCGCGCGTTGTACCACCTCCCCGCGCCTGCCTGACGCCGGTGCAACTCAGCCGTCGCGCGCCGTCATGAGGGCGGCCAGCGCGACGCCGTCGGGAGCGCCCGTCGCGCGGAGCGCCGCGATCGTCCGGACCCGGTCTTCCCCGGACCGGTTCTGCCCGAGCTTCCACTTCCCCTCGACGCGTGCGAGCGGCATCTCGAAGGCGACGATGGCGCGCACCATGCGGGTCACGAACTCCTCCGGGAGCGTGCTCATCGACCACGGCGTCGCCGCGCCCGCCTCGTAGGTCGCGACCATGCGGGCAAGGAGCGCCCGCACCGCGGCCTGGTCAGTGAGCACGGCCGGCGTGCCGTAGGCGTGCACGGCGGCGTAGTTCCACGTCGGGACGGCCGGGCCGGTCGCGTACCAGGCCGGCGACACGTAGGCGTGCGGGCCCGTGAACACCGCCAGCGCCTCGCCGCGGCCGAAGTGGCGCCAGTGCGGGTTGGCGCGCGCGACGTGACCGACGAGCGTCCCGTGCGGGCCGCGCGCGGCATCGAGCAGGAGCGGGATGTGGGTCGCGAACGGCGTGCCGTCCACGCTCGTGATCAGGGTGGCGAAGCCGTGGCGGCCGATGAACGCCGCCAGCATCGCCGGGTCATCCTCTGTGAAATGTTGCGGCACGTACATGCCGGCCGGCATACGGCGAACGCGGTGGGCCGACAACCCCGTCGTCGCCGGGCGTGGGATTTGTGTCGCCTCGGCTCGCCGGCTACGGTGCCGCGCCATGCCGGCCCGTCCCAGGAACCTCGCCGACCGCGTCCACCGCGCCCGCTCGCGCGAGGCCATCCGCTTCGTCGACCTGACCGAGCGCATGGCGCTCAAGCTCTCGGCCATCCCGGAGTACACCGCCCGCGTCCACTTCGGCGTCTGGCACCGGGTGGTCGGCAAGACGCCCGACTTCGAACACCTGCGCGGCGTGTTCACGCCGCTGGTGTACGTCGAGCTGGAGACCACCGACGTGCGCCTCGATCCGCGCACCCCGCTGCACGTCGACGGCGAGAGCTTCCTCGCCCGCGCCGTCGACGCCGCCGGCGCCACCCGCCACCTGCTGCGCGAAGGCCGGCACACGGTGCGTAACGCCGCCGGCGACGCCGTCGCGCGCGCGCGGCTGATCAACGTCTTCACGCGCTACGATCCCGACCCGGCCAAACGCCGCGTCACCACGCTGCCCCTGGAGCTGGGCCTGGGCCCGGGCCCGTCGCGGGTGGCGGAGCTACCCGGCCTGGAGACGCTCGTCCCGGCCGAGCGCGCGCCCGACTTCGCCGAGTCCGACACCCACACCTGGCACTACGGGCAGACGGATCCGAACCGGCACGTGAACGGCATGGAGTACCTCCGCGCCATGGAGACCTTCGTCGCCGACGTGCTGGCCGCGCGCGGCCACGATCTCCGCCGGCTCGGGTTCCTTCGCGCCCGCATCGTCTACCGCAAGCCCTGCTTTCGCGGCGAGGGCTTCCGGCGCGTGGCGTGGCTGCGGGGCGAGGCCGAGCCGGTCGTGACCGGCGCGTTCGTCAAGGTCGACGACCCGCCCGGGCGCCCGCCCGCGTGTGCCATCGAGCTGACCCTCGGGCAGCATGAGGCGGCCGCAGAGGCGCTCAGCGGCGCAGGTGCCGGCTCAGATCGCCGAGCAGGTCGGGAAGGATCAGCCGGTCACTGAAGCGCCATACGCCGCCGGCGCACGCGAAGGCGTCGTGGTAGCGGCCGGCGATGATGGGTTGGAGCGGGAAGTCGGGCCGCGCCTGCAGGACGGTGAAGTACGAGCGCGCCGTCGCCGTCGTCGTCTCCTCGCCCGGCGTGACAGTGACGTTCGAGACGACGTGCTTGGTGCACGGGACGCCGTCGTAGAGGATGACCGCGTCGTACGCGCGCCGGACGGCCACCGCACCGCGCAGCGGCTCGGGGCGCCCCGGCGAGCGCCAGGTGGCGTCGGCGAACAGCGCCGCGACGCCGTCGAGGTCGCCGGCGTCGAGGCGCTCGGCGTAGGTGTGGATCAGGGCGGTGATCGCGGCGGCGGACACGTCCATCTGGTCACGGGCTGCCCAACGCTTGGGGGATCAGCCGCGCGCAGCTCGTCTGCGCGTCGGCTGCATTCGCGTGTTGGACGGATGGTGACGAGGTCCCTGCCGAACCGGCGGAGCGCTTGGGCGTGGTCTCCTGGCGGGGACGCCCTGCAGCATGCCTTCGACGCTGATGTCCTCGTCGACGGCGGGCCAATGGACTCCCTGCCCACTCCCGATCAGCCGGAACCGCGATCGTTGCGCCGGCGTCGCATCCGAAAGACGCCAGGACCACGCTAGCGGAACGCTGATCACACGGCCGTCGACCAACTGGGCGATGATCTCGTCACCTGTGACCCGCACACCCTGAATCCGCGGCTCGCTGCTACCCACAGTGCTCATCCCATGCCTCCATGATCCGTTGTCGATGGCTCGCGATCAGACGACGAATGCGGTTCAGCTCCCTCGCGTCGAAGCCGTGGTTCCGCGCCAGCTCCAGCGGCTGCAGCCACAACTTGCACGTCTTATCCTCGCGCTCCACATGAACGTGGGGCGGCTCATTGCAATCGAAGCTGGTGAAGAAGACTCGATACGCACCAGGGATGCCCTTCACCCGTGGCATGAGCCCATATCCTCCGTCTGCTCTTCCCCCGACCGGGCATCCCGGCTGTGTCTGGATCGTACTCGCGGGGACGCCGACACGCCAGAGAGCGAACGGCCACGATGACGCTCAGCTCTGGCATACGGGCCAGCCGAGGCCTGGATCGCCCGGCGCGCCCACAGCGCCCGCACGGCCGCGGCCTGTCCCGCGCGCAGCGCCACGGTCACGAAGAGTGCGCTCACGACGCCCGCGACACCCGGCGCACCGGCGTGCAGCGCCGCCAGATCGCTCCCGTTGACGCTGCCATGGACCAGCATGAAGAACGACTGGCATCGCCGGGAAACGCAGGGTGACGTGAACAGCACCGTCCAGCCCCGCTTCCCGGCTTCGTCGTAGAGCGCTCGGGCAGAGGCGACGACCGTGGTTTGCAGCCGGTGTTTGCGCCGCATTACGCATACCGGCGCTTCGCGTCTCAGGGCACTCGTTGTGCATTACATGATTATCCGATAATATGCGCCCGATGGCAAACAAGATCACGGCAACAGACGCGGCGCGCAGGTTCTCGGATGTCCTGAACCAGGTGCGCTATCAGGGCGCGGAGTTCGACATCGTACGCGGCAAGGAAGTGGTTGCACGGCTCGTGCCGGCAGCGCCGCCGGGAGGTGTCGCGCTGGATCGGCTCGACGCGCTCGTGCGCTCGCTGCCCCACCTGGGTCCGCGCGAGGCCGAGGTTTTCGCGCGAGACATCGAGCGCGGGCTGGCCAGAATGCGCCCGGACGCAGTCGAATGGGATTGATCATCGACACCGGCGTGTTGATACGGCTGGAGAACGACCCCACGGCCGTTGATTTCTCCACGTACAGGCCCGCATACGGCGAGGGTTTCATATCGGCGGCCACCTGCTCGGAACTTCTCGTCGGCGTGCATCTCGCCAACACGGAGCAGCGCCGGGCGCGCCGCTCGGCGTTCGTGGAGGCACTCTTCAAGTTGTTTCGGCCGCTGCCTTTCGACCTTGAAGTCGCGCGCGTCCACGCGCACCTCGTCAGCTCGCTCGGACGAGGAGTAACGCTCGGAGCTATCGATCTCATCATCGGTGCCACCGCGATCCGCCACGGCTTTCCTGTGCTGACCGCGAACGTGGCCGATTTCCGCCGGATGCCAGGCTGCACCGTGGAAGCGCTGGCATAGCCCCACCCCTCTGCATCGGCCGCTACTCGAACGCGAAGATCCGCTCAGAGACCCACCGCCGTGCCCAAGCAGTAGCGGGAGCGCGGTGGTGGTGAGACCGAACCCGATCGCCCGGGACCGTGTCTGCCGACAGGGCGCCGTCCCTGTGTGCCTTCTCGACGAAGGCGAGCGCGCCCTTGGTGATCTCCTCGTCCACCGTCTCCATGCGCTTCCCGGCCCGACCTCGCGGGCTGGCAGCGGGTGCTTCGGCTCGTTACTCGGCCATCACGCCACGGCCGCGGATTTCGTCGAGCTCGCGCTTCTCCTCGGGAGTGAGCGCCGCGGCGCCGATGCGGACCCCGACCTTGCCGATCTTGCCGGTGAACTTGAAGGGCACGTGGTAGTCCTCGCTGACGGGCGTGCCGGTGTCTTCGCCGCAGTCGAACGTTTCGTCGAGCGACATACGGAAGGCCAGCGTGCGCGCGAGCTTGCCTTCGCCCGCCGGCTTGCCGTCGACGAGCAACGTGGCCGTACCGCCCTTGCCGAGACCGGGGCCGTCGTACTTGAAGTCCAGCTCGATGTTGTGCTTGCCGGGCGTGAGCGCGTCCTTGCCGGTGACGCAGTAGCGCTCGACCGCGGCGAGGTTGTAACAGAAGACGGGCTTGCTCCCAAGCACGTAGAGCCCCCAGCCCGCGAAGCGGCCGCCTTGCGTGAGCAGCATGCCCTCGGCGCCGCCTTCGGGAACCTCGATGCGCGCGGCGATCTGGAACGACTTGTTCTTCACGTCCGGCGCCGCGCCTTCGGGAATGCGCACCGCGCCGGGGTAGTAGGTGAATACCGAGCGGCCGCGCGTGAGGCTCGGGCGGTTCGTCGTGTCGAGGCGCTGGATCTTGGAGTTGTCGAGCGGCAGCACGTTGTGTCGCGCCGCTTCCACCAGGAACAGGTCCTGCAGCTCGCGCAGTTTGGCGGGCTCCTTCGTTGCGACGTCGTTGGCCTCGCTGAAGTCCTCGTTGACGTTGTAGAGTTCCCACCTGTAGTCCAGAATGCCGACGTCGCCCGCCACGGCTGCCCACGGCGGCGTCGGCGGCGTGGTCGCAGCGACCCAGCCATCGTGGTAGATAGCCCGGTTGCCGAGCATTTCGAAGTACTGCGTACGGTGCCGCGACGGCGCCTTCGCATCGGCGAACGTGTAGCCCATGCTCACGCCTTCGATCGGCGCCTGCGGTACGCCGTTCAGCACCGACGGCGACTGCACGCCGACGGCTTCGAGAACGGTCGGGTAGAGGTCGATGACGTGATGGAACTGCGTGCGGATGCCGCCCTTGTCCTTGATGCGTGCGGGCCAGGAGATGACCATGCCGTTGCGCGTGCCGCCGAAGTGCGATGCGATCTGCTTGGTCCACTGAAACGGCGTGTCCATCGCGTGCGCCCAGCCGATCGGGTAATGGTTGAAGGTGTTCGGCCCGCCGAGTTCGTCCATGCGGCGAAGCACTTCCAGGAAGTCTTCGGGGACGTTGTTGAAGAAGGTCATCTCATTGAGCAGGCCGTTCTGGCCGCCCTCCGCGCTCGCGCCGTTGTCGCCCTGGATGTAGATGACGAGCGTGTTGTCGAGCTCGCCCAGCTCGTCGATCGCGTCGAGCACGCGGCCCATCTGATGATCGGCGTGCGACAGCGCGGCGGCGTAGACCTCCATCATGTGGGCGGCGACCTTCTTGTGGTCGGCGTCGAGCGAATCCCACGCGGGAATGCCGGGTGATCGCTCCGTGAGCTTGGTGTTCGCGGGAACGACGCCGAGCTGCTTCTGTCGCGCGAGCGTCTCCTCGCGGACCTTGTCCCAGCCCTGGTCGAACTTGCCCTTGTACTTCGCGATCCAGTCCTTCGGCGCGTGGTGCGGCGCGTGCGCGGTGCCGGTGGCGTAGTAGACGAGCCACGGCTTCTGCGGCGCGACCGAGTCCAGCATCCGGATGCGATCGATGGCGTGGTCCGCCATGTCGTCGTCGAAGAAGTAGTCCTTCGTGTGCGGCGGCTCGATCGGCTTGATATTCTCGATGATCGCGGGATTCCACTGGCTGGTGTCGCCGCCGAGGAATCCGTAGAAGTATTCGAAGCCCAGCCCCGTCGGCCACAGGTCGAAGGGGCCGGCCTGGCTGCCGTGCCAATCAGGAACGTTGTGGTTCTTGCCGTACCACGCCGTGTTGTAGCCGTTCTGCTTCAGCACCTCCGCGAAGGTGCCATCGCTCTTCGGCATCAGCGTGTTGTAGCCGGGGAAGCCGGTGCCGGCTTCCATGATGACGCCGGTGGCCGCCGTGTGGTGATTGCGGCCGGAGAGCAGCGCTGCACGCGTCGGCGAGCAGAGCGCCGTGGTGTGGAACTGCGTGTAGCGCAGACCAGCCTGCGCCAGTCGATCCATCGTCGACGTCGGGATCGGCCCTCCGAACGTGCTCGATGCGCCGAAGCCGACGTCGTCGGTGAGGATCACCAGGATGTTGGGCGCGCCCTTCGGCGCCTCGACCTCTTTCGGGAAGTCCTTGACCGAATCCGCTGCCGTGATCCCGATCCGGCCGCCGAACGGCTGCTCCGGTCGCGGCAGCACCTCCTGTCCCCATGCGGGCGCCGCGAGCGTGAACATCAGGGAAAGACCGCGCGCGATGAGTTCTCGTCTCACGTGTGCTCCTTTGTTGCGGCCGATCGCCAAGCCGTTCTCGTCATGTCAGTGGGCGGGAGCCTGCCTACGCCTTGGCCGCGCTCAAAGCCGCCTGGAGCTTCGCCTCGTCATCGTGCGAGAGCGAGGTCTTCAGTATTTTGCCGCCCGACCCCTTGAGCTCGTCCAGCACCTTGTCCGGCGTGGCCTTGCGGACGAGCACGAACAGCACGGAGCTGCCGGGGCTGAGCGTGCCGGCCAGCTCCTTCATGAAGTTGTCGTTGATGCCCACGTCCGCCAGCGCCCCCGACACCGCCCCGGCCGTGGCGCCCACGGCCAGACCGAGCAGCGGATTCAGGAACATGAGCCCGATCAACGTACCCCAGAAGCCCCCGCTGGCCGCGCCGGCGGCTGGCAGGCTCACGGCCTGGTGCAGCCGCACCTTGCCCTTGTCGTCCTTCACGGCGACGACGGCGTCGGCGAGATCGACCAGGTAATCCTTCTGCAGCTTCCACAGCTTCAGACGAACTTCCTCCGCCTTGTACTGCTCGTCGTAGGCGATGGCGACCAACGTGCTCATGCGTGTGTCCTTTCTCTCTGGTGACGCAAACGGGCTGTAGGGGGTCGCCTGTACAGAATCGGCGGCGGGACGACAAGGGCCGCACCGTCCCAGTGGTCACCCGCGCGGCAGGCCGAGCGCCTGCTGCGCCAGGAGCGTGCGCAGCACCTCCGACGTGCCCGACGAGATGGTGACCGAGCGCGAGTAGAGGTAGGCCTCGTACCAGTCGCCACCGTCGAGCGCGCGCGGGTCGCGCGCCAGCTGGCTGTAGGGCCCGCCGAGCGCCATCGCCAGCTCGCACGCACGTTGCTGGATCTCGCTGCCAAAGAGCTTCTGCAACGCGGCGTCGGGCGGCACCTCCCCCGCGTGATGGAGGCGCGGCAGGATGCGGAGCGTGTGGGCGGCGAACACCTGCGCCTCGATGTGCACCTGCGCCACCTGCTGGCGCAGCACCGCCAGGTCCGCCGACCGCCCGCCCGCCCCCTGCCGGCAGCGCCGGTAGAGATCCGCCAGCGCCAGGGCCGCGTTCTGCAGGCGGATCTTGAACTCGAACGCCCACAGCGTGCCGCGCTCGTGCGCCAGCGCCGTCCGGATGAGCGGCCAGCCGCCGTGCACCGGCCCGAGCGTGTCGGCGACCGGCACGCGCACCTCTTCCAGGAAGACCTCGTTGAACTCGCGCAGGCCGCTGATCTGCACCAGCGGACGCCAGGTGATGCCCGGGCTCTTCATGTCGACGATCAGGCAGCTGATGCCCTTGTGCTTCGGCAGGTCGGGATCCGTGCGCACCAGCAGCAGTAGGCGGTCGGCGATGTGCGCCTTGCTCGACCACACCTTCTGCCCGCTCACCACCCAGTGGTCGCCGTCGCGCACCGCCCGGCAGCGGAGCGAGGCCAGGTCCGAGCCCGCGTTCGGCTCCGAGAAGCCGAGACACCAGACTTCCTTGGCGGGCAGGATGGGCGGCAGATAGCGCGCGCGCTGCGCCGGCGTGCCCGCCTGGATGAGCGTCGGGCCGACGATGTTGACCGCGATCGGGTCGAGGATGCCGGGGGCGCGCACACGCGCCATCTCCTCGGTGAAGACGATCTGCTGGCTGAGCGTCGCGTCGCGGCCGCCGTACGCGCGCGGCCACTGGATGCCTACCCAGTCGCCGCCGGCGAGCGTCCGCTGCCACGCGCGCTGGAAGTCCCGCCGCGCGTCCTCGTCGTCGGGCACGCGCTCCGCCGGCAGATGCACCGCCAGCCAGGTGCGCAGCGCGGTGCGGAAGGCGTCGTCCTCGGGGGAGTACTGGAGCGCGAACATGGGCGGCGGCGCATCCTCGCAAGCGCCCTCGCGCCTGGCAAGTGCGCCAGCGCTCAGTCGCACCCGCAATGCCATCCCCCAACGCGGCCTCCGTGAGATGGCATCCCCGGGGCCGGCTTGTGCCAGCGTGACGCGCCCATGCGCGCCCGGAGTGTGCCAGCCCCGACCCAGCGTCGCGGGCCCCGGCGCGAAACCACGGAGTTCCCGGCGCGGCAGGATCCTTGCTCAAGAGAGGACGGATGAGGAACTGGAAGAGGTCGTTGCTGGTCGGGCTGGCGCTGCTCGCGATTGAGGCCGCGCCCGGCGCCGGCGCCGAGATCGCCGACTGCAAGCGCACGTGCCGCGACGCCATCAACGCCTGCGTCCAGGTCTGCAACACGAGCCCGGTCGGCCGTGCCCGCGGCGCGTGCAAGAGCGCCTGCCGCCGCGCGCGCAAGCCCTGCATCCAGATCTGTCGCACGGACATCCCCGGCTGAGTCCCGTCCGCCCCGCCCCGTCCCGTTCCACGCCACGCCCTTCCGTCCGTGGCGGCGCCCCACCGGCGCCGCCACGGGCGTGTCGGCCGCCCGCTGGCAGGGCTCCCGTCGAAGTTGCTAGGGAGACCCCATGCCCGACGACCCGCCGCCACCGTCCCCGAGCACCAGCCAGGAGTGGTCCGCCGGCTGGGATGCCGCCATGGGGTTCCGCTATCTCCGCGCCACCCGTGACGAGGTGGTGGTCGAGTACGACGTGGGCCCGATCCACCGCCAGGGGTTCGGCATCGTGCACGGCGGCGTGCACTGCGGCGTGATCGAGGCCGTGTGCTCGACCGGCGCCGCCATAGACGCCATGGCCCGCGGCCAGTCGGTGGTCGGTCTCGAGAACCACACCAGCTTCGTGCGCGCCGTGCGCGAGGGCCGCATCGAGGTGCGCGCCACGCCGCTCACGCGCGGCCGGCGGGTGCAGCTCTGGGAGGCGACGGCACGCGACGCCGACGGTCGCATCGTCGCCACCGGGCGGGTGCGGCTTCTCTGTCTCGACGCCGGCTCTGCACTCGCCGGCGAAACGGTCGCGGTCACGCCGACGCGGCGGTGATCGCCCGCACCGCCGCCACCACGCCCCGCCAGCGGTTCGGATGGGTCAGGTGCGGGCGCGAATGGCAGATCAGGCTCAGGCGATCGACGAGGCCGGCGTAGCGGTCGCGCAGCCGGGCGGCCACGTCCTCCGGCGCACAGCACACCGCGAACGTCTCCAGCATGCGGTCGTCGATGAGCGCTCCCATCTCCCCCCAGCGTCCCTGCTTGGAGAGCCGGTTCAGCTCCGGCTGCACATCGCCCCAGCCGTGCGTGTCGAGCACCACCTGGTACTGCGGCGTGGAGGCGTAGAACGCGAGCTGCATGCGGCTCACGGTCTCGGCCTGCCGCACCTCGTCCTCGGTGTAGCCGGTGACGACGATCACCTGGCAGGCGATGGTGAAGCGGTCGCGCGTGCGCCCGCCGCGGGTGAAGCCGGTCGCCAGCGCCGGCAACGTCGTCTGGCGGATGAAGTCCGGGCTGTGGAACGGGTGGACGAAGAGCCCGTCGGCCACTTCGCCCGCGACCGCCGTCATCGGCCGGCCGACGCCGGCGAGAAAGACCCGCGGCGGACCGAAGGGACTCGGCTCGGGGCTGAAGATCGGGGTCATGAGCGTATGGCGGTAGAACTCGCCCCGGAAATCGAGCGGCACACCGTCGTTCCAGCACCGCCAGATGGCGTGCAGCGCCTGCACCAGCTCGCGCATGCGCGCCACCGGCCGGCTCCAGGTGGCGCCGAAGCGCTTCTCGATGTGCACCTTCACCTGCGACCCGAGACCGAGGATGAAGCGCCCCTGGGAGTACACCTGCAGGTCATGGGCCACGTTGGCGAGCTGCATGGGGCTGCGCGGAAACGCGATCGCGATTGCGGTTGCCAGCTCGAGCCGCGGGCCGTGCTCGGCGGCGAGCAGGAGGGGGAGGAAGGGATCGTGCGGGCCCTCGAAGGTGAACGTACCATCGTAGCCGAGGCGCTCGATCTCGCGCGTCTCGGCGGGCACCTGGGCGAGGTCGGTGGCGAGCAGCGGCGCGTCGATCTTCATAGCCGACGCCTACACCACACCGATGGCGTCCAGTCGAGTCGGGTGGTCGCCACCATACTGGACCACTCTTCCGGGTTTCGGGTGGGTCCGTCGCGTCGACCGGCCGCTGGGGGCCTCGTCGACCCGCAGCCGGCCGTGCCGGAGCCAGCCCACCCGCGCCAACCAGGTGTGGGGCGCCCGGACCGGCGAGGGGCCGGGTGGCGGCGCCGGGGGCGTACGCCAGCCGGGGAACCATGCCGCGGACGAGCACGGATCGGTCCCGCGGACGCCGGGGACATGCTTCGCGAAGTTCTGAAGCACGTACACGAGCGCGGCCCGGACCTCGCGTGGCGATGTGAGGCGCCGCGCATGGTACCGGTCCCCCCACACGCGCCCGTGGCGACCGCACGCCCGGTTCACCGCCTTGGCGACGCGAATCATCAGGCCCTGCACGCCGCGAACGAAGCGCGCCGGTGCGTCGGCTTCGACCACCATGTGGACGTGGTCTCGTTGTGCACTGAACTGCAACACCCGGAACCCGGCGGCCGAGGATGCGCCCAAGGCGGCGCGCAGCGCGCCAAACACCCGGGCGCCCCGGAGCGACGGCACACCCGCGGCCGCGCGCAAGGTGACGTGCACCGGGCAGTGTCGAGCGTGCAGCGGGCGCACCCGATGGGGCACGCCGCGCCGGCCAGGCGTGGGCGGGCGGCCCGCGCCGCGGCGCACGCCACCCCAGGAGCGGAAGGTGAAGGCGGTTTGCACCGGGCGCGCCATCTTGAAACGGGCACATATTATAGCAAGCTTGCTCCTATGTCAAGTGATGTGTGTCGTCACGGAGGCCCACGCTCTGGACACCCGGGCGCTGCGCGGGGGCTCGTCGTCGCCGCCGCCGGGCACCGGCTCGACCCGACGCCGTCGGTCCGCCTGGTCACCAGTAGGTTCTTCCGGGTTCCCTGTGGGTAGCCGGGGACCATGGGGTGGAGCTGGTATCCTCCGCCCATGGGCGCCGCGCGGAAGATCATGGAGGGTCGGGAACGGAACGGGCCCGCCGCGGGGCGCGGGTGGCCGAGCGCTAGCAGTCGACCGGCGAAGGACTGACGGCGACCGCCTCATGCTTACCCCCGGATGAGCCGCTGAAACGGTCGTCACGGGCCGATAAGACCGAGCGCGTCTTCGAGGAGGCCGACGCCGTCCGGGAGGAAGTAGTGATTGCCGGCGTGCACGTCGCCGTAGATCACGGTGCGGGGCTCCGCCGCCCACGCGGGAACACGGACGCGGGCGGTGGCGCACCCCACGCCGGCGTGTCGTAGGTGACGCCCAGGCGCATGCGGGCCGTCGTCCCCGCATGGCCGTCGAGCGTCTCGAGCGTCCGCACGCGCACACCCGGGAACCGCGACTGCAAGGCGCCGCTCAACCAGCTCGGGGTATCGACCGCACGTCGGTCGGCACCGCGCCGTCGCGCGCTCCCACCCGCTCGGCCGCCAGCCACCCGCCCTCGCGCAGGGCGCCGCGGCCGCCGCCAGTCCGTCGGCGAGCACTGCGCGTGTCAGCCGGTGGCATCGAGGCGCCGCTCGACCGCCACCGGGAAGCCGTTCAGGAACGCCATGCCGGCCAGGGGTTCGATCGCGCGCGGGTCGATGAGCGCGTTGTAATCGGCCCCCGGCGTCCGGGCGGCGACGCGCCGGTTGCCGGGTGCGCGGTGGCCCCAGCCGTGCGGCAGGCTGACGACCCCCGGCATCACCTCGTCGGAGAGCCGCACCGCGACCTCGATCGCGCCGGCCCGGCTGCGCAGCGTCACCGTCTCCCCGTCGGACACGCCGAGGCGCGCGGCATCGTCCGGGTGCACGCGCAGGCGATGGCAGCGGTCGTCCATCAGGCCGGGGACGTTGTGCAGCCAGCTGTTGTTGGAGCGCGGGTCGCGACGGCCGATCAGCCGGAAGGGGTACGCTGGGTCGTCGGCGGCGGGGGTCGCCCGCAGCCGGGCGAGCTCGCCGTCGAGCTCGGCGTTGCGCAGATGAACCTTCCGGTCGGGCATGCGCAGCTTCTCTTCGAGAATCCCGGTACGGATCGGGCCGAGGACGATGCCGTGCGGCTGCTGGCGGAGCTTCGCCAGCGACAGGCCGGCCCGCCACGGCAGATAGCGGTCGCCCAGCGGCCCGAGGCGCAGCATGGCGTCGGCGACCAGCGTCGGCGGCAGGTCGGCGCCGACGAGGCGCGCCGCCCGCCGCAGCCACGTGAACACCCGGCTGTCGAGCAGCGGCAGGCCCATGGCCTCCGAGAGCAGCGTGAACACCTCCCATTCGGGCTTGGCCTCGCCCTGCGGGGGAATGACCGCCTCCGTCCACTGCACGTACGGCTCCTGCATGAGGTTCTGATGGAACAGCGGCAGGTCGGCGCGCTCGAAGAAGGTGGTACACGGCAGGAAGTAGTCGGCCGCGGCGGCGGTCTCGGTCAGGTACACGTCCAGCACCACGCTGCAGACGAGCGCCTGCATCGCCGCCGCCAGGCGGGGACCGCCGGCGATCGACAGCACCGGGTTGCCCGCGCTGACCACCAGCGCCCGCACCTGCCCGTCGCCTGCGGTCGTGATCTCGTCGACCAGGATGCCGCTCGGCAGCTCGCCCAGCACGTCGGGGTGGTTACCGATGCGGCTCCGCTTGCGGCCGCGCTGGTCGGCACCGAAGCGGATAGTGGTGGACACCGTGTCGACCGCACCCTCGGAGAAGACGGCGCCGCCGGGGCGATCGAGGTTGCCGGTGACGACGTTGAGCGCGTCCAGGCTCCAGGCCGCGAGCGTGCCGAAGCTGCCGCACACGACGCGCCCGTAGGCGCAGGCGCCGTCGGCGACCGCGAACTCGCACGCCAGACGGCGGATGGTGTCGGCGGCGATTCCGGTGCGCTCGGCCGCCCGCGCGGGCGTCATGTCGGCGACCGCGGCCCGCAGCCAGTCGACGTCGGTCACGTGCCGGGCGAGGAAGTCGCGCGCCTCCAGCCCCTCGGCGAAGATGGTGTGGATCATGGCCAGCAGCAGGAAGACGTCGGTGTCGGGGCGGATGAAGTGATGCTCGTCGGCCAGCGCCGCGGTCTCGGTGCGGCGCGGGTCGATCACGATCAGCTTGCCGCCGCGGCGGCGGATGGCGCGCAGGCGCTCACGCATGTTGGCGGCGCTGGTGAGCGTGCCGTGCGACACCGCCGGGTTGGTGGCGACCACGAACAGGTGGCGTGTGCGCGCCAGGTCCGGGATGGGCTCGAGCGCGTGCGCGCCGTAGAGGAACTTGGAGGCGAGGAAGTCGGCCAGGTTGTCCTGCGAGCCGGCACCGTAGGTATTGCGCGTGCCGATCGCGTCGGAGAACGTACGCGCGTAGAGCACGTGGCTGTACGAGTAGCCGGCGGGGTTCCCCATGTAGCAGGCGATCGCGTGCGGCCCGTGCGCGGCCCGGACCGCGTTCAACTTGGCCGCCACCTCGGCGATGGCCTGCTCCCAGCCGATGCGCTCCCAGGTCCCGCCCACCTTCTTCATGGGGTGCAGGATGCGGTCGGGATCGTGCGTCACCTGGTGAAAGGTGGTGCCCTTGCGGCACACGTAGCCGCGCGACACGACGTGGTCGGGGTCGGGGCGCACCTCGGTGATGCGGCCGTCCTCGACGGTGGCGATGAGGCCGCAGTAGGCTTCGCAGACGCGGCAGAAGGTGGTCTTGTCCTCGGTCATCGAGGTTCCAGGTCGAACAGGGTGAGGGCGCGGCGGCGGGTTTGGGTCAAGAGGGTCAGGAAGTGGGCGCGGGGGATGGTGTGGGCGCCGAGGCGTTCGAGGTGCGGGGTCAACACCTGGACGTCGAACCAGTCGAGGCCGCTGGCGGCCAGGTGGTCGGAGAGATGGAGGAGGACCAGCTTAGAGGCGTCGGTCTCGCGGTGGAACATGCTCTCGGCAGCGAAGGCGCCGTCCACGTCGACGCCGTAGAGGCCCGCGACCAGGCGATGGTCACGCCACGCTTCCACGCTGTGGGCGATGCCGAGGCGGTGGAGGCGCGTGTAGGCGGACAGGATGGCGGGCGTGATCCAGGTTCCGGGCGGCTGTCCGGGGCGGGGTGTGGTAGCGCAGGCGCGGATGACGGCGGGGAAGTCGGCGTCGATCGTGAAGCGCAGCGTCGTCCGGCGGCGGGTGCGCGCGAGGCGGTGGCCGACGTGCACCCGGTCGTGCGCCAGGATGGCGCGCTCGCGCGGGCAGAACCAGAGGAGCGGCAGGCCCTCGACCGGCCAGGGGAAGATGCCGCGGCGGTAGGCACGCAGGAGCGTGGCGGTGTCGAGGTCGCCGCCGACGGCGACGATGTCGTCGCGGTTGATGCTCATGACCGGGCGGGGGGCAGCATACGGCGGTGGGGGGGAAGGGGCAATCGACGAGCGGCACTGTTGACACCCGCTACGCACTCACGCACCTACGGAGAAGCATGGCACGGTCTACGTATTCGGTGATGCGCGCCCAGAGTCAGCTTCCGCAGCTCCTGCGCGAGGCCGAGAGCCCACCGACGGGACATCACGCCGGCAGATCGTCTTGAGAGACCTCGGCACCGCTGTCACGACCCAGGTAACGAGCGTCCGGCCTGGTGCCGATGCCGGCGACAGCATTCGACCGGCACTCAACCGCCTCGGAACTCGCCGTGGTGGCGTGGGAGCGCGAGCTCACCTGCCCGACGGTGAATGCCGCGGCCATCCAGCAGTTCGTCGCCGACCACCGCAACCGCGCGCCCGAGGACGTGTGCAGCCACGGGAGTGTCGTGCCGTGAGCGCTGCCAACGACGCGGTCCCCCCGGTGACGGGATGTCCGAACCACGATGATCTACACGCACGTGCTCGGCCGCGGACCGGCTGTCCGGTCGATCGCCTCCTCGCACCCGCCGCCGCGACCGATGCCGGAGCCTCCATCGCGGCTATCCCGACCGGCTTGTCAGGATAACGCTCCCGCCGTCGCTGTCGGCTCCGAGGCAGGTTCCCAAGTTGCGGCGGTAGGTTGTCGAGCCTTTCCGGCGGCACGTCCCGGTGCTACATGGGCGCTGTGCGGGAATATCCAGGTCTGTCCAATTGGCGTTAGACGCCCCGACCGTGCCGGCGGTCCGACGACGAACTCGGAAGCTTGAGGCGCCCGTGACCTTCCGAGTATACTTCCGAGCGTGATGGACCTTGTAGATATCCTCAAGCGCCCCGAAGGCAAGACGCTGGAGTTCAAGCGCGAGCCGCCGCGATCTGGAGTCGCTGCGACTCCTCACCGACCACCAGGGCCACAAGGTGCCGACCGTGGGTGGGATGATCCTGTTCGGGAAGGACCGCGAGCGCCACTTCCCGGACGCCTGGATCCAGGCCGGCCGCTTCGCGGGCACTGACAAGAGCCGCATCGTCGATCGCGCCGAGATCCGCTCCCTGCCTGTGCGCGCCATCGAGGAGGCGATCGCCTTCGTCAAAAAGCACGCGCTGCACGGCGCCGAGATCGGCGCCGTGCGCCGCAAGGAGCACTGGAGCCTGCCTCCGGTGGCTGTGCGCGAGGCGATCATCAATGCGGTGGCCCACACTGACTATGCGCAACGCGGCGCGCCGCTGCGCATCTCGATCTTCGACGACCGCCTCGAGGTCGAGAACCCGGGCCTCCTGCCCTTCGGCCTCACGCTCGAGGATCTGCCGCGCGGCGTGTCGAAGCTGCGCAACCGGGTGATCGGCCGCGTCTTCCACGCCCTCGGCCTGATCGAGCAGTGGGGCAGCGGCATCCAGCGCATGACCGCCGCCTGCCGCGAGGCCGGGCTCGCGGCCCCGGTGTTCGAGGAGCTCGCCACGCGCTTCCGGGTCACGATCGCCAGCGCGCGAGTGGGCCGTCCCGTGCTCGACGACACGGACCAGTCCATCCTCAAGAGCCTCGCCGGCGGCAAGGGACTTTCCACGAGCGAGATCGCAGCGGCGATCGGCCTCACCCCGCGCGCCACGCGCACCCGGCTCGCCCGCATGGTCGACCGCGGGCTGGTCAGCGAGATCGGCACCGGGCCGCAGGACCCGCAGCGGCGCTACTTCCTGGCCGATCGAGGACCGGCATGAAACTCACGCTCCAGCAGCTCGAAGCCCACCTCTGGGGCGCGGCCAACATCCTGCGCGGCAAGACCGCGGGGCAGGACTACAAGAACTACATCCTGTCGCTCCGGTTGATGTCGACTGCGACGAAGCTCGCCCGCGGCCGCCAGGCCACCCGACCGATCGCGGATCGCCTCGCGCGACCGTTCGAAGACTGCTGCACGGTTCGTTGAGCGGCGAAGCCACTCGTCCGGCTGGAATGCCAAGGAGTGTGGTGGTAGGCCACCGCCCCGCATGCACGCGGTCTTCCTCGCTCTGATCCTCACGCTCGGTCTCGCACCAGGCGCCGCCCACGCTCGCCCCTGCCCTGCGCGTCGCTACGTCGTCACCAGCGACGCGACCCCGCTTGGCGGCACCCCCGTCCTGCTCGCCGTCGACGCCACCACCCTTGCCTTCACCGGCGGCTGCACGTCCACCGCCGCCACGCGCCGCGGCGCGCGCCTCGTCGCTTCGTGGGACAGCTGCGCCGGTCGCACCGGGCTCCGGCTGAAGGCCCGCCTCTCCCGCACCTGCACCGCGATCCGCGGTCGCCTGCGCGCCCCCGGCGTGCGGACCAAGTTCACGGCAGCGCCGTCCGTCTGCAGCGACGGCGTGGTGGACGCGGGCCTTGGCGAGCAGTGCGACGGCACGCCGTGCGCCGACGCGCCGTGTGACGCGTGCGGCTGCGGCGCGGGCGCGTGCGCCGACCTCGCCGTCGGCGGCGAGGGCACGCCGGTGCACGTGCAGGAGGGATCGTCCATCCCCTGGGTCCACAACCCGCCCACCGCCGGCCCGCACTACCCGCGCTGGGCGCCGTACCGCGCCTTCACCACCACCCTGCCGCGCGGCTACTGGGTGCACAACCTCGAGCACGGTGGCGTGGTGCTCCTCTACCGCCCCGACGCCCCCGCCGAGATCGTCGCGGTACTCACGGCCGCCTACCAGTCCCTCCCCGACGATCCCGTGTGCGGCCACCGCCGCGCCATCCTGACGCCCGACCCGCTGCTCGACACGACGGTCGCCGTGGTGGCGTGGGAGCGCGAGCTCACCTGCCCGACGGTGGATGCCGCGGCCATCCAGCAGTTCGTCGCCGACCACCGCAACCGCGCGCCCGAGGACGTGTGCGCTCACGGGAGCTTCGTCCCGTGAGCGCCCCCGACGACGCTACGCGACGCGACCTCGTCCTCCGCTCCACCGACGCCTTCAATTGGGCGTGCCGATCCGCTGGGTTGTTGAATCAGATGTCATCAGAAGATACGATGCTGGCATGAGAACACTCTCGGTCACGGAGGTCGCGCGCAACTTCCGTAAGGTGCTCGACTCGGTGGAGCACGAGCAAGAGGAGATCGTCCTCATCCGCAACCGCCGCCAGGTCGCGCGGCTCGTCCCGGAAGCCCCGTGCCGGAACGCGCTGGAGGTGTTCGGAGACCTGTACCGGGTGCTCGATGACTCGACGGCACAGGCGCTGTCAGCCGCCGTGTCGACTGCGCGGAAGCGCCGACGCGGCCGCCTTTCCGAGCTGAGAAACCCGTGGGCTGGCTGATCGACACCAGCATCTGGATTGCCATCGAGCGCGGGCGGCTCGGCGCCGCGGACATTCATGCGATCACCGGCCAGGCGCCGGTGTACCTCTCACCCGTCAACGTGGCCGAGATGCAGTTTCGGACTCGAACTATTGACCGGCGTCGCGAAGCAGAAGGCTTCGGCCGCTCTGCGCCGCCTACGGCGGAAACCCCAGCTCCGCATCACGCTGGAGATCGCCGAGGTGTTCGGGGTCCTGGCTGCACGCCTGAAGAAGGCGGGCCGGGAGGCGGGCTATCGCATCAACGATCTCTGGCTCGCGGCGCAGGCGATCCAACGCGACTTCACCCTCCTCACCGCAAACCCGAAGGACTTCCGGGACATTCCGCGGCTCAAGATGGTTGCGCTGCGGGTTCCGTAGTGGCCGAAGGGAGGGCTCGGCTCAGTCGCGCTTGAGGATGTGCACCACGCACACGCTGCCACCGCCCATCATGTGGCACAGGCCCACGCGCGCGTCCTGCACCTGCCGCTTGCCCGCCTCACCGCGCAGCTGGAGCGTGGTCTCCCAGATCTGCGCCAGGCCGGTCGGCCCCCCCGGATGGCCGCGGGCGATGAGGCCGCCGTCGGTCGACACGGCGACGCGCCCGCTGCGCTCGAAGTCGCCGCGGTCGATGGCGCCTTCGGCCTCGCCCGGCTTACACAGGCCGAGCAGCTCGTAGTATTCCAGCTCTTCGATCGCGAAGGCGTCGTGCACCTGGACCAGGTCGAGGTCCTCCGGGCCGAGGCCGGCCTGCTCGTAGCACACACGCGAGGTGTCGACCGTCATGCGCGCCGGGCCGACCACCGGGCCCATGAAGAGGTGGCCGCGTTCGTAGCGCTCGCTCTGCAGGTCGGAGGCGACCACGCGCACCACCGGCCGGTCGGGCCGGAGCTTCTTGGCCAGCTCCGCCCGGCCGACGATCGCCACCGCCGCGCCGTCGCCGATCGGGCACGACATCATGGTGGTGAGCGGCCACGCGACCATGCGCGAGGCGAGCACCTTCTCCACCGTCACCGGCTTGTCGGCCTGGCGCTGGCTCATGGGGTTCAGCGCGCCGTTGCTGAAGTTCTTGGCGGCGATCCGGGCCAGGTGCTCGCGCGTGGTGCCGCGTTCGTGCATGCGACGGGTGGCCCAGAGGGCGAAGAACGCCGCCGGCAGGATGGCATCCTCCAGCCACGCGGGATCCGTCGGCGCGGCGCTCTGCTGGATCATGGTGGTCATCTTGTCGAAGCCGACCACCATGACCACGTCGTACCGCCCGCTCTCGACCGCGAGCACCGCCTCGCGGAAGCAGGCCGAGCCCGTGGCCGACGCGTTGGAGACATGCTGCACCGGGATGCCCGTGGCGCCGAACTCCTTCATGACCCGCGCGCTGCTCATCACCGGGGCGAAGATGTAGCCGGCGTAGGCGGCCTGCACGTCGCGGAAGGTGAGTCCGGCGTCGTCGAGCGCGGCCAGGCCGGCCTCGCGCGCCATGTCGCCGTTGGTCTTGTCGGTCCACATGCCGAAGCGATGCATGCCGACGCCGAGGACGGCCACGTCCTTCATGCCGCCCCTCCCACCGGCCGGAAGCGCACGATCACCACCTGGCGCCCGTCCTCGTCCCGCATGGGCTCGAGCTCCGTCTCCAGCGTCTGGCCGATGCGGAACTCCTCCTGCTTGCCGGCGAGCGGTAGCTGGACGCGCGGGCCTTCCGGCAGGTCGACCTGCCCCACGCCGTACCCGATGTGCTCGACGTTGGTCGACCCGAAGAGCGGGAAGTGCACGAAGGTGTAGCTGTAGAGCGTACCGCGCGGACCGAGCTCGGCGTTGACGCAGTCGCGCGCCAGGCACTTGGCGCACACGACGCGCTTGGGGAAGAAGTGCTCGCCGCAGGCGACGCACCGCGAGCCGAGGAGCTTCGGGGGTTCGGCCGGGTCGTCGGGAATGGTGAAGTAGCCCGCCTTGATCGGGACCCGTATCTTCTGTTCTGCCATGCGCCGGCGGCGGACTTACTACCCGGGGAAAGACGGTGTCAATCCCGGTGGCGGTGGGGGCACGCGCCCGGTACCCTCACCGGGATCGTGAGACGCGTACTCCGCATCGCCGTGGTCGGGTGGTGGCTCGGCATGATGGCGCTCCTGGTGCAGAAGCAGGCGCGCCCGCCCGGCACCGACCTGGCCAGCCTCCCGCCGGCCGGCGAGGCCGCCACGGCACGCGACGAATGGTTCGGCGTGTATCGGGACGGGCAGAAGATCGGGCATGGGCATCGGGTCACCGCCCGCACGCCGCACGGCTTCCGCATCGAGGATGATACCCATCTCGTGCTGGCCATGCTCGGCAGCGCCCAGTCGGTGCACACCACGTTGGTGACCGATACCGATGCGACGTTCGCGCTCCGCCGCTTCCACTTCCGGCTGGTGTCCCCCGCCGCCACCTTCACCGCCAGCGGCACCAGCGACGGCCGGCGGCTCGAGGTCCGCTACGGCGACGCCCGGGAGCCGCTCGTCGTCCCGCTGGCCGAGCCGATCGCGCTCTCCAGCACGCTCCGCCCGCGGCTCGCCGCCACCCGCCCGGCCCCGGGCACGCGCTACACGCAGGCCATCTTCAACCCGCTCACGCTGCGCGCCGAGCCGATCACCGTCGTCGTCGAGGGCACCGAGACGGTCGACGGGCAGGAGGCCCTCCGCATCAGCGAGGAGCAGCGCGGCGTGCGCACCCGGGCCTGGCTCGCTGCCGACGGCAGCGTGCTGCGCGAGGAGGGCATGCTCGGCCTCGAGCTCCGGCGCGAGCCGCGCGCCGTCGCGCTCGCGGGGACGGACGGAGGCGCGCCGCTCGATCTCGCCGTCGCCGCCCGTATCCCGCTCACGGGAACGATCACCGACCCGCGTGCGCGCACGGCGCTCACGCTGCGGGTGAGCGGCGACATGGCCGAGCGCATCCCCGACGACCCGCCGCGCCAGCGGCGCGCAGGCGCGCTGGTGCACGTGACGCGCGAGCCCGTGCCGGCCGCCGCGCCATCGGGCGATGGGCCCGATCTCGCCCCGTACGTGCGTCCAGGGCCGTTCGTCGAGTCGGACGACCCGGAGATCGTCGCCCGCGCGCGGGAGATCGTCGCCGGCGAGAGGGATCCCGCCGCCCGCGCCGGCCGCCTCGTCGGCTGGGTCCACACCCATCTCACGCAGGAGCCCAGCCTCACCGTCCCGAGCGCCCGCGACGTGCTGCGCGCCCGGCGCGGCGACTGCAACGAGCACGCCGTCCTGCTGGCCGCGCTCGCGCGCGCCGCCGGCATTCCCGCCCGCGTCGTCGCCGGGGCGGTCCACGCCGGCGACGGCTTCTACTACCATGCCTGGAACGAGCTCTGGCTCGGCGGCTGGGTGAGCGCGGATGCGGTCTTCGACCAGCTCCCCGTCGACGCCACGCACGTGAAGCTGGTCGACGGCGGCTCGGAGCGGCAGCTCGAGCTGGCCGGAGTCCTCGGCCGCCTGGCGTTCGCCACCGTGGAGACGGACTCGTGATCCGCTTCGTCGGACTGCGCAAGCAGTACGGTCCGCTGGTGGCCGTCGACGACCTCACCCTCGAGATTCCCACTGGCGGGGTGTTCGGCTTCCTCGGCCGGAACGGCGCCGGCAAGACCACCACCATCCGCATGCTGGTGGGCCTGCTGGAGCCCACGTCGGGCACGGTGCTGCTCGGCGGGCATGACATCCGGCGCGCGCCCGAGCGCGCCAAGGCGCTGGCCGGCTACCTGCCCGATCATCCCTTCCTGTACGACAAGCTGACCGGCGACGAGTTCCTGCGCTTCGCCGGCGGACTCCGCGGGCTCGCGCGGCCGGAGTGTACGCAACGGAGCACCGAGCTGCTGGCGTACTTCGGCCTCGCGCGCGAGGGTGGCGAGCTGATCGAGACCTTTTCGCACGGCATGAAGCAGCGTCTGGCGCTGGCCGCGGCACTCATCCACCGGCCACGCATCCTGGTCCTGGACGAGCCGATGGTCGGCCTCGACCCGCAGGGCGCGCGCGAGCTGCGCCGCCTGCTCGCCACACTCGCGGCCGACGGCGTCACCATCTTTCTCTCCACCCACAGCCTCGCCGTGGCGGAGGAGCTCGCCACCCGCATCGGCATCATCGACCGCGGCCGGCTGGTCGCCCTCGGCACGCTCGCCGAGCTGCGCGCGCGCGCCGCCACGGGCAGCAACCGCGGTGCGTCGCTCGAGGCCGTCTTTCTCGACATCCTCGACGCGGAAGCCGCCGCGCGCGGCGGCCGATGACGACGCTGCTCGCCCCGCGCCTGTACGCCACCCGGAACGCCTTCCGGCGCGCGCCGCTGCGCGCCGCCGTGCTGGCCGTGCTGCTGGCGCTCTTCTGGGGCGTGGTGTTCGCGCTGGTCGCGCGTATCCTCGACTACTTCCAGACCCTCGGCGACTTCGGCCCGCTGCTCACCCAACGCCTGCTGGCGCTCCTCTTCCTCACCTTCTTCGGCATCCTGGTGGTCAGCAACACCGTCACCGCCCTCACCACCTTCTACCTGGCCGGCGACGTGCCGCTCCTGCTGGCGGCGCCGATCCCCTTCCGGCGCCTGCACGCCGCACGCTTCATCGAAACGCTGGTGTCGTCGTCGTGGATGGTGCTCCTCTTCGGCCTGCCCATCTTCCTCGCCTACGGGGTCGTCTATCGGGCCGGGCCCCTCTTCTTCGTGGCGACGCTCGCGGTGCTGGCGACGTTCGTGGTCATTCCGGCGGGGCTGGGCGTCCTGGTGACGACCGGGCTGGTGCTCGTCTTTCCCGCGCAGCGGGCACGCGACGGGCTGATCGTCGGCAGCGGCGTGCTCGTCGGCGGCACGGTGCTGGCGCTGCGCTGGCTGGCGCCCGAACGCCTCGCCCAGCCGACCGGGCTGGCGGGCTTCACCGCCTTCCTGGCCGACTTCGGCGCCACCGGCTCGCCGTACCTCCCCACGACGTGGGCCGCAGAGGCCCTGATGCCGCTGCTCGGCGCGCGCGCGGGCGAGCCGCTCTTCCACCTGGCGCTCCTCGCCAGCACGGCCGCCATGCTGTGCGTCGCCAGCGCCGCCGTCGTCGAGCGCACGTTCTTGACCGCGTGGTCGCGCGCCCAGACCGGGCGCGTCCGCGCCGACGGCACCGAGCGCCCGCTGGCGCGCTGGCTCGGCGCGCTCGTGCGGCCGTTGCCGCGCGTGCCCGGGCTCCTCCTGGCGAAGGACGTGACCGTGTTCCTGCGCGACGCCAGCCAGTGGTCGCAGCTCGTGCTGCTGGCGGCGGTGGTCGGCATCTACGTGTACAACTTCGCCGCGCTGCCGCTCGACGACGATTCCGGGCTCGCGGTCGCCATGCGGGAGCTGGCCACGGTCCTCAATCTGGGCCTCGGCGCGTTCGTCGCCACCGCCGTCGCGGTGCGCTTCGTCTATCCGATGGTGAGCCTCGAGGGCCGGGCGTGGTGGCTGCTGCGTTCGGCGCCGGTCCCGCTGGCGGCGCTGTGGTGGAGCAAGTTCTGGATCGGGTTCGCGCCGCTGTTCGCCTTCGCCGCCGGGCTGACCGCGTTGACCAATCACCTCCTCGCCGCCCCGGGGTGGCTGACGGCCGTGTTCCTGGTGACGCTCGTGCCGCTGGTGGCGGCGGTGGTCAGCCTCGGCCTGGCCTTCGGCGCGACCCATCCGCGCCTCGACACCCAGAACGCCGCCCAGATCGCGACCGGCTTCGGCGCCATCGTGTACATGGTGACCTGCCTCGGCGTCATCGCGCTGGTGGTGGCGTGTGCGGCGTGGCCGGTCCTCCGGCTCCTGTGGAGCATGCGCTGGCAGGTGCCGCTCACGGGCGGAGACCTGGTACGGGTGGGCGGCGGTCTCGCCGCGGCGCTGGCCGTCGGGACGACGACCTTCGTCGTGGCGCGACGCGTGGGGCTGCGGGCGTTGGCCCGGCTCGGTGGGGGTTGACCCGTCGAAGCAATCGAGGCGAGAAGTACGCCGCGCCATGATCCCCGATCCGCAGCACGCCGCGCGCCCGGCCGGCTGGTCCGCGGCCGGCATCCTGACCGTCCTCTGCATCGTTTGCCTGGCGCCGTTCGTCGGCAAGGCCTTCCACGTCGACGATCCGCTGTACGTCTGGGCCGGCGAGCACATCCGGACCCACCCGCTCGACTTCTACGGCTTCGCCGTCAACTGGTTCGGGACCGAGAGCACGATGGCCACGGTGATGAAGAACCCGCCCCTGACGAGCTACTACATCGCGCTGGCGAGTCTCGTGCTCGGGCGCAGCGAAGCCGCCCTGCACGTGGCGTTCATGGTGCCGGCGGTCGGGGCGGTGCTGGGTACGTACGCCGTGGCTACCCTGCTGTGCGCACGGCCGGTGCTCGCCGCGCTCGGCACGTTGCTTACACCGCTCTTTCTGGTCTCGGCCTCCACCCTCATGTGCGACGTGCCCATGCTCTGCTTCTGGATGTGGGCGACGTACTGCTGGGTGCGCGGCGTCACCGAGCGGCGTCCCGGGTGGCTGGTCGCAGGCGCGGGGCTGGTGACCCTATCGGCCCTGTCGAAGTACATCGGGGTGAGCCTGATTCCGCTCCTGGGCGCGTACGCACTGGCGCACAAGCGGCCGCTCGCGTGCCTGCCGCTCCTCATCCCGGTCGCCGTGCTGGCGGCCTACCAGTGGGGCACGCAGCAACTCTACGGCCAGGGCCTGCTGCTCGACGCCATGGCCTCGGCCACGAGCCTGCGCTGGACGGAGACCGTGTCCACCGCCGCCAAGGTGATCACGGCCCTGTCGTTCACCGGCGGCGGGTGCATCACGGCCGTCGCGTGCCTCGCGAGCGGCGTCGGGTGGCGCGTGCGGATCGCCGGCACGTTCGGCGGGGTGGCCGTGACGGTGGCGCTCCTCGCCGTCGATCCCTTCCCGATCGACCCGCTGCGCCTCGACGGCCACACGCGCTGGGCCTACGTGGCGCAGCTCGGCCTGTTCGCCTCGTGCGGCCTGACGCTCGTGGCCGCGGTCGCACGCGAGCTGTGGCGCCGGCGCGATCCCGAGGCGCGGCTGCTCGCCCTCTGGGTGGCGGGAACCCTGGTCTTCGCCGCGGCCGCCAACTGGACGGTGAACGGCCGCGCCCTGCTGCCGCTCGCACCGGCGGCGGGCATCGTCGCGGCACGCGCGGCGGCGCGTCCGGGCCGGTGGTGGCCGGTGGCACCGCTGGCGGCAGGAGCGGCCCTGTCACTGCTCTGCGTCCACGCGGACAGCGCGCAGGCGGAGACCGCGCGCGTGGCGGCGACACGGGTCCGCGAGCTCGCCGCGGGCAGATCCGGCACGGTCTGGTTCCTCGGCCACTGGGGGTTCCAGTACTACATGCAGGCCTGGGGCGCCCGGCCCGCCGACGCGCTCCGGCTGGCTCCGGTCGAGGGCGACCTGCTCGCCGAGGCGCTCAACAACTCGCACAATTTCCAGCTCGACGTCCCCGCCGACGCGGTCGAGGTGGTCGAGCGACTGGCGCTGCCGGTGTTTCCATGGCTCGGCACGATGCGTATCGAGCTGCACGCGGGCTTCTACAGCGATCAGTGGGGAGCGCTGCCGTACGGGTTCGGCAACGCCCCACCGGAGCAGTACGATGTCGTGGCGGTGAAACGGGCAGGCATCCGGGCGGCGTTGTAGGCCCCGGGGGCAGATTGCGGTCCGAACATCCGGGACAGCTGCCCGCGCAACGCCGACATCACGCGGGGCCGACGACGGGCAGGCGGGAACCCGACGCGGGGGTTGAGATATGCCCCGTGTCACCTTGACAAACGAACGTTTGTTCAGGTAGGCGGGGGGCATGGCCGTTCGTGCCGCCGCGACCCCGCCGCGCGAGGCGCCGACCACCCGCGACATCATCCTAGACGCGGCCGAGCGGCGGTTCGCCGAGCGCGGCTTCGCCGGCGTGTCGATGCGCGAGATCGCGGCCGCCACCGGGCTCCGCAACCAGGCGAGCCTCTACCATCACTTCCGCGACAAGCAGGACCTGTACGAGGCCGTCCTGGCCCGTGGCGTCGAGCCGATCGTCGCCCTGGTGGCGGACAGCGCCACGGCGGCCGCCAGCACCGGGGCGGTCGACGCCGTCCTCGATCACATCCTCGACTACCTCGAGGCGCATCCGCACCTCCCCCGTCTCATCCAGCGCGCGGGGCTTGACGATGCGCGCCAGCTGCGCAGCACCCTGGCGCACTTTCTCCGTCCCCTGTACGCCCAGGGCCTGCGCGTCCTCGCCGACCGCGCCGGCCGCTGGCAGGCCGCCGACCTCCCGCACCTGGCCGCCGGCCTCTACCATCTGATCTTCGGCTATTTCGCCAGCAGCACGCTGCTCGAGCTGGTCACCGAGCAGAATCCGCGCAGCGCCACCGCGGTGGCGCGCCAACGCCAGTTCGTCAAATCCGCCATCGCCCAGCTCCTGGGCGAACTCTGAGAGGGCCTCCCATGCAGCTTCGCGATGTGAATCTGATCGACCCCGACCGTTTCCTGAACGGTCCGCCCCACGACGCGTTCGCCCTCCTGCGCCGCGAGGCCCCCGTCTTCTGGCACGAGAACCCGACCGGCGACGGCTTCTGGGTGCTCACGCGCTATCACGACCTGTGGAAGGTGTCGCTCGACCAGCACACGTTCTCCTCGGCGCGCAAAGGCCCCATCCTGCGCGAGTTCAACCAGGAGGAGCTCGATGCGCAGGCCAACATCATGCTGGGCATGGATCCGCCACGGCATACCAAGTACCGGCGCATCGTAAACCTCGGCTTCTCGCCGAAGATGGTGAACCGGCTCGAGACGCACATCCGCGACATCACGAACACCGTCATCGACAACGTCGCGGCGCGCGGCAGCTGCGACTTCGTCGCCGACATTGCCGCCGAGCTGCCGCTGCAGGTCATCGTCGAGATGATGGGCGTGCCCCTGGAGGACCGCCATCGCGTCTTCGACTGGAGCAACAAGCTGATCGGTTTCGACGATCCGCAGTACCAGGAGACGCCCGACACCGGGAAGATCGCCGCCGTCGAGGTCTACATGTACGCCCAGGAGCTGGCCGAGCGCCGGCGGCGGGAACCGAAGGACGACCTCGCCACCGTCCTCCTGAACGCCGAGGTCGAAGGCGAGAAGCTGTCCGAGATCGACTTCAACTCCTTCTTCCTGCTGCTGCTCGTCGCCGGCAACGAGACCACGCGCAACAGCATCTCGGGCGGCATGCTGACCCTCATCCAGCATCCCGAGCAACGCGCCCGGCCCCTCGCCAACCCCGGCCTCATCGACGCGACCATCGAGGAGATCGTGCGCTGGGTGTCGCCGGTGCAGGTGTTCATCCGGACCGCCACCCGCGACACCGAGATTCGCGGCGTGCCCATCAAAGAAGGCCAGCGCGTCAGCCTCTGGTACGGCGCCGCCAATCGCGACGAGGAGATCTTCCCCGACGGCCATCGCTTCGACGTGGGCCGCACGCCGAACGACCACCTCGGCTTCGGCATCGGGCCGCACTTCTGCCTCGGCGCCAACCTGGCGCGCCTCGAGATGAAGGTCATGTTCCAGGAGCTGTTCAAGCGCCTGCCAGACATCGAGCTGGCAGGGCGCGTGGAACGCCTGCGCTCCTACTTCATCAGCGGCATCAAGACGATGCCCGTCCGCTTCACCCCCGAGCGGCGCCGCGCCTCGGCTTGACGGGCGCGCGCCAGGTTCAGTAACGGAGCACACCGCATGTCGACCGTCGCGCCGCTGTTCCAGGACGTCACGATGGAGTTCCCCTACAAGCACTCCACGGGGGAGACCATCGGCCGCTTCCTGGCCGGCCTGAAAGAGCAGAAGCGCATCTGGGGCCAGCGCGTCGCCGGCCTCGGCGTGGTCGTGCCGCCGGTCGGCTACTCGGAAGTCGACGGGTCTCCCGCCGGCGAATGGGTCGAAGTGCAACCCACCGGCGTCGTCACCGCGGCGGCGCGCGTGCACACGCCGATCGCGGGGCTGCATCCCTCGACCACCCCCTTCGCCTTCGTGCTGGTACAGCTCGACGGCGCCGACACCGCGCTGGCGCACATCGTCACCCACGGTCTCGACCGCCTGCGCGTCGGGGCACGGGTCGAAGCCGTATGGGCGCCCGACGAGGCGCGCCAGGGCACCATCCGCGACATCGCCTGCTTCCGGATCATTTGACCGATGAACGAGCCCCCCAAGGACCCCGTCAAGTACGTGGACGCCACCGTCCGCCTGCCGTACCACTACGTCGCCGGCGACTGCCGCGCCCAGTACCTGCGCGCGCTCAAGGACAAGCGCATCCTGGGCTCGAAGTGCTCCACGACGGGCAAGGTGTTCGTGCCGCCCATCGTCGCCTCGCCGGAGAGCTTCGCGCCTTGCGACGAGCTGGTCGACCTGCCCCATCGTGGCGTGATCACCACCTTCTGCATCGTGCGCATCCCGGTCATCGGGCGCGAGGTCGAGCTGCCGTACGTCGCCGCGTCGATCGCGCTCGATGGCGCCGACATCTCGATGTACGCGCTCGTCCAGGAGTGCAAGCCCGAAGACGTGCGCATGGGCATGCGCGTCGAGGCGGTGTGGAAGCCCGACGGCGAACGCCGGGGCGACCACGGGGACATCCGCTACTTCCGCCCGACCGGCGAGCCCGACATGCCGTTCGACACCTTCATCCACCGCCTATGAGCCGGCTCCGCAACGTCGCCGTCGTCGGGTTTGCGCAGCTCCCGATCGTCGCGCGAGACGAGCACCGCATGGCCACCGAGATGCTCTACCCGGTGGTGCGCGAGGCGCTCGCCCAGTGCGGCGTCGAGCGCGACGCCATCGACTACCAGGTGGCCGGCTCGACCGACTACATGGACGGCCGCCCCTTCGGCTTCGTCGCCGCCCTCGACGTGACCGGCTCGTGGCCCGCGCGCCAGGACCTGCACCTCGAGATGGACGCCGCCTTCGGCGCCTACTACGCCTGGGTGAAGATGCAGACCGGCGAGATCGACACCGCGCTCGTCGTCGGGCACGGGAAAACGTCGGAGGGCGAGCCCGATCGCGTGCTGAACCTGCAGCTCGACCCCTACTACCAGGCCCCCATGGGCCTCGATCCGACGTCCACCGCCGCCCTCCAGGCGAGCGCCTACATGGCGCGCACGGGCACAACCGATCGCGACCTGGCCGAGGTGGCCGCCCGCCGGCGCACTGCCGGCGCGAAGAACCCCGACGCGCAGGTGCGCACACCCGCGACCGCCGACGAGCTGCAGAAAACCCCGTGGGCCGTCGAGCCGCTCCGGCGCGGCTACCTGCCCCCCATCGGCGAGAGCGCCACCTGTCTCATCCTGGCGGCCGAGGGCAAGGCGGAGACGCTCTGCGACCGGCCGGTGTGGATCCACGGCACCGACCATCGCACCGAGATGCAGACCCTCGGCGCCCGCGATCTGTCGCGCAGCGCGAGCGCCCGCCTGGCCGCCGAGAAGGCGTTCGCCATGGCCGGGCTCGCACGCGCCACCGAGGTCGACGTGGTCGAGTTCCTGGCCACCAACCCGGCCGAAGCCCTCATCCTGTGCGAAGCGCTCGGCCTCGACGCGCGCGCCGAGCGGCCGGCGATCAACCCGTCGGGCGGTCCGCTGTGCGGCCATCCCATCATGTCGACGGGCCTGATCCGCCTGGGCGAGGCGTTCCGCCAGCTGGCCGGCCGTGCCGGCGAGCGCCAGGTGCCGGGCGCAGCGCGCGCCATCGCGCATGCGGCGCAGGGCCACTGCCTGCAGCACAACCTGGTCTGGGTGCTGGGCACGTCGCGGAGGTGGGCATGAGCCGGCCAGTCGCGGTCGTCGGCGTCGGGCAGACGCAGCATGCGTCCCGGCGCGCCGACGTAAACGTCGCCGGGCTGGTGCGCGAGGCGGTCGACCGCTGTCTCCGGGACGCCGGCCTCGAGCACCGGGACATCGACGCGGTCGTGATCGGCAAGGCGCCCGACATGCTGGAGGGCATCGCGCAGCCCGAGCAGTTCCTGGTGGGCGCGCTCGGCGCCCACATGAAGCCCATGCTGCGCGTGCACACGGCCGGCTCGGTCGGCGCGTCGACCGCGCTCACCGCCGTGACCCACGTGGCCTCCGGCCTCTACGACCGCGTGCTCACCGTCGCCTTCGAGAAACAGTCGGAAGGCAACGCGATGTGGGCGCTGTCGCCCAACCTGCCCTTCACGCCGCCGCTGGTGGCGGGCGCGGGCGGCTTCTTCGCGCCCTACTGCCGCGCCTACATCGCCAAAACCGGCTGCCCGCCGCACATCGGTCCGCTGGTCGCCGCCAACGCGCGCGACAACGGCGCCCGCAACCAGTACGCCCACCTGCGCGAGCCCATGACGGTCGAGGACGTGATGAACTCGCCCGTCCTGTGGGACCCGATCCGCTTCGGCGAGACCTGTCCGTCGTCCGACGGCGCGGTCGCCATGGTGGTGGCGTCGGGCGAGGTCGCCAAGAAGGGCCCGCGCAAGCCCGCCTGGGTCAAGGCCGGCTACTCGTTCGCCGAGGCGATGTGGGTGCCGGGTCGCGACCAGGTAAGCCCGAGCGCCGGAAAGATCTGCGCCAAGGCCGTCTACGACAAGGCCGGCATCCGCGACCCGTGGAAGGAGATCCAGACCGCGGAGCTCTACGTCCCGTTCGCGTGGTTCGAGCCCATGTGGCTCGAGAACCTCGGCTTCTGCGCCGAGGGCGAGGGCTGGAAGATCGTCGACCGGGGCGAGCAGAAGATGGGTGCGCACCTCCCCATCAACCCATCCGGCGGCGTGCTGTGCACGAACCCGATTGGCGCCTCAGGCATGCTCCGGCTCGGCGAGGCCGCGCTCCAGGTGATGGGGCGCGCAGGCGAGCACCAGGTCGGGGGCGTCAAGAACGCCCTCGGTCACGCCTACGGCGGCGGCGCACAGTACTTCGCCATGTGGGTCGTCAGCACCGAGCTCTAGCGCCAACCCGATTCGTCGAGGAGACCTATGGCCGAACCAGCAGTGCTGTACGAAAAGTCGGGCGGTATCGCCGTCGTCACCATGAACCGGCCCGAGGTGCGGAACGCGCTCAACGCGGAGATGCTCTGCCGGCTGGCGGACGCGTGGCAGGACGTGAACGACGACCCGGCGGTGCGGGCCGCGATCTTCACCGGGGCGGGCGAGCAGGCCTTCTGTGCCGGCGCGGACCTCGATCGGCTGGTGCGCATGATGCAGGGGCTGCGGCCGGCGGAGACCGAGTTCGACGACCGCATCAAGAACGACATCTCGCTCATCTACAAAGGGCTGCTGCGCAACTTCGAGGTCGTGAAGCCGATCATCGCGGCGGTGAAGGGCTACTGCGTCGCGGGTGGGACGGAGATGCTGCAGGCGACCGACATCCGGGTCGCCGCCGACGATGCCCGCTTCGCGGTCGCCGAGGTGAAGCACAGTCTCTTTCCGATGGGCGGCTCCACCGTCCGGCTCGCGCGCCAGATCCCCTTCTGCAACGCGATGGAGATCCTGCTGACCGGCGAGCAGTTCTCGGCCGCCGAGGCGCTTCGGATCGGCCTCATCAACAAGGTCGTGCCCGCCAAACGCGTCATGGAGGAGGCCCGGCGCTACGCGGAGATCATCTGCGAGAACGGACCGATCGCGGTGCAGGCCGTGAAGCGTTCGGTGCTGGCATGCCTCGGCGTCCCGACGGCGCAAGCGCTCGAGAAGGAGCTCGAGATCGGCATTCCGGCCTCCATGTCAGAGGATGCGCGCGAGGGCACCAAGGCGTTCAAGGAGAAGCGGAAGCCCGTCTTCCAGGGACGCTAGCGACGCCGATGCTGGTCAATCTCGCCGTCCTGCAGGAGCAGATCGCCGCCGCCATCCCGGATCGCGAGGCGCTGGTCTTCCGCGGGCGGGTCATCACCTACGCCGACTTCACGGCCCGCACGCGGCAAGCGGCGCAGGCCTTCCGGCGCCTCGGCCTCGGCTGCCGGACCGAGCGCGCGCACCTGCCGAACTGGGCGTCGGGCCAGGACCACGTCGCGGTCTACTGCTACAACGGCCCCGAATACCTGGAAACGATGTACGGCGCCTACAAGGCGCGCGCCACGTCGATCAACATCAACTACCGCTACAAGGCCGAAGAGCTGGTGTACGTGCTCGGCACCGGCGAGGCGCGCGCACTCGTCTATCACGCCTGCTTCGCGCCCACGGTGGCGGTGATCCGCGCCCAGCTGCCGCAGCTCCGCCACCTGATCCAGGTGGCCGACGACTCGGGCGAGCGGCTGCTGCCGGGCGCCCTCGACTACGAGGCGCTGCTGGCCGCCGAGCGTCCCGAGCTGCCCGACCTGCCCTACGCGCCCGACGACCTGTACATCCTCTACACCGGCGGCACCACCGGCATGCCGAAGGGCGTCCTCTGGCGTCACGAGGACGTGTACTACAACGGGCTCGGGGGCCACATCCCGGGCTTCAGCCGCATCGACACCGAGGAGCAGTTGCTCGCCCACATCAACCTGGGGATCGGTGGGCGCACGCTCAACTGTCTGCCGTACATGCACGGCGCCGGACAGTGGAACGCGTTCAACACCTTCCACCGGGGCGGCACGGTGGTAATGCCCGACGAGGTGAAGCGCCTCGACGCGCACGCCGTCCTGCGCACCATCGAAGCGCAGCGCTGCGACATGCTGATGCTGATCGGGGACGCGTTCGCGCGCCCGCTGCTGGCGGCGCTGAAGGAGCGGGCGTACGACCTGTCCTCGCTCCGCATGCTCAGCAGCACGGCGGCGGTGCTCTCCACGACGGTGAAGGACGAGCTGCTGGCCGCGATGCCGGACGGCATCATGCTGCTCGAGAGCATCGGGGGCTCGGAGCTCGGCCTGCAGGCGATGAGCTACGACACCACCTCGGGCGAGCCCGGTCTGCCCGCCTACCCGCTGCGCGACAACACCGTCCTCATCCAGAACGCCCGTCGCGGCATCGTTCCCGCGAGCGCCGTCGGCGAGATCGGCTGGACGGCCAGCACCGGCCACCTGCCGCTCGGCTACCTGGGCGACGAGGAGAAGACGCGCGCCACGTTCCCGGTGATCGACGGCGTCCGCTACTCGGTCGGCGGTGACCGCGCCCGCTATCTGCCCGACGGCCGTGTCGTCTTCCTGGGGCGCGAGTCGTCGTGCATCAACACCGGCGGCGAGAAGGTGTTCGCAGAAGAGGTCGAGCGCGTGGTGAAGAGCCACCCGGCGGTATACGACGCGCTCGTCGTCGGCATGCCGAGCACGCGCTGGGGGCAGGAGGTGACGGCGGTAGTCGCCCTCCAGCCGGGGCACCGGACGCTCGCCGCGGACGACCTGCGCGTGCACTGCGCGCCGCATCTGGCCGACTACAAGGTGCCGAAGGCGGTCGTGATCGCCCCCGAGATCGCACGCAGCCCGAGTGGGAAGCCCGATTACGCGTGGGCCAAGCAGCATGCCGCCGCGGCGCTGGAGAAGCGCGCGTAGGCCGCCCGACTGTAGGCGAGCGCGCGCCGCCTGTGGTACGGTCCGTTCGTGTTTGCCCTCGCCGACATCAACGAAGCGCTCGCCGACGCCATCGGCGACCGGGACGCCATCATCACGCCCACCCGCCGGCTGCGCTGGCGCGACTTCCAGCTCCGCACCCGACGCCTCGGCCGCCTGCTGGCCGATGCCGGCCTCGGCTGCCATCGCGAGCGCGCCGAGCTGCAATCGTGGGAGTCCGGTCAGGATCACGTGGCGCTCTACCTCTACAACGGCCCCGAATACTTGGAGGGCATGATCGGCGCCTACAAGGCGCGTACCGTCCCTTTCAACGTCAACTACCGCTACGTCGAAGAAGAGCTGCTCTACCTGCTGCGCGACGCCAGCACGCGCGCCGTGATCTACCACGCCAGCTTCGCACCGCTGCTCGCCAAGGTGCTGGAGAAGCTCCCCCCCATGGCGCTCCTACTGCAGGTCGACGACGGCAGCGGCGAGGCGCTCCTCCCCGGCGCCCGCGAGTACGAGGCGGCGCTGGCGAGCGCGAGCGACGCGCGCCTCCCCATCCAGCCGCACGAGGACGACCTCTACATCGTGTACACCGGCGGCACGACCGGCATGCCGAAGGGCGTGCTGTGGCGCCAGCACGACATCTTCTTCGCCGCCCTCGGCGGGCGGGTGATCGGCGGCGAGTCGGTCGCGAGCGTCGACGCGTTGGTGGAAGGCGCCCGCAACGGGGGCGCCATGCGCATGCTGCCGGCTCCCCCCTTCATGCACGCCGCCGCACACTGGACCGCGTTTATGACGCTGCATCAGGGCGGCACCGTCGTGCTGCCCGGCAACGTGCGCCGCCTCGACGCCGACGACCTGTGGAGCACGATCGCGCGCGAGCAGGTGAACACCATCGCGATCGTCGGCGACGCCTTCGCCCGGCCGCTCATCGACCAGCTGCGGACCACGCGCTACGACCTGAGCAACCTGCGCGTGGTCGGCTCCGGCGGCGCCATTCTCTCCCCGTCGCTCAAGAAGGCCTTTCTGGAGCTGCTGCCCGACATCATGCTGTTCGACGGCTTCGGCGCCTCGGAGACCGGCGCCCAGGGCGCGAGCCTGACCACGGCCTTCTCCAGCGAGGCGCCGAGCGCCTTCAAGATGGACGAGCACACGCTGGTCCTGGACGAGGAACTCACCCGCCGCCTCGCACCCGACGAGGGCGACGTCGGCTGGCTCGCGCGCATCGGCCACATGCCGCTCGGCTACCTCGGCGACGAGGAGAAGACGCGCCGCACCTACCCCGAGATCGGCGGTGTCCGCTACGCCGTCCCGGGCGACCGCGCGCAGTACACGCCCGAAGGCATCAAGGTGTTCGGCCGGGATTCGGTGTGCATCAACACCGGCGGCGAGAAGGTCTTCGCCGAAGAGGTCGAGCAGGCGCTGAAGCGCCATCCGGGCGTGTACGACGTGGTGGTCGCAGGCACGCCGAACGAGCGCTGGGGCGAGCAGGTGACAGCCGTGGTGGCGCTCCGACCCGGCAGCACACCGTCGGAGGACGAGTTGCGCGACACCGCCGCCGAAGTGCTGGCGCGCTACAAGCTGCCGAAGGCGTTTGTCTTCGTGGATGTGATCGTGCGCGCGCCGTCGGGCAAGCCGGACTATCGGTGGGCCAAGACGACGGCCATGGCAGCGGTGGGCGGTACGCCGGCGCGGTGAGCCGCCGTTTGCCGCGTACGCCACATCGAGTGCGCCAGCACCCGTCAGCCCCAGGAGTATTCCTGTCGCCGGCCCCCACCGCAGGCGGGATTTCCTCGACAAAGCGGTTTGCTCGCGCGTACACCAACAGGTCGGCCCCGGGCCCGCCGCCCGCGGGACACGCATGCCTCCCCCTCGTCCCATCTCCCGCCGCGCGCGCGGCGTCTGGCTCGCGCTCGTCCTGCTGGCGTTCATCGGCCCGCACAGCGACGCCCAAGTGCCGCCGCCCGATACGCTGACCATTGCACCCGTTGCGGACGTGTACGTCGACAGCGGCTTTCCCACCACCAACTTCGACACCGACGCGCGCCTACGCGCCCGCGCGCCGGCGGCGCGCATCTCGTATCTCCGCTTCATCGTCACCGGCGTCGGCGGCCGGCCGGTGCAGCAGGCGCGCCTGCGTCTCGAGGTCGCCGGGGCGGCGGCGAGCGGCGGCGCCATCCATCGCATCACCAACACGACCTGGAACGCCGCCACCGTCACCTACACTACCCGCCCCGCCATCGACGGGCCGGCCCTCGCAACGCTCGGCGCCGTCGCGCTGGGCACGATCGTCGAGTTCACCCTCGACACCACCGTCACCGCCGACGGTACCTACAGCGTCGCCATCGACAGCACGTCGACCGACGGGGTCACCTACACCTCGTCGGCCGCCATCACCGGCCAGCCGCCCGTCCTGGTTCTGATCGTCGCCAACACGCGGCCGACGGTGACCATCGACCAGCCACCCGACGGCAGCACGTTCTTCGCCGGCGACGCGATCACGCTCCAGGGGCATGCCAGCGACGCCGCCGGCACCGACGTGAGCGCGCGCATCGCGTGGCACTCGAGCCTCGCCGGCCCGCTCGGCACGGGCACGGTCGTCACCGCGACGCTCGCGCAGGGCGCGCACACCGTGACGGCGTCGGTGACGGACGATCGCGGCCAGAGTGGCGCGAGCCAGGTCGGGCTGGTCGTGACGCCGCGCCCGGCGCGCAACACGGAGCCGCTGGTCACGATCACGGCGCCAACCAGCGGGCACCCGTTCGCCGCCGGCGTCCCGACGACGTTCGCGGCGACCGCGTCGGACCTGGAGGACGGCCCCCTCTCCCCGCAGATCGCCTGGACGTCGGACCGCGATGGTCCACTCGGCACCGGGGCTACCTTCGCACGCGCCTTCGGCGCCGGCACGCACCAGATCACCGCCAGCGTGACCGACAGCGGCGGCCTCGGTGGCACGGCAACCGTTCTGGTGCAGGTGGAGACGGCGGTGACGCGCCTCTTTCCGGCCGTCGCCGATGCCCCCGTCGATGCCGGCTTCCCCGACACCAACTTCGGCACCAGCCCGCTCTTGCGGGTCGACGCCAACCTGGCCCGCATCGCCTACACGCGTGTCGTCGTGAGCGGCATCGGGGCACGGTCGATCGTGCAAGCGATGCTCCGCCTGCAGGTCGACGCCAATCCCGGCGCCGAGAGCGCCAGCGGGGGCACCGTGCAGACGGTCCCCGGCGGCAGCTGGGAGGAGAACACGGTCACGTTCGCGACCCGCCCGGCGCCCAACAGTGCCGTCCTGGCGAGCGTCGGGCCCGTGACTCGCGGCCAGGTGGTCGACTTCGACGTGACGCCGGCCGTCGATAGCGACGGCACGTACGACTTCGCGCTCACCAATGCGTCGAGCGACGAGGCCACCTATCGCTCGCGTGAGGGCGGGCCGGCCCCGGCCCTCGTGCTCGTGCTCGCCGGCGGGGCGCCGGTGGTCACCATCACGGATCCCCCGACCGGCACGGTCGTCTTCGCCGGCACGCCGCTCGTGTTCCGTGGCGACGCCAGCGACCCCGAGGACGGGGCCCTCGGCGCACAACCTGCGTGGTCGTCCAGCCTGGACGGGGTGCTCGGCACGGGCCCCACCATCACCGCCGGAGCCCTCCGGCCGGGCACGCACACGATCACCGCCGCGGCCACCGACGCCGACGGGCTCACCTCCACGGCACAGGTCGCCGTCCGCGTCCGGACACCGAACGTGGCGCCGGCGGTCAGCATCACCGCCCCCGCCGACGGCGCTGCGGCACCCGTCGGCAGCATGCTCACCCTGCACGGCAGTGCCCACGACGAGTTCGACGGCGACCTCGGCAGCCGGCTGGCCTGGAGCTCGAGCCGCGACGGTGCCCTCGGCACCGGCACGAGCGTGAGTACGAGCCATTTGCGCATCGGCACGCACGTCCTCACGGCGAGCGTCACCGACTCGGACGGTGCCGGCGGCGCCGCCCACGTGACCGTCACCATCACCCCGACGGCGCCGACCGTGAGCATCAGCGCGCCGGCTGCCGGGACCACCGTCTTCGCCGGTACCCCAGTCACGCTCGCCGCCACCGCCAGCGACGCGGTCGATGGCAACCTCTCCGCGGCAATCGCCTGGAGCTCCGACCGCGACAGCAGCCTCGGCAGCGGCGCCAGCGTGAGCACGAATGGCCTCAGCGTCGGCACGCACCTCCTCTCCGCAACGGTGGCCAACGCGGCCGGCCTCACCGGCTCGGCCAGTCGCACGCTGACGGTGCGGGCGTCCAACACGCCGCCCGTCCTGGCGCTCCGCCTCCCTGCCGACGGCACGACCGTCCTCACCGGCAGGCCACTGCTCGTCGCGGCCACCGCGGTCGACGCCGAGGACGGCGACCTCGGCCCCAGCATCACGTGGACCTCGAGCCTGGATGGATCGCTCGGCACCGGCGCGCAGCGCATCGTGCCGGGCCTGTCCGTCGGAACGCACGTGCTCGCGGCAAGCGTCACCGATCGCGACGGCGCCGCCAGCGCGCAGAGCCGTCTCGTGACCGTCGTGCCGGCAACGGTCACCGTCCCCGCGCTCGCCGACACCTACGTCGACTCCGGCAGCACCAGCACGAAGTTCGGCACGGCGGCCGCGCTGCTCGCCGGTACGTCGCCGGTCCGGCAGGCGTTCCTGCGTTTTGCGGTGACCGACACGGCGCCGTTCACCGTCGACCGCGCGCTTCTCCGCCTCACCGTGGGGGCGAACAGCACCGACGCCAGCACGGCCGGCGGTACGGTGCGCGCCATCAGCAACACCACCTGGTCGGAGGCCACCACCACCTACAGCACGCGGCCCGCGCTCGACGGCGCGACGCTCGCGACACGCGGGGCGGTCACTGCCAGGCAGGTGGTCGACTTCGACCTGAGCGCCGGGGTGCGCGGCGATGCCACCTACAACTTCGCACTCACCAGCAGCGTGAGCGACTGGGTCAAGTACGCGAGTCGCGAGGCCGCTATCGGCCAGCCGGCCCTCCTGCTGACACTCGGCCAGAACGCCGCGCCGCTGGTTACGATCGGCGCGCCGGCCGCGGGGACACGCGTCCGCCCCAACAGTCCCGTCACCTTCGTCGCCACCGCGCTCGACGCCGAGAGCGGCGACCTGAGCGCACACATCGCCTGGCAATCGGATCGCGACGGCACGCTCGGGACGGGGGCGTCCCTCAGCGTACCCGGCCTCAGCTCGGGCCGGCAGACGATCACGGCGCAGGTCACCGACGCGGGCGGGCGGAGCGGCAGCGCCACGCTCACGCTCGACGTGGACTACCCCCCAGCCGTGACGATCACCGCGCCGGCCGACGGCGCCGCCGTATTCGCGGCCGCGCTGCCCCTCGCGCTCCGCGGGTTGGCGACCGACGTGGAGGACGGCGATCTCGCCCCCCGGCTCGAGTGGCGCTCGGACCGTGACGGCCCGCTCGCGGCCGGCGGCACCATCCAGGTCGTGTCCCTCAGCCTCGGCACCCATACGATCGCGGCCGCCGTCACCGACAGCGACGGCCTGCGCACCGAGGCCCGCATCACGGTGCACGTGCGCCCACCCAATGTGCCGCCGGTCGTGACCATCACCGCGCCCGCGGACGGCGCTGCAGTCCCCGCCGGGACGGCGATTACGCTCGCCGCGGTGGCGCGCGACGACTTCGACGGCGATGTGGCCGGTCAGGTCCGTTGGCTCTCGAGCCGCGACAACGCGCTCGGCACCGGCGCCACCCGCACGGTCACGCTCACCGAGGGCGCGCACACGCTTACGGCCGAAGCGACCGACGCCGACGGCGCCGTCGGCTCGGCCCGTCTCCGAGTGACCGTCACACCGACCGCGCCGGTTGTGACCATCACGGCCCCCGCCGGCGGGACCACCATCTTCACCGGCACTGGCCTCACCTTCGCCGGCACGGCGCTCGACGCCACCGACGGCAACCTGGGCACGGCGCTGCGCTGGGTCTCCAACCGCGACGGGCTCATCGGTACCGGGCCGAGCTTCACCACCACGCGGCTGTCGATCGGCACGCACATCGTCACCGCGTCCGCCAGCGACGCCGGCGGGCTGCGCGGACAGGCGGAACGTACCATCATCGTACGGCCGCCCAACCTGCCGCCGGCGATCACCCTCCTCACGCCGGCCGCCGGCACCACCCTGCTCGCCGGCAAACCGATCCTGCTCGGCGCGCGCCCCAGCGACAGCGAGGACGGCGAGCTTGGCACCACCACCCGCTGGATGTCGAGCCGGGACGGCGCTCTCGGGACGGGGGCCACTCTGGTCGTAATCGGGCTCAGCACCGGCACCCACACCCTCACCGCGACGGCCACCGACCGCGATGGTGGTGCCACGAGCGCCAGCGTCGCCGTCTCCGTCGTGCCGGCGGCACTCGCCTTCACTCCCGTCGCCGACACCTATGTCGACAGCGGCAGTCCGACCACCAAGTTCGGCACCGCGACCACCGTCACCGCCGGCACCTCTCCCGTGCGGCAAGCCTTCTTCCGCTTCGCGGTGGCCGGCGTCGGGCCGTTCACCATCGAGCGTGCGCTCCTGCGCCTCACCGTGGGCGCGAACAGTGGCGACGGGAGCGCCGTGGGCGGCACGATCCGTCGCATCACCAACACGACCTGGTCCGAGAGTACCACCACCTACAACACCAGGCCCGCCATCGATGGCGCGGTGCTCGCCAGCGCCGCCAAGGTCGTCCCCAAAGCCGTAGTCGATTTTGACCTGACCGCCGGGATCACCACTGACGCCATCTACAATCTGGCGCTCAGCAGTGCGTCGAGCGACTGGGTGAAGTACGCGAGCCGGGAGGCGAGCGCGGGCAAGCCGCAGTTGCTGCTGACGCTCGCTCAGAACACCGCGCCGCTGGTCACCATCTCGACGCCGGCTCCGGGCGCGGTCGTCGCCCTGGGCAGCGTGGTCACACTCCGCGCCACGGCGCTCGATGCCGAAGGCGGCGACCTGTCCTCCCAGATCACCTGGCGGTCGGATCGCGACGGGGCGCTCGGCACCGGGGCGACGCTGGCCGTGTCGACCCTCAGCCCCGGCGTCCACCTGCTCAGTGCACGCGTCACCGATGCCGGTGGCGCGGTCGGCCAAGCGTTGCTCTCTCTCCGCATCGACAGCCCGCCGACGCTCGCCATCACCGCACCGGCGAGCGGCAGCGAGATCCCGACCGGGGCGGCGCTCACGCTCCGCGCCACGGCCCACGACGCCGACGACGGCGACTTGAGCGCCGCCGTCACGTGGACCTCGAGCCTCGACGGCCCGCTCGGCCAGGGTGCAGCCATCGAGCCCGGCGCGCTCCCGCCCGGACGACACACGATCACCGCCACGGTCATCGACAGCCACGGCCAGCAGGCGAGCTCGCGAATGCTCCTGATCGTGAACACGCCCCCGACGCTCGCAATCATCGCGCCCGTCCCCGGTACGCTCGTTGCCCCGGGCGACTCCGTCGCGCTCAGTGCTACGGCCAACGACCTGGAGGACGGCGACCTCGGCGCGGCGACCGCATGGCGTTCGGATCTCGACGGGCCGCTCGGCACCGGCGGCAGCGTGACAGTCACGACGCTCCGCTCGGCCACGCACACGATCACCGCCACCGTCAGCGACACATTGGACAAGGAGACGCGCGCCTCGACCACGGTGGTCGTCAACGCACCGCCGACGCTCCACGTGACCGCGCCCGCCGACCACGCCACCTTCCTGCGTGGCACCACGATCGCCTTCACGGCGGATGCCGTCGACGTGGAAGATGGTCCGCTCACACCCGCGATCGTCTGGACCTCCGACCTGGAGGGCCCGCTCGGCACGGGGGGCACCGTGAGCGCACGCCTGCTGCACGCCGGCACGCACACCGTGACCGCCACCGTGACGGACGCCGGCGGTCGGACGACGAGCGCGCGCCTCACGCTCTTGATCGACGGGGCGCCACTCGTGGTCATCAGCAGTCCGGCGCCCGGCGCACGAATCGTTCCCGGCGCTGCGCTGTTCCTGGTGGCTACCGCCAGCGACACGGAGGACGGGTCGCTCAGTGCCGCGATCACCTGGACCTCGGATCTCGACGGCGCGCTCGGCACGGGCGGCACCCTCGCGGTGGACACGCTCCGCTCCGGCCTGCACACCCTCACCGCAGCGGTGACCGACGCAAACGGCGCGACCGCCTCGGATCACGTGTCGGTGCTGGTGAACGCCCCGCCGGTCGTCACCGTCACCGCGCCTGCCGACGGCGCACTCTTCGCGCCTGGCGACACGATCACGCTCACCGCCAGTGCGAGCGACACCGAGGACGGCGACCTCGGCACGCTGATCGCGTGGGCATCGGATCGCGACGGCGCCCTCGGACCCGGCGCGACCATCTCCACGACACAGCTCCGCTCCGGCACGCACACCGTCACGGCGGCGGTCAGCGACACGCGCGGGGCGACCACCAGTGCGCAGCTCACCCTGATCGTGAACGCCGCGCCCACGGTCGTCATCGTCACGCCGGCGGCCGGCACCGTCGTCGCCCCAGGCAACCCCGTCCTCCTCGCCGCCGTTGCGCTCGACACGGAAGACGGTGACCTCGGCCCGACCGTTGCGTGGACCGCCGATGAAGTCATGCCACTCGGCAGAGGGACGCCGCTCGCCGTCTCGAGCCTCACGTCGGGCACGCATACGCTCACCGCGACGGTCACCGACGGCGGCGGCCGGCAGGCGAGCGCCGAAGTGGTGGTGGTCGTGAACGCGCCACCGGTCCTCACCATCACCGCCCCGGCGAGCCCCCTACCCGTCGATCCCGGCGGGCCGCTCACGCTCGCCGCCCTCGTCACCGACCTCGAGGACGGCGACCTCGCTCCGGCGATCGCGTGGTCCTCGAATCTGGACGGCGCGCTCGGCACCGGTGGCACCGTGACGGTGACGACGCTCCGTTCGGGGACGCACGTCGTCGCGGCAGAGGTCGCCGACAGTGGTGGACGGACGGCGACCGCCAGCGTCACCGTGGTCGTCGATGCCCCGCCAGTGGTCGCGATCACCGCACCGACTCCCGGAGCCGTCGCGGCCCCGGGGACCATCGTGACGTTCGCGGGCACGGCGACCGACCTCGAAGAGGGTGACCTGGGTGACCGCATCGCATGGTCGTCCGACCTCGACGGCCCGCTCGGCGTCGGTCGCACGCTGGCCGTGACGACGCTGCGCGCCGGTACGCACACCGTCACCGCCGCGGTCATCGACGCGAGCGGACGGGGCGGATTCGCCTCCGTCCCCGTGATCGTCGATACGCCGCCCACGATCGCCATCATGGCGCCGGCGCCGGGGGCGCTGCTCAGCCCCGGTGCCACCACGCTCGCGGCGACGGCGCACGATGCCGAAGACGGGGATGTGGGCGTCTCGATCGCCTGGACCTCGAGCCTCGACGGTTCGCTCGGAACCGGCCGCACGCTCACCGCCACCCTGGGGCAGTCGGGGACATACCTGATCACCGCCACCGTCACCGACGCGCGCGGCCTGCAGGCGGTGGCACAAGTGTCCGTGACCGTCAACGCCATCCCGACGCTCGCCATCGCCACGCCGCCGACCGGCACCGTCGTCACCCTCGGCGATACACTCGTCGCCGCCGGAACGGCCTCCGACGTGGAGGACGGCGACCTGGGGGCGGCGATCGCCTGGTCGTCCAGCCTCGACGGCCCACTCGGCACGGGAGCGACACTCGCCGTATCCACCCTGCGGGCAGGCACACACCAGCTCACGGCCACGGGGACCGACAGCGGCGGCCGATCCAGCAGCACAACGACCACGGTGATCGTGAACGCGCCGCCCACGCTGGCCATCGTCACGCCCACCGACGGGACGACCGCGCTGGCCGGGCAGTCCGTCGTGCTGACCGCGGTAGCGAGCGACCTCGAGGACGGCGATCTCGGACCTACGATCGCCTGGACCTCGAGCCTCGACGGGCCGCTCGGCACCGGTACGCCGCTCGCGCGGGCGACGCTGCGCCCGGGTACGCATCTCCTCACCGCCACGGTAGAGGATGCACACGGGGTGACGGCCAGCGCGACGACGACGCTCCTCGTGAACGTCGCCCCGACGGCGGCCATCGTCACGCCGGCGGGACGTACGGTGTTCGCCCCGGGACAAGCGGTGACGCTGGCCGGCATCGCGAACGACGCCGAGGACGGCGATCTCACCGCCGGTATCGCCTGGTCGTCGAGCCTCGACGGCCCGCTCGGCACCGGCGGCACGCTCACGGTCACCAGCCTGCGCTCCGGCACGCACGTCGTCACCGCGACGGCGACGGATGCCAGCGGCGCCACGGCCAGCGCGTCGGTCACGGTGGTGGTGAGCAGCATCCCCGTCGTGACCATCACCACCCCCACCACCGACACCGCGTTCGCACCCGACGAGCCTGTCATCCTCGCCGCCACGGCGAGCGACGGGGACGACGGCGACCTGACCCCGGGCATCGCCTGGACGTCCAGCCTGGACGGCCCGTTCGGGGTCGGCCCCATGCCGAGCGGGAGCACGTTGCGGGTCGGGGTCCACACCATCACCGCGTCGGCCACCGACCACGACGGCCAGACGACGCGCGCCACCATCACGATCACAGTGGCCCCGCAGATCACGCTGGCCGGGCCCTACACCACCACCTACGAGAACAACCGGCTCCTCTCGAAGACGCTCATCGACGCGCGCACGGCGACGTTCTTCGCCGGCCCGACCAACCTCTACCCGATCGCCCTCGAGGGCGGCGCCGGCATCACCATCCGCGGCGGCAACGTCATCGGCGGCTACGACCGCAATCTCAGCTGGACCGAGATGCACGACATGAACAATGCCGCCATCGCCGTCGACAACGCCGGCGTCACCGTCGACGGCCTGCGCGCCGACAACGTCGAGGACGGGGTGCGGCCGCGCAGAGGCGACGTATTCACGGTCCGCAACGTGCACCTGAGCTACGTGCGCGACGACTGCATCGAGAACGACCACGTACAGACGGGCCTGGTGGACGACTCCCTCTTCGACGGCTGCTACACCGCCTTCAGCGCCCGCCCGTCGGCGGCCATCGTCGACAGCGGCTTCGACGGCTCCGACAAGCTGTGGACGATCCAGAACTCGCTCATCCGTGTCCAGGCGATGCCTGGCCCGAGCACGCCGACCCCCGACAACCTGGCCTACGGCACGTTCTTCAAGTGGCACCTGTGGGACAACCCGAGCGCCAGCCTGTCGCCGAAGCTCGCGCTGCACGGCAACGTCTTCATGGCCGACCGGGTCGGGCAGGCGGGCGCCGACCGCATGGGCATCCCGCCGGGCCAGCTCGCGAGCTGTTCCAACAACGTCATGGTGTGGCTTGGCTCCGGTCCATATCCCGCGCCGCTGCCGAGCTGCTTCACGGTCACGACCGACCGTGCGGTCTGGGACGCCGCCGTCGCGTCGTGGCTGGCGCGGCATCCGGACGTGGCGCCGTAGCCGGCGGCTCGGAACCGGACACGTCGGGTGGTGCGACGCACCGTCGCCACCAGGTGTCCCGACGGCGTCCACACCCTCGCCGCGCCCCAAAACAGGTGCGGGGGACCGGATCGCTCCGGCCCCCCGCACGAACGCACTTCGACGCGTGTCGGCTAGAAGCCCGTATCCAGATCGAGGAACGCGCCGCTCGGGGAGGCGCACGGGTCCGCTTCGCACGACCCGGGGCCGATGTCCGCGCCGCCCGCCACGATGCAGTGGTCGTGGGTCAGGTGCTCGCACTCGAGCTCGCCGCCTTCGTCGCCACTGTCATCACTACCCTCCTCACTGCCGTCCCCGTGCTCGTCCGGGAGACAGCATCGCACCGCATCCTCCGCCCGGCTCGTCTCACTCCATACCACCACCACCGGCCTCGCCGCTCGGCGCAAGAGAACAAGCCTGGATCGAGGGCTCGTCGGTGACATGCCGACAATCTCGCCTCGCGCTCGGACCCATATCGGTATCGGTGATGGCCACGACCTCGTGAGGCTCAAGGCAGATGGCGACGACGACCCGGGATCCGACGTCCGCGCAACGCCACCGCTTCCCGGCACAGTAGAACTCCTGACCGATGCGGAAGTCTGCCAGCTTCATCTCGTCGCTGATACGGCTAACGCATCAGCGGTTCAGCGGCGGCGCGGCAGCGCCAGCCGCTGCAAGCGCGAGTTAGCCAGAGGACGATCACTTCCCGATCTCGGGGACCCCGAGTCCACGGCACATCTTCCGCCAGGACATCTGATATCTCATTGTGACGGGGCACGGCTTCGACGGCACCGCCCGTGGGATTCGTCCACAACGAGTGCGACCCGCCCTCCCGCTTCAGATGACATCCATAGCGCCGAAGGTGTCGAAGAAGATCACCTCGCTTCACCCGACGACGACCCTTTCACGCACGGCATCCCGAGGTAGGCCACGAAGACCGTCCCGACGCCGATCGTCGAGGATCAGAGCGATCGCTTCGGCCAAGCTCTGACGTGCCTCGGCTTTCGTCCGCCCCTGTCCATTCGCTCCGGGAATCTCGGGACTATAGGCGATGAACCACTTGCCGTCCCGTTCGATGACCGCGGTGAATTCGTTCTTGAGGGGTCGCCCCAGTCCTCGATGCTTCATGGTGAGTTTTTACTCCTCGGCGCGGCTGCTGGCAGCTCGATCCCGGAGGCGCCTCAGGAAAGGATCGTGGAGTTCCTGCGATGCCAGCCACTTCAGTTCTTCCTCCAGCGTCAGGCCTTCGATCTCTGCAGAGATCTTGTCTCGAATCGACCGCATCATGGCGACCGAGTCGAACCTCTTCTCGGTTCTACTCATCAGACAACACCTCCCGTGGCGTCCGAATCTCGAGCATCGGATAGGCCCTGCGTAAACGCGGGCCACGGTCGCGATGGCGATGTGCTGGGCGTCGGCCCGCATTTTGGCCGTAAGCACCCCCGCAGCAATGTAGGCCTCTGCAAGTTCCCTCGCCTCGGCATCGAGCTGGAGAGTCTCGATGTGCGGCTCGGGCACGGAGGCAAGCCGTTTGCGGACCTCGTCCGGCGCGGCGGCCAGTTCCTGCACCGTGAGGTTGGACACGACGAGGACGAAATCACCTCTGACAAAGCACTCCATGAGCCGGACGGAATGCTCGGCGAACTCGTCGTCCTCACAGCCTCAGACCACCGACGCGTCGACGTAGATCCGGGCCCTCATGATCTCATCGTACTCCAATCTGATGCGCTGGCGCTACGTGTCCCGTCATGTTCCGCCTCTCTTGCCGACCCCGGAACTCTGGTCCGCCTAACGACTGGGCGTAAGCGTGTGGCGAACCCCATCCCCACCTCGGCTTCATCTTGGCACACCGCTTGACGCCAGGAGCCGACGCTCCGGTCTCGTGCTCGCCAGGCTGGTCTTCAGGCGGCGGCCGGCTCGGCTTTCGGGGTCTGCCGCAG
>CAZUDO010000060.1:0-96654 GCA_964618895.1 uncultured Binatia bacterium (SeqCode)
CCGGCTGCCGGCCCCGGCGCGCGCGCCCAGGCCGCGCGCGCCACCGCGTCGGCGGCCGCGCCGGCCCGGCGGGCGATCTCGATCGCCGACAGGCCGGTGGCCAGCACCAGCGCCACCACCAGCATGACCAGCAGCAGCAGGAGCGCGCCCGGACCTCCCAGCAGATCCCGACTCGCCGTGCCGATGAACCCGCCGAGCCATCCCCCGCCGTTCACCACCACGCGCCCACGGCTCGCTAGGCCGGCAAGCGCGGCCACGCTCGCGACGACCAGTCCCGCCCCCACGAGTCGCAAGCCGCCGAACCCCTCGCCCCCGCCGCGCAGCAGGCTGACGGCAAAGTAGCCGAGGTAGAGGGGGAAGAGATACGCCGCAATGCCGAGCGCCCGCAGGATCGTGTCGGCGAGCGCGTGACCGACCGGCCCGCCGAGCCCGGCGCTGGGTGCATCCGGGGCGTACGAGAGCAGGCTGATGGCCAGGAACGCCGCCACCGCGCCGGCCGAGATGGCCTCGGCCTCGCGGATCAGATCGTGGGCTCCAGCCGGGACCGGCGAGCGACGGGTCGCCATCAGACGGCTCCGAGCACCGCCACGCCAACCAGCCCCCCCCGTGCGAGCGTCCCGTCCGCTGCCATCCTCACCACCCCCGCTGCGCGTCGCGGGCCCTCTCTACTACATCTCCATGACGAAGGGGAGGATCACGGGGCGGCGGTCGAAACGCTTGAAATATCGGCGGAGTGCGCGCCGGACCTCTTCCTTCACCTCGACCGGGTCGGTGCGTGACTCGGGGTTCATGGCGGCCAGCCCCTCGAGCACGGCCTCGCGCGCCCGCTCGTGGACCTCGGCGCTGGTCTCCTCGGCCACCACGCCGCGCGAGACCAGGTCTGGGCCGGCCACGATCTCGCCCGACTGCTGGTGGATCGCGAGCACGGCGAGTACCAGACCGTCCTCGGACAGGTGGCGCCGGTCGCGCAGCACCACGTCCCCCACGTCACCGACGCCCTTGCCGTCGACGAACACCCGACCAGCGACCACCCGTTCGCCCCGGCGCGCCGCGTGGCCGTCGAGCTCGAGCACGTCGCCGTCTTCGAGCAGATGGCAGGCGTCGGCCGGCAGGCCGACCTCGCCGGCGAGCTGGAGATGGCGCACCAGGTGGCGGTACTCGCCGTGTACCGGCACGAAATAGCGCGGGCGCACCAGGTTGAGCACCAGCTTGAGCTCCTCCTGCGAGGCGTGCCCGGAGACGTGCACCGGGGCGGTCCGGTCGTAGTACACGCGGGCGCCGCGCCGGTAGAGGTGATTCACCAGGCTCGAGATGGCGCGCTCGTTGCCCGGGATGATGCGCGACGACAGCACCACGCTGTCGCCGGGCTCGAGGGTCACCTGCTTGTGGGCGTTCATCGCGATCCGCACCAGTGCCGAGGCCGCCTCGGCCTGACTGCCGGCGGTGATGAAGGCGATCCGGTCGCGCGGCAGCTCGCGCGCGGCGCCGACATCCACCAGCACGCCGTCCGCCGCCAGACACCCGAGGTCGCGGGCCACGCCCACGTGGGCGATCAGACTGCGGCCGACGAGCGCCACCTTGCGGCCGAACCGCGCGGCGCAGTCGAGCACCTGCTGCACGCGGTGGATGTGGGACGAGAAGGTCGTCACCAGGACCCGGCCGGTCGCCTGCCGGAAGATGGCGTCGAGCTGGGCGCCGACGCTGCGCTCCGAGGGCGTGATGCCCGGCCGCTCGACGTTGGTCGAGTCGGAAAAGAGGAGCGTCACCCCCGCCTGGCCCAGGTCGGCCAGCCGCCCGAGATCCGGCAGGCGGCCGTCCAGGGGCGTCTGGTCGAGCTTGAAGTCGCCGGTGTGCACCACCATCCCGACCGGCGTATCGATCGCGAGCCCGACCGCATCCGGCACCGAGTGCGTCATGTGGAAGGGGGAGACGGTGAACGGCCCGACCACGCAGGGGGCGTCGCCATAGGTGTGCAGCGGCGCGCGGCAGCCGTGCTCGCGAAGCCGCTCGCGGACGAAGCCGAGCGTCAGCGGGGTCCCGAACACCGGCACCGGCTGCTCGGCCAGGACATACGGCAGCGCCCCGATATGGTCCTCGTGCCCGTGGGTCAGGAAGATCGCCCGGAAGCGCTCGCCGAGCGTGCGCAGGTAGGTCGTGTCCGGGATGACCAGGTCCACACCCAGCATCTGCTCGTCGGGGAACATGACGCCGCAGTCGATCGCGATCGCGGTGTCGCCGTACTCGAGCACGAGCAGGTTGAGCCCGATCTCGCCGAGGCCACCGAGCGGAATGACACGGAGCGGAGCGGGGGCGCCGGGAGGCGTCTCGCTCACGTCGCCTCCGCGGCCACGGCGTGGCCGCGCACCGCGGTGGGCGGGGCGTTCAGCTCGCGGACGAGGAACGACCGCACCCGGCGTATGAGCTCGTCCCGGTCCTGCCCGGCCACCGCGAGCGGGGCCCCGACGACGACTTCGATGTCGCCCGGGGCGACCAGCCAGGAGTCCCGCGGCAGCACGTGCTCGCTCCCGCGCACGGCGATGGGCACGATCGGGGCGCCGGTCTCGAGCGCGAGCATGAACCCGCCCTTCTTGAGCGGCAGGAGATCGTCCGGCGCGGCCCGCGTGCCCTCCGGAAAGATCACCACCGAGATGCCCTCGTCCATCTGCGCCTTGGCGGCACGCAGGCTCTCGACCGCCTGCGCGTGGTCGCTGCGATCGATGATGATATGGCCCACCTGACGCAGCGCCCAGCCGAAGATCGGCACCCGGGTGAGCTCCTTCTTCGCCACCCAGCGCAGCTGGAACTCCGGCAGCGCCGCCACCAGGGCGAGGATGTCGAACTGGCTGCGGTGATTGGACATGAACACGTACGCCCGGTCGGGATCGAGCCGTCCCACCCGCCGGGTGTGCACCTGGGCACCGCAGACGAACAGGTTCACACATGCCCAGAGCTGGCACAGCTGATAGCCCCGACGCTGGTTCACCGCCGACGCCGCCACGATCATGGGCGCCGCCACAGCGGTGTGACACGCGACGAAGATCAGTTTGAGGATCGACACCACGATCGCTACCGATCTCCTGGGGCAGCATAGCGAGCGCCCCGGGGCCTCGTCAACGAAAACGCAGTGGCGGATCCGTGTGCGGCGCGCAGGCACGCCGAGGCCACAACGTCGTCGGGGTACGTTGACTTGCACGGGAGCGCGCGACTATCGTCCCGCTGGCTCACGGGGAGGGCTACCATGTCGGTGAATCGAGCGATGCTGATCGGCAACCTCGGCAAGGACCCGGAGGTCCGCTTCACGCCGGGTGGACAGGCGGTGGCGCGCTTTCCGGTCGCCACCAGCGAGGCGTGGAACGACAAGGAGGGCCAGCGCCAGGAGCGCACCGAGTGGCACAACATCGTGGTGTGGGGGAAGCAGGCCGAGACCTGCGGGCAGTACCTCGCCAAGGGGCGGCAGGTGTTCATCGAAGGCTCCATCCGCACCCGCCAGTACGACGACAAGGACGGCAACCGCCGCTACATCACCGAGATCATCGCCCAGCGCGTGCAGTTCCTGGGCGGGGGCGGACGCGGGGGCGAGGCCCGGGCCACGGGCGGCGCGCCCGAGGAGCCGCCGGCGGGGCCGCCACCGGCCGCCACGGAAGACGACGACATTCCGTTCTGAATGCGCGGGCGTCACCAGCGCCCGGCTTCCGCCATGCTCGCGTAGCGCCCCCGGCCGATCACCACGTGGTCGAGGATGCGGATGCCCACCAGCTCGCCCACCTGGCGCAGTCGCTCGGTCAGTGCCGCATCTTCGGCCGACGGCGTCGGGTCGCCGCTCGGGTGATTGTGCACCAGGACGATCGCCGCAGCGCTGTCGCGGATGGCGGGGGCGAACACCTCGCGCGGGTGTACCAGGGCCGCTGTGAGCGATCCTTCCGAGACCCGTACCTCGCTCTGCACCCGGTTCCGGCCGTCCAGCAGCAGCACGTAGAACACCTCGCGGTCGAGTTGCGGGAGCCGGCCCCGGAAGTGGCCGTACACTGCGGCGGCGTCACGCACGGCGGTTCCCACCGCCAGCGGCGTGGCCGCCGCGCGCCGGCCGATCTCGAGCGCCGCCCGCGCCACGGCCGCTTGCCGGGGGCGGAGATCGCCCAGCGCCGCGCACGCCTGCCGGTCGAGCCGATCGAGCGCGCCGAGCCCGCCGGTGGCCACCAGCACGCGATCGGCGAGCGTGCAGCCGGCGGCGCCACCGACGCCGCCGTCCAACACCAGCGCCAGGAGCTCGGTGTCCGTGCACGTGCGTGCGCCGCCAGCAAGGATGCGCCCGCAGGCACCGGACAACCGGAGTCGCGACGAACCCTGCACGATCCGGGCGACTAGCACCCGCGCCCGGCTGCTGCGATACCTGGCCGCGACATCCGTCGCGACCACGCGCTCACGCGCGCGCCACCAACACCTTGAGATACTCGCCTTCGGGATGGGCGAGCGCCACCGGATGGTCGGGCGGGTGCCCCGCCTCGGCCACGATCGTAGCGTACCGTCCGGCGTCAGCGGCCGCCGCCGCCACCACCTCGCGGAACGTGGTGCGTGGAAGATGCTGCGAGCAGGAGGCCGTCACCAGGTATCCGCCGGGCGCGAGACGGCGGAAGGCCTGCAGGTTGACGTCCTTGTAGCCCCGCAGTCCGGGCTGGAGATCGCGCCGGCGGCGTACGAACGGCGGCGGGTCGAGCACGATCAGGTCGTAGGTCTCGTCACCGCGCAGGAAGTCGAACACGTCGGCAACCACGAAGCGCGCCCCTGCGGGGGGGAGCCCGTTGTCCGCCCACGCCGCCTCGGCGAGCTCGAGCGCCGGCCGCGACGTGTCGACCGACACCACCTCGGAGGCGCCGCCGCGCGCGGCCGCGATGGCGAACGCCCCGGTATAGGCGAAGGCATTCAGCACGCGCCGGCCGGCGGCCAGCGCTCGCACGCGCGCCCGGGTCTCGCGCTGGTCGAGAAAGAAGCCGGTCTTCTGCCCGTGCAGCACGTCGACCAGGAAGCGACATCCGTCCTCGACGATGGTGAGCCGGGCCGGTGGCTCCTCGCCGGCCAGCACCCCGCGGGCCCCGGACAGTCCTTCTTCGGTCCGCACGCCGCCCTCGCTGCGCTCGAAAATGCCACGGGGGGCGAGCCGGGCCTGCAGCGCATCCACGAGCGCGGGGGCCAGACGGGCGGCGCCGGCGGTGAACAGCTGACACACCAGGAACTCGCCGTAGCGGTCGACGACCACCCCCGGCAGCTGGTCCCCTTCCCCGTTCACCACCCGGTAGGCGTCGAGGTCGGGTGGCAGGAAGGCCTGGCGAAGCGCCAGCGCCTCGTCGACACGGCGCGCGACCAGGGCCGCGTCGACCGGCTCGTCCGCGAGCGTCAGCACGCGCACGGCGATGGTCGTCGACGGATGGGCGTACCCGGCGGCCACGAAGCGCCCGTTGGCCGCGCGCACGGCGACCGGCTCGCCCGGGATGGCGCCCGCGAGGCCGGAGGCGATCGCCCGCGAGTAGATCCACGGATGCCCGGCGCGCACGGGGGCGTCGCGTCCCGGCTGCAGCACCAGCGTCCGCATCAACGCCGGCCCCCGCCCATCCGTTCGCCGCGGCGCTGGAAGGTGCCGCTCCGTCCCCCGCGCTTGCGCACCAAGCGGATGGCCCCGATCGTCATCTCGCGATCGATCGCCTTGCACATGTCGTACAAGGTCAGGCCCGCCACGGCGGTGGCCGTGAGCGCTTCCATTTCCACACCGGTCCGGGCGGCCACTCGCACCCGGCTCTCGATCACGACCCGGGCCGCGGCCGGATCCGGCGTCAGCGTCACGTCCACGTGCGTGAGCGACAGCGAATGGCAGAGCGGGACGAGATCGGCCGTCCGCTTGGCGGCCATGACCCCCGCGAGGCGTGCCACCGCCAGCACGTCGCCCTTGGGTACGCGGCCGGCCGCGATCTGCGCCAGGGTGGCGGGCCGCATGGTGACCTCGCCCCGCGCGACCGCCTCCCGCGTCGTCACCGCCTTCTGCGACACGTCGACCATACGCGCCCGGCCGCGCCGATCGAGGTGGGTGAGCCGCGAGCGCGCCATCGCCGCCGGGGCGTATCTCATGTGCGGTGGGGCCACAAGCCGCGGCGGTTGCTCCGCGGCGGTTGCTCGAGGTCTACGCATCGGGTAGTCCGACGCTCCGCGCATGGCCGAGACACATTCCCACCGCGTGCTGATCCTGGGCTCCGGACCGGCGGGACTCACGGCCGCGGTCTATGCCGCGCGCGCCAATCTCGTCCCGACGGTGATCGAGGGCAGCCAGCCCGGCGGGCAGCTCACCATCACCACCGAGGTCGAGAACTACCCCGGCTTCGCCGACGGCATCCTCGGCCCCGAGCTGATGGAGGTTTTCAAGAAGCAGGCCACCCGCTTCGGCACGCGCTACGTCTACGGCGACATGACCCGCGTCGACCTCTCGCGCCGGCCGTTCCAGGTGCTGGTGGACGGCGAGGAGCACCGCGCCGAGGCGCTCGTGATCGCCACCGGCGCGAGCGCCAAGCTGCTCGGCCTGCCGAGCGAGAAGCGCCTCATGGGCTACGGCGTCTCCGCGTGCGCCACCTGCGACGGCTTCTTCTTCAAGGAGAAGGAAGTGGCCGTCGTCGGCGGCGGCGACACCGCCATCGAAGAGGCCACGTTCCTCACCAAGTTCGCCACCCGCGTGCACCTCCTGCACCGGCGCGAGCAGCTGCGCGCGTCGAAGATCATGCAGGACCGCGCCCGCCGCAACGCCAAGATCGCCTTCGTATGGAACGTCACGGTGGCGGACGTGGTCGGTGACGCGGCTGGCGGCGGCGTCACCGGCGTGGTGCTCGAGGACACCCGCACGCGCGCGCGCCGCACCCTCGACGTGCAGGGCCTCTTCATCGCCATCGGCCACGAGCCGAACACGAAACTCTTCGCCGGCCAGCTCGACATGGACGAGCGCGGCTACATCGTGACCCGGCCGCGCACCACGGAAACCAACGTCCCAGGCGTGTTCGCGTGCGGCGACGTGCAGGACCCGAGCTACCGCCAGGCGGTCACGGCCGCCGGCACCGGCTGCATGGCGGCCATCGACGCCGAGCGCTTTCTCGAAGCGCAGCACGGATAACCGGCGGCCCGCCTCACGCCCGCAGCGCGTCCCGGTACGCCCGCACGGTGGCGGTCTGGTCGCCTTCGGTGGCGAGGAAGCCGAGGAGCTGGTCGATATCCAGGTCCGGCAGGAAACGGCTCTTCGGAACGGGGACATACCGCTCGCCCTCGAGCCAGTGGACCGTGAGGCCCCCGTCCTCCCAGAACCAGACTTCAGGAATGCCGAGGCCCCGGTAGACCTCGAGCTTATCGATCCCTCCGTGCGACAGCACGACCTCGATGGCGATGTCGGGAACCTCGCGGAACGGCCCCACGCTGTAGCATTCGTCCGGCTCGAGTCCGCGCTCCTTGGCACGCTTGCGGAACGTCGTCGAGCCGAAGCCGTTGAGCGGAACGCCGCATTCGACGGCGTACATCTCGAGCAGGCGGGCGAGCATCTTCTTGATGCCCTCGTGATCCCTGGACGGACTCATGATCTCGAGCTCCCCTTCGAGGTAGGTCATCCGGAGACCCGGATAATCGTCGAGGGCGGCTCGGACGATCTCGTACTGCTCCCAGGTGACGCCGTGGAGGATGAGACGCTGCTCGCCGGACGCGATCCGGGGCGGGCGGGGGTCGGCTGCGGCAGCGTAGCTCGGCGCGGTCATGGGACGGCGTCCTGGACTGCCGGTGAGATGTAGACCCGGAGCGCCGGAGCCGCAAGCCGGGGCCGCTCGACGTTGGCCCCCCCGGACACCGTCTGGCAGGATCCGTGGCCCTACCCCGCCGCCCGCCGCTGGAACTCGCGTCCGCGCCGCGACGACGACGACAGCTCCTGGAACAGCAGCCCGCGCACGATCATCGCGAAGTACAGCACCAACCCGGTCACCGCCTCCACCACGACGCCCGATGGCCCCGGCGGCAGCTCACGCGCCGCGACCAGCAGCCCCGCCAGCGCCACGTTAGCCGGGAACCACTCGATCCAGTTCTGGCCCATGAAGCGGTAGCTCTCGACCAGGAGCTCGGCCGGCGCGTGCCGCCCCAGGTAGATCAGCTCCGGCAGCACGTTCAGGAAGGCGATCATCGCCAGGCCGAAGACGATGTGCAGCAGCGGCAGCGGCCCCAGCACCAGGTTGGCGATGAACGACAGCCCCCAGAGCAGGAACCCCACGGTCAGGAGATCGTTCAGGTAGGCGACGAACCCGGGCAGCACGTCAGCCCAGCGCACGCGCCCCGCCTGCAGCACTTGCCCCACCAGCGACAGCCACGAGCTCGCGCACGCCACCATCACCAGGTAGATGATCAGCCCGCCCACGACACCGAGCGGCGCCACCAGCATCCACGCCACGCCGAGGAGCGCGCCGTAGAGCAGGACGACCAGCCCGACCGGCCAGTTGGTGACCGCCAGCCGGGCGCTGCGCAGGAACACCCGCCCGTAGAGCGCCACCGTGTCGCCGAGCCAACTGCGGGGAAGCCCGGCCATGGTCAGGGACGGATCGGCACGCCGCGGCCGGCCAGGTAGACCTTGGCCTCCCGCACGGTGTGCTCGCCGTAGTGGAAGATGGAGGCCACCAGCGCCGCGTCGGCCCCGCCGACGGTGAGTCCGTCGGCCATGTGCGCCAGCGTGCCGACCCCGCCCGAGGCGATCACCGGGATACCGACCCGGTCGACCACGGCACGGGTCAGCTCGAGGTCGTAGCCGATCTTCGTTCCGTCCCGGTCCATGCTGGTGAGGAGGATCTCGCCCGCGCCCGCGGCCTCCATGCGTGCCGCCCAGTCGAGGGCGTCGATCCCGGTCGGGGTCCGGCCGCCGTGCGTGAACACCTCCCAGCCGCGCGCCGGATCCTCGGCCGCGCGGCGGCGGGCGTCGATGGCCACCACCACGCACTGCGTGCCGAAACGCTCGGCGGCCTCGCCGACGAACGCCGGCCGCGCCACCGCGGCGGTGTTGATCGACACCTTGTCGGCCCCGGCCTGGAGGAGCGCGCGCACGTCGTCGACCGTGCGCACGCCGCCGCCGACGGTGAGCGGCATGAAGCAGCGCTCGGCGGTACGCGCCACCACGTCGAGGATGATCGGGCGCTCCTCGTGCGAGGCCGTGATGTCGAGGAAACAGAGCTCGTCGGCGCCGTCGGCGTCGTAGCGGGTCGCGATCTCGACCGGATCACCGGCGTCGACGAGGTCGACGAAGCGCACGCCCTTGACCACGCGGCCGCCCTTCACGTCGAGACAGGGGATGATCCGGCGCGCCAGCACGCCTACGCCTCCGCCGCCGCGGCCAGCGCGGCGGGGAGATCGACCGCCCCGGTGTAGAGAGCGCGGCCGATGATCACGCCCTGGACCCCGGCGGCGGCGAGCGTGGCCACGGCCCGCACGTGCGCCAGGGACCCGATGCCACCCGACGCGATCACCGGCACACCCGCCGCGGCCGCCACCGTACGCGTGCCGTCCAGGTCGGGGCCATCACCGGTCCCGTCGCGCCCGATGTCGGTATAGATCACCGCCGCCGCGCCCAGGTCGGCCGCGCGGGCCGCAAACTCGGCGGCGCTCGCGGCCGCTTCCTCGAGCCACCCGGCCAGCCGCAGGTGGCCGTCGCGCGCGTCGAGCCCGAGCGCGATCTGCCCGGGATGGGCGCGGCACAGCCGGCGGCAGAGCTCCGGCTCCCGCACCGCCACCGTGCCGACGATGGCGCGGGCCGCACCGGCCGCGAGCACGGTGTCTACCGCGCTCTGGTCGCGCAGTCCGCCTCCCACCTGAACGGGGATGCGGACCGCGGCACAGATCGCCGCCACCATATCCGCCTGCACCGGCCGCCCGGCACGCGCACCATCGAGATCGACGACGTGCAGCCAGCGCGCCCCCGCCGCCTCCCACCGGCGCGCCATCGCCACCGGATCGTCGCCGTAGACGGTCTCGCGATCGTAGGCGCCCTGCACCAGACGCACGCAGCGCCCGGCGCGGAGGTCGATGGCCGGGTAGACGATCACGCCGCGCTCCGGCCGCGCACCACACCGATGAAGTTCTGGAGCAGGCCCAAGCCCACCTGCTGGCTCTTCTCGGGATGGAACTGGCAGGCGAAGATGTGGTCGCGCACGACGCTGGAAGCGAACTCCGTGCCGTACGGGGTGGTGGTCGCGATCACGGCCGCCTCGGTCGGGACTGCGTAATAGGAGTGCACGAAGTAGGTGTAGGCCCCGTCGGGGATCCCGGCGAGCTGCGGGACGCGGCGCACGATGCGGAGGGTGTTCCACCCCATGTGCGGCACCTTGCGCACCGGATCGGGCGCGAAACGCACGATCCGGCCGGGCAGCACGCCCAGACCGGCGATCGGCCCGAACTCCTCGCTCTCCTCGAACAGCAGCTGCATGCCGAGACAGATACCGAGGAAGGGGGTCCCGGCGGCGAGCACGTGCCGCACCGGCTCGATCAGGCCGAAGGCGGTCAAGTTCTGCATGCAGGCACCGAAGGCGCCGACACCGGGCAGGACCACGCCGGGGGCGGCGGCGATGCGCTCCGGGTCGCGGGTCACGTCGGCAGCCTGCCCGAGGCGCTCGAAGGCTTTCTGCACGCTGCGCAGGTTGCCCATGCCGTAGTCGACGATGGCGAGGGGGAACATCAGAGGACGCCTTTGGTGGACAGCACTCCCGTGACGCGGGGGTCGCGCTGGGTGGCCAGGTCGAGGGCGCGGGCCAGGGACTTGAAGGTGGCTTCGACGATGTGGTGGGGGTTGCGGCCGGAGGCCATGCGGACGTGGAGATTCATGGCGGCTTGCGTGGAGAGCGCGAGAAGGAAGTCGTTGATGAGCTCGACGTCGAAGGTGCCGATCTTGGCCTGCTCGATGCGCACGTCGTAGACGAAGAACGGGCGGCCGGAGAGGTCGACGACCGTGGTCACCAGCGCCTCGTCGAGCGGGACCGTCGCCTCGCCGAAGCGGCGGATGCCGGCTTTGTCGTCGAGGGCCTCGCGGACGGCTTGCCCAAGCACCAGACCCACATCCTCGACCGTGTGGTGGTAGTCGACCGCGAGATCGCCGCGCGCCGTCACCGTCAGGTCGAAGAAGCCGTGCTTGGCGAACAGCTCCAGCATGTGGTCGAGAAACGGGATGCCGGTGTCGACCTGAGACTTGCCCTGGCCGTCGAGGGCCAGGGTGAGCTGGATGTCGGTCTCCTTGGTGCGTCGCGTGATGGTCGCGGTGCGTGCACGTCGAGCACGGGTTGCCATCAGCGTCGTCCTCCCATGGCGGCCAGGCGGAGCGCCACGGCGCGGCCGTGTGCGTCGAGCCCTTCGGCGGCGGCGAGGCGGATGACCGCCGGGCCGAGGCGTCCGAGCGTGCGCGCGCCGGCCTCGATCAGGCTGGTGCGCTTGGTGAAATCGTAGACCCCGAGCGGCGAGGCGAAGCGCGCCGTACCGCCCGTCGGCAGGACGTGGTTCGGGCCGGCCAGGTAGTCGCCGAACGCCTCAGGGGCCCACGGGCCGAGGAACAGCGCGCCCGCGTTCCGCACCGCATCGACCCACCGGCGCGGGCGGCGTACGAGCAGCTCCAGGTGCTCGGGGGCCAGCCGGTTGGCGAGCGCGATCGCCTCGGGGAGCGAGCGGACGACCACGATCGTGCCGTAGCGCGCGAGGCTCTGTGCGGCCACCTTCCGCCGCGGTAGGGTCGCGAGCTGGGCATCGAGCGCGGCGGCGACGCGGCCGGCCAGGCGGGCATCGGGCGTGACGCAGATCGCTGCCGCCTGCGGGTCGTGCTCGGCCTGTGCCAGCATGTCGGCCGCCACCAGGGCGGCATCCGCCGACCGGTCGGCGACGATCAGCACCTCGCTCGGGCCGGCGATGGCGTCGATGTCGACCTGTCCGTAGCAGAGCCGCTTGGCAGTCGCGACCCAGATGTTGCCCGGGCCGACGATCTTGTCGACGCGCGGCACGGTGGCCGTGCCGTACGCCAGCGCCGCCACCGCCTGCGCGCCGCCGATGCGGTAGATGGCGTCGACGCCCGCCAGGTGGCAGGCGGCGAGCACGACGGGATTCACGCCCGGCGTCACCGCGATCACCTCGGACACGCCCGCCACCCGTGCCGGGATGACGGTCATGAGCACGGTCGACGGATAGGCCGCACGCCCTCCCGGGACGTACACCCCGACACGCGCGAGCGGGCGGATCAGTTGCCCGAGCCGGGCGCCGCTGGCGTCCCGCCACGTCCACGAGCGCTCGCGCTGGCGGGCGTGGAAGGCCCGGATGCGACGCGCCGCCAGCGCCAGGTCGCGCCGGATGCCGGCCGGCAGGTCCCGGTACGCGGCCGCCGCCGTCGCCGCCGGGATGCGGAGATCGCGCGCGCGCAGACGCACGCCGTCGAACGCGCGCGTGTACGCGAGCAGCGCCCGGTCGCCGCGCCGGCGCACGTCGGCCACGATGCGGCGCACCCTGGCCTCGACCGCGGCGCCGGCGGTCTCGCCGCGTTGCTCGAGCCGCGCCAGGCGCCGGGTGGCGCCCGCCGTCCCGGCGCGGCAGACGAGCTCGGTCGCGCTCCTCACGCGCGCTCCCGGACGATGTCGGCGCCGAGCGCCGCGAGCTTGGCCTCGATGCGCTCGTAACCCCGGTCGAGGTGATAGACACGCGCCACGTGCGTCGTCCCGCGCGCCGCCAGGCCGGCCAGGACAAGACACACACTCGCGCGCAGGTCGGTGGCCATGACCGGCGCCCCCGACAGCGACGGCGTGCCGCGCACGACGGCACGCCTGCCGTCGACGCGGATGTCGGCGCCCATGCGGACCAGCTCCTGCGCGTGCAGAAAGCGGTTCTCGAAGATGGTCTCGGTGATGGTGCTTGTACCGGTCGCCCGCGTCATCAGGGTCATGAACTGCGCCTGCAGGTCGGTGGGGAAGCCGGGATACGGCATGGTCTTCACGTCGACGGCGCGGATGCCCCCGTTCGGCTCGACGCGGATGCCGCTCTCCCCTTCGTGCACCACCACGCCCGCCTCGCGCAGCTTGACGACGAACGCCTCCAGGTGATCGCCGCGCGCTCCGTGCGCGAACACGCGTCCGCCGGTGAGCGCCCCCGCGACCAGGTAGCTGGCCGCCTCGATGCGATCGGGGATGACCGTGTGCGTCGCGCCGCCCAGCTCGGGCCGGCCCTCGATGGTGATCTCGGAGGTGCCGACGCCGCGGAGACACGCCCCCATGCGCTCGAGGGCCGCGCCCAGGCAGACGATCTCGGGCTCGCGCGCCGCGTTCTCGATGACCGTCGTCCCGTCCGCGAGCGCCCCCGCCATCATGAGCTGCTGGGTCGCCCCCACGGACGGGAAGTCGAGCATGATCTTCGCGCCCCGCAGGCGGTCGGCGGCGGCCTCGACGTAGCCCTCTTCGATGCGCAGCTGGGCGCCCATCTTGGCGAGCCCCGCCAGGTGGAGATCCACCGGGCGGGCGCCGATGGCGCATCCCCCGGGCGTCGACACGCGCGCGTGCCCGAAGCGTGCGAGCAACGGGCCCAGGACCAGGAACGAGGCGCGCATCGTCTTCACGAGATCGTACGGCGCCTCGGTGCAGGCGACGCTGCGGCCCTCGATCACCACCTCGTGGCCGTCGGGACTCTGCGTCACCTGCGCCCCCACGTGCCGCAGCACGGCGATCGCGGTGCGCACGTCAGCGAGCACGGGCACGTTGCGCAGGACGGAACGCTCGCGGGTGAGGAGGGTCGAGAACAGGAGCGGCAGGGCCGCGTTCTTGGCGCCGCTCACCGCCACCTCACCCTCCAGCACCCGACCACCCCGGATCACGATAGTGTCCACGTCTACGTCCTCCCGTCGTCCGCACGACGTTCCGCCGCGAGCACGCGCTCGACGCCGGCGCCGTCGCATACCGTCCGCGACCGCGCGTAGCGGCCGTCGTCTTCGATCACCCGTCGCACCGGCCCGGCCTGCCCGGCGCCGACCTCGACCACCATCCAGCCGCCCGGCACGAGGAGCTTGGGGGCGCCGGCCACGAGTGCGCGCAGCACGTCGAGCCCGTCGGGCCCGCCCGACAGCGCCCGGCGGGGCTCGTGATCGCGCACCTCGGGCGCCAGATCGCCCAGGTCGGCGTCCGCCACGTAGGGCGGATTCGACACCACGAGGTCGAACGCGCCGGCGCGGAACGCACCCAGCAGATCGCCGCGCACGAGCCGCACAGCCGGCGCGTGGCGCGCGAGGTTCAGGCGCGCGACCACGAGCGCGTCCGGGTCGACGTCGCTCGCCACCACGGTCGCCGCCGGTAGCTCGCGCGCGAGCGCCGCCGCGATGGCACCGCTGCCGGTGCCCACGTCGAGCACGCGGTGGGCCCGCGGCGCGACGGTGAGCGCCGTCTCGACCAGCGTCTCCGTCTCCGGACGCGGAATCAGCACGCGCCGATCGACGGCCAGCGCCAACGACCAGAACTCGCGCTCGCCGACCAGGTACTGCACCGGCACGCGGACCGCACGCCGCGCGACCAGCGCCATGAACGTCGCCGCCACGTGCGGCGGCAGCACACGGCGCGCCGCGACGATGACATCGGTGCGCGTGCCCCCGAGCGCGTGCGCCAGCAACACCTCCGCATCGGCGCGCGGCTCGGGCACGCCGCTCCCGGACAGCCACGCGACTGCCGCCACCAGCGCGTCCGCCACCGTCCCGGTCATCATCCGGCCACCGCCAGCGCCTCGGCCTGCTGGCGCGTCACGAGCGCGTCCACGATGGCCTCGATGTCGCCGTCGAGCACGCGGTCGAGCTGATGCAGAGTGACGTTGACGCGGTGATCGGTCACCCGGCTCTGCGGGAAGTTGTAGGTCCGGATCTTCTCCGAGCGGTCCCCGGAGCCGACCATGGCCTTCCGGTTGGCGGCGATCTCCGACTGCTGCTCGCTGCGCGCGCGCTCGAGCAGCCGGGCACGCAGGATCTTGAGGGCCTTCGCCTTGTTCTTGTGCTGCGACTTCTCGTCCTGGCAGGTGACCACCAGGTTGGTGGGCAGGTGGGTCACGCGCACGGCGGAGTCGGTCGTGTTGACGCTCTGGCCTCCGGGGCCCGAGGAGCGGAACACGTCGATGCGCAGGTCCTTGTCCTGGATGTCGACCTCGACATCGTCTGCTTCCGGCAGCACGGCGACGGTGACTGCCGAGGTGTGGATGCGTCCTTGCGTCTCGGTCACCGGGACGCGCTGCACGCGGTGCACGCCACCCTCGAACTTGAGGCGGCTGAAGGCGCCCTTGCCCTGCACCAGCCCGATGACTTCCTTGAAGCCGCCGAGACCCGTCGGGCTGGACGACAGCACCTCGACGCGCCACCCGTGCCGCTCGGCGTAGCGCGAGTACATGCGGAAGAGCTCGGCCGCGAAGAGGCTGGCCTCGTCGCCGCCCGTGCCGGCGCGGATCTCGAGCATGGTGTTGCGTTCGTCGTTCGGGTCTCTGGGGAGAAGCAGGCGCTTCAGGGTCGCGTCCATCTCGTTCAGGCGCGCTTCCAGCGCCGGCAGCTCGGTGCGTGCCAGCTCGCGCAGCTCCTCGTCCTTCTCGCGCAGGAGCTCGCGGTGCTGCTCGACGTCCTCGGCCAAGGGCCGGCGCGCCCGGAAGACCGTGACCGTCTCGTCGAGCGCCGCGCGCTCCTTGGTGAGCTTGGCATACTCGCGGCGATTGGCGATGACGTCCGGGTCGGCGACCAGGCGTTCGAGCTCCTCGTAGCGGCGCTCGACCTCGGCGAGACGATCGAACATGGCTTCCCGATCCCTCAGCTCACCCCGGCCACCCAACAAAAAAGGGGTAGAGGCGTCCGGAGCCGGGGCACCGGCCGCGCCCCTCAGGCCGACGGGGACCCGGAGCTGTCGCCCTTGACGCCGTACTTGCGGTTGAAGCGCTCGATCCGACCCGCCGTGTCGACCAGCTTCTGCTTGCCCGTGAAGAAGGGATGGCACGCCGAGCAGATCTCGACGTGAACGGAGGGCACGGTGGAGCGGGTTTCGATGACATGGCCGCAGGCGCACAGGATGCGCGCCGCCTCGTACTTCGGATGAATGCCTTCCTTCATGGGAGGGCGGCACCATAACATCGGGGTTTTGGGGGTGCAATGCGTTGGGCGGTCCGGGAGGACTAGGACGCGCGCTTGGGTGGGGATGGCCCCCGCGAAGCAGGGGACCCCGGCGGCCTCGCCCGCCTAGGGCTCCACATAGGCCGCCGCCCTCCTTCGCGGGGGCCATCCCCACCCAAGCGCGGGCCGGTGCCGGACGCACCGCCCTGGGTGCTCCACGAACGTCGATGGCAGCACCGCACTCCCGGCGGGCGTGCGGTTGGGGTGCCGCGGCGTTGCCAAGGGTGCGTGCGGACGGCACAGTCGATCTCCAATGCGGTTGTACTGGCATCCGTTTTCGATCATTCCGCGGCGGGTGCGGATTGCGGTGCGGGAGAAGGGGATCGCCTGCGAGGAGGTCGAGGTGGATCTGCCGGGGGGGGGCGCATCGCGCGGCGGCGTTCCGGCGGCTGCATCCGTTCGGGCAGATCCCGGTGCTCGAGGACGGGGAGCTTGTCATCACGGAATCGGTGGCCATCCTCGAGTACCTCGAGGAGCGCCATCCCGTGCCGGCCCTGCTCTCGACGAACGTGGCGCGGCGGGCGCGCACGCGGGAGCTCATGTTGTGGAGCTTCGACTACCTGGTCCCGGGGTGGAAGGCGTGGATGGCCCCCTGGTTCTCGCGCGCGGTGGCGCGCGACGACCCCTCGGTGGCGCGGGGACGGGACGACATCGCGGCCCATCTCGACGTGCTCGAGGCTCGCCTCGGGGGACAGGAGTGGCTGGTCGGTGACTACTCGCTCGCGGACGTGTGCTACGCGCCGATCGTGACCGTCCTCGACTACGTCGGGCTGCAGGAGCTGCTCGGTACGCGCCCGGCGGTCAGGGCGTGGGTCGAGCGGCTCCTCCGCCGGCCGGCGGTCCGCGATACGGCGCCGCCGCGCGCGTCCTCCTGAGCAGCGGGCGCCCTACTCCGCAATCCCGAACGCCGGCCAGCTGCCGGCGACGTAGGTCTGGCAGTTTCCACGAGGTCGCCTTCCTCGCGTTCTGAATGACGATGTACCGGAAGGCGGATCTCCGGTAGAGACGCTCTCGCGACCCGCAGGACCGGCGGGGCGCTTCCCGGGAAGCGCCCCCCCGCACTCAGCCGCGGTGCTGGTGCTGCATCTGGTTCAGGCGGAGTTAGTGGCCAGGGCCTTTGCTCGCCGCCTCCGCCTGTTGCATCCTTTTCGCCATCTCCGCTTTCACCGCGTCAAGGTTGAAACTCGCGCCCCGTTGCATCGGCGGGTAATCGAGGAAGGTTTGGAGTGCCTTGCCGACCACCTCTTGGACGAACACGAAGCGCCAGAACTGGAACTTGAACCAATCGAAGTATTGTTGCGCCCCTTCTTTGGTCCCGTTGTTCGGCCAGCCCATGCGCTCGAACGGATCGAGGCGCAGGTTGGTGATGTACGGCACGTCCGGATGGGTCTTCTCACCGAGCCAGCCATTGGGCTGGTCGATGAAGCGGAACTTGTAGTCGTCAATGCGCACCGCGCCGACGGTGCTCTCTCCAAGGTAGAAGATCTCGTGACGCGCGGACGGGCCTTTGCCGGTGATGAGAGCCATCTGGTTGTAACCATCCAGATGGTTCTTGTAGGTGCGGTCGCCGATTTTCACACCCTTGAGCAGGTCGTCCTTGATGGTGGTGTTGCCGGCCGCGGCGAGGAAGGTGGGAAACCAGTCCAGGCCGGAGAAGAGGCCGTTCTGCACGGTGTCCGCCGGCACCTTGCCGGGCCAACGCAAAATGGCCGGCACGCGGAAGCCGCCTTCCATGATGGTCCCTTTGCACTGCGCGAACGGCGTCGTTCCGCCATCGGGCCAGGTGAAGAGTTCGGTGCCGTTGTCGGTCGTGAAGATGACGATGGTGTTGTCGTCCACACCAATGTCCTTGAGCTTCTGCAGCACCAACCCGATGTCGTTATCCAGCTGGGCCATGCCGGCTTCCTGTTCCGACCAGCCATTCTCCGCGTTGCGCGTCGCTTCCCACTTCGGGGAGAGATGCGTGACGATGTGCATGCGGGTCGGGTTCAACCAGAGGAAGAAGGGCTTGCCGTCCGCCTTGGCCTTGTCCACGAACTTCAATGCGAGGTCGCGGATCTCGTCGTCCACCGTTTCCATCCGCTTCGGATAGAGGGTGCCGGCGTCCTCGATCTTCTGCTTGCCGATCTTGCCCCAGCGCGGCATCTCGGTCGGGTCGTCCTTGTCCGTGGCCCAACTGTGAACCATGTTGCGCGGGCCGACGACGTTCAACAAATTCTGCGGGTAGTTGGGATGCGCCGGGTCTTCCATCGCGTCCAAGTGATAGAGGTAGCCGAAGAACTCGTCGAAGCCGTGGACCGTCGGCAGGAACTCATTACGGTCGCCCAGATGGTTCTTGCCGAACTGGCCGGTGGCGTAGCCCTGCGCTTTGAGCGCGGTGGCAATCGTACACGCCTCGGCTGGAAGGCCGGTCTTGGCACCCGCCTGGCCGACCGTGGTCATGCCGGTGCGGATGGGCAGCTCGCCGGTGATGAAGTTGGCGCGCCCGGCCGTGCAACTCGCTTCCGCGTAGTAGTCGGTGAAGAGCATGCCTTCCTTGGCCAGCTTGTCGAGGTTGGGCGTTTTGCCGGCCATCAAACCGCGATGGTAGGCGCCGATGTTCCACATGCCGATGTCGTCGCCCATAATGACGACGATGTTGGGTTTCTTCCCTTGCGCGTGCGCGTCGGTTAGGCCGGCCACGGCAATGAACAACGCCAGCGCCACGGCCCACAGGCCGAGTGTCGAGCGTCGCAGTGTTGTTGGTTTCCTCATGATTGCCTCCCTTTAGTTGGACACTTCAGTGTCACGACGGCCTTCCGCTCAATCACTCCGCGCACGGTCGTTGTGACGCACCACCACCCGCGACGCGGGGGGGGCGAGTCGGTCGATGCGTTGGATTCGGTCGTCAGAGCACAGGACAGCTTGCGTCCGCAAGGTGGTCCGCCACTGACAGTGTCAGTTCAGTACGGGATCCCGGAAGTACTTCGTTCCCATCACCATCGCGCTGGCTGCAATGCCGCTCTGCGTGAGCTGGTAGACCTCGACTCCGGGAAGGACCTGCATGCCGAGCCCGAGCGCTGCCCCCTTGCCTTGGTAGGCCGCCAGCGCGTCGGCCGAGCTGCTGATCTCGAGGCCGGTGTCGACGAACGTCCGGAATCGCTCCTGGTCGAGGAAGACGAAGACGTTCCGGAAATCCTTGATGCCGTACCCCACGCCCCCGCCGGCCTGAACCATGCGCATGAAGATCCGCTGGTCGGTCCGGCTGTCCACGGCGATACCGTACCCCTGTCCCGTGCCGACCATGAACGCCTTCAGGGTCACGTCGGTGAAGACGGCGTACCCGGCCGCGTGTCGGATGCGCTCGCGCAGCCGCGGCTCGATCCGCTCCAGCTCCTCGAGCGTGCTGTCGCGCATCTCGAGGACGGATTGTCGCTGGTCCGCCACCGATGCGCCCTGCGGCATGAGACATCCCCACCCACCTGCCGCGAGTACGGCGAGCGTGACCAGGAACGGGAATCGCCTGCCCCCCCGGCACCGGGCCCATGCGTTCGTCGTCGTCATACGCACCTCTCCTCCTCCGCGTTTGCGGACGTTCGTCGCGTGCGTGTAGCAAAAGTTGCCCTCCAAGGGTAGGCGCGCCGGGGCCACCGGCTCCGCCGGCTGGCATCCGCCGGCCAGAGATTGCTACCGTCGTCCCGTATGGATCCTGTCCGCGGCCGGGTCGCCCCGGGCTTCGAACCGGTGCGCGAGGCCTTCGTCGCCAACTTCACGCGCCGCGGCGACACCGGCGCGGCGTGCTGCGTCTACCTGCGCGGCCGGCCCGTGGTCGACGTGTGGGGCGGGCTGGCCGACACCACCACGGGGCGCGCGTGGACCGAAGACACGGCGCAGCTCGTCTTCTCCGCCACCAAAGGCGTGACCGCCGTGTGCGCGCACATGCTGGTCGAGCAGGGGCGCCTCGACCTCGACGCACCCATCGCCCGCTACTGGCCCGAGTTCGCCGCCAACGGCAAGGCGCACATCCCCGTGCGCTGGGCGCTCTGCCACCGGGCCGGCCTCGCCGCCGTCGATGGAGATCTCACGCTGGCAGACGTGCTCGCCTGGGATCCGGTGGTGGCCGCCATCGCCGCTCAGGCACCGAACTGGGAGCCCGGCACCGCGCACGGCTACCACGTACGCTCGTTCGGCTGGATCGTCGGCGAGCTCGTGCGGCGCGTCGCCGGCCATACCATCGGCCGCTTCCTGGCCGAGCACATCGCCGGGCCGCACGACATCGATTTCCGCATCGGCCTGCCGCCCGCCGAACAGTCACGCTGCGCGCGTATGATCCCTCCCGGCGACGACTTCCCCTCGCTCGCCACCCTGCTCGGCGCCGACTCGCTCACCACTCGCGCCATGCACGGGCCGGCGGGATTGTTCGCGTACGACGAGACCTGGAACCGGCCCGACGTGCTGGCCGCCGAGATGCCGTCGTCCAACGGCGTCGGCAGCGCGCGCGGCCTCGCCCGGCTGTACGCCGCGCTGGTGAGCGACGTGGACGGGGGACGCGTGCTCGCGCCCGCGACCGTCGCCGCGGCACGGGCAGTGCAGGCCGAGGGTCCCGATCGGGTCCTCCTGCTCCCCTCGCGTTTCGGCCTCGGGTTCATGTTGCCGCCGATGCTGGCCCCGGGCTGCGGCGCGGAGAGCTTCGGGCATCCCGGCGCCGGCGGCTCCCTCGCCTTCGCCGATCCGGAGGCGGAGCTCGGCTTCGGCTACGTCACCACGCGCATGCGCTTCGACCTGACCGGCGACGCCCGCCAGCGAGCGCTGGTCGAGGCCGTGTACCGCGTCCTCGCCGAGCGCCTTGCGACAGCCGACCAGACCCCGCGTCACTCGACCCAGGGCTCGTAGGTCGCGTCCGGGTACCACCGCCGCGCGAACAGCGCGCGCTGCCGCCCGACCCGGATGCGCTGCACGTGCACCGCGTCGATGAAGCGATGCGGCCGGTCCGGCTCGCCCCAATCCCCACCCCAGATGAGCCCGTGCCGTCGCGCCAGACGGCCGAGGAACGTGAAGTCGCCCTTCCACGACGGCTCGCCGTTCACGGTGCGGACGAGGTCACAGGCGAGACCGAAGTGATGCACGCTCAGGACCCGGCGCTGCGATGCCCCCTGCCGGGCCAGCTCGCGTTGGCGCCTGGTCGAGCGATAGGTCTCGAACACCATGAGCGCGATCCCCAGCGCATCCGCGTCGGCGACGATCTCCTGCACCGCCCGACGGGTCATCGGCTCGAGCAGATCCAGGTCGGCAACGCGGCCGGCGCTGGCGAAGCGCTCGTCCCGGCGGATCACCGTGGTGTAGAAGCTCGCCATCGCCGATCAGCCCGCCACCCAGCGGTCGATCCACGCATCCAGCAACGCCACCACCCGCGCCCGCTCCGCCGGTGGCTCGTTCAGCAGCTCGTGGTAGTAGCCCGGCAGCATCTCGAGCTGGTGCACGCACGTGAGCCGCGCCGCCAGCTCTTGCGCGCCGGCCGGGTCGACCACGCGGTCGGCGTCGCCCTGCAGGATGAGGACCGGCACGCGCAGGCGTGCGGCCTCGATCTGCACCATGCGCTGCGCCGCGCCGATGGCACGCGCAAAGCCCATCGAGGCGCGCCGGTGGACGAGCGGGTCGCCGTCGTAGGCCGGCGCGACCGCCGGATCGCGCGACAGCGCGTGCGCGTCGACCTTGGTCTGCACTGACATGCGCGGCGCCACCCGGCCGAGCACCTTGGCCACCCAGCGGAGCGCGCGCGGGCCGTCGTCCGGGAGGCGGAGCGCGGGCCCGGAGAGCGCGCCGGCGCGCACGGTGTCGGGATGGCGGAGCAGGTAGAGCACGGCGATGAGCCCGCCCATGCTGTGCCCGAAGAGCACGCGCGGCACCCCGGGCCACCACCGGCCGGCCTCGTCGGCCAGCAGACGCAGGTCGGCGACATACTCGCCGAAGTCGAGGCAATGCCCGCGCGGGCCTGCCGATTTGCCGTGGCCGCGATGGTCGACGGCGGCGACGGCCAGCCCGAGCCCGCCCAGGTGATCCATGAAGGCGCGGTAGCGCCCGAGATGCTCGCCGTAGCCGTGCGACAGGAGCACCACCCCGCGCGGCGTCCCGGCAGGCGTCACGCGCTCGTGGTAGATCGGTACGCCACCGGCGCCCGTGAGCGTGCCGGTGACGCTGGGCGCGCTCACGCCGATGGCCGGCTGCGCACGCGCGCCACGGCCTCCAGCCAGCCGCGGTAGAGCGCGTCGCGCGTCTCCGACCGCATGCGCGGCGTGAACCGCCGGTCGATCCGCCGCGCCGCCACCAGCTCCTTCTGCGAGCGCCAGAAACCCGTCCCGAGACCGGCCAGGAACGCCGCCCCCATGGCGGTGGTCTCCACCACCCGCGGGCGGTCGATGGGCACCCCCAGCACGTCGGCCTGGAACTGCATCAGGAAGTCGTTGGTGGCGGCCCCACCGTCGGCGCGCAGCGTGCGCAGCGGCGCCCCGGCCGCGGCCGCCATGGCGCCCACCACGTCGCGCGTCTGATAGGCGAGCGCCTCGAGCGCGGCGCGGACGACGTGCGCCCGCGTGACACCGCGCGTGAGGCCGACCAGGGCGCCGCGCGCGTCCGGGTCCCAGTACGGCGCACCGAGGCCGACGAAGGCCGGCACCAGATACACGCCGAGCGTCGAGTCGACGCTGCGCGCGATCTTCTCCGACTCGGCGGCACGCTTGAGCAGCCCCAAGCCGTCGCGCAACCACTGGATGGCGGCGCCGGCGATGAACACCGACCCTTCGAGCGCGTACGACGGCGCGCCCGCCGCGTCGCACGCGACCGTGGTGAGCAGCCCGTGCTCGGACGTGACCGCCTGCGCGCCGGTCTGCAGGAGCAGGAAGCAGCCGGTGCCGTAGGTGTTCTTCGCCATCCCCGGCTCGACGCAGCCCTGGCCGAAGAGCGCCGCCTGCTGATCGCCGGCGATGCCCGCAATGGGCACGGGCGTGCCGAGCACGGAGGCGTCGGTGCGGCCCACCTCGCCGCTCGACGGCCGCACGGTGGGGAGCACGGTCGCGGGCACGTCGAAGAGCGCGCACAGCTCGTCGTCCCAGCGCCGGGCGTGGATGTCGTACAGGAGCGTGCGCGAGGCGTTGGTGGGATCCGTCACGTGCGCCGTCCCGCCCGTGAGCTTCCACACCAGCCACGTGTCGATGGTGCCGAAGGCGAGGTCCCCGCGGAGCGCCCGCTCGCGGCCGCGCGGCACGTGCGCGAGCAGCCACTGGAGCTTGGTGGCGGAAAAATAGGGATCGAGCACCAGCCCCGTCTTCCGCCGGACGAGCGCCTCCACACCGCGCTCGCGCAGCGCCGCACACGCCGGCGCGGTGCGCCGGTCCTGCCACACGATGGCGCGATGCACCGGCCGGCCGGTGCGCCGGTCCCACACCACGGTGGTCTCGCGCTGGTTGGTGATGCCGAGCGCCGCCACGTCGCGCCCGCGCACGCCGGCCTTGCGGCAGGCCTGGCGCAGCACGCGCAGGGTGACCTGCCAGATCTCCTCGGCGTCGTGCTCGACCCAGCCCGGCTTGGGGTAGTGCTGCGTGAACTCGGAGTAGGCCCGGCCCACGACGCGGCCGCGGCCATCGAACACCAGGACGGTCGTGCCGGTGGTGCCCTGGTCGATCGCGACGACGCAGGCCATCGTACCTAGGCGCGGAAGATCGACGCCCGCTGCCGGCGGCCTTCCGTCACCAGGGCCTGCAGCCGTTCGCGCGTCTGATCGCGCACCCGCCGCACCGCTTCCGTACGGGCCGCGTCGCGCGGCGCGTGCCGGGCCGCCACGTCGAGCGGCTCGCCAACGTGGATGGTGAGCTTGGTGGGCAGCGGCAGGAGCCCGGCCAGGCCGAGCCACGGGAACGTGGCCGTGAGCGGCACCGTTGGCAGCCCGAGCATCTGGCCCAGGCGATCGAGGCGCCCGAGCACCGGGTGCGTCTCCTCCGCCCCAATGACCGCCACCGGCACGATCGGCGCGCCCGTCTCGATGGCGAGGCGCGCGAACCCGCCGCCGCCGAAGCTGGCGAGCCGGTAGCGATGGCGGTAGCTCTTGGCGAGCGCGAGGCGACCCTCCGGGAAGACGACCACCGCCTGCTCGGCCGTCAGGAGCCGACGCGCCGCCGGCGACCCGGCGCGCTGCACGCCGGCGCGGGCGAGTGCCGCGGCCAGCAGCGAGCGCGGCGCGGTCCAGTCGTCGACCAGCAGGCGCACGTCGCCGCGCACCGGACGCTCGGTGAGCGTCATGCCCACCATCAGCGCCTCCCACGGCACCAGCGCCCCGCTGCGGTTGACCACCAGGAGGACGCGCCCCTCGCGGGGCACGCGCTCGAGGCCACTGGCCTGCACCCGCCACCAGTAATGGTACGCCCCGAGCAGCAGGAGGTCCTGCACCGCGCCGACGTCGACCGACGCGATCTGTACGGCGGTGTCGCGCACACTGGCGACCGCGTCGGCGACCGTCCAGCGACGGACACCGGCCACCGCCCCGAACGCGCCGTCGACCAGGGCGCGGATGGTCTCGTGGTCGGCGCGGGGGCCGAGGCCGCTCTCGGCGAGCGCCTCCTCGACCCGCCGCTCGAGCGCCGACAGGCGGGCGGCCACCTCCCCCGGCTCGGTCGGTCCGCGCGCGCGGCTCCGGCGCACGCCCGAGCCGCGCACCACGCGCAGCGTGGCGGTGGGGGTACTGCCGCCGTCTCGTCCGTGCCCGCCGGGCCGCTCGCCGTCCGCCATCGCCGCCTCGCTGGCAGTGCCCTGTAGGAGACGGCGGCGCGCGTGTCAACGCGTGGCAGTGTCGAGGGCACCCGCCCGGGCTCGTGGCCACACCGCTCCGTCGTGAGGTGATGCGGAATGTATCGCCTCGACACTGTGAGGTGATCTATGCATCGTCACGTCATGCTGGACCGTGCCGCGCGACTACGGACCCTGGTCGACGATCTCGGGGAGGTCGGCAACCGCGACGTGGCCCGTGCGCTGCACGTCTCGCCGGCCACGAGCCACCGCTTGCTCCGGGCACTGGTGCTGGGCGGCGTGCTCGAACGGCACGGGAGCGGCCCCGCTGCGAGATACCGGCTCCGGCGCCTGCGCCGGCGGTTCACGATCCGCGGCCTCGAGGAAGACCGGGTCTGGACGCAGATCGTCGCCGACCTCGTGCGTGTGCGTCCGCTCGCGGCCGACGAGGACCGCAGCTTCCGTTACGCGGCGACGGAGGTCATCAACAACGCCATCGAGCACTCCCGCGGCCGGTCGGTCACGGTTGCCGTCGCGTTCGCGGCCGCCGGCACGACCGAGGTGACGATACAGGACGACGGCGTGGGCGTGTTCCGTCGGCTGTGCACGGACTTCGGGTTCCGGTCACCGCACGACGCCATCGTGCAGCTGGAGAAGGGGAAGCTGACCAGCGACCCGGCCCGCCACAGCGGGGAGGGCCTGTTCTTCTCGTCCAAGGCGGTGGCGCGCTTTCGGCTCGAGAGCCGCGGGGTAGCATGGATCGTCGACAACCTGGTCGGGGACAGCGCCATCGGCCCGAGCGACGCCGGGCCCGGCACCCGCGTCCTCCTCACCGTGGTCGCCGGGCGCACCCCCCGTCTCGAGGACGTGTTCGCCGCCTACACCGACCCGGAGACGCTCCGCTTCACCCGCACGCGGACCACGATCAAGCTCGGCACCCTCGGCGCGGCACTGGTCTCGCGCTCGGAGGCACGACGCGCCACCGATCGTCTCACCGAGTTCACCCACGTCACCCTCGACTTCTCGGGCGTCGAGGTCGTCGGACAGGGCTTCTGCGACGAGGTGTTCCGTGTATTCGCACGCCGGCACCCCGGGATCGCCCTCGAGCCCGTGGGCATGAACGACGCGGTCACCTTCATGATCGCCCGCGCGCGAACCACCTGACGCACTTGCGGCCGGCACCCTTCCGTCAGAGGTTCAAGACGGTACGCAGCTTCTGATCGAGCAGCCCGGCCAGGTCCGCAGGAAGAGTCCCCAGCTCCTTCCGGAACGACTCGTTCGCGACCGCAATGACCTGGGCTACGAGCACGTCGCGGTCGCGGTCGAGGCCGGCAACCCCCGCCGACACCCGCAGGCGCAGGGGCGTGTCGGTGTCGGCCAACTTGGTCGTGACCGGCATGACCACCGTCGAGGGATAGCCGGCGTCGTTCAGGAGGTCATCCTGCACGACGACCGCCGGTCGGACCTTCCCGGGCTTGGTCTTGAGCCGCGGGTTGAAGTCGACCACATACACGTGCCCGCGCCGGATCTTCACCCGTTGCCTCGCGCGACGCCGGCGGCATTCACGGTCGCGTTCTCGCGCCGATCGAGCTGGCCGTATTTCTTCACGTACTGACGAATCGCCGTGCCCAACTGTTCCCGCTCGACGCGACGTTCCAGCTCGTCCACCGCCAGGCGGACCACACCGGCCTTCGAGCGCACGCCCAGGCGCTTTCCGAGCCGCCCGATGCGGCGCTCGTCCTCGGTCGAGACGGCAATGGCACCCATGATGAGGTTCCTCATGAAGAACGTAGTGCGGCACCCGATCGGATGGCAAACATCCGATCGGCATGCCGCGGTTGCGGCCCGGGCGTCCGCCCTCTACACTCCGCGGCCGGGAGGAGCACGGATGGCGTGGTGGCTCTGGGTGTTCGTCGGGCTGGCCCTCCTGGCTCTGGAGATCCTCACCCCCGGCGGCTTCGTGGTGCTCTTCTTCGGCGCCGCCGCCATCGTCGTCGGCATGCTTGCGGGCACCGGGTTGGCGATGCCGCTCTGGCTCGAGTTCCTGCTCTTCTCCGTGCTGTCGGTCGGCACCCTGCTGCTCTTCCGCGGCCCGTTGCTCGCCCGCATGCACCCACAGGTGCCGGCGGCACCCGTCGACTCGCTGGTCGGCGAGACAGCCACCTGCCTGGACGACGCACCGGCCGGCGGGCTCGGCAAGGTCGAGCTGCGTGGCACCACCTGGACGGCGCGCAACGACAGCGACACGGCGCTGGCGCGCGGTGCACGGGCGCGCGTGGTGCGGGTCGACGGGCTGACGCTCTGGATCCGGGCGGAGACGCCCACGGGAGGACGCGCATGAACGGGGCACTGATCGTCTTCATCGTACTCGCGGCACTGGTGGTGATCATCATCTCGCGCACCGCGGTGGTGGTGCCGCAGCAGAGCGCCTACGTGGTCGAGCGCCTCGGCCGTTATGCCAAGACGCTCGACGCCGGCTTCCACATCCTGCTGCCCTTCATCGACGTGATCCGCTACCGGCACTCGCTCAAGGAGATCGCGGTCGACATCCCGGCGCAGGACTGCATCACCAGGGACAACGTGCAGGTGCACGTCGACGGCGTCCTCTACCAGAAGGTGATGAACGCCGAGCGCGCCTCGTACGGCGTCAGCGACTACATGTTCGCCATCTCCCAGCTGGCGCAGACCACGCTGCGCAGCGAGATCGGCAAGATCGAGCTCGACCGCACCTTCGAGGAGCGGACGCACGTGAACGTGCAGGTGGTGAGCGAGCTCGACAAAGCCACCGAGCCGTGGGGCATCAAGGTGCTGCGCTACGAGATCAAGAACATCACGCCGCCCGTCGACGTGCTCGCCGCCATGGAGAAGCAGATGCGCGCCGAGCGCGAGAAGCGCGCCACCATCCTCACCTCCGAAGGCCACCGAGACGCCGCCATCAACACCGCCGAGGGCGAGAAGCAGCAGGTCATCAAGGCCTCGGAGGCGAACAAGCTGCAGCAGATCAACGAGGCCGAGGGCCAGGCCGCCGCCATCCTGGCGGTCGCGTCCGCCACCGCCGAGGGCATCCGCAAGGTGGCCGGGGCCATCGGCGTGCCGGGCGGCTTCGAGGCGGTGCAGCTGCGCGTCGCCGAGCAGTACGTGACCCAGTTCGGGGCGCTGGCGAAGGAGGCGACCACGCTGGTCGTGCCGGCGACCTTGTCGGACGTGAGCAGCATGATCGCGCTGGCGATGCAGGTGATCCGGCGGCAGGGGAGCGCGGGCGCGGCGTAGGGTACGGGTGGAGGGGTGCCCCCCTCGGGATCGCCGTGTTCAGCGAACGGCAGAGGACCGGATCACCGCATACCAAAATCCTGGCTCACGCTGCCGAATGAATCGCTTGCAGTGTCACAGCGTCGTGCGTTGACGGATCAGGGACCAGAATCACTGGGTTCTGGAACGGTTCACTGTCGGAAGCGCGAAACTGGCTACACCCCGAGTCCAGTTCGAATACCATCGGCGGCCTGCTGGATCGTAGCGGCGCAGCCGGCGGTGAGCTTCGGCGTCTTCCCCTTGCCCGCCCTGCCCGCGGCCTTTGCCGACTGCAGCAGTATCTTCTTCGCCCGCCTTAGAAGTCGCTTCGCCTTCCTCGGTGTGCTCTCGGCTTGCTCGATGAGAGAGGAAGCCCTGTCGAAGTTCTTGCTGATGGTCGGGGGGATCGTCTCCCCAGCACACGCGGCGCTGCCCAACCCGTCGTCGAGCGTGCATCGCACACTCCTACAGGGAAGCGTCGTAGTAGTGGGAGGAGCGGTCGTACTCGTTGCACTCGACGAAGTCCCCGTGCTCGTAGTTGCGATGGTGGTCGTGCCGGTGGAGGTGTCCCGTGTCGTGCTGCTGGTTGCGGTCGTGGTAGTGATCGTCGCCGGGGTGCTCGTTGTTGTCGTCACGGTGGTCGTGGTGGTGGTCATCACCGTGGTGGCCGTCGTGATGGTCGTTGTCGCGGTACTGGTAGTGGTGGTCGTTGGCCGTGGGCCGCCCACGCACCGGCCCGCACCGTCGCAGGCGTCGCCGGCGGTCGCTGGGTCGCCGTCGTCGCACGCCGTCCCGGCGGTCTCGACGCGGCAGGTCGCCGAGCAGCAGTCGTCGTCGCCGGTGTTGCCGTCGTCGCACTGCTCGCCGGAATCGAGCTGCCCATCGCCGCAGCTTCCGGCTCCGAGCGGCAGAGCCCAGAGCTCGTGCCCGTGCACGCCGTCGTCGGCGAGGAAGAAGAGCCGGTCACTGGTACCGGCGAGCTCGTAGGGAGAGGAGCTGCCGGTGCCTGCCCGGATGTCGGCCACCTGCACGGTGCCGGCCGCCGTCCCGTCGCTGCGCCACAGCTCCTCACCGCTCTGCCCGTCGTCGCCCGTCAGGAAGAGCTGCTCGCCGACGGCGGCGATGGTCGAGATCGCGACGGGCAGGTCGGGGACCGGGCGCGTACCCTCCTCGGTCGCGCCATCGCTCTCCCAGAGCTCCCCGTTCACCTGGAGGAAGAGCCGGCCACCGAGCACCGCTTCCCCCAGGAGCCCCTTGCCGTCGAAGCGCCGGACGAGACGCGTCGTGGCCTCCGTGCCGTCGCTCCGCCACAGCTCGAAGCTCCCCGCGAAGACGGAGAGGAAGACGGTGCTCCCGATCGTCACGGGGTCGAACTGGAGCGCCACCGCCGATTGGAACCCGAAGTCGCGCAGCAAGCGCGGCTGCGAGCCGTCCAGGCGCCAGAGGCGCATCGAGCGCAGGGGCTCCCCACGGCTGGTGAAGAACACCGTCCCCGCTGCGTCGATGACGCGAACGACGGACGCCTCCATGATCGACGCGACACGAGCTGGTTGGTTCGGTGGCGTAAGCCGCCAGATCTCGCTCGTCTGGGCCCCGCCGACCACGAGCAGCACCGAGTCGCCCGCCGGGGCCATGTCCAACACCTCGCCGAACGACTGCGCGTACGGACGCGTCCCCTCCACCGTGCCGTCGCTCTGCCAGATCGCCGTCTCGGACGTCCCCTGGTCGGTCACGGGAAAGAAGAGCGTATCGCCCACCGTGGCCCCGTCGACGATGTCGGCATGCGGGAAGCGGCGAAGCGCGACTGTATCGGCCTCGTGGCCCTTGCTGACGAAGAGCTCGCGGGCCGCGCCGTCCTCCTCGTCGCGGATCCCGAAGACGAGGCTGCGGCCCGGGACCAGGCGGGCCGCCCGAAGCCCCTCAGGTGCGAGTGCCTCGGTGCCCGAGCGAAGATCGGCGAGCAGGGCGGCCCCCGTCGCATCCGCGTGCTGCAGCTCGAGTCCGGTGGTGCCGTCGAGGTCGGCGGAGAAGACGAGGTGGTCGCCGACCGCTGCGGCGTCCCTACTTGGCGGTCTCAGGAATTCGCTCGTGACGATGTGCCTTAACCGCTCGACCAGCGTGGTGCCGGCGGGTGTGCCGTCCGTCACCCAGAGTTCCGAGGGGGGAGCATTCCCTTCGGCCTCGACGCTGAAGAACAGTCGCCCGCCGGCAGCACCCAACGCCCGTAGGCGCGGTGGAAATGAACGTAGGAGGACCGTGCCGCCGACGGTGCCGTCGGTCACCCAGAGACGATCCGGAGGGTCGGCTGCGTCGTCGAGCTCGTGGAAAAACACGAGGCCGCCCAGGGTGCCGAGGACCTCGGGCTGGGCGGAGAAGGTCTGCAGCAAGAACGTTCCATCCGCGGTGCCGTTGCTGCGCCAGAGGGGGATCTGTCCGTTGACACGGCCCAGGAAGAAGAGCGCATCGTCGGTCGTGGCGAAGGCAGGGGCCTGCGGGGGAGCACTGAGAGGAGCGAGACGAACGGTACCTTCGGTGGTCCCGTCGGTGCTCCAGAGAGCGGCCTGGGCGCCGCCGATGCCGAACAAGAGCTGGCCATGGAGCACTCCCACGGGGTAGACTAAGCTGCTGCCGGCCAGGGTTGCCACGGCTTCTGGTGCCCCTCCCGTGATCGGACGCCGGCGGACCGTCACGGGGAACACACGACCGAAGGAGACGAGCCAATCGCCGAGCGGCGTCGGTGCGCTGGTCTCATCGGCGAGTTCCACGGTTCCGTCAGCGGTGCCGTCCGTGACCCACCAGCTGCGCGAGAGCCCACCGTGGCCGTCCGGGACGGTGACCTCGAAGATCGCGCTGCGTCCGACCGTGGAGTCCAGGCGGAGGAAGGAGGTGGGCGTGAAGCCCCGCACGAGAGTGGCCAGGCCGTCCTCGGCACGCCACAGCTGTCCGCTGGCGCGTGTGGTCGAGAAGCCGTGGAAGAAAAGCCGATCGCCGGCGATGATGGTGAACGCGTCGTCCGTGGTCCCGAGCAACAGATTGACCCCGACACCGTCGCGGTCGGTCACGGGGGCGGTGCCCTCCGGCGTCCCGTCGGTCCGCCACAGCGCCTGGGGGGAGGTGTCTTGCGACGTGCCGAAGTAGACGAGATCCCCGACGGGGAGAAAGTCGCACGGGTCGGAGGACGCCGACCCTGGCGCCACATCGGCGACCATCCGCGTGCCTGCCGCCGTACCATCGGTCACCCAGGGCTCCCGGCCATGTGTCCCATCGTCGGCGCTGAAGAACGCCACGCCCCGGATCGTCGCGAAGCAAGCGGGCCGCGAGCCGGCGGGCGCGAGGTTCAGGTCTTTCACGAGGTAGGGAGCAGCGCCGACCGCGGGCGGCGCCCCGAGAGCGATCAGCAGGGCCACGTGCACCGCTCTGCCTTGGCATCCGGTCATACCGGCCTCGGCAGCTTGTAGGGGAGGCGCCAGCGACCGGTCAAGCAGAAGGAGAAGTCCTTGGAGCAGTCGGGTAGGGCGATGGCGCGCACCGGGCTGCGAATGATGCCGACGTTACCCTCTTCACGCCGCGAAGGAGATCGACCACCAGTCCCGACGAGGCAGCCAGACCAGCGACGGACGCGGACCACTGCCCCGCTTCCCAAATTGACACCCCGCGCCACGCGCGGCTATGACCCCTCGACGTGTCGCCCCGGCTTCCGCTCTCCACGCAGCGCCTCGTCGTCGTGACCGGCAAGGGCGGCGTCGGCAAGACCACCGTCACCGCCGCCCTCGCGCGTGCCGCCGCCGGCGCCGGGCGGCGGGTGCTGGCGGTCGAGATCGGGCGCGGGACGCCCGGGCCGCTGCTCGGCGCCGGCGGACTCGCGCTCGAGCCGACGCGCGTCGACGCGCACCTGGCCGCCGCCAGCATCGAGCCCGAGGCCACGCTCGGCGACTTCCTGCACGGCGTGCTGCGCTTCCGCATGCTGGCGCGCCGGCTGCTCGAGAGCACGTCGTTCCAGGTGCTGGCGGCGGCGGCGCCGGGGCTGCCCGAGCTGCTGGTGCTGCATCGCCTGCTCGGCTGGGTCGAGGCGCGCCGGCTCGGGCGGTCCACCTACGATCTGGTGGTCGTCGACGCGCCCGCCTCCGGACACTCGCTGCCGCTGCTGGCCGCGCCGCGGACGCTCAGCGCGTTTGCGCAGTTCGGCCCGATCGCCGACCTGCTCGGGCGCATCGACCGAGCGGACGACGATGCGGTTGCTGGTGGAGATCGTACTTGAGCTGCTGGTAGGCCGGACGCGCGAAGGTCCCTTCCGACCCCCAAAGGATCGGCCAATGGATCGGCCAAAAGATCGGCTATATCAACACACAGCTTCTAGATTAACCTGGCAGATTAGGCCCTTAGTGGCCATTGACTGCTTGTAAATGATCGGCCAAAAGAGCCCCATGAAGGAAGGGCTACCCGTGAGCGAATTCGAACCCCTTATCCCAGAGGACCGTGTCCTGGGCTCGCTCCGGGAGCTGGCCCACGAGGTGCAAAGAGAGGCATGGCAGCTTGCGGGCTTCGCCCACCCGAGCGTCCTCCACACGGTGGGTCCGATGCTGAGAGCAATGAACTCGTACTACACGAACCGCATCGAGGGGCAGCATACGCTGCCCGCTGACATCGAGAAGGCGATGCGGCAGCAGTTCTCTGAACATCCGGATCGCGCCGCGAAGCAGAAACTAGCTGTCGCCCACATGAACACGGAGGAGTGGGCCGAGGCGACGTACGGTGGCCAGCGACCGCAATCGCTTTTTGCGCCAGACATCATTTCAGCGCTTCACCGTCATCTGTACAGCCAGCTTTCATCGGACGATCTCAAGGCTCTCGACGGTCAAGTGCCGGAGCCGGGCACACTACGCGACCGCGATGTTACGGTAGGCTCACACTTGGCACCGGCCGCCACGTCGCTGAAAGGGCTCCTCCATCATTTCACGATGCGATACGCTGCGTTGTCGGCGGGCGAGAGCTTGCTCATTGGCGTCGCCTGCGCACACCACCGGCTTGCTTGGATGCACCCGTTCATCGACGGCAACGGTCGCACGACGAGGCTCCACTCCCACTCCGTCCTGTGCGCCATGAAGCTTACGCAGGGGTTATGGTCACCCATGCGTGGACTGGCACGGAACCGGGATCGTTACTACGAGCTCCTCCACAACGCGGATCTGCCTAGGCGAAACGATCTCGACGGCAGAGGTGCCCTTTCCCAGGAGCACCTCGTCGAGTTCGCGTCCTTCTTCCTTGAAACATGCGTTGATCAAATCCGGTTCATGCGAAACATGCTGCGACTGGATGAGATGCGCCCCCGCCTCGATGCACTCCTGACGTTCGAAGCAGCCCACGGACATGAGTACCTCACCCCCGAAGCGGGCGATGCTCTGCACTACACGTTTCTCAACGGGCCCTTTGAGAGGAGCCGATTCATCGCGATGCTTGGTATTCCGGAGCGCAGTGGGCGCAGAATATTGACGGCGCTCTTAGACTACGGGCTTCTCAGCTCGAAGAGCCCGAAAGGGCCGGTTTCCCTTGCCCTGCCGTTTCGAGCGTTGAGGTTCTTGTTTCCAGCGCTCTGGCCAGAGGCCGAAGCCGGCGTTTCTTGATCGAAGTCCGGCACTGATGCGACACAAGCACCCTGCGGTCGCACCCGCGCACGCCGCAGCATAGCTCCATTTCCACGCCCCGCTTGCCAAATTGACACCCCGCGCCACGCGCGGCTATGACCCCTCGTCGTGTCGCCCCGGCTTCCGCTCTCCACGCAGCGCCTCGTCGTCGTCACCGGCAAGGGCGGCGTCGGCAAGACCACCGTCACCGCCGCCCTCGCGCGTGCCGCCGCCGGGGCCGGGCGGCGGGTACTGGCGGTCGAGATCGGGCGCGGGACGCTCGGCCCGCTGCTCGGCGCCGGCGACCTGGCGCTCGAGCCGACACGCGTCGACGTGCACCTGGCCGCCGCCAGCATCGAGCCCGAGGCCGCGCTCGGCGACTTCCTGCACGGCGTGCTGCGCTTCCGCATGCTGGCGCGGCGGCTGCTCGAGAGCACGTCGTTCCAGGTGCTGGCGGCGGCGGCGCCGGGGCTGCCCGAGCTGCTGGTGCTGCATCGCCTGCTCGGCTGGGTCGACGCGCGCCGGCTCGGGCGGTCCACGTACGATCTGGTGGTCGTCGACGCCCCCGCCTCCGGACACTCGCTGCCGCTGCTGGCCGCGCCGCGGACGCTCAGCGCGTTCGCGCAGTTCGGCCCGATCGCCGACCTGCTCGGGCGCATCGACCGCCTGCTGACGGACGCGAGCCGGACGCTCGTCTGCGTCGTCACTACGCCGGAGGAGCTGGCGGTCCGCGAGACCGTCGAGCTGTGCCACCAGATCGCCACCCAGCTCCACCTGCCGCTGGCACCGCCGATCGTGAACGCGGTCCCGGCGCAACGCTTCCGCAAGGCGGATCTCGCCCTGATCGAGCGCCTGGAGATGACGGCGGCAGACCATCCGCACCTGCGCGCCGCCCGCTTCCATCTCGAACGCCGCCACCAGGCCGAGGTGCAGATCGCCGCCCTCCGTCGGGCACTCGGTACGGCGCCGGTGCCACTGCCGTTTCTGTTCGGGTCGCCGGAAGAGCCCGAGGGCGCGGCGCAGCTGGTGGCCGAGTTGGCGAGCGCCACGGGACTGGCGGCATGAGCCGGCTCGCCGACACGCTCGACGGGCGGCGCATCGTCATCTGCGTCGGCAGCGGCGGGGTCGGCAAGACGACCACTGCCGCCGCCCTCGCCATCGAGGCGGCCCGGCGCGGACGGCGGACCGCCGTGCTGACGGTCGACCCGGCCCCGCGCCTGAAGGACGCGCTCGGCCTCGGCACGCTCGGCGACGAGCCGCGACGGGTCCCGCTCGGGCGCGGCGTCCACCTGGACGCCTACCTGCTCGACGTGAAGCGGACCTTCGACGAGCTGGTGCGCGGGCTCGCCTCCACGCCCGAGCAGGCCCGCGCCGTGCTCGACAACCGGCTGTACCAGAACCTCTCCGGCACGCTCGCCGGCAGCGCGGAATACATGGCGGTCGAACGAGTGTATCGCCTCGCCACCGAAGGGAACTACGACCTGCTGGTCGTCGATACGCCGCCCGCCCGCCACGCCGTCGACTTCCTCGACGCACCCCGCCGCCTGCTGGCGCTCCTCGACTCGCGCGCGTTCGCCATCCTGAAGGACCCGACCACCATCCTGCCGGGCGCCGGCTCGCGCCTGGCGCATTTTCTCCTCTCCGCCGTCCTGCAGGGGCTCGAGCGCTTCACCGGCATCGGGCTGGTGCGCGAGATCGGCGAGTTCGTCGGCGCCATCGAAGCGCTGACGGGCGCGCTCCGGGCGCGCGTGGCGGCGGTGGGCGAGCTGCTGCGGAGCGACGACACCCAGCTCGTGCTGGTGACCGCGCCCGAGCCGCGGCTGGTGGCCGAGACCGACGCCCTGGCCGCCGGGCTGCGCGCGATCGGCCTCGGCATCGCCGGCATCATCGTGAACCGGACGCTGCCGCGGGCGATCGCCGCTGCGCCCGCCACCCTCCCGCCCGCGCTCGAGGGCATCCCGCCACCCCTCGCCCGCCGCCTGCGCGAGGGGTACGCGGATCTGCGCCAGCTGGCGGCGCGGCAGGCGGCCACGATCGAGCCGCTGGTCGATCGCGCCCGCGCGCCGGTGGTCGCCGAGGTGCCCATCCTGCCCACCGACCCGGGCTCGCTCGCCGACCTGGGTACGATCGGGCGCCACCTCTTCCCCGAGCCGGCCGACAGCGCCTCGCCGGCCTCCGGCCTCGGACGGTGAGGACCCCTCAGTCTTCGTCGTGTGCGGGCGGCGGGGCCTTCCGGGCGGCCTTCTGCTTGGTCGCCCGCGGCGTCCGTGTGACCAGCAGGCGGTCGACCTTCAGGTTCAGGTTCACCAGGCTCCCCTGGATCGCCTCCAGCTTGGTGAGCAACCGGTTCACGTCGGCACGCGACGGGAGGTTCAGCAGCGCGAGCACCGATTGCAGGTTGCGGTCGACCTTGCCCTTGGTCTCGAACGCCTTCTGGAAGGCGCCCGCGACCGCTTCCGCCACGGCGGGGTTCGACAGAAGCTCCCCGGCCAGGCGGCCGAGCTGCTCCTCGCCGAACTCGTACAAACGCTTCACGATACTCATCTCCCCTCGATGAGCCTGGCCATGACCCTGGCCACATACCTCGGATACGCGAGCGGGGTGGCGCTGGTCGCCCCGGCGCTCGAGCCGGGCACGATGCTCGGCACGGCACTCACCGTCCATATCTGCCACGCCATCGTGTGCCGGCTCTTCGCACACAACAGCGGATACCCCAAGAACCTGTGGACGGCGCTCGGGGCGGTGGCCGGCTTGTGCGCGGTGGCCGCGCTCATCCTGCTGCCCCGCCGCAAGCCCGGGCCGCCTCCCCAGCGTCCCCTGCCCTGAGCCATCTCAGCACGCGCCGCACGCGTGACAGGTGTGCGTGTCGCACGGCGGCGTCTGCAGGCCTGCCAGCGCCTTGCGCCGTTCGGCGAGCAGGTAGCGCTTGTCGACGGCGTGGTCGATGAAGTCCCACGGCAGGACGGCGTCGTGCGCCAGCGGGCGGTGGACGAAGCGGTCGGGGTCGACACCCTCGTGGCCGCCGCGGAGGGTCTTGAGCGTCGCCCACCAGGCCTCGGGGCGGGCCTGCAAGCGCGCCACGATCGATGCCGTGCGCCGATCGCCGCGCGACAGCAGCGCCTGCAGGTAGGCTTCCCGCGGGCTCTCGGTCTCCACCTGCATGGCGGGAATCGCGCCGAGCGCGCGGCGCAGTCCGGCCAACTTCCGGCGCAGCGACGGCAGCGCTTCCATCGGCTCCCACTGGAACGGCGTCCACGGCTTCGGCACGAACGGGTTGATCGACACCAGGATGCGCCCCACGCGCGGCCGGCCGCCGGCCATCAGGCGCGCGCGTACCTTATGGGCCAGGTCGACGATGCCGGCCACGTCGTCGTCGGTCTCGGTCGGCAGGCCGACCATGACGTAGAGCTTGAGCGCGTCCACGCCGCCGCCGACCACCCACTCTGCGGCGCGCAGGATCTCGGCCTCGGTCAGGTTCTTGTTGATCACGCGCCGCATGCGCTCCGAGCCGGCCTCGGGCGCCACCGTGACCGAGCGGCTGCCACCCGCCCCGAGCGCGGTCGCCAACGCCGGCGTGATGAGGTCCGCCTTGAGCGACGACGGCGATGCACGCCCGCCCGCGGCCGCGATCTCCTGGCAGAGCGACGCTACGCCCGGCAGGCTCGCCATCTCGGCGCCGACCAGCCCGATGGTCTGCCGCTCTTCGAGGCCACGCGCGATCTCGCGCCGCAACTTCTCCGGGCTGCGGTAGCGCACCGGCCGGTACATGAAGCCGGCGGCGCAGAAGCGGCACCCCCACTCGCAGCCGCGGCTGGTCTCGACCAGGAACATGTCGCCGAATACGGCCTCCGGCGACAGCACCTCGGACGTGGTCGCGAAGCCGTCCAGGTCGGCCACGTAGCGGCGCTCGACGCGCGGCCCGTCGATGGCCACCAGATCGCCGGCCGCGTCGTAGACCGGGGTGTAGCGGTCGGGGCGATAGGCGCCCCGCACACCCAGGGCGGCGTCGAGCAGCGCCTCGCGCGCGACGGAGCCCCCGGTCGCCGCCGCCAGATACTCCGGCAGCATCTCCTCGGCCTCGCCGATCAGGAAGAGATCGACGAACTCCGCCAACGGCTCGGGGTTCAGGAACGTGGCCGGCCCGCCCGCCATGACCAAGGGCGCTCCCGGCCCGCGCTCGCGCCGCCAGCTCGGGATGCCCGCCAGCGCCAGGCAGTCGAGCACGTGCAGGTAGTCGGTCTCGAACGAGAGCGAGAACGCCACCACATCGAACGACCCGACCGGCCGGTCGTGCTCGAGCGTACGCAGCGTACGCGGCCAGTCCGCACGCGGGCCGTCGGGGAGGAACGCGCGCTCGCAGGTGACGCGCGGGTCGGCCGCCAGCAGGCGGTAGACCGCCTGGAAGCCGAGGTTTGCCATGCCGACCGGGTAGGTGTTGGGGTACACGAGGCAGACCCGGAGCGGCCCGCTCGGGCCGGCATCGAACAGCCGGCGTTCGGCGGCGAGGCGGTCGGGGCGATCGATGGGGGGCCGGGGCATGCGCGCGACCGACACACATACCGTGCCTCCCGTGCCCCCTCAAGCGAGGCCGGATGCGGCCGGCGTCAGCTCCGGCCGATACGACTCCCCGCTCGCCCGACGGCGAGTGTCGCGGGAACCCTACTCCGCACTCCGCGCCGCGGCGGAGGAAGGTGGGGATATCGTAGTCCTCGGCGCCGCCCTCGCTGCTGGCGGTGAGCAGCGGGCTGGAGATGGCCCAGTGGGCCGCCTCGATGGCGTGGTTCTCGCCTTGCGGGATGGCCGTTTGCGGACTGGTACGGAGTCCGGTACCAGTAGGCCATGGCCGCCTTGCGAACGCTGCCCGCCGCGCAGGCCCGGGCCCGGCTCTATCCGTTGATCGAGGACGTCGCGAAGCGAGGTCCCGTTCAGATCGTTGGGCGGCGCGGCAGTGTGGTCGTGGTCAGCGCCGACGAGTGGCACGCGCTGCAGGAGACGCTCTTCATCCGGTCGAATCCGGTGTACATGAAGAAGATTCGCGCGTCAGAGCGAGCCAAGCGGTCGCGCATGAAGCCGCTCGACCGCATCCGTTGACGTGGAGAGTTCTCTACACACCCGCAGCGCAGCGGGACGTACGGACGATCCGCAGACGGTATCCCCATCTCGTGCGACGTCTCGAGGCGATCGACGCGACGCTGCGACGCGACCCGTTCGACCCGGCCCACGGGTTCGAGACGTTGCGCGCCGACCTGACGGGCTACTTCTCGCGCCGCCTCGACGGCTTCCATCGGGTCGTCTACCGACTGGAGCGCCCGGACGTGATTGTCGTCGCCTGCCTGGGCCACTACGGTAACCACTGAAAGCGCTTCAGTGCCAGGTGGTGCGCCCTGCTACGAAGCGCGCGCCGCCCTCGCCGAATCGCCAGGGCGGATCGAGGTTCTCCTGTCCCATGAGGGAGATAGGCAGGATAGCCCAGCGCAGTTGACCGAACCTGTCCTTGGACTAAGCTGCTCCGCGGCAGCGGATGGTGCGGTAGACGACCGCGGCGCCTGCGGCGCCGCGCCGGAACTCCGGCTCGTCCTCGACCCGCTCCGCCGGCAACTCCGGCCGATACGACTCCCCGCTCGCCCGACGGCGAGTATCGCGGGAACCCTACTCCGCGCCGCGGCGGAGGAAGGTGGGGATGTCGTAGTCCTCGTCCCCGCCTTCGCCGCTGGCGCTGGCGGTCTGCCGCGCCGGCTTGCCGGCCGACGCCTGCGTGGGCGTGCTCTCGCCGCGGCGCCGCTTCCACGCCGGCACGGCGAGCGCGTCCTCGTCCAGGAGGCCGAGGCGCTTGATCGGCCGGCCGTCGGCGGTGTGGTCCGCCGACCCGGTACGCTCGCCGACCGGCCCCGGCCGGTGGCGCTCGCCGGCGGCCTCGCCGAAGCCGGTGGCGATGACGGTGATGCGCACCTCGTCGCCCATGGATTCGTCGATGACGGCGCCGAAGATGATGTTGGCGTCCTCATCGGCCTCTTCCTGCACCAGGGTGGCGGCCTCGTTGACCTCGTGCAGCGTCAGGCTGGGGCCGCCCGTGATGTTGATCAGTACGCCGCGCGCGCCGCTGATGGACACATCCTCGAGCAGCGGGCTGGAGATGGCCTTGTGGGCCGCCTCGATGGCGCGGTTCTCGCCCTGCGCGACGGCGGCGCCCATCATGGCCATGCCCATCTCCGACATGATGGCGCGCACGTCGGCGAAGTCGAGGTTGATGAGGCCGTGGACCGTGACCAGGTCCGAGATGCCGCGCACGGCCTGCAGCAGGATGTCGTCCGCCTTCTTGAAGGTTTCGAGGATGGAGGAGTTCCGGCCGGCGACCGACAGCAGGCGCTGGTTCGGGATGGCGATCAGCGTGTCGACGCTGGCTTTGAGCTCGCGCAGCCCCTCTTCGGCCTGCTTCATGCGCCGTTTGCCCTCGAAAATGAACGGCTTGGTGACCACGCCGACGGTGAGAACCCCGAGTTCTTTCGCGAGCTTGGCGATCACCGGGGCGGCCCCCGTGCCGGTCCCGCCGCCCATGCCGGCGGTGATGAAGATCATGTCGGCCCCGGTGAGGTGCTCGGTCAGCCGCTCGGCATCTTCCTGCGCGGCACGCCGGCCCGTCTCGGGGTTGCCGCCAGCGCCGAGACCGCGCGTGAGCTGCTCGCCGAGCTGCATCTTGACCGGCGAGAGGTTGGCGCGCAGCGCCTGCGAGTCGGTGTTGGCGGCGATGAAATCGACCCCGGGCAGGCCCGCCGCAATCATGGTGTTGACTGCGTTGCCTCCACCTCCGCCAACCCCGACCACCTTGATCCGGGCCTCACCGCCAGCGTCGACGAACTCAAGCATCTCCGCACCTCCACCCTTTGCGTTCGTGCCCGCTGCTAGAAGAACTCTCGCAGCCACCCCATCATCCGTTCGCGGACCGCGCCGAGCTGGCCCAGCATGCTCGCGTTCCGAGCACGCCCGTGACCGACCTGGTTGAGTCCGTGGAGGACGAGGCCGACCGCACTCGAATACATGGGACTCGCGACGACGTCAACCAAACCATGCAGATGCATCGGCACGCCGAGTCGCACCGGCATGCGGAAGACGCGCTCGGCGAGCGTCGTCATGTGGTCGAGGACCGCCCCGCCGCCGGTGAGCACGATGCCCGACGTGAGCAGCTGTTCGCAGCCCGCACGCTGGATCTCCTGGCGCGCCAGCGTGAGCATCTCTTCCACGCGCGGCTCGATCACATCGGCGAGTTTCCGCCGCGAGAGCTGGTACGTGCCGCGACCGCCGAGGCCCGGCACCTCGATCGATTGATCGACAGGGGCCGAGAGCGCGTGTGCGCACCCATGGCGCTGCTTGAGGCGCTCGGCCTCCGCGAACGGCGTGCGCAACGCGGCCGCGAGATCGTTGGTGACGTGCGCTCCGCCCACGGGCAGCACGGCGGTGTGGCGGATCGCGCCGGCGTGGATCACCACCACGTCGGTCGTGCCGCCGCCCAGGTCGAGCAGCGCCACCCCCAGCTCGCGCTCCTCGGGCGTGAGCACGGCCTCGCCCGCCGCCAGCGGCCCGGCGAGCACGTCGCGCACGTGCAGGCCGGCGCGGTTGCAGCACTTGATGAGGTTCTGCCCGGACGAGACGGCGCCGGTCACGATGTGGACACGGGCCTCCAGGCGCACGCCGGCCATGCCGATCGGCTCCTTGATGCCATCCTGGTCGTCGACGATGAACTCCTGCGGCAGGACGTGCAGAACCTCGCGGTCCATGGGCAGCGCCACCGCGCGCGCCGCGTCGATAACGCGCTCCACGTCCCCGGCCGCCACCTCGCGATTCCGCACCGCCACCACACCATGGCTGTTGAAGCCCTTGATGTGACTCCCGGCGGACCCCGCCACCACGTCCCGGATGTCGCACCCCGCCATCAGCTCGGCCTCTTCCACCGCCTTCCGGATGGCCTCGACGGTGGCATCGATGTTGACCACGACGCCCTTGCGGAGGCCATGGGAGGCGGCCGTGCCGATGCCGAGGATCTCGGCGCCGTCGTCAGACGACTCGGCGACGATGACGCCGATCTTGTACGTGCCGACATCGAGACCCACGACGGGGGAAGGTTTTTTTGGCATGGGGGTTCAGGTCCTCTCGGCGCGGCGCGCGGGCGCAGGGGGAGTGGGCTGGGCGCGGGTGCGCACGATGACATCGGGGTCGAACTCGAGGCTGACCGACGCGATCTCGGTCTCGCGCCCCTTCCAGCGGGCAAGCACGGGGGGCAGGCGAGCGAGCTTGTCGGCGAACCGGCCCCAGCCGAGCTCGATGGGCACGGTGGGCCGCACCGGCAGGAGCGTCAGCCCGCGCGTCCGGTGCACGTGCACCTCGGACACGGGTCCGCTACGGGCGGCGATGCGCAGCAGCCCGAGCGCGCGCCGGATGGCGCGCGGGCCGAAGGCCTGGTCGCCGGCGAGATCGCCGGCCTCGAGTCCGGTCACGTACGGGAAGTCGCGCGGCTCGGCGGGACGGACGGGCGCGAAGATGCGTGCGCGCGCCGCCAGGTAGTAGAGGTGCGGCGCGCCCGCGCCGTCGGCCACGGCAAGGATCGCGATCGGGCGCTCCTCGCGCACCGTGATCACCACCCGACGCGGCAGCTCGCGGCGCACCTGCGCCCGGCGGAGCCACGCCTCGGCGTCGAGGCGGGCCGCCACCGCCGCGCCGTCGACGTCCCAGATGCTGGTCCCGGGCTCGATGCCGGCCGCCCGACGGATGGCGTCGGGGGCGACACGCCGGTGGCCACGCACGACCACCTCCTCGACGGCGAAGTAGGGATGCCGACGGAGGCGGTCGCCCACGAACGGCCAGCAGGCCACGGCAAGGACCAGCGCGAGGCTCGTGCACAGCGCCCGCACCACGACAGCACGCGTGACGACCACGCGCCCATCGCCCGTCCCCCGCCGGCGGTTGCGCCGGCCGAAGAGCCGGATCACCAGCTCCCGACCAGTCGGACCTCGGGCTCCAGCCATACCCCGTTCCGCTCCCACACCACCCGCTGGGCCAGCTCCACCAGCGCCTGCACGTCGCCGGCGCGCGCTCCGCCCTCGTTGACGATGACGTTGGCGTGGCGGCGCGAGATGCGCGCCCCACCCGCCCGCGCGCCTTTCAGGCCCGCCGCCTCGATGAGTCGCCCGGCGTGATGGCCGGGCGGGTTCTTGAAGATCGAGCCCGCACTCGCCTGGCCCCGGGGTTGCGCCGCCACGCGGTGCGTGCGCACCTCGTCCATCCGCCGTCGGAGCGCGCCCGTATCGACGCGCCGGAGCGCGAAGCGCACGGCGGTCACCACGAAGCCCGCGGGCAGCTCGGTACGCCGGTAGCGGAAGGTGAGCGCGTCGCCACCGAACGTGCGCAGTCCCACCGCCGGATCGACACCCTCGACCGCTTCGACCACCGCGGACAGGTCGCCGCCGTAGGCGCCGGCATTCATGAACAGCGCCCCGCCGACCGTCCCCGGAATGCCCTCCGCGAACTCGAGGCCCGCCAGGCCACGCGCCACCGCCATGCGGGCCAGCCGGCCGAGCTGGGCGCTTGCACCGGCGCGCACGCTGGCGCCGTCCTCACGCACGTCCCAGTCGACGTGGGCGAACCCCCGCCCGAGCTTCACGACGACACCGGCGATGCCCCCGTCACCGACCAGCACGTTGGAGCCGCCGCCGAGCAGCGTGACCGTCGCCTGCGCGGCCGCTGCGCGCGCGAGCACGTCCGCCAGCTCGTCCGCGCTCTCCGGGAGCACCAGCAGCTCGGCCGGGCCGCCGACACGGAACGACGTGTGGCGCGCGAGCGGCTCTCCCGGACGCGCGCGACGTCCGAGCGTGGCCCGGAGGGTGTCAACGACCGTCGCGGGGAGAGCAGCCGGCATGGTCAGTGGAGGTGCGGCACCTCGGCCCCCGTGCGCAGCCGCGCCAGCAGCTCGTCGCCGACGCGATGGATGTCGCCGGCGCCGAGCGTCAGCACCAGATCGCCGGGGCGCACGACCTCGAGCAGCGCCTCGGCCACGCGCTCGCGGGCCGGGACGTAGCGCACGTCGAGATGGCCGCGGCGCTTGAGCGCCTGATGCAGCGCCTCGGTGGAGACGCCGTCGATACGTGCCTCACCCGCCGAGTAGATGTCGGTCAGATAGAGCACGTCGGCGTCGTCGAACGCCTCCAGGAACTCGCCGAACAGGTCCTGCGTGCGCGAGTAGCGGTGCGGCTGGAAGGCCACCACCAGGCGACGCGAGAAGCCTTCGCGCGCAGCCCGCAAGGTGGCGCGGATCTCTTCCGGGTGGTGCCCGTAGTCGTCGACGATCAGGATGTCGCGCTCCTCGCCCTTCACCTCGAAGCGGCGGTGGATGCCGCCGAACTCGGCGAGCGCGTGGCTGGCGATCGAGAACGGGATCTCGAGCTCGGCCGCGACCGCGAGCGCCGCCAGCGCGTTGAGCGCGTTGTGCCGGCCGGGCATGCACAGCCGCACCTGCCCGAGGCGCTTGCCGCCGTGCCAGGCATCGAAGAGGGTGTCGAGCCCTTCCACGCGCAGCTCGCGCGCCTGCCAGTCGGCGTCGGGCGAGGTGCCGTAGGTGACGCATCGCTTGCGGAGATGCGGCAGCAGGGCGCGGACGTTGACGTTGTCGAGGCACAGCACGGCCAGCCCGTAGAACGGCACGCGGTGGATGAACTCGAGGTAGGCGCCGCGCAGGCGCTCCATGTCGTGATAGTAGTCGAGGTGCTCGCGGTCGATGTTGGTCACCACCGCGATGATGGGCGAGAGCAGCAGGAAGGTGCCGTCGCTCTCGTCGGCCTCGGCGACCAGGAACTCGCCCTGTCCCAGGCGCGCGTTGGTCCCAAGGGCGCGCAGCTTGCCGCCGACCACCATGGTGGGGTCGCGCCCGGCCTCACCCAGCACGGCCGCCACCAACGAGGTGGTGGTGGTCTTGCCGTGGCTGCCCGCCACCGCCACGCCGAACTTCATGCGCATCAGCTCGGCGAGCATCTCGGCGCGCGGGATGACCGGGATCTTGAGCTCGCGGGCACGCACGACCTCCGGGTTGGCGAAGGTGACCGCCGACGAGATCACGAGCACGTCGATGTCGGCCGTGATGCGGGGCGCCTCGTGCGGCCCGAGGTGGAGGGCGGCCCCGAGGCGCGCCAGCCGGCGGGTGATGTCACTCTCGGCCACGTCGGAGCCCGACACCGAATAGCCGAGCGTCAGCAGCACCTCGGCGATGCCGCTCATGCCGATGCCGCCCACACCGACGAAATGGACGCGCCGTCTTCGCCCGTTCACTGCGGCCGCTCCGCTCCGGGCAAGTGCACGCCACCCGCGCCACCCCCCGACATCGCCCTGCACCCCCGCCACGCACGCATGGCATTACAAAAGCGGCGTGCGGTCTTCAAGGGGCGAGCAGTTTCCGGCACTCGGCGGCCACGCGGGCGGCGGCATCCGGGCGGCCCAGGGCACGCGCCGCGGCGGCCATGGTGCGGTGCCGGTCGGGGTCGCCGAGGAGCGCTTGCAGGGTTGCGGCAAGCCGCGGGCCGGTCAGCTCGCGATCGAGGATCATCACGGCCGCCCCCGCACGCACCAGGACCTCGGCGTTGTGGCGCTGGTGCTCGTCGGCCGCGTACGGGTATGGCACCAGGATCGCCGGCCGGCCGAGGGCGGTCACCTCGGCACAGGACATGGCCCCCGCCCGGGCGAGCACCACGTCGGCGCGGGCATACGCTGCGCCCATGTCGACGATGAACGGCTCGACGGTCGCCGCCAGGCCGAGGGCGCGATACCCGGCGCGCACGGACTCCACGTCCTCGCTCCCGGTCTGGTGCGTCACCCGCAACCCGTGGGCGACCGGCCCCAGGATCCGGAGCGCCTCGAGCGTCGCCTCGTTCAGGCGGTGCGCCCCCGCGCTGCCGCCGAAGACGAGCAGGCCGGTGCCGTCATGGTCCGCGGGCTCGGTCGCCCGGAGCACGTCCGCCCGGATGGGATTGCCCGTGTACACCGCTCGTCCGGCGGGCAGATGGGCCGCGCACTCGGCGAATCCAACGCATACCCGCCGCGCCAGCCGGGCGAGCAGGCGATTGGTCGCCCCCGGGATCACGTTCTGCTCCATGAGCAGTACCGGGACCCGGCCGACCGCCGCCGCCACCACCATGGCGGCCGAGGCGTAGCCGCCGACGCCCACCACCAGCCCGGGGCGGAGCCTGCGCAGGAGGGTGAAGGCACCGACGACGCTGCGCGCCGTCGTCACCCCGCCGACGGCGGCCCGCGCGAGGCCGCCGCCACGCACCTGGCGTCCGGGGAGCAGATGCAACGCATACCCCATCGCGGGCACGACCCGAGCCTCGATCCCCGCGGCCGTTCCGACGAACGTGACCCGCACCCCGTCGGCCTCGAGGGCGTCGGCGAGCGCGAGGCCCGGGTACAGATGGCCGCCGGTGCCCCCGCCCGCGATCAGGACCAGCGGTGCCGTGGCGCCGTCATCCCGCCTCCCGCGCCAGCGCGAGCAGGACCCCGATCTGGCCGAGCGAGGCGATCATGGCCGAGCCGCCATACGACAGGAACGGCAGGGCGAGCCCCTTGGTGGGCAGGCAGCCGAGCACCACCCCGACATTGACGAGTCCCTGGAGCACCAGGGAGAGGGTCACACCGAAGGCCAGCAGGCTGGCGAACGAATCCGGGTGCCGGAGCGCGATGCGGAAGCCGCGATAGGCCAATACCCCGAACAGCACGAACACCAGCAGTGCGCCCGCGAGCCCCAGCTCTTCGCCCACCACCGAGAAGATGAAGTCGGTGTGCGCCGCGGGCAGGTAGAACATCTTCTGCCGGCTCTCGCCGAGCCCGACGCCCCACCAACCCCCCGAGCCGAAGGCGATGAACGACTGCTGCAGCTGGAAATTGACGCCGAGCGGATCGGCGTCGGGATTCAAGAAGGCCCACACCCGCTTCCACCGGTAGGGCTCGGCCCAGATCGCGACCGCCGCCAGTGGGATGGCGGCCAGCACCGGCGCCAGCAGGAACCGGATCGGCACGCCGCCCACGAACAGCATCGCCACCAGGATGGTGGCGGCCAGGATCGCGGTGCCGAAATCGGGCTCGAGCACCACCAACCCGCCGAGCACGCCCACCACCAGGCAGTGCGGCAGGACGCCGCGCTTGAAGGTCGCCACCCGATCACCCTTCTTGACCAGCGAGCACGCCAGGTAGAGCACGAGCGCGAACTTGGCCAGCTCCGACGGCTGCACGCTGAGGGGGCCGAAGACCAGCCAGCGCCGGGCCCCGCCCCGCTCGGCGCCGATGCCCGGCACCAGAACCAACACCAGTGCCCCCAGGATGGTCAACAAGAGCGGGTAGGCGAGCCAGCGATATCGCTCCGAGGGTTGGCGCGACGCCACCGCCGCCGTGACCACGCCGAGGCCTATGGAGAGCAGATGCTTGCGGAAGAAGAGCAGCGCGTCCCCGAACCGCTCCTGGCCGTGGAAGTAACTGATGTTGAACACCATGACGACGCTGAGCCCGACCAGCGCCGCGACCGCCAGCAGGAGCCACGGATCGCCGCCGATGGTGCCCACGGCCCGGGGGCGTTGGCCGCCGAGCGGGCCGCGGAAGGTGGGCAGGGTCGGGGGAGAGGTCGGAGGGCGATCGCTCATGGCAGAGCCTCCACCGCCGCCCGGAACGCGCGTCCGCGGGCGGCGTAGTCGGTGAACATGTCGAAGCTGGCGCACGCCGGGGCGAGCAGCACCGTGTCGCCGGGGGCGGCCACAGCCGCCGCGACCCGGACGGCGTCGTCGAGACTGGCTGCGCGCTCGACCGGGACACCCGCCGGCGCCAGGGCCGCCGCGATGCGCTCGCACGCGGCGCCGAACACGATCGCCAGGCGGACCTTGCCGGTCGCATGGCGGACGAGCAGATCGTAGCCGCCGCCCTTGTCGACGCCGCCGGCGAGTAGAATCACTGGACCAGCGAACGAATCGAGGCTGCGCGCGGCGGCGCCGACGTTGGTGGCCTTCGAGTCGTCGTACCAGGCCACGCCGCAGCGCTCGGCAATCCGCGCTAGCCGGTGGGGCAGCGGCCCGCAGGTGTCGATCGCCGCCTGAACGGCCGCCGGCGCGGCCCCTGCCAGGCGCGCGACCGTCACCGCCGCCAGGATGTTCTCCAGGTTGTGGGCGCCGACCAGTGCCGTACGCGCGAGCGGGTAGTACTCCTCGCCCAGCTCGGGCAGTCGGAGCACGACACCGCCCTCGCCGGCGAAGGCGCCTGCCGCTGCCGGCGCCGTCCCGAAGGACACTACGCGCGCGCGCACGCCGGCGCCCACGCGCCACGCCTCGGGATCCTCGCGGTTGATGACCGCGACATCGCTGGCGGCCTGAGCCGCGAACAGCCGCGCCTTGGTGTCGCGGTAGTCGGCGAACGTCGGGTGCCGGTCGAGATGGTCCGGGGTGACGTTCAACAGGCACCCCACCGCCGGCCGGAAGCGCTCCACCCACTCGAGCTGGAAGCTCGACACCTCGGCCACGGCAACGTCCGGCGTCTGGGCGAGCGCACTGATGAGGGGCGTGCCCAGGTTGCCGCCGGTGAACGTGCGCCGGCCGGCGCGGGCGAGCGCCAGGCCGACCAGGGTGGTGGTGGTACTCTTGCCGTTGGTGCCGGTGATGGCGACGATCGGACAGGTGAGCAGGCGGGCCGCCAGCTCGATCTCGCTCCACACCGGCACGCCGCGGCGCACGGCCGCCGCCAGGGCGAGCGCCGCGCGCGGTACGCCGGGGCTCGGCACCACCAGGTCGACGCCCTCGACCAGCGCCGCGCCGTCGTCACCCAGCCGCACCTCCACCCCCGGCAGCACCGGCGCCGCGTCCAGACGCCTGGTCTCGGCCGCCCACACGCGCACCCCGCGCACCGCCAGTGCCGTTGCCACGGCGCGGCCCGTGCGCCCGAGGCCGAGGACGAGGGCGCGTCGCGGCAAGTCCGGGCCGCCCGCCATCAGCGCAGCTTGAGGGTCGACAGCGCGAGCAGCGCGCACACGACCGAGACGATCCAGAAGCGGACGATGATCTGCGGCTCCGGCCAGCCGAGCAGCTCGAAGTGGTGGTGGATCGGCGCCATGCGGAAGATGCGCTTGCGCCGCAGCTTGTAGGACGCCACCTGCCCGATCACCGACAACGCCTCCACCACGAACACGCCGCCCACCAGGATGAGCACGATCTCCTGGCGGGTGATGAGGGCGACGATGCCGAGCGCCGCGCCGAGCGCGAGCGATCCCACGTCCCCCATGAACATCTGCGCCGGATAGGCGTTGTACCAGAGGAAGCCGAGGCCTGCGGCCGCCAGCGCCCCGCAGAAGACGGCCAGCTCGCCGGCCCCGGGCACGAACGGGATCTGCAGGTACTCGGCGATGCGGGCGTGACCGGCGGTGTAGGCAAACACCGCGTAGGTCGCGCCGGCGATCATCACCGGGCCGATGGCGAGCCCGTCGAGGCCGTCGGTCAGGTTGACGGCGTTGGCGGCCCCGACGACCACCAGCGCCCCGAACGGGATGTACCAGAGGCCGAGATCGGGTCGCACATCCTTGAAGAACGGCATGGTCACCTGCCCGCCGTACCCCGACCACAGGTAGATCGCGCTGGCCGCGAGCCCGGCGATGGCGAACTCCGCCAGCAGCCGGGTCCGTCCCGACAGGCCCGCCGACGAGCGGCGGCGGACCTTGGCGTAGTCGTCCAGGAAGCCGATCAGCCCGTGCCCCAGGGTGACGCCGAGCGCGATCCACACGTACCAGTCGCTCAGGTCGGCCAGCAGCAGCGTGGCCAGCATGAACGAGAAGATGATGAGCATGCCACCCATGGTCGGCGTGCCCGCCTTGGTGGCGTGCGCCGCTGGGCCGTCGGTACGGATCGACTGGCCGATCTGGAGCGCGGACAGTCGGCGGATCAGTCCCGGCCCGAGCAGCAACGAGAGCGTAAGCGCAGTCAGGCCCGCCAGCAGGGTCCGGAAGGTGATGTAGCGGAAGACGTTCAGCGGGATGAAGTCCGTCCGCAGCGGGTAGAGGAGCATGTAGAGCATCACGGCCTGCACTCCGTTCCGAGGCGGCGCAGCACCCGCTCCATGGCAGCCCCGCGCGAGCCCTTGATGAGGAGGATGTCTCCGCGCCGGCAGTAGGTCGCCAGATGCGCGGCAAGGTCGTCGTGATCGGTGGCGACGACGATCGTGTCGGACGCCATGCCGGTCGCCTCCGCGCCGGCGCGCACGGCCCCGGCATGCGGCCCGAGGAGGAAGAGCGCGTCCAGGCCCGCCCGGGCGGCCTCGACCCCGACCTCGCGGTGCCCGGCTTCGGCGCCGGCGCCGAGCTCACGCATCTCGCCGAGGGCGGCGACGCGACGCCGCCCGCGACTCGCCGCCAGCGTGCGCAGCGCCGCCGTCATCGAGGCCGGGTTGGCGTTGTAGGCGTCGTTCAGGACCGTCACGCCGGTCGGCAGCTGCACCACCTCCATGCGCATGCGCGCGGGCTGGAAGGCCTCCAGGCCTGCCGGCACGTCCTCCGGGGGGAGCCCGAGCGCGTGCGCCACCGCGGCCGCCGCGAGCGCGTTGGTGACGTTGTGGCGTCCCGGAACGGCCATGCGCACCGGGAACGCCTGACGTTCGACGACTAACCGGAAGGTGACCCCGTCGAGCCCGTGGTCGACGACGTCCTCGGCCCGCACCATGGTGCCGTCCATCGTGGTCCCGAAGCGCACCTTCCGTCCCGGGAAGACCTCCGCCGATGCGCACACCATGGCGTCATCGGCGTTGACGACCGCGGTCGCGGACGGCGCCAGCCGGCGATAGAGCTCTCCCTTGGCCTCCGCCACGCCGCGCAGCGAGCCGAGTCGCTCCAGGTGCGCCGGCGCCACGCAGGTGACGACCCCCACATCGGGGCGCGCGATCTCCGCCAGCCGCCACATCTCCCCCGGCGCGTTCATGCCGAGCTCGAGAATGGCTGCCGCCTCGCCGCCGCCCAGCCGGAGCAGGGTGAGCGGCAGCCCGACCAGGTTGTTCTGGGTCCCGGTCGTGCGCAGGACCCGCCCGGCCCCGTAGGCGCGCTCCAGCACCGCCGCCAGCATCTCCTTGGTGGTGGTCTTGCCGTTACTTCCCGTGATCGCCACCACGCGCAGGCGGTACCGCCGGCGGTGGAACGCGGCCAGGTCACCGAGGGCGACCAGCGAGTCGCGCACGACGATGGTCGAGCACCCCGACGGCCGTGCCGACAGGCGCTCCAGGGCCGCGCGCTCGACGATCAGGGCGCCCGCCCCGCGGCCGGCCGCCTCGACCACGAAATCGTGCCCGTCGTGGGCGTCGCCGCGGATGGCGATGAACAGCTCCCCGGCGCGCAGCGTGCGGCTGTCGGTGGTGAGCCCTGGGAAGTGTGTACAGGCTCCGAGGCCGAGCAGCTCGCCGCCGGTCGCTGCCAGGACCTCGTCGAGCGCGAACGGGGCCGTGGGGGCCGCGGCCGCGTCACTCATCGGGGCCTCTCGTGCATGAGCGGGGCCGACTGCTCGAGGGCGTACCGGACCTGCTCGCGATCGTCCAGGTGACGCTTCTCGGTCCCGACGATCTGGTAGTCTTCATGCCCCTTCCCGGCCACCAGGACCAGATCGCCCGGGCGCGCCAGCCCGAGCGCGAGCGCGATCGCCCGGCGCCGGTCCGGCTCGACGAGGTAGCCGCGCGCCCCCGGCATCGGCCGGGCCAGGGGGACCATGCCGGCCTGGCGCACGCCGGCCTCGATGTCTGCCAGGATGCGCCCGGGCTCCTCGGTACGCGGGTTGTCGGAGGTGAGCACCACCAGGTCGCTCCGGCGGGCGGCGGCATCGCCCATGAGCGGGCGCTTGCCCCGATCGCGGTCGCCCCCGCAGCCGAATACCGCGATGAGCGCCCCAGCGGTGAGCGGACGCAGCACGTCGAGGACGCGCGCCAGGGCGTCGGGCGAGTGGGCGTAGTCGACCACCACCGTGAAGCCCGGACCTGCGATCTGCTCGAGGCGTCCGGGCGGCGGCGTAGCGGCGGCCAGGCCGGCGGCAATCGCCTCCGGGGCCACGCCGAGCGCCCACGCCGTGGCTGCTGCCCCGAGGATGTTCTCCACGTGCGGCGCCCCCACCAGGCGGCTCTCGAAGGGAAGAGCACGCCCGTCCAGCTCGAGCACGCCGTGGGTCCCCGCCAACGAGGTCGAGACCGTCCGCGGCCGCACGGTCGCGCGCGGGTCGCGCCCGACGGTCACGCAGCGCGCCCGCACGACCGCCGCCAGGCGAGCCCCGGCGGGGTCGTCGACATTCACCACGGCGATCGGCTCGGCCTTGGCGCTGCGCGGGAGGTGGTCGAGGAAGAGGCTCGCCTTGGCCGCAAAGTAGGACTCGATATCGGCATGGAAGTCGAGGTGGTCACGAGTCAAGTTGGTGAACACCGCGGCATCGAAGCGGCAGCCCGCCACCCGATCCTGGGTCAGCGCGTGCGATGACACCTCCATGGCGACGTGCGTGGTGCCCTCGGCGCGCATCGCTGCCAGAAGGTGCTGCAACGTGAGCGCGTCGGGGGTCGTGAGCGGCGCCGGCGTGACCGTACCCCCGTAGCGGTAGGCGATCGTCCCGATGACGCCCGGACGATGTCCCGCCGCCGCCCAGATGGCTTCCAGCAGGTACGTGGTGGTGGTCTTGCCGTTGGTGCCGGTGACGCCCACCAGGGTGAGCCCCGCGCTCGGGTCGCCATGGAAGCGGGCCGCCGCCGCGCCGAGCAGACGCGCCGGATCGTCCGTGCCCACCACCGTCACGCCCGGGAGCCACACCTCGCCGGCGACGACCACGGCGCGCGCGCCGCGGGTCACGGCGTCGGTGGCGTACCGGCTGCCGTCGGTCCGCTGCCCCGGCAACGCGAAGAACACATCGCCCGGGCGCACCTGACGCGAATCGACGGCGATCCCGGCGATCTCGACGTCGTCCCCGGCGCACACGATCGCCGGTCCCAGCCCGCCCAAGAGGTCGCTGAGACGCATGCGTGGCATGGTGACGCCGGTCGTGATCACGGCCGGGCCGTGACCTCGCCAGGGACCAGACGGAGCGCCAGCCGGCGGTCGGCGGCCAGGGGCGACCCTGGCGGGGGGGTCTGCTCGCGAACGTAGCCCGACCCGACGACCTGCACGTCCCAGCCGGTCTCGTGCGCGCGCGTGAGCGCCTCCCGCAGCGAGAGGCCGATGAAGTTCGGCGTGCCGTCGCCGACCTCGCGCGCGGGCACGGAGGCAACCGCCGGGGGGTCCGGGCGGCGCACGGCCCGCGCTGCCACCGTCTGCACCGGCGGGGTCTTGTGGGAGCGCTCGACGCCGAGTCGCCGCAACGCTCCACTCGCGATCGCGCTGAACACCGGCGCCGCAACCACCCCGCCGTAGGTCGACGTGGTGGGCTCGTCGATCAGCACGAGCACGACGATACGCGGGGCGTCCGCCGGCACGAAGCCGACGAACGACCCGATGCGCTTGGACGAATAGCCGCCGGTTCCGGGATCCACCTTCTGAGCCGTACCCGTTTTGCCGGCGACGGGGAAGCCGTCCACGGCCGCCTTGCTGCCGGTCCCGCCGCGTTCTTCGACCACGCGGCGCAGGAGCGTCGTGACCGTCTGCGCCGTGCGGGCGCTGATCACACGGCGGACCACCGTCGGGCGGTTCTCGAACGTCGTCGTACCGCTGGCGGTGACCGTACGCCGTACGAGGTATGGCCGCATGAGCTGGCCACCATTGGCGATGGCCGCAAAGGCCGCCGCCATCTGTACCGGCGTCACGGAGATGCCCTGGCCGAAGCTGTGGGTGGCCAGATCGATCCGTGCCCAGCCCTTGACCGCGCGCATGATCCCGGGCGACTCGCCGGGGAGCTCGAGACCGGTGCGGGCCCCGAGACCGAACGCCTGCAGGTAGCGGTAGTAGCGCTCCCGACCGAGACGGTCCGCCACCTTGCTCGCGCCGATGTTGCTCGAGTACTGGATCACTTCCGCGAACGTGAGCCAGCCGTGCGGGTGGGAGTCGTGAATGGTCCATTTGCCGAGCTGCAGCCGACCGTTCTCGCAGAAGAACAGCTCGGCGGGGGTCACGATGCGCTCCTCCAAGGCAGCAGCGGCAAGGAACGCCTTGAACGTCGAACCTGGTTCGTACGGATCGGTGATCGCCCGGTTGCGCACGCGATGGCGCCACTGGCCGTCCGCCCGGGCGCCGGGCTCGTTCGGGTTGTAGGTCGGGACGTTGGCGAGCGCGAGGACCTCGCCCGTGTTCACGTCGAGCACGATGGCCGCCCCCGCGACGGCCTTGGCGGCGGTCACGCCGGCGGCCAGCTCGCGCTCGACGATCGACTGGAGGGCCGCATCGATGGTGAGCTCCACACGGTCACCGTGCGGCAGGGGCGCGTCCATACCGCCCGTGAACATCTCCCGGCCGCGCGCGTCACGGTCGACCTCGACGTAGTAGGGCTGTCCGCGAATGACACGATCGAGCCCGCGCTCGATGCCCTCGAGTCCCTGCGAGTCGACGCCCACGAACCCGAGCACGTGCGCCGCGAGCTGATGGTGCGGGTAGAAGCGCCGCCCCTCCGACACCCGATTCACACCCCGCAGGCGGAGGCGCTCGACCGCGTCGGCGACGCGCGGGGAGGCCTGCCGCTCGAGCCACACGAATGGCTGCTTGCTCTCGAGCTTGCCGCGCAGCGCCCGGACGGTCGTGCCGAGCGCCGCCGCGAGCGCGGGGAGTCGCCCCTCCTGGCCGACGAACTCGCGCGGGCGCACGTACAACGAAGGCGCGCCGACGGAGAGCGCCAAGGCCTCCCCGTGCCGGTCGGCGATCGCCCCCCGGTGCGGCTGCAGCTCGACCCGCTGCCGGTGCTGCAACTGCGCCAGGCGTACAAAAGACGGTCCGCGCAGTACGGCCAGGTCGACGGCGCGGGCGGCCAGCAGGGCGAACACCACCCCGAACACGGCCGCGACGCCGACCATCCTGGCCTGGGGACGCCGTCCGCTCATGGCAGAATGACGACCTGCCCTTCGCGGGGCGAGACCATGCCGAGGCGGCCGCGTGCGAGCTCGCCCACCCGGCTCGGATCGCGCAGGGTGGCGAGTTCGACGTCCAACTCGCGCTGCTCCTGCTCGAGCCGCAGACGCATCTGATGCGCCACCGAGAGCTCGTAGCCGAGGCGCGTCACCTGCAGCCGCAGCCAGACGTCCACCAGGCACAGTACGACCAGCAGACCACCCAGCCCGAGCAGCCCGCGCACCGCCTGGTCGCGCATGGCGCGCCGGATGCGGCCCTTCTCCGGCGGCCGCACCAACGGACGGCGGACGGTGAGCACCCGTCCCGCGGTCGTGGCGCGCGCGCTCACCGCTCTCCCCCGCACCGCTCGACCACCCGCAGGCGCGCGCTGCGGGCGCGCGGATTGCGCCCGACCTCGACCGCTGCCGGGCGCAGGGGTCGGGGCGTCAGCACCTGGACCTTGGCGGTCCACCCGCACACGCAACGCACCAGGCCGGGCGGGCAGAGGCACGCTGCCGCCCACCGCCGGAACGCCTGCTTCACCAGGCGGTCCTCGAGCGAGTGGTAGGCCAACACGGCCATCCGACCGCCGGGGCGTAGCAACATCCAGCCATCCGCGAGCAGGCGTTCGAGCTCCCCGAGCTCGTCGTTCACCGCCATGCGGATGGCCTGGAACGTACGTGTCGCCGGATGGAGCCCCGGCCGGCCGGGCCCGAGCACGCCTCCGACCACGCGGGCCAGGTCGGCGGTCGTCGCCAGCGGACGCGAGCGGACGATGGCGCGCGCCAGCGCCCGGGCGCGGGGCTCCTCGCCATAGGATGCGATCATCCGGGCGAGCTCACGCTCGTCCCATACGTTGACGACGATAGCGGCCCCGATGTCCGCGCCGCTGTCCATCCGCATGTCGAGGGGCGCGTCGTGCCGAAAGCTGAAGCCGCGGGCAGCGTCATCCAGCTGGAGAGAGCTGACCCCCAAGTCGAAGAGGATGGCATCGGCGCCCTCCCACCCGAGCTCCGCCAGCGCGGTCGCGAGGTGCGAAAACGCCACCTGGCGCAGCACCACGCGGGGGCCGAATCCGGCCAGGCGGTCAGCGGCCCGCGCCAGGGCCGCCGCGTCACGATCGAGGCCGAGGAGCCTGCTTTCGGGCGCGGCGTCCAGCAGGGCCGCGGCATGCCCGCCCAGCCCTACGGTCGCATCGACAAGACAGGCACCCGGCCGGGGGCGCAGCCACTCCACCACCCCACCCAACATCACCGGCACGTGGACAGCGCCCGCCGGCCCGGTGTCCGTCTCTGTCGTCATTGGCGGCGCATCGTATCCCAGGATTCCAGCGCTCGCCGCCTTCACTCCTGCCCCCCCATCCGCCCGCCGGCGGCCCGGTCTCAGTGCGTCATCACGATTGCGTCAGAGGTCGAGATCTCGCCACCGATCCGGGCTGTCGAGAAACGCCTGCTCGTCGGCGGCGAAGACGTCCTGCCACGTATCCTTTTCCCAGATGCGAAATTTCTCTATATCACCTGCGAACATCACGTCCCGCCGCAGGCGCGCATACTCCCGCAGGAGCTGCGGCAGGAGGATTCGTCCCTGGCTGTCGACGCTGCACTCATGTGCCCCCGAGACATAGTAGTTGCGGAACTCTGCCATTCTCGGATCGAAGCCCTTGCGTTCCGCCAGCTTGTCCTCCAGCCGACGCCACGCCTCGAAGGGATACACATCCAGGCAGCGTCGCCCGCGGAGCGCGAATTTGGTGACGACGAGGCGCTCTTCCTGAAGCCCGGCGAGCGTCTCCCGGAAACGGGCCGGGATGGCCACCCGTCCCTTGTCGTCGACCGTATGCGTGAAGTGCCCGCGGAACATCCCCCCCACCGCTGTGGGACAGCATCACATCCATCCGTCTGCTCCACCACACATCCCCACCACCATCCACTTGCTGCCACCTTGCCCCACTGGGGCGGTGCTTGTACTCGCGTCCCTTGAGGCTGTCAAGGAGCCGACCGATTTTTTTCTCCGCCGGAGGAAGTCTTTAAGCCGGATTCTGTCTTTTCCGCCCAACTAGCGGAAACAGCAGCCATTCATCTGGTCCCCCGGTTGCCCGGGGGATCAAGCGACCGACCCGAGGGAGCGGGCGGGCCACCCGTGCCCGATCTTACGATCGGACGTTCCCTCCTACTCGGTCTTGCTCCAGGTGGGGTTTACCGAGCGTCCGCCCTCACGAACGGACCTGGTGAGTTCTTACCTCACCGTTTCAACCTTGCTCCGGGCTTGGTACCCGGGGCGGTCTGCTTTCTGTGGCACTTTCCCCCGATCGCTCGGGGCCGCCGTTAGCGGCCACCCTGCCCTACGGAGTCCGGACTTTCCTCCCTCCGCGTGACGCGGCGAGCGACTGCTCGACCGCCTCCGGCGGAGAAGCCTACCCGTTCGCTTCGTCCCCGTCCGCGCGCCAGAACAAAATGCGCTGGCAGCTCGGACAGAGGATCACCCGGGTATTTCGCTGAATCTCGTTGAAGAGCTGCGGGGGCACCCGCATGCGGCAGCCCTGGCAGGTGCCTTCACGGATCTCGACCACGGCCAAGCCCCCCCGGCGGGAGAAGATCATCTCGTAGCGTTGCCGGAGCTCGCCGTCGACGGTCCGTACCAGCTCAGTGCGCGTTGCCTGCTCGTGCGCGATCTCGACGGTGAGCCGGCCGATCTTCTCCTTGAGCTCGGTGGCCTCCGTATCGCGTTCGGCGGTGAGCCGTGCGAGCTCGCGCTCGAGTTCCTGCAGTTTGGTGTCGGCCGCCTCGGCCTGCTCGAGGACACCCATGAGTTCGGCCTCGAGCGTGGTGGTTTCTTCTTTCAGCATATCCACCTCGCGCTTGGCGACGCCGAGATCCTTGTCGTTGCGGATGCGCGTGATCCGCATCCGCCGGTCTTTCGTCTTGGTCTCGACGGCCGTCAGCCGCGTCTCCAGGTCTTTCTGGCGCGCGCTGAGGGCAGCCACCTCGTCCCGCGCCGCTCCGGTGAGGGCTGACTGGGCACGAACCGCTTCTTCCAGCGCCGTCACCCGGCCCTTCCCGTCGGTCACCTCGAGCGTCTTGGCACGGAGCCCTTGATCCACGCGCTGCAACGTCGCCAGAAGCTCGATCTGCGTTGTCAACTCTGCCCTCCGTTTCGGGGTGCTGACCGTCCTGTCACGGTGGGCCCAGTGTGACTCGAACACACGACCGACCGGTTATGAGCCGGCAGCTCTCACCACCTGAGCTATGGGCCCCGCTCGACAGTTCAAGCACCGAACGACGCCTTCTGCAAGGGTTGTCCGGCCTCAGCTCTCTACAAACGGCCGCAGCCGCCGGGACCGGCTCGCGTGGCGCAGCTTACGCAGCGCCTTGGCCTCGATCTGACGAATGCGCTCCCGGGTCACCGCGAAGCGCCACCCCACCTCCTCCAGGGTGTGATCGGTCCGCTCCCCGATCCCGAAACGTAGCCGGACCACCTGCTCCTCGCGCGGGGTCAGGGTGGCGAGCACCTTCTTGGTCTGGTCCTGGAGGCTGCGGTTCATTACCAGCTCGGTCGGCGGGAGCACGCTCTGGTCCTCGATGAAGTCGCCGAGATGGCTGTCCTCCTCGTCCCCGACCGGGGTCTCGAGCGAGATCGGCTCCTTGGCGATCTTCATCACACGCCGCACCTTGTCGAGCGGCATCTCCATGCGCGCGGCGATCTCCTCGGCGGTGGGCTCGCGGCCCATCTCCTGCACCAGATAGCGCGACGACCGGATCAGCTTGTTGATGGTCTCGACCATGTGCACCGGGATGCGGATGGTGCGTGCCTGGTCGGCGATCGCGCGCGTGATGGCCTGCCGGATCCACCACGTAGCGTAGGTAGAGAACTTGTAGCCGCGCTGATACTCGAACTTCTCGACCGCCCGCATGAGGCCGATGTTCCCCTCCTGGATCAGGTCGAGGAACTGGAGCCCGCGGTTCATGTAGCGCTTGGCGATCGACACCACCAAGCGGAGGTTGGCCTGGATGAGCTCCTGCTTGGCCAGATTCGCCCGCCACTCGGCGGACCGGATGGCCCCGACGGCGCACTCCATGGCCGCCACCGGCATGCCCACGTCGGCCTCGATGTCGCGCACGGCGCGCCGCAGGGTACGCACCTCCTCGCCCACGTCCACCAGCTCGCCCCGGGTCACGTCGAGCGCCCGGCAGACCCGCTGCAGCAAGAGGCGATCGCCCTTGCCCGGGTCGGTGGTGGACAGCCGGCCGGCGGTCAGGCCGCTCCCGATGCGGACGAGCGTCGTCACCGACACGCCGCTGCGCTCTTCGAGGCGCTGCAGGCGCGCGCGCACGTCGCGCATGCGTTCTACCGCCCCGCGCAGCTCGCCCGCGAGACAGGCGATCTGCCGGCGCGAGAGGCCGAGGCCGACCAGCGCCGACACCACGCGCTCCGCCACCCGCGCGAAGCGAGCAGCCATCTTGCCACCCGGTCGCCGCGTCAGCTGCCGCTCGAGCGCGGCGGCCTCGTCGGCGAGACGACGGATACGGGCGAGCTGCGCCAGGAAGCGACGGCGCTGCCGCTCGTCCTCCTCCTCGCTCCGCGCCTCGGCATCCTCCTCGGGCTCGTCGCGCACCAGGTCGCGCAGGCGGACTTCGCCGGCACGGAGCAGGGCCGGCAGGCCGAGGACGTAGCGCTGCGCGAGCGGGGTGGCGAGGACCTCGCGCACCATCACCGCCTCGCCGTCCTCGATACGCTTGGCGATCTCGACCTCGCCCTCCCGGGTGAGCAGAGCGACCGTGCCCATCTCGCGCAGATAGATCCGGACGGGATCGACAGCGCGGGCGAGGCCTGGGTCCTCGACCGGGGCGGCCTCCTCCGCGACCAGCTTCTCGTCCTCGCCGTCGGCAGGCAGCTCCTCGACGTCCTCGCCGTCGAGGGCGACGACCACGGTCAGTTCGTCGGTGACCTCGGCGAAGGCGTCGGTGTCGGGGGACACCGGGTCGACCTTCAGCTCCTCGGGGGGCAGCGGCTGCACGGCCTGGTTTGCCTTGGTGGTCACGATGAACTCCCTATCTCTCGGCTTTCGGTGTGGGATCGATACGTCGCAGATCATGCAGGCGCCGGCTGAGTTCCTGGACCGCCGCCTGATCGCCACGGGACTCTGCCGCCCGCAGCTCCTCGCGCAGGCGGCCACGGAGCTGCTGCGACCGCCGCTCGCGGATCTTGCCGATGCAGTCGGCCAGCGCGCGATCGCGGTTGCCTTCCTCGACTTCCCCGAGCAGGCGATCGACGACGTGATCGCGGAGATCGCGCGGCAGCTCCTGCACGATCGCGGTCGGATCGGCGTCCGCCCCGGCCATGAGGGTCTCGGCGGCACGGCGGAGCGCGGCGCTCTCGAAGCCCTCGAGGATGTCCTCGCCACGCACCCGGGTGGTGGTGGTCGGGTCGGCCAGCATGAGGGCCACGAGCAGCTCCTCCTCGCTCCGGCGCGGATCGACCGCCGCGGACGCGGCCACCGGCCCCCGCGCCGGCGCCGGGTCGGGTGCCCCTTCGGTGCGCAGCACCTTCTCGTCGACGCCGAGACGCTGCGCCGCCAGCGTCACCAGCACTTCGAACTCCAGGGGGTTGTTCACGCGCTTCAAGATGCGCGCCACGGCGCGGGCGGCCTCCACGGTGCGGCCGACGGCGTCCCGCTGCGGGCCGGCCAGATCTTCGAGGAAGGCCTCGACGAGCGGCACCGCCGCCCCCAGCAACCCATCGAGCGCGTCCCGCCCCTGGCGACCAACGAAGGTGTCCGGGTCGTCGCCCGCAGGCAGGAACACCCCCCGTCCCCAGAGGCCGGCCTCGAGAAACACGGGGAAGCTGCGCGCCGCGGCGCGCCGGCCGGCGGCGTCGCCGTCGAAGCACGCGATCACGTTGTCGGTGTAGCGCTTCTGGAGCAGGCGTAGCTGGTCGGCGGTGAGCGCCGTCCCGAGGGGGGCCACCACCTCGCCGATGCCGGCCTGCGCGAGGGCGATCACGTCCATATAGCCCTCCACCACGATCGCGCGCCCGCTGCGGCGCACGGCGTCGCGCGCTTGCGGCAGACCGTAGAGCGAGTGGCCCTTGTGGAAGAGCGGCGATTCCGGTGAGTTGAGGTACTTGGGTGGCGGGTCTTTGGGGGTCGGACGGCCGGGGAGGACCCGGCCGCCGAAGGCGATCGTCCGGCGCCCGGTCGGGTCCAGGATCGGGAACATGAGCCGGTCACGGAAGCGATCGAGGAGGACGCTCGAGCCGTCCGGGCGGTCGCGACGCACGATCAAGCCGGCGGCCAGCGCGTCTTCGGTGCGCACCCGCTCGGCACGCAGGTGGCGCACCAGCGCCTCGCCGGTCGGGGGCGAGTACCCGAGTCCGAAGCGCGCACAGCTGTCCGCGCTCACCCCGCGCTCCTCGAGGTAGGCACGGGCAGCGGTCCCGGACGGGCCCGCGAGCTGGCGCTGGAAGAACGTGGCCGCGATGGCGTTGGCGACTGCCAGCGCGTCGCCCGGGCGCGTCGGCGGCGCCGCGTCTTCCGGGAGCGGAATCCCGAAGCGCTCGGCGACACGGCGCACGGCGTCCGGGAAGGACAGCGCCTCGGTCTTCATCACGAACGTGAACACGTCGCCGTGCTCGCCGCAGCCGAAGCAATGGAAGAACCCGCGCTCCTCGCTGACGGTGAAGGACGGCGTCTTCTCGGCGTGGAACGGGCACAGCCCGAGCGCGCTCCGCCCGCGGCGGCGCAGCGCCACGGTGTCCGAGATCACCTCCGTGAGGCTTGCGCGCTCCCGAACCTCACGAATCGCCTCGTCGCGGATACGGCCCCCCATGTCCTCTCCGGTTACGCGTGACTCGCCGCTGCCAGCGTCCGGCCGGCGTCGAAGACGGCGGTGGCGAGACGCTCCAGCGGACGCCCGAGGCGCGACGCCCCGAGCCGTTCAGTGAACGCGGGCGACGCGACCAGGCGCTCGGCGGCCAGGAGGCCCAAGCCGAGGACGGTCGCTCCCTTGAGTGTTCCGAACACGATACCGGCCGCCCGGTTCAGCCAGCCGAGCAGGAGCGCCCGCACCAGCCGGTCCGCCAGCCGCCCCACCAGGTTGGCGGCCAGGACCGTCACCAGGAAGAGGAGCCCGAAGGCAGCCGGTCCCGCCCACGGCTCGTGCACCAGGTCGCGGCCAACCAGGACGGCACTGAGGCGCGTGTCCCCGGCGGCAGCGACGAATAGTGCCGCCACCAGCCCCGCCACGCCGAGAGCCTCGCGGCACAAGCCGCGGAAGAGCCCGCGGACGGCGAACGGGGCGAGCCCAACCAGCAACAGGGCGTCGAGCGAGTTCATGCGTCCGTCCGGCCCGTCGCGGCGGCAGGCGGGGACGCACGGGGAACGCTATACCGGGGTGCGGGACGCCCGGCGGATGGCACGCTTGCGTGCTGCCATGGCCTTCTTCTTGCGCCGCACACTGGGCTTTTCGTAGTGCTCGCGCTTACGCAACTCGGCCAGGATGCCGGCCTTTTCGCACTGCTTCTTGAAGCGCCGGATGGCGCTTTCGATGGGCTCGTTATCCTTGACGCGAACCCCTGCCATGTCTGCGATACCCCCCACCCCAAGGCCAGAGGTTGCGTTACGGCGATCCAGCCGTCCCTCTGCGTGAAGTGGGACACCATCGACGAAAAGGGATACCCAGTCAAGGCAGACGCGGAGATACCGTCGGGGCAAAGGCTGGAGGCCAGGCCAACAGTGCCCGTTCGAGCGCGCCTCACTCGAGGCGGGATGAGAGCAAGAATCGCTCCGGATGGTCGGTGAAAACACCATCCACACCCGCGGCAGCCAAGCGATGAAATTCAGCAGGTTCGTTCACGGTCCAGACGCGTACGGGCAGTCGCGAGGCAGCAGCCAGAGCCAGCGCCTCGGGTGTGACCCCATCGTTGCGAAGGTGCAATGCTCTCGCACGCACGCGCTCCGCAAGGCGCAGCGCTTCCGGGAGGGGCCCGTCATCCCAAAGGACCGCCACCTCCGCCGTTGGGGATACCGCGCGCAGTCGCACGAGTGAGCCCGGGTCGAACGATGAGAACACCACCCGTCCGAGCGCGCCGGCGGCTACCACCACCTCCAGGGCCGACCGCTCGAGGCCGTCCTCGCCCATGGCCTTCAACTCGACGTTCACCGCCACCCGCACGGCATCGAGCACCTGTGCCAAGCTCGGCACCCGCTCGCCCCGGAAGGACGCTCCGAACCAGCTGCCGGCATCGAGCGCCGCCACTTCCGCGAACGTTCGTTCGCACACCGGGCCGGTGCCGCTCGTGGTGCGGTCGAGGGTGAGGTCGTGGATCACCACCACCTGCCCGTCGCGGGTGAGCTGAACGTCCAGCTCGACCATCGGGGCGCCGATCGCCGCCGCCCGTCGGAAGGCTGCCAGCGTGTTCTCGGGACAGGTGCCACTGGCGCCACGGTGCGCGATCACGACGGGGGGCATGCGCGGGCCTTACGAAGCAGCCGGGGGCGCGTCAACCGCGGGCGGACGGGGCCGACGAGTTGACAGGCGCGGGCGAACGGCCGAGAGCCATCCCGTGTCGGAGTGGGTGACGCTACGGGTCGAACTGCCGGGTTCCCTGGAGGAGCCGGTGGCGAGCTTTCTGTTCGACGTGGGGGCCAACGGGATCGTGACCGAAGCGGTCGCTCCCGGATGGCTCCGCCTCGAGGCCCCGGTCCCGGCAGGCGAGGAGTCCGCGACGCGCGCACGGCTGATGCACTACCTGGTGAGTCTGGCCGACATCGAGCCGGCCGCCGCCGGGCTGGTCGTGACCAGCGAGCCGGTGCCACTCGTCGACTGGGTGGCGCTGGCCCGCCTGCACCATCGGCCGGTCGCCGTCGGGCGCCGGCTGCTGGTGGCCCCCCCGTGGGACGTGCCAGCCGCGGACGGCCGCGAGCTGATCGTCATCGAGCCCGGCATGGCCTTCGGCACCGGACAGCACGCGACCACTCGCGGCTGCCTGGAGGCCATCGAGGACATCGTCACGCCCCACGCATGCGCCACGGCGCTCGACGTGGGCACCGGCTCCGCCCTGCTCGCCATCGCGCTCGCCCGGCTCGGCGTCCCGCGGGTGGTCGCCATCGACATCGACCGCGCCGTCCTCCCGCTGGCACGCACCAACCTGGATCAGAACCGCGCCGCCCACGTCCTCCTCGCCGGCGGCACCGCCGCCAGCCTGCGCACCGCCTTCGACATGGTGGTCGCCAACCTCCTCGCCGACACCGTCATAGCCGACGCCCAACACCTCACCGCCCGGGTCGCCCCCGACGGCCACCTGATCCTCTCCGGCCTCCGCACCGACCAGGTCCCAGCCGTTCGTGAAGCGTACCCCGCCTGGAGCCTGACCACCCACCACACCGAGGACGGCTGGGCCACCCTCACCATGCAGCGCAGCGGGAGCCGCGCCGCTGCAGCACGGCCGGGGGAGGCGGGCCCGGGGGCGGAGCGCCCTGACGAGGCGAGCGCGCCTGCCGGCCCGAAGCCGACCGCACAGCTCGCCGAGGAGCGAAGCGGAGCCCCCGGGCCCGCCTCCCCCGGCCGCAGCACCGAGTGACGCCATGCCGCTCCGCCTCTTCGTCGCCGCTCCCGACACCGCCCACGGCCGCATCCGCATCGCTGGCCCCGAGCTGCGCCACCTGCGCACCCTCCGGCTCGCGCCCGGGGCCACCCTGGTGGTGTTCGACGCGCACGGCGACGAGCACGACGTCCGGCTCGAGCGTGTGACCACGTCGGCGGCGGAGGCGACGATCGTCGCCACCCGCCGCCCGGAGCGCGACTCGCCCCTCGATCTGGTGGTGGCCCCGGCGCTGTTGAAGGGCGTCAAGATGGATCTCGTGATCGAGAAGACGACCGAACTCGGGGTGCGGCGCATCGCGCCGGTGGTGTCCCGCCGCGCGGTCGCGCAGGGTGCGCGCGTCGACCGCTGGCGGCGCATCGCGCTCGCCGCCGCCAAGCAGTGCGGGCGTACGGCCGTGCCGGTCGTCGATGCCCCGTCGCCTCTGGAGACGCTCGTGCAGCAGCCGTGGCCGGGGCTCAAGCTGCTGGCGTGGGAGGGCGAGCGCGAGCAGTCCCTCGTCGCGCTGCCGGCGGCCGCGCGCGCCGTCGTGGTCCTGGTCGGCCCGGAGGGCGGGTTCACCTCGGAAGAGGTCGCCGCCGCGACCGCCCGGGGCTTCGTACCGGTGACGCTGGCGCCGCGCATCCTGCGCGCTGAGACGGCCGCGCTCGCCGCCGTCACCCTCTGCCAACACCGCTGGGGCGACCTGTCTTCGACCGGGCAACTACGCTAGCATCCAGGCGCATGTCGCGGCGTCTCCGCCTCCTGTACGTCATGGACCCGCTCGCGCACGTCCTGGTCGACAAGGACACCACCTTCGCGTTCATGCTGGAAGGGCAACGCCGCGGGCACGAGCAGTACCAGTGCGGCATCGAAGACCTGTTCGTCGAGCGCACCCGCCCGCACGCGCGCACGCGCAGCGCCCACGTCGAGCGTGCCGTCGTGCATCACACCCTGGGCGAGGTCCGCACCCAGCCGCTCACGTGGTTCGACGTGGTCTTCATGCGCAAGGACCCGCCCTTCGACCTGGCCTACTTCTTCGCCACCCACGTCCTCGGGCTGATCGACCCGCGGGTCACATTCGTGCTCAACGACCCGCGCGGCCTGCGCGAGGCGAACGAGAAGCTCTACGCGCTCCACTTCCCCGACCTGATCCCGGAAAGCCTGGTGACCGCCGAGGGTCCGCGGCTCAAGGACTTCATGGAGACCCTCGGGGGCGAGATGATCGTCAAGCCGCTCGACGGCTGCGGCGGCGCCGGCGTCTTCCACGTCCACCGCGGCGACCGCAACCTGCACGCGATCCTCGAGCTGTCCACCCTGAACGGCACCCGCCTGGTGATGGCGCAGCGCTACCTGCCGGCGGTGCGCAGCGAGGGCGACCGGCGCCTGATCGTGCTCGCGGGTGAACCCCTGGGCGCCATCCGGCGCATCCCGCGCGAGGACGAGCATCGCGGCAACATCCACGTCGGTGGGCGCGTCGAGCCGACCGCGGTCGATGCCCGCGACCGGGAAATCTGCGCGACCATGGCGCCCCGGCTTCAGGCCGACGGCCTCTACTTCGTCGGGCTCGACATCATCGGCGGCTTGGTGACGGAGGTGAACGTCACCAGCCCGACCGGCATCCAGGAGATCGACCGCCTGGACGGGGTCTGCCTCGAGGCGCGGGTGCTCGACTTCGTCGAGGCCCGGGCCGCCGGGCTCGACCGGTCCGCGGCCGGTCACTGAGCCAGGACGATCGCGATCCGGCTGCGAGGCCCGCGGCGGCGGCGCATAGCGGGGACGCGGGACTCACTGCTTGGAGAGCGCGGTGGCCGCGAGGTAGCGCCACAGGCTGGTGCGTACCTGCCAGCGGCCGTCCACCCGCTTGCCGACCGCGATCACGCGCTTGCTAGTAGCGGGGGTCTGGTCGCTGCGGGTCGGCTTGGTTCCGGTCGTCGAGGCTCGCGTCGTCATGATGCCGCTCGGAGAGCGAGTTCCGTGCCGATGCGCCGTGCGGCAGAAACTGCCGGTCGATCGGGGAGTTGCCGCCCCGCGCCCGCGGGCGCGCCGGACAACAATGTACGTTCCATGCGGTTTGCCGTTCAGTCGTGCGCAGCACATGCCCGAGCACCTGCTCGCGGCTCGCGACGTTAGCGGCTACAAAGGGAGCCCACGGCATGAGCCCCCTCGACAGCGTCGCCCGCGCCAACAAGGACTACGTCGCCGACCAGTATCGCCGCTACCAGGCCGACCGGACCTCCGTCGACGAGTGGTGGCAGGCGTTCTTCGCCGGCTTCGAGCTGGGCGCGGCGGGCACTGGAGCGCCCGTGGCCGACGCCGCGCCGGATCAGCCCGTCGAGCGCAACGCCGAGCCCGTGATCGGCGTCTTCGACCTGATCCACTCCTACCGCGAGCTGGGCCATCTGGTGGCGCACCTGAATCCCCTCGCCCCGCCACCGGCCGACCACCCGCTCCTGCACCCGTCCGAGTTCGGGTTCGAGGACGCCGACCTCGACCGCGTCGTCCGCTGCGGCAGCTTCCGCGGCTGCGCCACCGCCAGCCTGCGCGAGCTGGTCGCCCGCCTGCGCGCCACCTACTGCCGTACGCTCGGCGTCGAGTATCTGCACATCCAGGACCAGGCGCAGCGGCGCTGGCTGCAGGAGCGCATGGAGCCCGCCTCCAACGACCCCCAGCTGACGCGCGACGAAAAGGGCCTCATCCTGAACGACATGATCGCCGCCGAATGCTTCGAGCAGTTCCTGCAGGTGCGCTATCCGACGGCGAAACGCTTCTCGCTCGAGGGCGCCGAGTCGCTCGTCCCCCTGCTGACCGCGCTGGTCGAGACCGCGGGCACGCTCGGTGTCGAGGAGATGGTCCTCGGCATGCCGCATCGCGGCCGGCTCAACGTACTCGCCAACGTGCTCCGCAAGCCGTACGAGATGATCCTGGCCGAGTTCGAGGGCAGCCTGCTCGCCAAGGAGGCGACCGGCGACGGTGACGTGAAGTACCACCTGGGCTACTCGCGCGACCACACCACGCGCGCCGGCGGCAAAGTGCACCTCTCGCTGAGCGCCAACCCGAGCCACTTGGAGGCCATCGACCCGGTGAACGAGGGCATCGTGCGCGCCAAGCAGGATCACCTGGGCGACACCGAGCGCGGTCGCGTCGTTCCCGTCCTGATGCACGGCGACGCCGCCTTCACCGGCCAGGGCGTGGTGTTCGAGACCCTCTGGCTGTCGGAGCTCCCCGGCTACCGCACCGGCGGCACGATCCACATCATCGTCAACAACCAGATCGGCTTCACCACCCCGCCGGAATCGTATCGCTTCACGCCCTACCCCAGCGACGTGGCCAAGATCATCCAGGCGCCCGTCTTCCATGTGAACGGCGACGACCCCGAGGCCGCGGTGCAGGCGGCACGGCTCGCCATCGGCTTCCGGCAACGGTTCAAGAAGGACGTCATCATCGACCTCGTCTGCTACCGCCGGCTCGGCCACAACGAGCTCGACGACCCCACCTTCACGCAGCCGGTCATGTACCAGGCCATCGCCGCCCACCCGACCCCGCTCACCAGCTATCGCGAGCGCGTGGTGACGGCCGGCGACCTGAGCGCCGCCGAGGCCGACGCCCGTATCGCCGACTTCCGCGAAGTGCTCGACGCGGCGCAGAGCTACGCCCGCGACTTCATGCCCCGCCAGCCGGTGTTCGCGTTCGGCGGACTGTGGAAGAACCTGAACTGGGCCGGTGACGACTGGAGCGCCGTCACCGCGGTACCCGCCGCCACGCTGCGCGAGATCGCCGGTGCCTGCGCGCAGGTCCCGGCGGGGTTCTCGGCGCACCCGAAGGTACTGCGGCTCCTCGACGCGCGCGCCGCCATGGTCGAGGCCAACCACGGCGTCGCCCGCATCGACTGGGGCTGTGCCGAGGCGCTCGGCGTCGGCTCGCTCCTGCTCGAAGGCATGCCGGTGCGCCTGAGCGGGCAGGATACCGGGCGCGGCACGTTCAGTCACCGCCACGCCGTCCTGCACGACACGCACACGGGCGCGCGCCACGTCCCGCTCGACCACATCCGGCCCGGGCAGGCGCGTCTCGAGATCCTGGACAGCATGCTGTCGGAGAACGCCGTGCTCGGATTCGAGCTCGGCATGAGCCTGGCGGATCCGCGCCGGCTGGTGGTGTGGGAGGCGCAGTTCGGCGACTTCGCCAACGGCGCGCAGGTCCCGATCGACCAGTTCGTCGCCGCGGCCGAGTCGAAGTGGCAGCGCATGAGCGGCCTGGTCATGCTCCTGCCGCACGGCTACGAGGGGCAGGGGCCGGAACACTCGAGCGCCCGGCTGGAACGCTTCCTTCAGCTGTGCGCCGAGGACAACATGCAGGTCTGCAACCTGACGACGCCGGCGCAGTACTTCCACGCCCTGCGCCGCCAGATGCACCGCGCGTTCCGCAAGCCCCTCGTCATCATGACGCCGAAGAGCCTTCTCCGGCACAAGCTCGCGGTCTCGGCGCTGACGGACCTCACCAACCGCACCTTCCACCCGGTCCTCGACGACGTGGGGGCCGACGGCGCGCCGGAGGCCGGCGTCACGGTGGACCGCCACCGGGTACGGCGCGTGCTCCTGTGCAGCGGGAAGATCTACTACGCGCTCCTTGCCGGCCGGCGTGAACGCGCGCTCGATACGGTGGCGATCGTACGCGTCGAGCAGCTCTACCCGTTCCCCCAGACCGAGCTGCGCGCGGTGCTCGAGACGTACCCGTCCGTCGAGCAGGTCTTCTGGGTCCAGGAGGAGCCCTGGAACATGGGGGCGTGGCAGTTCGTCTACCATCGCCTGCACCGCACCCTGCTCGACGGCGCGCACCTCGCCTACGTCGGGCGTCCGGAGGCGGCGAGTCCGGCTACCGGCTCGTACAAGGTGCACACGGCGGAAGAGGCGGATCTGGTGCAGCGCGCCTTCGCGCGTTGAGCGGCAGGGAGGACGGGCATGGCGTTCGAGGTGCGTATCCCGACCCTCGGGGAATCGGTCACCGAAGGCGTGATCGTGCAGTGGCTGAAGCACGAGGGCGACACGGTCGCCCCGGACGAGCCGTTGCTCGAGCTCGAGACCGACAAGGCCAACGTGGAGATCCCTGCCGAGCGCGGTGGTGTGCTGCACATCGTGAAGCCGAAGGGCGCCACCGTGGCGGTGGGCGACGTGATCGCCCGCCTGGACGATGCCGCGGGCGCGCCGGCCGCCGGACCGCCGCCAGCGCCATCCGTCGTCCGGTCCGTGGCCGAGGCCCCGCGCCCGCCTGTGGCGCCCGCTCGGTCGGTCGGACCGCTCAGCCCGGCCGTCCGCCGGCTCATCACCGAGCACGATCTCGACCCGACCCGCATTGCCGCCACCGGGAAGGGCGGCCGGCTGACCAAGGAGGACGTGCTCGCCCATCTCGAGCAGTCGAGTCCGACCCCGAGGACTACCCCGGAGCCGGTACCGGCGACACCCGCGGCGCCCGCCCGTCCCGCCGCACCGCCCGCGCCCGCGGGGGACGGCGAGGAGGTGGTCGCCATGACGCACCTCCGCAAGCGCATCGCCGAACGGCTGGTGCAGGCGCAGCACACCGCGGCCATCCTCACCACCTTCAACGAGATCGACATGACCGCCGTGCTCGCGCTGCGCGCCGAGCACAAGGAGCGCTTCCAGCAGCAGCACGGGGTTGGCCTCGGCTTCATGTCGTTCTTCGGCCGCACCTGCATCGCCGCCCTGCACGACGTGCCCGCGGTCAACGCCGAGATCCGCGGCGACACCGTCGTCTACAAGCACTTCGTGCACCTGGGCGTCGCGGTCGGAACGCTACGCGGGCTGGTGGTGCCGGTCGTGCACCACGCGGAGCGCATGTCGTTCGCCGACCTCGAACGCGAGATCGCGCGCCTGGCCGGCCTGGCGCGCGACGGCAAGCTCACGCTCGGCGACCTGGCCGGGGGCACATTCACCATCTCGAACGGCGGCGTCTACGGGTCGCTCCTCTCCACCCCCATCCTGAACCCGCCACAGAGCGGCATCCTCGGTATGCACAAGATCGAGAAGCGGCCGGTGGTGGTGAACGATCAGATCGTGATCCGCCCCATGATGTACGTGGCGCTGTCCTACGATCACCGCCTGGTCGACGGCGAGCAGGCGGTCACTTTTCTGGTGCGCGTGAAGGAGCGCCTGGAGAACCCGACCCGCCTCCTGCTCGAGGTGTGAGCACCCCCTGACCATGGCCGACACCTACGACCTGGCCGTCATCGGCGCCGGCCCCGGTGGCTATCAGGCTGCGATCCGGGCCGCCCAGCTCGGGATGCGGGTGGCGTGCATCGAGAAGAGCCCCGCGCTCGGCGGCACGTGCCTGAACGTCGGCTGCATCCCGAGCAAGGCACTGCTCGACTCGAGCGAGCTCTACCACCACGCGCGCCACGGCCTGGCCACCCACGGCATCGGCGTCGACGGCGTCACCCTCGACCTCGCCAAGATGATGGCGCGCAAGGACCGGGTCGTCCGCGGCCTCACCCAGGGCGTTGCCAGCTTGTTCAAGAAGAATCGCATCACGTGGGTGCCGGGCCAGGCACGCTTCGAGACCGCCCAGCGCCTGCGCGTCGGCGGCACCGACGGTGAGCAGCTGGTCGAGGCGCCGCGCGTGCTCATCGCCACCGGCAGCGAGGTGACGCCGCTCCCCACCCTCCCCTTCGACGGCACGCGCATCGTGAGCTCGACCGAAGCGCTCACGCTCGCGCGCGTCCCGGAGCACCTGCTCGTCGTCGGCGCAGGCGCGGTGGGGCTCGAGCTCGGCTCGGTGTGGAGCCGCCTCGGCGCGCGGGTCACGGTGGTGGAGTTCCTCGACCGCATCGTGCCCGCCATGGACCGGGGCATGGGCGCGCAGCTCAAGAAAGCGCTCGAGCGCCAAGGGCTCACCTTCCACCTGGAGACGGCAGCGCGCCGCGCCACGCCCACCGCCGACGGGGTCGAGGTAACCCTCGAGTCCAAGGGGCAGACGGTCATGGTCGCGGCGACCGTCGTGCTGGTCGCGGTCGGCCGGCGCCCGCATACCGACGGCCTCCGCGCGCGCGAGATCGGCGTCGCGTTCGACGACAAGGGGCGCATCACCGTCGACGCGCAGTTCCAGACCAGCGTCCCCGGCGTGTACGCGATCGGCGACGTGATCCCCGGCCCGATGCTGGCCCACAAGGCCGAAGAGGAAGGCGTCGCCGCGGCCGAGCTGATGGCCGGGCAGGCCGGTCACGTGAACTACGACGCCATCCCGAACGTCGTCTACACGGCCCCCGAGCTGGCGAGCGTCGGGCTGGCGGAGGACACCGCCGCCGAGCGTGGGCTGGCGGTGCAGGTCGGCCAGTTCCCGTTCACCGCCAACGGACGCGCGCGCTGCATGAACGACACCGAAGGGGGCGTCAAGATCGTGGCCGACGCGCGTACCGACCGCATCCTGGGCGTCCACATCCTGGGACCACGGGCGTCGGACCTGATCGCCGAGGCGGCGGTCGCGGTCGAGTTCGGCGCCAGCGCCGAGGATCTGGCGCGCGCGGTGCACGCCCATCCGACGCTGGCCGAGGCGGTCAAGGAAGCGGCGCTCGCGGTCGGGAAGCGCGCCATCAACATCTGAGGGCGCGGCGCCGGGCGGTGGTCCGCGAGCGCGGGGGCGTCGTCTTCGCTTCGGCTCGCGCCGGACGGAGCGCGGTACACGGAGCTCTCGGGCGTGCCGGCGCGAGAGGCGCTACGACGACGCCCCCGCGCTCGCGACTCGGCAAAGCTTGGAGTGCTTGCGCACCATCGACCGGGCGCGCCTGCGTCTGGGACTCGCGCCGAGCGACGTCGTCGGACGACGAGCCGCCGTCCTGGAGCAGCTTCGCACGCCCTCCCAGCACCGCCCCCAGATGACGTTCGCGGCCACGTGTTCGGCGAGTCGTGTCTTGCCGATGCCGGGCTCGCCCGCGATCAGGCAGAGTCGGCCCCGCCCATCGATTGCCTCCCGCAGCGCAGCATCGAGCTGCGTCCGCTCGCGCTCGCGGCCGACGAAGACCCGGTCGGAGGGCCGGCTGGGAGGTGGGTGCTCGCTGTCTCCGGTCATGGGCGGGGCCCCGGCGCTCCCGATAGACCGGCAGGGACAGGCGCTTCAAGAGGCCTCGGCCGCGCGCCGTCCCCAAGCGCCGACCATCACCATGTGGACGAAGGCGAAGGACGGGTCGTCGTAGGCGCGCTGCAGCTCTTCATAGTCCGCCTGCGAGATCACCCCGGTGCCATGGAACAGCAGCTCCAGGCTCATCTGCTTGAAGCGCGCCTCCACGGCGCCGCCCCGGCACTGCCACGTCGTCCGCTCGGCGCCGACCTCCGCCAGCCCGAGGCGCTGCAGAAGATCCGGGCAGCGCCGGCCGAGGTGGAGGTCGATGCATCGGGCCTGCAGCGCCTCGGTCGTGAGCCGGTGGACCCGGTCGACGATCGCGGTGGCGGGGTGCGCCAGATCCACGCCAGCGGATGTTTCCGTGTCGCCTTCCTCGATGAGGAGCCAGCCGCCGGGACGCAGCGCCGCAGCCATCCGGGCGAGCGCCCGCTCGGGCTCGGCCAGGTGCATGAGGAGCAGACGGCAGTGGACGAGGTCGTAGTGGCCGGTCTCGAGGAGGTCGCGCCGAATGTCGTGCCGGCGCACCTCGACGCGGGCAAGCTCGGGCCCGGCGAGGAACCGCGGGTCGATGTCCGTCGCCACGACCTGCCCGTTGGGGCCGACCCGCCCGGCAAGCCAGCGCGCCACCGAGCCGTCGCCCGCGCCGACCTCGAGGCATCGCCACCCGCGGCGGACACCGAGCCGGTCCAGGCGGCCCGTCGTCATGGGGTTCATGAGCTGGCCGAGGAGCCGCAGGCGCTCACGCTCGAAGGCGCCGTCCGCGTCGGTGGCGAAATACCGTTCCGGGGTGCTGGCGATCGCGTGCATGGTCTGCGGCCGTCCTACGCGGCCTGGAGGTGAGACGGACCCGCCACCGGCGCCGGGTGGCTCCCGGTGCGCGGACGCCGCGCCTCCGCAGCCGCCGAGATGGCGGCGCGCACGCCGTGGAAGAGGATCACCCCCATAAAGAGCACCTGGAGGGGGTGGGTCAGAACCGTCATCGTGATGGCTGCCGGGATCATCGCTCTTGCCTCCTTCTGGCCGTCTTGCTGCCGGCCTCTGACCCTGAGGCGCCAGATCGGGGGGGGCGATGTCAGGCAGGGGGTGCGTCCGGGTGGGGTGCGGACCTGGCATTGCCAGGTCCGGGCAGCCATCCCGCTCCGCCCCCCCGGTGGGGAAGACCGTTCGTCGCCAGTTATTCGCCGGGCTTTTCGGGGGTACGGGGGGGGACGCCGGCGCGCATGGGGTCGCGGGGGGGGGCGTCGGGTCGAGGGGGCGAGGGGCGGATGCCGGGGCTGCGGATCAGGCGGCGCAGGGTGGCGTCGCCGGAGCGGAGCATGCGACCGACCTCGGCCACGGAGACGGTCGCATCGTCGGGCTCGTCGGAGGCGATGCTGTCATCGGCGCACAGCTCGACGCCGGGGGCGATGCCGGCGAGCAGGTCGACGGGCTCGAGCGGGATGGGTGGACGATCCTCCGTGAGCCGCGGTCGTCGTGGCGTGCGTTTCTCGGCCATCTCCCCCACCTCCTCCAAACACCGCCGACGCGGAGCCGCCTGGCGGGTATCACGGCCCCACGGCGAGGTCCAACGCGCGGGCCACCGCAGCGGTGGAGACTACTGCAGTGGTGGCTGCGATGCGGACACGTCGCGGCGGACGAGGTGCAGGGGCACGTGGCCCGTGCGCATGCGGCGCCCGCGCCGCGACACCGTCGCCGGCCGGCGGGAGGGCGACGGGCGACTCGTGCTGTCTGCGAGCGTGACGCCGGGGCGGAACACGGGATGGGCCGCCTGCAGGTGCCCGACGCTGATCCGCCGCAAGAGCTCCTCGCGGTCGTCGACGGAGATCGGCGGGCACGAGCCCTGCTCCACCGCGGCGGTGAGCAGGAAGCCATCGGCCGGCCAGGATTCGACCGCGCCCGGCGCGGTCTCCGGTACCGCCGCATCACCATCCGTGGTGACCGCAGGGCGCGCACGCAGGCGCAGGACCAAAAGCACGATCGCGGCGGTCGTCCCGAAGACGACCAGGCTGTTGGCAAGGAGTGGTTCGAAGGGGGTCATGAGTGCGTCGTCCGCCTCGGAACGGCTCCCATTCCAAGCTTCGTGCCGCACGGACGCGGAGGAATCTCCGCCAGCGAATCCGGGGCCCTGCGCGGGGGCCGCCCGGTGAACGCAGTAGCGGATGTCAGCGCATCGCCCGCGGCGCCGCGGCATGCCGTCCTGCAGTGCCGCCCGATCTGGTGTCCGCGCGCGCAAAACCGGCGCTTCCACCGGGCAGCCGACGTACGCGACCCGCACGGCGCCTGGCGGGGGACTTCCCGACCCCCGTCCGGTCTGCTACCTGCCTGCCATGCTCGACGGCGCCGCGCGGGAACACTGGACGCGCAACGGCTGGGTGTGGCTGCGGGGGTTCCTGTCCGCGTCCGAGACTGCAGAGCTCACGCGCTGGACCGAGGAGATCGCGGCCTGGCCGGAAGAGCCCGGAACGTGGATGCGCTACTACGAGAAGCAACCCGACGGCACACCCGGCAAGATGCTCGCCCGCATCGAGAACTTCTTCCCGTACCACGCCCGGGTGGCCGGGCTGCTGGGCGGCCCTCGTATCATGGCCGTTCTCGAGGAGTGTGCCGGCGAACCCGTCGTCCTGTTCAAGGACAAGATCAACTTCAAGCTGCCCGGAGGCGCGGGGTTCGCACCGCATCAGGACGCGCCGGCGTACGTCAACTTCGGCATCGAGCACCAGCTCACCGTCATGGTGCCGGTCGACGCATTCACGCGCGAGAACGGCTGCCTCGAGATGGCCGTCGACGCGTGTGAGCGCGTCTTCCTGCCTCACAATAGCGACGGGACGCTGCGCGCCGACGTGGCGGAGCGCCTGCGGGTGGAGGCGCCGCTTGCCACCCCCGGCGACGTGATCGTGTTCGACGCCTGGGTGCCACACTGGTCGGGGCCGAACCGCTCCGCGGGCGCGCGCCGCTCGTACTACCTGACCTTCAACCCCGCATCGGCCGGCGACCAGCGCGCGGCGTACTACGCGCGCAAGCGCGAGTGCTTTCCGCCCGAGTACGAGCGCCAACCGGGCGTCGACTACGCCACGCTCGGCCGCCAGTTCAACCTGGGCAACCCGTTCGACTGAGGCGGGCGCCCGGAGCCGGGCTCAGCGGCCGCACGGGGACGGCACGCAGCTCCCCGGCCCCAGGTCCCGCGCGACTCGCGAGGCCTGTCGCGCCGCGCAGCCGGACGCCTGCATGATCTGGCAGCTGCCCGTCACGTCGGCCGGCCCGGTGTAGACGCAGCAACGGGTCACCTCATCGCGCCCGCACGACGACTGCCGCGCGATGCGGACGGCGCTCCGCCGCGCCGCACGACCGACCCGGCGCGTCCCGAAGCGGCGGCGCGCCTCCATCCGCACGCAGCGCAGCAACTCCGCGCGCGACGACCAGCCGCCACCCCCGCGCGGGCCGTCGCACGGGCACACGCTGCACCCCGCCGCGTCGACCAACTCGCCCTGCGGCGTCGAGCACAGATCGGCGGCATCGGGCACGCCGTCGCGATCCTCGTCCCCACTGCGACGCGGCACCAGGGTGGTGGTGGACGACGCCGGGCCCGGCACCGTCGTGGTCGTCACGCTGGTCGACGACGTCGAGGTCGTACTGGTGGTCGGCGCCTGGGTCGTGGTCGTGCTCGCGGTCGTCGTCGTGGTGGTCGGCGCCTGCGTCGTCGTCGTGGTCGTGCTCGTCGTGGTGGTCGGTGCCTGCGTCGTCATCGTGGTCGTGCTCGTCGTCGTCGTGGTCGGCGCCTGGGTCGTTGTGGCGGTGGTGGTGGTCGTGCTCGTCGTCGTGGGCACCGTCGTGCTGGTGGTGGTGGTGGTCGTGGTCGTAGTGGTCGTAGTGGACGATACGGGCACGTCGGTCAGGCACGAGGCGGCGGCGACGCTGGTCCCGATGCGGGCGCTCACGGCGCTGCCGAACAGCAGGTCGATGTTCGAGAGCCCGCCGCCGAGCAGGTGGCAGTAGCTCATGATCGTGCCCCGCGACGCCACCACCGGACCGGCGTAGCAGTTGGCCTCCTGGTTGTAGCAGTTGTCCACCGGCGGCACGTAGCAGTGCGAGTGCGGTGAGCCGAAATTGTGGCCCAGCTCGTGCGTGAACACCATCACGTCCCAGACCTGCGACGGCTGCACCAGGTTGAAGCTGCCGTAGACCTGCGACACACCGTAGCCATAGGGCTGGTTGCACAGGACGTTGACGTACGCGATTCCGCCGCTCACCGCCTTGCCCGAGACGAAGTGCACCACCGTCCGCGCCCCGGCCAGTTGCGCCATGTTGTTGGCGACGGTGTTCCAGTAGTCGCGCACCTCGCCGAGCGCCGCGCCCGTGCTGGTCGCCGTCCACGGGTCGGTCTGCGCCGCGCCCCACAGGCGGATGTACGAGAAGCGCAGGCGCACCGGCACGTCGCGCTCGTAGATCGCCGTCGCCGCGGCGGCCAGGTTGGCCAGGTAGGTGAGCGCCGCCTGGTCGCTCGGGAACTTCGCGCGCAGCTCCTGGTCGGTCTCGATGGCGACGTCGGCCTGCTTGATGTAGCCCGGCGGCGGGGCGGCCCCGCCGATCGGCAACTCGGCCAGCGGCAGCCGGACGGCGTCGGGCGTCAGGTCGTTGGTGCAGAAGTCCGCCGGCGGCGGGTAGACGGCCGGGTCGACGTCCCGCAGCGCGTAGCTCTCGTGGACCCCGCGCGCGTCGGGCCCGAAGGGGTACACCTCGCCCCCGGTGACGACGAAGCCGTGCACGCTGCGCGCTCCTGCAACCAGGAGGACGCGCGACTCCGCGTCACCGGCCACCGTGCCCGAGAAATAGACCGCGTCGGGCAGTGCCAACGACCGCCGGCGGCCCCCCGTCTCGACCACCTCCGCGCGCGCACCGGCGGTGAACGGCGAGAACCGTCGCAACACCAAGTCGACGGTGCGCGCGGAGCCGAGCGGGAACTGCGCCACCACGGCGTCGGTCCGGGCGCGCAGGTCGGCTAGCGCGGCGCGCTCGAGCTGCAGGCGCTGCAGCCGGCGCACGCCCGGCTGTGCCCGCTCGGATCCCACCCGCGCCAGCAGGCGGGCCGATGCGGCCGACGCGCCGGCGAGCAGCATGGCGCACGCCACGGCGGCCACACGTATGGAAGGAAGGCGGAGCACGACCAGCGACGAGAGAGCAACCAATGTGCCCCGGCGTCGCGCCCCGTCGGGCGGTCGTTCGTCGGGCCGCGGGCGTCACGGCACCGGCGGCGTCGGTACGTCCGTGCTCAACCCTCGCGCGTGCGCACCTCGATCACGGTCAGCAACGGATCGAGGGCCTCGTCCGCTGTGCGGATCACCACGTCGCACAGCGGGTCCGTGCCCAGCATCCGATCGAGCGCCGACAGCCGCAATTCGAACGGCAGCGCGTGGCCGGTGCCGAGCGCGCGCACCGACTCGATGCGCCGGCCGTACACCCCGCGCAGCACGACGAACTCCTGCGGGCGGAGCGGGCAGAAGAGGAACGTGCGCGCGCCGCTCCGCGTCGTCGGACCGTAGAACTGCCAGGGCTCGAGCCCCCGCGTACAGCCACCGATAGCGTCGGCATGACGCGCCATCCAGGCGGCGAGGCTCTCGAGGCGTTCGGCCTGCCAGGCGGGCAGACGTCCCTGCCCGTCCGGCGACACGTTCAGGAGCAGGTTCCCGCCGCCACCGGCAACCTCCGCCAGGACGGTGAGGAGGTAGCGCGTCGACTTCCACTCGCGGTCGGCGTCCACGTTGCCCCAGCTGTGGTTCATGGTCATGCACGTCTCCCACGCCCGCGTCGGGGGCGCGAGCGGCACGGACTGCTCCGGCGTGTCGTAGTCGCCGACGCCCGGCAGGCGGTCGTTCAGCACGATGTCCGGTTGCAGGGTACGGATCATGACCTCCAGCTCGCGCGCGCCCCATTCCTCCATCGTCCGTTCCCAGCCGCCGTCGAACCACAGCAGATCGATGGTCCCGTACGCGGTGAGCAGATGGCGGAGCTGCGCGCGCATGGCGTCGAGGAAGCGCGTCCAGCGCACAGGCTCGGGACGCGGATAGGCCAGTGCGGGATAGGGCCGCATCGCGTCCCGGAAGGCGGGGTAGTCCGGGTGATGCCAGTCCGACAGCGAGAAGTAGAGCCCGACGCGCAATCCCTCGGCCCGCGCCGCGGTGACGAATTCGCGGACCAGGTCGTGACCACCGTCCGCCTGCCCGACGCCGAAGTCGCTCCCGGCGCGGGGGAAGAGCGTGAATCCGTCGTGGTGCTTGGTGGTCAGCACCGCGTACGTCATGCCGCAGCGACGGGCGAGCCGCATCCACGCGCGCGGGGCGTTCGGGGGCGGCGCGAAGCGCAGCGCATCGCGGTAGTAGGTGTCCACCGGCAGATCCTGGCAGTACGGAAACGCCGGCAAGCCGCCGACCAGCGGCCAGGACGGCTCCCACCCGTGCAGGCTGTACGGCCCCCAGTGCACGAACAGCCCGAAGCGGGCGCCCGCGAACCACGCCGGCACGCTCATGGACGCGCTCTACTCGACCGCCCGGGGGCGTGACAACCCGTCCGACGGTCGACCGGCATGCCGCCATCTGGTAGCCGGGAACGATGCACACAAGACCCGCGAGCCGCGGCGGCGCATGAGGGCCGTCGGCCGGATCGTCGCCGGCGCGGCGCTCGGGGTCATGGCGCTCGGCGCCGTCACTTGGGGGGCTGCGGCGCTGTGGTTCGACGGGCCCGCCGCGCGGCCGCTCGCCGGATCGCTCGCCGCCGCGTTCGTCATTGGCCAGGTGGCGCTCGTCGTCGCCGTGCGGCCGCGCCGCCGCGCCGCCGGCGCCGGCGCGGCGCTGTTCGCCGTCGTGCTCGCGTGGTGGCTCGCCATCCCGGCGCGCAACGACCGCCCGTGGCTGCCCGACGTGGCGGAACTGCCCCGGGGCGACGTGGTCGGCCACCGCCTGACGATTACGAACGTGCGCAACTTCACCTACCGCTCCGAGACCGCCTTCACGCCGCACTGGGAGACGCGCACCTACGACCTGACCGCCATCCGCGGCATGGACCTGTTCCTGTCCTACTGGAGCGGCCCGGCGATCGCGCACACCATCGTCAGCTGGGAGTTCGCCGACGGCCCGCCGCTCGCCATCTCGATCGAGACCCGCAAAGAGGTCGGCGAGACGTACTCCGCCATCGGCGGGTTCTTCCGCCAGTACGAGCTCTACTACGTGGTCGCCGACGAGCGCGACGTGATCGGCGTGCGTACCATCCACCGCGGCGAGCAGGTCTTCCTCTACCGCCTGCGCACGCCGCCGGCACGCGCGCGGAAGCTCCTGCTCGACTACGTCGACGAGATCAACCGCCTGGCGCGGGAGCCCGTCTGGTACAACGCGTTCACCCACAACTGCACGACCACCATCCAGACGCACGTGCAGCAGGCCGGCATTCCCAGCCCGTGGGACTGGCGCCTGCTCGTCAACGGCTATCTGGACGAGGCGCTCTACGAGGACGGGGTGCTCAACACGACGCTGCCGTTCCCGACCCTACGGGCGCGGAGCGACATCACGGCGGTGGCGAAGGCCGCCGATGCGAGCGCGGAGTTCTCCCGGCGCATCCGGGACGGACTGCCGGGCCGGCCACCGCCACCGGCGTGAGGCTGGGCCTACGTGGCGACGGTGTTCTGCACGGACGTGGCCGGCCTCGGATACGCAGCACAGTAGGACGAGCCTACGCCGCGTGCGACGACGCCGCCCCGCACGCGGCCGCCACCGCAACCCCGTCATCCTCTTGCTCTGCTTCATCTCCAGCGTGCGTGGAACGTCAGCCTACCAGCGGAATGTCCGGGCCACCATCTCCGGTTGACCTTCGCGGGCAACTTCCACGCGACCGTTCCTGTTGCGATGCGCCGACTACCTCGTCGGCCCGAGGAACGCATCAACGTGAACAGCACGATCCGGCACAAGTAGACACATCCCATCCGCGCCTCTGGCATCGGGAGGCCGGCAACGACCTACGGAAGCCCAAGGGCCGCGCGGACGATGTGTTGATGCCCCAGTTCGCAGAACTTCGACGCCAGTGCGCCGTGTTGAATCCGAAGTAGCAGCTCCGCCGACACCGGCTCGCGTGCATGGCATCGTCCCAGCGTCACGAGCTTCTCCCAAGCGGTCTGCGGGCCGAAGGCGCCCTTACGATACTCCACCACGCTCTCGTGCTGGATGAACGGATGAGCGCCGGGTTCAAGGATGCACGCCGTATCGCAGAAGCGATTCGCGCGCCTCGTGGTGACGTTGAAGGCGAGTGCGTTGCTACCCAGAGGTGATGATCGAAGAACGTGTCGCCGGGTGTCAACCGACGACGAGCCCGACGCTCGCGAAATGAGTCAGCTCGTCTGCGTCTTCCGTGATCCGCTGGATCTCGTTTTCAGGAACATGCTCGATGCGGAGGATGTCGGCCGGATCGATGGACGTGGACGATCCCTCGGGGTCTTTCCACTCTGGCAGCCGATGGCAGAGCTCACGAAGCGCCCACTTGTCCATCCATCCGTACTCGGTGTTCACGGCATCGAGTACTCCGCGGTCGTAGATGCTCAACGTACTGAGGTCGAGGTCGGTGTCCTTCGCCTTCGGCATGACTTCGGTCACGTCGCAATTGGCAGGTTCGGACACGTACTCGAACCACGGCGAAGGGGTGGTCGGGCCGTGGTTGATGAAGTCGAGAATCTGGCTCAGGACCGGGCCATGTGGCATCGCGACCATGCGGTCGCCCGTGATCGGCAATCCCGTTTCGATGAGCGCCTTGCGATCGGCCAGGTACAGCAGCTTGATGAGCTTGATGTACGGCAAACGCCCGTCATGAAGACGGAGAAGATACGCCGCCGCCTGGGCCGCTTTTCGCTCATTCAACGGAAACCGCATCGTGCTCTCCCAGCGGTCCGTTCACCGGAGCGTGTCCCCATCACTCGCCACACTACACCCCGCCCCGCTCGCGGCCACCCCCGCCGAAACCAAACCGCCAGCGCTCGCACTGCAGTATTGGCCGTGCCGCGGCCGAGGTCAAGGCCACGAGTCCAGAACCCTAGCAGTGTCCACGGCCTATGCGCCGTCTACGCGGCCTCGTCGGACAGCTCGGCACGCTCGCGTCGCGGGACCAGGTCGGTGAGCAGGCCGCGGGAGGTCAGCGTGCGCCGATCCTGCTTCAGGCTCTTGGCCTGGCGATTCACTTCACGCGCGACCCGGTTGCGCGCGGTCTGCATCGTCGTGCGCTTCTCCCCGCGAGCCGGCGGGTGGGGGCGCTGTCCGGGAACGGAGACGTAAACTCTCCCGGGAGTGCCTCATCGTTCCTACGGTCCCCGGACGCCGGCTGCGCGCAGCGCCGCCGCCTCTTCGGCACCACGACCGACCACGAACGGATCGCTGCGGGCATTGATCCGGGCCTGCGCAGCCGACGGGCAGCCCACGCGTTTGCCAACGTCGATCACGCGGACGGCGCGCCGGCGACGCCATCTCATCCACTCCTGCCGGTTCCCGGCGTCTCGAGCCCCAGGCGCGCCGCCCAGGTGAGTTGCCAACCCCCGTTCACCGCCAGCACGAGGGTCATGCCCCATAAGCTGATGGCCGACAGCACGGCCAAGCCGGCGGCGTACGTGCCGGCGAGATCCCGGAGCGCTCCAAGCAGCGACGGGAGGAAGAATCCGCCCAGCCCCCCGGCCGCGCCGACCAGGCCCGTGACCACGCCCACGTCGCGTTGAAACCGCAGCGGTACGAGCTGGAAGACGGCGCCGTTACCGGCACCGAGGAGCGCCAGCGCGGCACCGAACAGGATCGCGGCCAGCCACGCCGGCGGCAGCGTCGCCAGCCCGGCCAGCAGCACGGCGACGCCCGCGTACACGACGCGCAGCATGCGGACGCCCCCCAGGCGATCGGCCAGCGCGCCGCCGACCGGACGCATGAAGCTACCGAGGAACACGCACGCGGCGGTCAGGTCTGCCGCCGCGACGTTGTCGAGCCCGTACTGGTCGTGGAAGAAAATGCCGAGGAAGCTCGCCAGGCCGATGAAGCCGCCAAACGTGATGGCATAGAAGAGGCAGAACCAGAAGGTGTCGAGCTCGCCGATCAGGGTCGCGTAGGCGCGCAGCGGACGGCGCGGCGGCACGTGCGGGCTCTCGCGTGCGCCCCAGACGAAGACCACGGCCACAGCGGCGACCGGCAGGAGCAGCCACCCGATGGCGCCCTGCCAGCCGTAGTGGGCGGCGAGGCGCGGCAGCACGAGCGCGGCCAGCACCGTACCCGAGTTGCCGGCGCCGGCGATCCCCATGACGAGCCCCTGGTACCGGAGCGGATACCAGCGTGACGCCAGCGGCAGCGCCACGGCGAAGCTGGCGCCGGGGACGCCGAGGAGCAGCGCCACGAGCGCGAGCATGGGCGCCGACGGGGGCGCCAGCCAGCCGAGCAACAACGGCACGAACGTGCCCGCCAGCCCGAGCATGCCGGCCCGGCGCGGCCCGATGCGATCCGCGAGCACGCCCATGGCGATGCGGAAGATCGAGCCGCCGAGCAGCGGCGTTGCCACCAGGAGCCCCTTCTGGGTGGCGGTGAGTCCGAGATCCTGCGCGACGAAGTTGCCGAGCGGGCCGAGCAGGTACCAGACGCAGAAGCTCACGTCGAAGTAGAGGAACGCGGCGCACAGAGTTGGCCAGTGGCCGGCGCGGCGGAACTCGGCGAAGCTCATGCGGTGCGCACCTCGAGCCGGGTGAGCCCAGTGCGCGGCGGTCCGGCGAGCACGCGCCCCGTCAGCGCGTCGAACGCGGCGTGATGACACGGGCACTCGAACTGCCCCCGCGCGGCCGCCCAGCGCACGGGACAGCCGAGGTGCGGACAGCGGCGGGCGAAGGCGACGATAGTGCCCGCGTCCAGGCGCACCGCGAGCGCCGCCCGGCCGTCCGCCGTCACCACCTCCCGCGCGGTCCCCACCGCGAGCCCGGCCGGGTCGTCGAGCACGACCGCCCCCGGTCGCCCCGCGCCGTCGCGCTGCCGCCGGCCGAGCCACTCGCCGCCGAGCACGAGCATCGCGGCCGCGCCGGCGGCGCACAGGACGCGACGGCGGTCGAGCGCACGCTCGGCGTCGATCGCGATCGGGAACGGGGTGTCCGTCGTCACCACAGGCACTCCTCCAGTTGCTCTTCGGCCCGCGAGCGCGGGGCCTGCGCCTGCGGGGAGACGGCGACCACGTCGAAGGCCGCCGGGACCATGAGGTGGTTCCGCGTGCGCAGCGTCTCCGCGCCGAAGGCGAAGTGATTGAGCGGCCGCGCCCGACGCCGGTCCTCGACCTCCTCGCGCGAGCCGTAGAAGAGCGCGCCCGAGGGACACACCGTTGCGCACATCGGCTTCTGGCCGACGGCGGTGCGGTCGTAGCACAGGTCGCACTTCATCATGAGCGCCCGCTCCTCGTACAGCTTCGGGACGCCGAACGGGCACGCGAGCGTGCAGTTGCCGCAGCCGATGCAGCGCTCGACCATCGCCGACAGGACGACGCCGGCCGGATCGACCTTGATGGCGTCGGTGGGGCAGACACTGGCGCAGGCGGGGTCGGTGCAATGCATGCAGACGGTCGGCGCCGTCTGCACCGACGTGGCACGATCGAGGTCGTCGAGATGGATCATGCTGTGCCCGCCGTGGCCGGGGCACTCGCTGCATGCCTGCTCGCAGGCGCGGCAACCGATGCAGCGGTTCGGGTCGATGAAGAGCTCGCCGATCATGCCGCCGGCGCCTCGGCGTGGATGCGTTCGACGCGCACAGCGCACACCTTGAACTCGGGGATCTTGGCGATTGGATCGTAAGCACGGATGGTCAGACGATTCGCCGAGCGGTCGCCGGGCCAGTGGTACGGGATGAAGACCGTGTCGGGACGGATGGTCGCCACCACGTGCGCCGCCAGCTCGAGGGTGCCGCGCCGGCTCGTGACCCGGACGCGCTCGTCGTCGGCGACGCCGAGCCGCGCGGCGAGCCGCGGATGCATCTCGACCCGTGGCTCGGGGTACTGCGCCACCAGCGGGCCGATCCGCCGTGTCTGCGATCCCGACAGGAACTGTGACACGACGCGCCCGGTGGTGAGGATGATCGGGTAGTCGGCGTCGGTGTCCTCGGCCGGCGGGCGATAGGTGACGGCGTGGAAGCGCGCTCGCCCGTCGGGATGCTGGAAGCGCCCGCCCTCGAAGAGCCGCGGCGTGCCCGGGTGGGTCTCGTCGGGGCAGGGCCAGAAGACCCCCATCTCCCGCTCGATGCGCTCCCAGGTGATGCCGCCGTAGTCGGCGATGCCGCCGCGGGAGAGCGTCCGCAGCTCGGCGAAGATCTCGGCCGGCGACTGGAAGGCGAACCGCTCCGCGTGCCCGAGCCGGCGGGCGATCTCATCGATGATCCACCAGTCCGGCCGGGCCTCGCCCGGCGGCTCGACCGCCTTCCGGATGCGCACGACGCGCCCCTCGGTGGTGGTGACGGTGCCCTCGTCCTCCTCGTGCAGCGAGCCCGGCAGGACGAGGTCCGCGTGGTGGGCCGTCTCCGACAGGAAGAAGTCGATGGCGACGAAGAAGTCCAGGCGCTCGAGCGCGGCGCGCGTGAAGGTCGCATCGGGAAGCGAGACGAGCGGGTTGAAGCAGAGGGAGAGGAGCCCGCGGACCTCGCCGCGGTGGGCCAGCTCGATGATCTCGGGCGCGGTCGCGCCCTTCCCGGGCAGGGTCTCGACCGGCACGTCCCAGAGCCTGGCCACGTGGGCGCGGTGCTCCGGGTTCTCGATGTCGCGCGCGCCGGGGAGCTGGTTGCAGCGCTGGCCGTGCTCGCGCGCGCCCTGACCGTTCCCCTGCCCCGTGATCGAGGCGTAGCCACAGCCGGGTTTGCCGATCTTGCCGCTGGCGAGCACCAGGTTGATGCACGCCAGCACGTTGTCGACGCCCTTGGTGTGGTGCTCGATGCCGCGCGCGTGCAGCAGCATGGTGCGCGGCGCCTGCACCCACAGCTCGGCCGCTTCGATGATCCGCCGGGCCGGGATGCCGACCTGCTGCTCGACCCGCTCGGGGGCGTAGGCCTCCACCGCCGCCACCACCGCCTCGAAGCCATTGGTGTGCCGGGCGATGAAGTCGTGGTCGAGGCCGCCCAGGCGGATGACCACGTGCAGGATGGCGTTCAGGAGCGCCACGTCGCGCCCGGGACGCACCGGCAGGTAGAGGTCAGCGGTGCGGGCGATCGGCGTCAGCCGCGGGTCAACGACGACCAGTCGGGCACCGCGATCCCGTGCCTGCCAGATGTAGTCGGTGGTGATCGGGCTGCACTCCGACACGTTCGCGCCGAGCACCAGGACCAGGTCGGTGGCGGCGATGTCGGCCCACGGGTTGGCGGCGCGATCGATGCCGAAGGCCTTCAGGTTGGCGGCGCCGGCGGCCACCATGCACAGGCGACCGTTGTAATCGATGTGGCGGGTGCCGACCGCGACGCGCGCGAACTTGCCCATCAGATAGGCCTTCTCGTTCGTGAGCGACGCGCCGGAGAGGACGGCGACGGCGTCCTTGCCGTGATGCGCCTGCAAGCGTTGGATGCGCTCGGCGACGATGTCGAGCGCCTCGTCCCACGGGATGCGGTCGAAGCCATGGCCGGTGCGTACCAGCGGATGCAGCAGCCGGTCTTCATGGTTGTTCTGCAGGTAGCGCTTGATGCCCTTCGGGCAGAGCTTGCCCTGATTGAAGGGGAATTCCTCCCACGGCTCCACGCCGACCACGCGCTCGTCCTTCACCAGCAGGGTCATGCCGCACTGCTGGCCGCAGAAGCAGCAGTGGGTCTGCACGCGCCGGTCCGGCTCGGTGCGGGCCGCGAAGCCGCCCGGCGGCTCGTGGTTCAGGTGGGGACCGAAGGTGTCGATCAGCTGCTCGGTCGGGCACGGAAGCGTGGCCACGTTACGCCGCCCGTCCGACGCCGTGCGGGCGCGGCGCGGGATGCGCGCCGGCGAGCCGGGGCTGGAACGCCGCGCCCAGGAGCGTCGCCTGGGTAGCGGCGACGAGCAGCCGGCGGCACGCCGGGCACGTCGCCTGATGGCCGGCGAAGCGATAGCCGTGCTGAGCGAGCAGGGTCTCAACCGCCGCCAGCTGCGCCGCCGGGGCGAAGGTGTCGCCGCAGCGCGCACAGGACACTGCGGGCGCACCGGGGGCGCGCATGACGCGCGCGCCCAACTGCAGCGGCCGGACCAGGACGTGCCCGAGCTTCGAGAACGGCAGACTCACGAGGAGGAGCACCACCGTCAGCTCGTGCACCACCGCGGCCACGTCGAAGACCCGCGGGTGGGCGCGCGCGGCGGGAAGGGCCAGGCCGGTGAGCGCGACGGCCAGCAGCAGCACGAGGGGGCCGACGTGGAACGTGCTGACCGCCCCCGGCAGCCGGCGCGCGCGGAGCCGCAGCGCGAGGAAGTAGCCGGCGCCCGCCATGACCGCGACGCCGGCCAGGGTGAGCGCGTGGAATGTGAGCCACCCGATCGCACCGTCGAGCGCGAACCGTCCCGCGGGCACGCCGGTGACCAGCACGCGATAGGTGTCCTGCCCCACAGCCTCGAAATGCAGCCAGCCCCACACCAGCGGCACGGTGATCGCGAAGCTCACCAGCGTGCCGAGCGAGAGCAGCAGGTGCGCCAGCCACCGCACCCGCCCCCGCCGGGCGATGAAGCGCTGCGCCACGAGATCATCGGCCGCAGCGCCGAGCGTGCGGGGCAGGCGCCGGAGCCGGCCGAGGCCCGCCAACGCGGCGCGCACGTAGACCGCCGACGCGGGCCGGCGCCAGAAGGCGCTCACGCGGTAGATCACCCCGAAGGTGGCCACCACCGTCGCCCCGAGGTAGCCGCCGAGTGCCGGGTCGAGATGCACGCCCGCGCCCGAGCCGGCGTAGATCGCGCCCAGCAGCAGCCCGGTGCCGACGCTCGCGTCGCGCCACGCCCGTCGGGTGGTCAGGCCGCGCACGGCGCCGCCTCCTGGGTTCGCGCGCACGGGAGCATGCGGGCCAGCTGCTCCATGGGCGGCAGCAGCACCCACACCGCATCGGCCCGCACCTCGACCGGGAAGGTCGCGATCCGGTACTGCGTGTCCGAGAGGCCCGCCCCGGTGGCCAGCGAGAACGTCCGCTTGTGCAGCGTGCAGGCGACCTTCGGCTCGTCGCCCTGGCTGCCGAGGAGTCCGCGGCCGAGCACGGCGTCCTTCCGATGCGGGCAGGTCGCCTGGGTCGCGTACCACTCGCCGCGGCTGGCGAAGTTGAACACGGCGATCTGCGCGTCACCGTAGCGCACGGTGACGCCGCCGTCGCGTGGCACGTCGTCGACCCCGACCAGCCGCACCCACACCGCCTCCTCTGCCGGGAGCGGGACCCGCGCCGGAGGCGTCGGATCGGGCCAGTCGGCCGGACGCTTCTGCCCGCGTTCGCGCACGAACGGCAGCGTCGGGTCCGGCGCGTCGCTGTTGGCGAAATGCCGGAACGTCTTCCGCCGTTCCGGATCCCGCACCACCGCCGCCCACTCGCACTCGTAGGAGCCGACGAGGGTGTCCATGTCGCGGTCGAGCTGGGCACCGATGCCGAGGGCGTCGTCGATGATGACGCGGCGGAGGTACGCGATGCCGCCGTCCAGGCGCTCGAGCCAACGGGCCGTGCGCTCGAGCGGGTTGGCGGTGTGGATGTAGTACATGAGGAAGCGATCGACGTAGCGGACCAGCGTCGCCTCCTCGAGGTCGTCGGCGAACAGATCCGCATGGCGGGGCTTGGCGCCGCCGTTGCCACCCAGGTAGAGGTTCCAGCCCTTCTCGGTGGCGATGACGCCGAAGTCCTTGCTCTGCGCTTCGGCGCACTCGCGGATGCAGCCGGAGACGGCGGCCTTCAACTTGTGGGGCGCGCGGATGCCGCGGTAGCGCTCTTCCAGCCGGATGGCGAGCGCGGTAGAGTCCTGCACCCCGTAGCGGCACCACGTCGTGCCGATGCAGCTCTTCACGGTGCGCATCGCCTTGCCGTAAGCGTGCCCGCTCTCGAAGCCGGCGTCGACGAGCGCTTCCCAGATGTCGGGCAGCTGATCGACGCGGGCGCCGAGGAGATCGATGCGCTGGCCGCCGGTGATCTTCACGTACAGGTCGAAGCGCCGGGCGACCTCGCCCAGCACGATCAGCTTCTCGGGCGTGATCTCGCCGCCCGGGATGCGCGGGATGACGGAGTACGTCCCGCCGCGCTGGATGTTGGCCAGGAAGCGGTCGTTGGTGTCCTGGATGGTCGCGTGGCGGAGCACGAAGTCGTTCCACGTGCTGGCCAGGATCGACGCCACCGCCGGGCGACACACCTCGCAACCCGAACCGCATCCGTGGCTCGCCAGCAGGGCCTCGAAGCTCGCCACGCGCGTGATCTTGACGATCTGGAAGAGCTCCTGGCGGGTGTAGAGGAAGTGCTCGCACAGGGTGCGCTTCACCTCGCACCCCGCCTCCGCCAGCGCCGTCTCCAGAATCTGGGTGACGAACGGCACGCAGCCGCCGCATCCGGTGCCGGCGCGGGTGCAGGCCTTCACGGCGCCGACGGTCGTCAGCGCCTCGGCGGCGATCGCCGCCCGGATCTGCCCCTTGGTGACGCTGTTGCAGGCGCATACCTGACTGTCGTCGGTGAAACCGCCCGCGCCGGTGGTGGCGACTCCGAACAGCAGCTCGTGCGGACGCGCCGGGACGGCGCCGCCGTCGCGCACCGCGCCGAGCAACGGGGTGAAGCGCTCCGCGTCCCCCACCAGAATGCCGCCCAGGAGACGGCTGCCGTCCCCGGCGACGACCAGCTTCTGGTAGACGCCGCGCAGCCGGTCCTCGAAGACGACGCGCCGGGCGCCGCGCTCGGGACGCTCGTCCGCGAAGGCGTCGCCGAACGAGGCCACGTCGATGCCGAGGAGCTTCAGCTTGGTGGACAGGTCGGCGCCGGTGAAGGTCGCCGTCTCGCCGCAGAGCTGCGCCGCGACCACATCGGCCATGGCATAGCCGGGACCGACCAGGCCGTAGATCATGTCGCGATGGAGCGCGCTCTCGCCGATGCAGCGGATGGCCGGGTCGGTCGTGCAGAGCGCGTCGTCGACCACGATGCCGCCACGCGGGCCGACGGCGAGCCCCGCCGTGCGTGCCAGCTCGTCCCGCGGGCGGATGCCGGCCGAGATGATCACCATGTCGACCGCGATCGTCTCGCCGCCCGCCAGCTGGAGCCCGGTGACGGCGTGCTCGCCGACCAGCGCGGAGGTCTGGACGCCCACGTGCACATGGACGCCGAGGGCCTCGATGGCCCGCCGCAGCACCTCGCCCCCGCCGGCGTCCACCTGCCGCGGCATGAGACGCGGCGCGAACTCGACCACGTGGGCCTCGAGGCCGAGATCGCGGACGGCCTTGGCCGCCTCGAGGCCGAGGAGGCCGCCGCCGATGACGGCGGCGCGGCGCGAGACTTGCGCCCACGCCCGGATGGCCTCCAGGTCCTCGATGGTGCGGTAGACGAACACACCCGGGAGCGTCGTGCCCGGCATGGACGGCACGAACGGCGCGGATCCGGTAGCAAGCACGACGACATGGTAGGCCAGGCGCCGGCCGGCGCTGGTGACGACCGTGCGCGCCGCGCGGTCGATATCCAGGACGCGCTCCCCGGTGTGGAGGGTGATGCCGCGCTCCGCGTACCAGGCGGCGCCACCGAGCGACAGGTCGTCGGCCGAGCGCCCGGCGAAGAACTCGCTCAGATGGACCCGATCGTACGCGGCCCGCGGCTCCTCGCCGACGCAGACGATGCGGTAGCGGCGCTCCACGTCACGCGCGTGCAGCCGCTCGCAGAAGCGATGTCCGACCATGCCGTTGCCGACCACGACGACGCGGCGCTCTGTCATAATTCTGTCCGTCCGCCGCTCGTCCATCGACCCGGCTTCTCTCCGTGATCGGACCGGCTTATGGATGCCACCCCACGCATTCCGAATCGGCGACGGAGCAAGACCGGTGCCGCCTGCAGTGGCTGGGCGCGCCGGCCGGGACGGTGACGGCGCGACAACGACGCGATCAGCGAATGGGCAACGTGCTGCCCGTTTCGCGGGCGCGCGTGCGGCACGAGCCATCGCGTTCCACGATCGACTCGATCACTGCGTCGCTGGCGCGCGGCATTCTTCTTGCTCCATCGGATGCCGTAGTCCCGTGATGGGTCGATGCTCGAGATCAAACAGCTCAAGATATTCACGACGATCGTCGACGTCGGGACGTTCACCGGCGCCGGCGAGAAGCTCGGCCTGAGTCAGCCCGCCATCAGCCAGCAGGTGCGCGCGCTCGAGGAGACGCTCGGCGTGGCGCTGCTGGTGCGCGACGGCCGCGGCGCGCGCCCGACACCGGCCGGCGACCGCTTGGTCCAGTGCGCGCGCCACGTCCTCGGCCGTCTCGAAGAGGTCGAGCACAGCTTCGCCGAGGAGACGAACGGGCGGCGCGGGATCGTTCGCCTGGGCGCACCGGAGCCCGCGTGCGGCTACCTCCTGCCGAGCGCGCTCGCCATGCTGCGGCGAGAGCTCCCCAAGGTCGAGCTCCAGGTGACGAGTGGCGAGCCGGCGTCGGTGCTCCCGCGTCTGGCGGCGGGCGACCTCGACCTCGCGCTGGTCGCGCTCCCGGCCGAGTCGGGCCGGGCACGTGTGGTCGAGGTCGGACAGGACGAGCTCGTGGCCGTGATGCCCCCGCAGCACCCCTGGGTCGGCCGCGGTCGGGTGCTCGCCGGCGACTTCGAGACGCAGCCGCTGGTGCTCTACGACCGCGCCAGCTCGATCACCGACGCCACCCTCGCCTTCCTGCTCGAAGGCGGCGTCTTCCCGACGGTCGCGATCGAGATCGACCAGATGGAGGGCGTGAAGGGCCTGGTGCAGGCCGGTGTCGGTGTCGCCGTCGTACCCCGCTGGGCGGTGCGGCGCGAGCTGGCGGCCGGCGCGCTCGGCGCCGCGTCGCTCGGAGAGGCCGGCCTGCAGCGCACGTGGGCACTGGCATTCTCCGACGAGCTGCCGCGCCCGGCCACCATCGCCGCGGTCGTGCGGCTGCTGGGCGACGATCTGCCGGGCCGGTTCGCCTGATCTCGCACCGCGCGCGCCGGCGCGCGCGTCCGTCGCTAGTACAGCGCCAGGAAGCTCGGCGTCGATCGTCCCGAGCCCGGTGACCAGGTCGTAGCCCTCGCGTGCGGCGTGGTCCTCGGTCGAGCCCTCGGTGATGTCGTGGAACGCGCCGGTCCCGCAGAGTCCGTACAGACGCCACGAAGTCCGGCGCCGCCGTCGAGGCAGCCATGAAGTTCACGATGCGCGCTTGCGGGGCGACCGCGTGCGCGTACTCCACGTCCAGCGACGCCTCGGTCGAGCCGCAGTCGTCGTACGCGCAGCCGGGGGCCTTCCGGGCTCACCATGGGCTGCGCCGCACCGAAGTTCTTTCAGGGCTGGAGTCGGACGGGGAGTGGGGTACCGAAACGAGAGAAGTCGCGGTCTTCCGTGAGAATCTCCGCAACGCCGTGTTCTCGGCACACGGCGACCACCTGCGCGTCGAATGCGAGATTCCCCTGGACGGCGCCGCTTCGGCATGCCTCGGCGAAGAGCGCGGGGAACATCGGCCCTGGAACGAGAAGGCGGGCCGATGGGCTGCCCAGAACCTGATCGAGGAACTCGAGCGTCGTTTCGAGCCCGGTCGGCGGATGAAAGATACGAGGGTGCGTCACCACCCGAACGAACTCACCGATGCAGAACGCGGGGAGTGCCCAAGGTGCTCCCCCTTCCACGAGCGCTCGCAATCGTTCCATGGCGAGCTCGTGCAGTGGCATCTCCGCACGGTGGGCGTGCACGAGGACGTTGGTGTCGATCGCGATCATCGACGATCGTCGAGGAGATCGTACAGGGCGTTGCGATCGGCAACGTCGAGAGCGGGAGGGCTAGAACCGCGGACCGTCGGGGGCGAGAAGCGGTATCGCGGTCTCCCCTCTGGCCGCGGCGTGAGCCGGGCCCGCAACGCCTCCTCGACAACCGCTCGAAGCGTCGTGCCCTGGGCCGCCGCATGACGTTTCGCCCGCTCCAGCAAGCGGTCGTCGATGTCCAGGGTCGTCTTCATATGGGTGACCCATATCATGGACCCATATGAACGGCAATCCGTAACGGCCACGCGCAGAACGAATCAAGCGTGGCGAACGCGGTGATCTTGTCGCTTGCTGCCGGTCTGTAACCCCTGCTGAGCGCGCTCGCACGCACCCCGATGTCATCGCGCGGGCGGCAGTGTTTCTTCTTCTCAAGGACAGCCGCTCGTCATTCGGCATCGAAGGTGAACGTCCATCCTCGCAGCGTGCCGCGCGGTGGGCGCAGGCGATAGGTGAGGCAGGCTCCCGGCCGCTAACGTTGAACGAACTGGAGCGCCTTCAACGCGTCGTACTCGGGGATGACCGCTTTGCTCGCCTTGGCCTCCGTACAGAGGGTAGACTCATCGGGCTGCACGACCGCGAGACGCAGGAACCGATTCCCGATCACATTGGCGCCCGCGCAGAGGATCTCCGCAGCCTCATCGCCGGCATCGTCGCCTATGGTGAGCGCGGCATCGCTGGCGGCGTCGACCCAGTCGTCGCTGCTGCCGCGATGGCTTCGGCGGGGAAGCGGGCATCTATCGGACAGAGGACGTGAGAAGCAGTTCGCGGCATTGACTGACGCTGAGACGGAACGGATCGAACAGCTCTACGCGGGATGCTTCGACGGGATCGCGAGCAGCAGTCGATCCGACTGAACCCCAAGGTCCTGGCGTGGGCGAAGAAGGAAGCCCAGCGCCGAGGCATCGGATATCAGACCGTGATCAACGAGGCGCTCCTCGCGACGTGTGCCTGAGGACGCGGCCGCTTCCTGGTGCGGCCATGCGAGATGGACGCCGGCGGCAGGAGCCGTGGACCGAAAGCGGTAGTGAGTCGAATCGTGAGCCGGCGTCGATCGACAACGAAGGGCCGTAGCCGTATTCTGGCGCCGTGTGGCCGGACCGGAATCGCGAAGGGCTGACGCCAAGGCAGGTGGACCACTGCCAGACGGCGTGGACCATTATCACCAGTGGCGGTCTAGCCGTACCGCTTGACATCGGCCGCGCCTCGACCGCTTTGACGACGACCGGGTACGGCGAGCAGGATCGCACCGTGTACCTCGGCGCGAACGTCTACCCGAATCTTACGGCCGTGGACGCCAACTCACGGCTATCCGTGCTTGCGTGCCTCACTCACGAGTACGCTCACGCCGAACGGCATGTCGGCGGGTACCAGCGACCGAAAACGTTGCCAGACCTTTTGCTAGACGAGGCCGAAGCGAGCATTCACGCGTCGTTCCATCCGGTCCTGCGACACAAAGACCGAGAGGACCTTGTTGAGGACGCTCGGGATCGGCTCATCAAGTGGCTCGGCTACCAGTGGCTAAGGGGAGAATCATGAAGGTTGAACCGTCCGGCGTGGTAATGATCGGGGAGTGCAGCGTCCAGACCGAGCGCTGCGTCGCCCGCAAGCCAGCTCCTATCACCGCGGTCTGGACCGTGCCGGGCAGAAGCCAGATCAACGTGTGTTCGGCCTGCCTCGATGAACAAATCCGCATCGGGGAGTGGATCGTTGAGGGCGCTCGGCCTGGCGCCGCACGTTTGCCAGGCGCCTGAAGTGAAGAGGATCACCGGACTCGGGCGTACCCCCATCTGGCAGCTCGAACGCGACGGCCTGTTCCCGAAGCGAGTAAAGCTGTCAGGGACGCGAGCAGCGCGGTCTTCCTGGGTAGCTGTAGCGTAGCTGAACCCTTCGTGCGCCCAGGCGAGAACGTGCAACACCGCGATCCATCAAGTGGCGAGGGGCGGAGTTGAACCGCCGACACCGTGATTTTCAGTTTGAACGGGAAGCCTTGCTAAGAGACCTCCGGGTGTCACTATCCGCACGTCGACGCTGCAACATCTGGCACCGCAGCGGAATGGGGACGGTGACGGTCGGAGGTCCGATACTTCCGCCCAGTTTGCAACCACGCTGCAACCAGGCGACCTACCTACCTGACGATCACGCGCACGCGCCCGTGGCGTGTCACGGTCGCGATGAACGGACGCTGCCGCCGTCGATGCAGTAAGTGTTCCATCGCACGGCGTGCCCGCACGAACGCCTGCCCCATGTCGGCACCGCTCATCCGCTGCGCCGTCAGCACGAACGCACGGACCCCGGCGTCGAGAAGGGCGGCCCGTTCGAGTGGGCGGTGTCGGATCCGCTCATCCTTGGTGAGCACAATCCAGCCTCGCTGCCCAACCACCCGGAGCCAGTCCGCGTCCGAGGCATCGGCTGGGAAGTGGTCGTCGTGAACTTGCGCCTGCAGTCCCGCTTGCCGGAGAGCCTCGGGCACGACACGCCGACCGAGAGACCGGTCGACGAAGTAGACGATGTCAGGCCGCTTCGGCGAGGCGCAACTCGCAGCGGATCGCCTCTTCGATATCCTTGGGCTCCCGGCCGTAGTCGGCGGCTAGATCCTGGATGCACTCGCCAGCCTTGTACCGCTCGGCGATCACCGATGTGGGGATCCCAGAACCCACCAAGACAGGGCGCCCGTACTGCACCCGCGGGTCCATCATAACGACGCGGGGCTCGTCCGTGTCGTGCTTCCGAGTGAACGGATAGAGCCGGACAGGAGCACCAGTGGGGTTCCGATCGATCCGGTGTAGATGGGCCATCAGCATTGTCCGCATCGCCGTCTGACCTGCCTTCGAGGCGTTGATCAACGCGCCGTAGCGGTCGACGAAGAGGTCCAGTCCGTCCGTCTGGAGTGCGGGATCGGCAAGGGGATGACCGTTGGGGCAGACTCCCTTCCTCCCGAGGTAATCGAGCGCCGTCCGTACCTTCGGTAGGCTGACATCATGATGGCGGCGCAGCGCATCGAGCACGTGCGCCTCGACGAGGTTCAGGAAGGAAAGCAACCGCTCGGCCGAATCCGCGAGCCGGATGACGGGCGCGGCGCGCTTCACCCCCTGCTTCGTCTTGTAGGGGCCGCCCAGGACCCAGTACCGCAGCGTGGCCGTCGGGAGGTCGAGGTACCGGGCCGCCTCCCCTAGCGAATAGGCGGGCGTCTCGATGATCTTACGCCCCTCATGGGCCTCTCGTCCCTTGGCCGTCACGGTTCCTCCCAGCCCGGCGCCGTGCCGCGCGTCTCTCTATGAACCCCACTGGGGCGCCGGAGTCAATGAACCGCTGCCCCGACGCCACGATTCCGCAAGGGTCTTCCCGCCGCGGTTGCATGGGGGCAGGTCGGTCACGGCACGGCCACGCTCCGCGTCCATCGCATCCGTGCCCACCCCATCGTGCGCCACCTCCTTGCGCGCATGAACGTCGGCGACATCCTGCGTAGCTCTCTCGGTGGCGCTCGACAGGGGCACATCGACCACGCCCTGGCCCTCGAGGTGCTTCCTGCAGAACTACATCTTGTCGCCCGCCTGCTGAGCGACACGAGCGCGAGCGCGATGAAGAAGGCAGGAGCGTATTCGAGCGCTACAACATCGTGAGCGAGCGCGACCTCGCGGAGGCTATCGAACGTGTCACCGCCTACGTCGCCGAGCGCCGGAACGCGCCACCGAAGGTCGTCCCCATTCGACCATCGACCTTCGAAGGCGGACAAAACGCCGACATCCGCGCCACGGTGGGGATCCGACGGCCGCCGTAAGTGCTTGAACTACTGAGTGGCCAGGGGCGGAGTTGAACCGCCGACACCGTGATTTTCAGGTCCACGAGGATCACCAGGGTGGTACACTTCGTACTCCTGGCGCCAAGAAGCATTTGAGTTTCCGGGCCCTCCTCGTCGGCCCGATTCGACCCCCGTCGACCTGCATTCGCGGACAGAACACGGACGGCCGCGGGGCGGCTGTACTCTCGCCGTCGTCTCGCAGCTTTAGCCCCACCCCTTTCAAGGTGTCTTCTTGGTCCGCGCCGCCGCCATCAGCCGCGCCGTGGAGTGATGGCGCTGGGCGACACTCCGCGCGACGTAGCCTTTGGGCACGGGTTTCTTCGGCGCGCGCCGGCTCTTCCGCACCGTCG
>CAZUDO010000061.1:0-13716 GCA_964618895.1 uncultured Binatia bacterium (SeqCode)
CTGGCCTTTCAGTATCTTCTGCACCAGGTCGGGGACGACGTGGCTCATGGCGAGCTGCACGTTGCCGGACAGGATCTCGCGATCGGTGCGCGCCCGGCGCTCGCCGATGCCGACGCAGTTGAACGGCCGGCAGATGGTGTAGGGCAGCTGGTACTGCTCGTGCGCGCCCTGCGCGAAGTACTCCACCGCCAGCTTCTGGAAGCCGTAGGTGGACGCCGGCGGCGGGCAGCGCCGCTCTTCGCCCTCGGGGGTGGGGTAGTGGGTGGTGTTCTCGTACACCATCGACGACGAGATGACGGTGATCTTCCGGAGGCGCGCCTCGCGGTGGGCCCAGATGGCGGCGTCGAAGGTGGCCGCCGTGACGCGCTCGTTCTCGGCCAAGAGATCGTAGGCGAACTCGTGGAAGTACGAGATGCCGCCGATCATGGCCGCGCCCGCGACCAGGTGGTCGCAGTCGCCGAGCAGCTCCTTCATGAGGGCGGTGTCTTTCGCGTCGCCGCGCACGAAGCGGTAGCGGGTGTCGGTGCGGCTGGCGTGCTCGACCTCGCCGTACTTGGAGAAGTTGTCGACGCCGACGACCTCGTGGCCGTGGGTGAGCAGCTCTTCCACCAGGTAGCCGCAGATGAACCCGGCCGAGCCCGTCACCAGCACCTTCATGCGACACTCCGTTGCAAGAAGCCGAACACGTCGATCACCGGCTGCTCGATGACGAGGTCGCGGTACTCCTCGTGACAGGCGCCGACGAACACGATGTCGGCCTCCTTGAGGGCCGTCTCCAGCGGGACGAAGTCGGGGTCCGCGATGTAGGGGTCGGTGCACAGCACCTGGCGGCACTCGAGGGTCAGCACCTTACGGAGCTTGTACGACAGCGACGAGCGGCCGTCGTCGCTGTTGCCCTTGAACGCCATGCCGAGGATGGCGGCCGTCATGCGGGTCAGGTCGTGGCGCTCCTTGGCGGCCTCGACCAGGCTCGACGGCAGGCCCTCGTTGATCATCATGGCGGCGTGGCCGATGGCGAACGTGTTGTGATTGAATGCGGCGAGCTGCATGGTGTCCTTCACCAGGCACGGCCCGGCGGCGAAGCCGGCCTTGGTGAAGCCCGCCAGGCGGGGGTAGTCGGCGGTCACCGCCTGGTGCACGCGCTCGAAGTCGGCGCCGTACTTCTGGGCGATCAGGTAGAACTGGTTCGAGATGGCGAACGTGATGTAGCGGTAGGCGTTGGAGAACAGCTTCGCCAGCTCGGCCTCGATCGGCGGCAGCGGCACGATTTTCACGCCGAAGGGCTGGAAGAGGGCGGTGGCGCGCGCGCTGGCGGCTGGGCTGGCGCCGGCGACGATCTGCGGCAGGCGATAGAGCTCGTCCAGCGCGAACCCCTGCGCGATACGCTCTGGGCAGTACGCCACGTCGATGGCGAGGCCGCGCTCGTGCACCCGGCGCGCCAGGCGGTCGGTGACTCCCGGGAAGACCGTGCTGCGCAGCACCAGGAGCTGCCCCGGCCGCATGCGCGCCAGCACCTGGTCGATGGCGCGGTCGAAGGTGCGCACGGCGGGGTCGAGAAATTCGTCCACCGGCGTGCCGATGGTGACCACCACCACGTCGGGCTCGGCGATGGTGTCCGGCGTGGTGACCGCGTGCAGCCGCCCGGTGGCGATGGCCGCCGGCAGCGCCTCGTCCGCGCCGCGCTCGAGGAAGGGCATGCGGCCGGCCATGACGGAAGCGACGCGTCCGGGGTCGGTGTCGACCAGCGTCACGTCCACGCCGGCGCGCGCGAAGGCGATCCCGAGCGGGAGACCGACGTGGCCGCAGCCACCGACGATGGCGAGAGAGGGGGCTGGCATGCGCGCGTCCGTTCGGGGCGGGGGTTATGGTGGGAGGGTGCGGGTTGTCAAGCGAGCGTGCCCGCGGCAAGGTGCCCGGTGATGCGGCGGATACGATGGTCCTGGGACCACCCCCAGCCCGGGAGTGCGATCGACGGCCGAACCATCGTCGCCGACGGGTGGGTCGCGCATGCACCGGTCGATGCCGCGGTGGCGCTGTTGGCCGGGGATCGCATCCTCGCGGCGTCCCCCGCGCTGTGCGCGCGTCCCGATGTCGCGGCGGCGCTCGGGCTCGACGACGACGCGGTCGGGTTCCACCTCGAGGCGTCGCTGCCGCCCGCCACCACGGACGGGTCGGTCGGCCTCGCGCTCGCGCTGATCGCCTCGGGGGACGGGCCGCGGGTGCTCGAGCGCCGGCAGGTCCAGCTCGCCGCCGGCGAGCTGCCCTACGAGGCCGCCTTCCGCCACGCCGAGGTGCGGGCCGAGCCGCTGCACCGCGACGAGATCTACGGCTCCGGCCCTCCCGTCACCGAGGTCTTTCCCCCCATGCTCGCCATCACGCGCCGGTACGTGCGCGGGAGCGTACTCGACCTGGGCTGCGGTGCGGGACCGTACGCGGCGGCACATCGCGCGGCGGGGCGCGCGGTGTACGGCCTCGAGTGGAGCGCGCGGGGCGCGTCCCTCGCCCGCGCGGGTGGCCTCGCGGTCGTGCGCGGTGACGCGCGCCGGCTGCCGTTCCCGGACGCATGCGTCGACACCGTGATCGCGGTCGAGGTGCTGGAGCATGTGCCGGACGCGGCCCTGGCGGTGCGCGAGTGCGCCCGTGTCGCGCGCGTCAATCTCGTGGTAAGCGTCCCCAACGCGGCCGTGATCCCCCACCTCTTCCGGGCGGGCGTGGTGCCGTGGCATCTGCTCGAGGCGACGCACGTGAACTTCTTCAGCGCACGGACCCTGGAGCAGCTGCTCCGGAAGGTGTTTCGACACGTGGTCGTGGGCTACTACGCGCGCGCGTACCCGTTTCCGGACACGGCGCCTCTGTACGCGCACCTGTTCGCGGTCGGCGCCCACGATCCGGCGGGCGTTCGCCCCGTGCGCGACGAGGCGGCCCGGGGGGCGGCGACCGCGGGCGCGCGGCGGCCGTGGCTGCGTCGGTGGATGTCTGGCGCGAAGAGCGTCGTGTCGGGAAGTGCGCGCGGATGAGTGCTGTCGGCCAGCGACCTTCGTCGGTGTACGACCGCACGGTGGAGGAGCACCAGGGCGACTCGCTGGCGGAGATTGCCGGCCACATCGCGCCCGGGGCGATCGTACTCGACCTCGGCGCGGCGACCGGCGCGCTTGGGCGCTACCTGCGGGAGCACAAGGGTTGCACCGTCGACGGGGTCGAGCAGGCGGCCGACGCGGCGCGCGTGGCCCGCCCGGCGTACCGGTCGCTGGTCGAAGCGGATCTCGAGACCGCCGTGCTGGCGGCGTACTTCCCGGCGCGCGCCTACGACGCCATCGTGTGCGCCGACGTGCTCGAGCATCTCCGCGACCCGGCGCGACTCCTCGACCAGATCCCGGCGCTGCTCGCCGAGCGCGGACGTCTCCTCGTATCCATCCCCAACGTGGCGTACGCGGGCGTGATCGCCGGCCTCCTACAGGGCGAGTTCCGCTATCGGCCGACGGGCCTGCTGGACACGACCCACGTCCGCTTCTTCACGCGCGGCTCGCTGCTCGAGCTGCTGCGCGCGCACGGCTTCACGGTCACCGATGTGCGCCCCCTGACGGTCGACCTGCATCACTCCGAGTTCCGCGAGCATCCTCTCGATGCGTTGCCCCCGGCCGTCAGCCGTGCGCTGCTGGCGCAGCCCGATGCCCTTACGTACCAGTTCATCGTCGAGGCCGTGCCGCACTCGGCGCAGGTGGTGGACCTGCGCACGCCCGAGCGCGTCCGTCCGACGGCGCCGCACTTCCTGTGTCAGGTGTACTGGGCGACCGAGGGAAGCGAATACTCCGAGGCCGCGAGCACCACAGCGTTCGGGGTCATGGGGGAGGACCGACAGACGGTCTCACTCGCGCTGCCGGCGCTCGACCAGCCGGCGGTACGTCTCCGGTTCGACCCGTCCGATCGTCCCGGCTTCCTCCGCCTGGAGGCCATTCGCCTGCTGGACCACGCCGGTGTGCTGGCGTGGGAGTGGGACGGCGATCGGGCCGCGCTGGCGTCCCGGGCGCACCAGATGACCGCGTTCGCGAGCCCGTTCGGCGAGTGCTGGCTCGCCACCGGCGAAGACCCGGTGCTCGAGCTGCCGGTGCCGTTCCCGGCCCTTGAGCGCCTCCGTGCGGGGGGCTCCCTTGCCGTCGACCTGAGCTGGCCCGCATCGGCCGACTTTCTGCTGGCGACCCGTGTGCTCGACGAGCACGAGCACCGCTGGGCGGGCGAGCGCCAGGTCCTCGGGACGCAGTTGGGTCGCCTCGAGGACCAGGTGGCGGAGCGGCGGACGGTGGTCGATGCGGCCCTGCAGCGTGCCGACGGCCAGGTGGCGGCGCTGCGTGCCGAGGCCTCGCGCCTGGCCGAGCAGCTGGCCGAGCAGCTGCGCGGCATGGCGGTCGCGCAGCAGGGGCTGCGGCAGCAGCTGAACGGTCTCTCCGGCCGCGTGACCGTGCTGGAGGCCGCACCTGGGCCGCGCCGCCTGCTCGGCAACATGGTGCGCGGCCTCCGCCGCCGCCGCGTCCCGCTGGAGGTGCGGGCCGGCAAGGAGGTCGTCTGTCTGGATGCCGACGCGGGACGGTGGGAGTCGTCGGGGAGCGACCCATGCTTCGAGCTGGTGCCGTGCCGCGGGGCGTTCCCGACCGGGTGGGTCGATCTCGACTTCGAGGTCGAGACCGACGTGACGCCGGTGACGCCCCCCATCCTGTACGTCAACCGGGGCGACGGCTACACCGAGGCGAGCGCCATCCGGCTGCCCCGTCCGGAGAGCGGGCACATCCGGGCCACCATCAACCTGTCGGCGGTGGTGTGCAGCCTGCGCTTCGACCCGCTCGACCGCCCCGGGACGTTCCGTATCGGCGCGCTCGCGGTGCGGGAGATGGCGAAGCCCGAGATGGGGCTCCGGCTGGTGGGGCCGGTGGTAGCGGATGTCGTCCGCCACCCGGGCCAGGTGCCGGCCGGGCTGCGCGCCCTGATCGAAGAATGGCGGGCGGGTGGCGTGCAGGCGCTCAAGAACCGGCTGGTCGAGAGTACGCACGTCGACGGCCAGGCGGTGCGCTACGCCGATTGGATCGCCCGCTTCGACACCCTGACCGAGGCCGACCGGCAGGCCATCAGGCAGCGGCTGGCGGCGCTGCCGCATCGCCCGCTCTTCTCGATCGTCATGCCGGTCTACGACACGCCCGAGCGCTGGCTCGGCCGCGCCATCGAGTCGGTGCGGGCGCAGCTCTATACCGACTGGGAGCTGTGCGTCGCGGACGACGCCTCGCCCGCGCCACACGTACGCCGCGTGCTCGAGCGGGCGGCGCGCCGCGACCCCCGCATCCGGCCGGTCTTCCGCCCTACCAACGGTCGCATCGCCGAGGCGTCGAACAGTGCGCTCGCCATCGCGCACGGGGAGTTCGTCGTGCTGATGGACAGCGACGACGAGATCTCGCCGCATGCGCTCGCCCTGGTGGCCGAGACGCTGCACGCGCATCCCGATGCCGATCTGCTCTACAGCGACGAGGACAAGATCGACGAGCGCGGCCGGCGGAACACGCCCTATTTCAAGCCCGAATGGAACCCCGACCTGTTCTACGCCCAGAACTACTTCTCGCACCTGGGTGTGTACCGCACCGCGCTCGTCCGGGCGGTGGGCGGATTCCGGCGGGAGGCCGAGGGCAGCCAGGACTACGACTTGGCGCTCCGCTGTCTGGCGCGGAGCTCGCCCGACCGCATCTGCCACCTCCCGCACGTGCTCTACCACTGGCGCGCGATCGCCGGATCGGGCGCGTTCGACGTGACCGCCAAGCACCACGCCCATCCGAATGCCGAGCGCGCGCTGCGCGACCATTTCCAGGCGGCCGGCCGGTCCGTCGAGGTGTCCGCCGGGCCGTTCCCGACCACCTATCGCGTGCGCTACCCCCTGCCGGCCGAGCCGCCGCTGGTGACGCTGATCATCCCGACGCGCGACGGCCGTCCCGTCCTCGAGCGCTGCATCGAGAGCGTGCTCGCCCGCACGACGTATCCCCGCGTCGAGATCCTGGTGGTCGACAACCAGAGCCGCGACCCGGCGACGCTCGAGTACCTGCGTCGCCTGGAGGGCGAGGGCCGCGCCCGCGTGCTGCCCTACGACCGGCCGTTCAACTACTCGGCCATCAACAACCTGGCGGCGCGCGCCGCGCGCGGCACCGTGCTCGGCCTCCTGAACAACGACATCGAGGTGATCGCGCCGGAGTGGCTCGCCGAGATGGTGGCGCACGCGCTCCGGCCGGAGATCGGCGCGGTCGGCGCGCGCCTCCTCTACCCGAACGACACCGTGCAGCACATGGGGGTGGTGACCGGACTGAACGGGGTCGCCGGCCACATCCAGCTCGGCCTGCCGCGCGACGCGGCAGGCTACTTCGGGCGCGCGCACCTGGTGCAGGCGGTCTCCGCCGTCACGGGGGCGTGCCTGGTCGTGCGCCGCGCGCTCTACGAGCAGGTCGGGGGGCTCGACGAGGCGCACCTGCCGATCGCCTTCAACGACATCGACTTCTGCCTGCGTCTCGAGGCCGCGGGATACCGCAACCTGTGGACCCCGTCCGCCGAGCTCTATCACCACGAGTCGTTCAGTCGCGGACCGGAGGACACGCCCGAGAAGCAGCTGCGCTTCCAGGGCGAGATCGACACCATGATCCGCCGCTGGGGCGCGCGGCTGAGCGACGATCCGTACTTCAGCCCCAACCTGTCGCTGGCGGCGGAGAGTGTCGAGATTGCGTGGCCGCCGCGGGTGCAGAAGCCGTGGCGGACGGCGACCTAACCTCGCCCGCGGACGCCATCTGCCGGCACGGGTGAGCGGTAGACGCGATACGCCTCGCGGGCGAGGATGCCGGTGGCGACGACGATGACCGTCAGGGCGACGGCGTCGGTCACCTCGAAGGGCTCGCGCAGGCCGCCGCCGTGGGTGAGCCATGCCGGCAACAGTAGGAGCAGGAGGATCTCGACGCCGCGCAGCGCCAGCATGGCGCTCGGCCACGCACCGAGACCACCGTTCCCGGCGGCGAGCCGCGACCAGACGAGCACGATCGGGACGGTCAGCACCCACGCGTGCAGCCCTTCGCGCAGCATGCCCGTCGCCGCCCCACCCCAGTAGACGAAGAACAAGAGGAACGGGATCACGACCGCGATGCCGACGGCGATCGGCGAGTCGCGCATCGCCTTGCCGAGCGCCCACACCAGCAGCGGAAATCCGAGGATGCCGCAGGCGAGTGGCAGCGTCGTCCAGTACTGGAAGAAGAAGCGGATCACGTCCGGCGACGGGCCCCAGTAGGAGTTGATCGACGGGTGGGCGCCGTGGACGCGGTAGAGATGCAAGGGGACCAGCGTGTTGGCGAGCGACATCGCCCGCACGCGCAGCCATTGCATCAGATCGCCGGGGACCCGGGCGTCCGCCTGGATGACGAAGCGGGCAAAGTCTGCTTGCGCGTAGTGCCGGCCGTTGAACGCCGCCCAGGCGAGCATGACGGCGGCGAACGTACCCGCGAGCCCCACGAGGCCTCGGGCGATCCCGGCGGCAGGACGCTGGTCGCGCAGTCCGAGGAAGATCCAGAGGAGGGCAAGCGGGGGAACGCTGAGCAGTGCCAGGGGATGGAACAGGAAGCCGACGCCGCAGCACAAGCCGCCCGCGGCGGCGCGGCCGGTGCGCAGGGCGTGAAAGGCGAGCAGGACGCAGGCGGCGGCGGGCAGCTTGGGCCACGTGAAGTACAGCTCGTGCACCACGAACGGGGTGAGACACGCGAGCGCCAGCGCGAGCAGGCCGGCCTCGGGGTTCAGCAGCGCCGTCGTGACGCCGAAGAGCACCCACAGGCTCGCCGCCGCCATGATCGTCATGAGGATGCGGTAGGCGGCGAATCCCTCCGGGTCGAAGGGCTGCCAGGGCTGGCCGGGCATGGTGGTGGGGACGTCTGCCCCCGCCAGGAGCACGATCGGGCTGGCCGCAAGCCCGGCGAAGGGGCCGCGATGCGAGAACGACCATGGCGCGAACAACAGTTTCCCGGCACGGCTGTTGGGTCGTGTTCCGTGTGCCACGAGCTGCACGACGTGGTACGAGATGCGGCTGTCGGACCGATCGCCGACCTCGAGCGTCCTGGATACCGTGCCCGCGAACAGCTCACCGCTCGGGCCGCCCGAGTAGACGCCCTTCGCCACGGCGATTGCAGCGACGGCGAGGATCATGCCCGCGGCGCGCCGCTCCGTCGGTGAGAGCAGGCGTGAGAGGCCTGCCCGCCAGATGCGGACGGTGCACCAGACCATCACGGGCACGATCACGAGTGTCACCGTGACGCGCGGGGGAACGCCTCGTGCGAGCGCCCACGCGAGCCATCCCGTACCGACGAGCAGGGCCACGCCGGGGACGGGCAGGAGGGCGGCCGGTGCCCACCGGGAGGAAGGTCGTGTGCGGAGCGCCAGCCCCGGGGCGAACACCAGGAACACGCTAGCGGCGAAGGTGGAGAGGATGCGGGCCAGGTCGATCAGGCCCCACGTAGCGGTGCGCCACCCGGTGACGAACGCAAACGGCATCGAGAAGCCGACCCACCCCCGCGCGCCGGTGGCCCCGTCGACCGCCACGATGCGCACCTTGGCCGGAATCGGGCGGGGCAGGGTGACCCGGACCGGTGTCCATTGTTCGCCCGCGTCGTCGTCGGCGAGCGCCAGGCTCGCCGTCCGCCCGTCGTCGTACTCCATCTCGACCGTGAGAGAGTTGCCGGGCAGACGTGGATAGCCGGCGATCAGGACGTAGAAGGTTCGCCGAGCCTGGAACGAGGGGGAAACGGTACGCCCGGTGGACGCGTCGCTCCCCAGCCACGATCCCATCAGGGCAAGGTCACCAAGGACCGGCGCCTGCGTGGTCGGGAAGACCGCTCCCGGACGAAAGCCCTCGCCTCCGATCGCTGCGTCCGGGCCGACGGCATCGAGCACGGTGATTTCGGCGACATGCCGGTGCGGGGGACGCGCGAGTCCCCCGACGACGAACGCGAGGGTCCCGAGACCGATCAGGACACCCGGGGCCAGTCCACGTCGGCTCTCCGGCCCGGCCATCGACGGGATCAGGCCACGCGCTGGCCGGTGGCCGGGGGCGTCGCAGAGCTTCCATCAGCGGTTGCCGAGAACGCTGCGATCACCTCGTCGGGGGGCCCGTCAGCGACGATTCGCCCGCCCTCGATCCACACGACGCGCGCGCACAGGCTCGCGATGGTGGGCAGCGAGTGGGAGACCAGGACGAAGGTCACGCCCTGCTCCCGGAAGCAGGCCATGCGCTCGCCGCACTTGCGTTGGAAGGCCACGTCCCCCACCGACAACACCTCGTCGATGAGGAGGATGTCGGGTTCCACGTCGGTCGCGATGGCGAAGCCGAGCCGCGCCACCATGCCGGTCGAGTAGGTGCGCAGGGGGGCATCGATGAACTCCTCGACACCGGCGAAGGCGACGATCTCCGGGAGACGGCGCGCCATGTAGCGGTCGGAGTGGCCGAGCGTGGCGCCGTTCAGGAAGACGTTCTCCCGTCCGGAGAGGTCCGGGTCGAAGCCTGCGCCGAGCTCGAGGAGCGGCACGACCCGGCCGCGCGTCCGTACCGTCCCGTCGCGGGGGCGCAGTACGCGCGCAACTACCTTGAGAAGGGTCGTCTTGCCGGCGCCGTTCGGGCCGATGATGCCGACCGTCTCCCCCGGGCGCACCTGCAGGGTCACGTTTGTCAGGGCCTGGAACTCCTTCCAGATCACCCGTCCGCGGAGCCACTTGATGGCGAACTCCTTGAGCGTTGGAATGCGCTCGTGCGGTACGCTGTAGCGTACCGACACGTTGTCCACGTCGATCGCGAACTCGTCCGTCACGGCCTCAGACCAGGTAGGCGATGCGATCCGCCCGGCGCTCGAACACCCACCACCCGCCGACGAACGCGGCTAACGCCCAGGCGGCGCTGGCCGCGACGACACTACCCGCGGGCAGCGTCCCCGCGAAGATGGGCGCGCGGAACGCCTCCACCAGGTAGTACATGGGGTTCACCAGAATGATCCATTGATACTGTGCCGGTACGGCTTCGATGGGGTACACGATGGGCGTCAGGTACATCCAGGCGAGAAGCAGGGCCTGGTAGATCTGCACCACGTCGTTGAACTCGATGCACACGCCGGCCAGCAGCAGCGAGATGCCGAGCGCGAACACCACGGCGATGGCGATCGGCACCGGCAGGAAGAGCACGCTCAGTCGGATCGGGTGCTGGATGACGAGCATGATGAGCGCGAGCGGCACGAGCGAGATGAGGAGGTTCACCAGCCCCGACAGGACGGTGGCGACGACGAAGATCTCCTTCGGCATGTATATCTTCCGGATCAGTGCGGCGTGGCCGAGGAGGCAGGCGGTGGACCACGACGTGGTCTGCGACACGAAGGTCCAGAGCAGGTAGGCGGACAGGAAGTAGACCGTGAAATGCTCGAACGTGAACCGGAAGACGTTCGCGAACACGATGCTGAAGACGATCATCATCAGCAGCGGATTGAGCATCGTCCACAGCACCCCGAGCACCGACCGCTTGTACCGGACCTTCAGATCCCGGGCGACCAGGTTCCACAGGAGGGCTCGGTACTCATAGAGCTCACGCAGGGACCGCAACATCGAGCCCCGGCGGTACCAGAAGCGTCCCCCGTCGGCAACTTGTCGACCACGCCGACCGTCTGCGATCGCCCGCGGTGGGCGCCGCGGGCGGGTCTCACGGGTAGCCGAAGCGTCCCTTGGGAGCCGAGCGCAGGGCCGCCGCCCCCTGCGCGCAACGGGCGCCCACGCGGACGGTGAGCTGCAGGTCGTTGCGGGACGCGGACGGGTCGAAGAAGCGGGTGACGTCGATCAGCCGGCCGGCGGCAACGACGTCCATCCCGCCGTTCCGCACCCGCAGGGTGGTCTTGCGGAGGCCATTCACGAGCACCCCGGCGTCGTCGGTGAAGACGAAGGCCTTCTTCCGGCGGGTCCAGCGCGACGCGGCGGCGGTGCCGCACAGGAGCTCGCCGCCGGCGTTCCGGAACTGCAGGCTCACATCCTCGTGCGGCGGGTCGATGCTGCTGAAGCTCGCATCCGGGACCGCGGCCGTGATGTTGAGACGGCCGAGTGTGAGGCCGATGCCGCCCTTGCCCGGCAGGAAGCGTGCCCTCGTCAAGCGGAGCGCGGTGGGTTGCGGGCAACAGGCGGGATCTTCGTAGTCGACCAGCCCGTTGCCGTCGTTATCGAGGCAATCTCCACAGGTTTCGGCGAATCCGCCGATCCGGAGCGGTCCGGTCGCGTAGCGCGCGGTGGTGTTGGTGCCGTCCGTGATCTCGGCGTAGACGTGGTATACGCCGTTCGCGAGGCCGGTGGTGTTCCAGACGTACTCGCCCGCGGCGGCGCTCAGGCCGGCCGCGATGAGGGTCATGCCGTTGACAGGGTCCTCGTCGGTGTCGTGAGACAGGGTGACCGATGCGGGCGCGCCCGCGTCGGGGTCGGACCACTGCCAGCGCACCACGAACTCCGCGGTGCCGGCCGGTTGGTCGTCGGTCGCGATTCGCACGTCGTCGAGATGGAACGTTCGCCCGGTCGCCCCCTCGTGCGGATCGAGCCGGAAGAAGCGCTTCGCACCGTCACTCCACGGCTCGAGGCCGGTGCTGCCCGGCTCGATGCCGGCATCCTCGCCGATCCCGAGCGTGGCGAGGTCGATGGTGTAGCTGGTGGCCCCCGCCCACGTGATGATGTCTTCGGTCGAGGCCAGGCGATCGCTGTGGTCGTAGGCCGCGCCCCACAGCACGCGCGCCACCGAGCCCCCGTTGCCGGGGTTGAACGGCCCGTCCAGGGTGTAGCGGTAGGTGAGGCGGTGGTAGCGGGCCGGGTCGATCCGCGGCGTCGGATGGCTCGGGTTCATCATTAGCCAGACCTGGGAGTCGCGTCCGATCTCGCCGCTCACGCTGGTGGCGGTGAATTGCCCGCCCGCGAACGTGCCGCCATCAACCATCTGGTCGACGCGTACCACGTCTGCCGGGTCGCTCATGTCCCAGGGGTTCCCGAGCGCCGTGGTGGCGAAGTCGCCGTCGCCGGTCTCGTCGGGCTCGGTCACGTGCAGCAGCGGGGGCGCGTTGATGGCGACGTCCACCGACGCCGTGTCCGCGGGCGCGCCGTTGCGGGAGACCGTGAGCCGGTAGCTCCCCGGTGGAAGGAAGCCGTAGGACCACGTGTGCGCCGACCCGGTGGCGCTCGCGGTGATGGTCACCGGGGTAGCGGCGGTCGCGCCCAGCTCCTCCGCCGTGAGCGTGTAGGTGCCGGCCGGGCCCGTCCACTGGACGGAGAGGGCGGGGGAGCCGGGCTGCCCGTCGGCGGGGACCAGGCGGACCCAGTCGAGGCCCGTCTGCTGCCCGACCGACGCCCCGGTGCTGTTCGGGTCGATGCGCAGGCCGAGCACGGGCCCCGCCGTCCAGTGCTCGGCCGGCTCGCCGTGGTTGCCGCTCGTGAGATCGATGACGAAGATGCGCGAGCCCACCACCGTCGACTGCCCGGACAGGATGAGCGCGCCGTAGGACGCCCAGCCCGTGGGGTGGCTGTGCGGATAGTGGTACCAGTAGACCTGCGGCTCCTGCCCGCTCACGGATGACGACAGCTTGAAGGCGAGCTTCGCATAGGTGGTGGGCGCGATCGGAAAGCGCCGGCCGTTCCGTCCGGGGTTCACGGCGCCGTAGAAGCCTCGATAAAGGATGCCGATGCTGGCGTCGTCGCTGGCGAGCGTCCCCATGAGCCGGCCGCTGCCGTCGAGTCCGAGGGTGCTGAAGCCGGAGTTCTCGCCCGGCTCGTAGAGGCTGTAGTCCTCCCGGTTGCTCATGTCCCAGGGGTCTCCCAGGACCTCGGTGGCGTAGTCCTGCGCCGCGACGAGCCGCTGGCCGGGTGTCGGGGCCGTGATGGTGACGGCCGCCTGGACCGTCACCGGCGTCATGAGCGCAGCGAGCAGGGCGAGCACGCGGGGAGTGTGTGACATTGGCGGGTTCGGTAGCAAATGCGTTGCCAGAAGGACCCTCGCCCGCCGTTGAGCCTCCGATGCTGCCGGCGTCACTCGATTGACGCTGCGGAAGCGGTGCGTCGGTCTTCCATGGAGAAGGGTCATTGGCGTGTACCACCCGTGCGACGCCCTGTCGCGGCGACTACTGCAGCTCAAGGATGCAAGCGCGAACTGTAGTGCCCGGCCCGGATTGACTGCCGAAGCGTGACGCAGCTAGCGATTCGCCGGCGAGTCGAGAGACGCGATCCTCGGTGAGCCCGACGCGAGAAGGAGAGATCGACCATGAGAAGTGCTGTCCTGTTTGCCGGCATGGCGGCATGCCTCGGGTCCCAGGCAATCTACGCCACGTCGTTCGTCGTGTGGAACACCCGGATCAAGGTATTCGCTCAGCACCGATTTTCGCGGAAGGGATCACCGTCACCCGGCATAAGAACGGCCGGCGGACGCTCACGTGAACCGCAGGTCCAGCTCGGTGCCCGGATGGGCTGGTAACTGCATGGGTAGGGTGCGCCAGGGGACCTGGCGCAGAAGGGGGTTGTGGGCGGGCCGGGGGTACGTCACCTCGACCTTCGCGCCCGTGACCCGCACCGCGGCCTTGCCCGCGACGAAGTGGCGGAAGAGCTTGGGGGCGTTGCAGTCCTCGTGGCCCCGCAGCTTGCGGGCGAGCATGGTGTAGAGGGTGTCGG
>CAZUDO010000062.1:0-40571 GCA_964618895.1 uncultured Binatia bacterium (SeqCode)
AACCGGCGCGCTACGAAAAGGCGGCACCCGCGCTTGAGTTTCCCGGGCGGTGTCAACAACCCCCCCCCCCCCCGATGCAGTGGCGGCTGGCAGCCTGCCCATCGCGCACCACGACCCCTTCGATCGCCTGCTGATGTGCTGCGCGGGCACACGGTGTGCCTGGACGCCGCGGACCTGGCGCGACTCCCACAAGTTGACACCGACCTGTGCAGCCCATAGCTCAGCTTCATGAAGCCCGTGAACGCGGTGACGTTGCGGCAGTCGCTCGGTCGCGTGCTGCGGCAGCTGGAGCGCGGGGGCGAGCCGATCGTCGTCCAGCGGGGCCGGCGGCCGGCCGCGGTGCTCATCTCGCTGCGCGACTACCAGGAGCGGTTCGTCGACCGGGAACCGGATGCCCGCCGCCGTGCGATCGTGGCGGCGCTCAAGGAGACCCGTTTCGAGAAGCCGGCGGGACAGACGACGCTCGACGTGCTGCGCGAGCTGCGCTCCGGGCGGACGTGAACGTCCTCGACGCGTCGGTCGCGCTGAAGTGGTTGTGTCGACGACGAGCCGCGCCGGCTTGAACCGCACACGGGCCCCCGGGGCGCGCGCATCGTCACCTGCCCCGGAGTCCCCTCGGCCGGCACATGATGCACCGCTCACCAGCGCCGCGTGGCGCCGATCGGCGGCGTCCACAGCCGCTCCATCGCCACGCCGCGGCGCACCCCCTCGGCGTGAAAGCGCCGTGGCGGCTCGTCGAGCGGCTCCTCGGTCAGCTCGAAGGTCCCGTAGTGGATGCCGAGCACGTTGGTCGCCCGGAGATCGGCGGCGGCACGCACGGCCTCTTCGGGATCCAGATGGAACGGCCGCATCATGGCCGCCGGGGCATAGGCGCCGATGGGCAGCGCCGCCAGCCCGATTGGCCCCAGGCGCGTGCCGATCTCGCCGAAGCCGGCGAAGTCGCCGGTGTCGCCCGCGAAGTAGAAGCGCCGCGTCGGCCCGACCACCACCCAGCCGCCCCACAGGGTGTCGTTGTGGTCGAACAACGTACGCTGGCTCCAGTGCTGCGCGGGCACGCAGTGTACCCGCACGCCGCCGACCTGCCGCGACTCCCACCAGTCGAGCTCCTCCACCGGCCCGATGCCGGCCTCGCGCAGCAGTGCGCCCAGCCGCAGCGGGACCAGGAAGCGGGTGGTGCCGTTGGCGAGCGCGCGCAGCGTCGGTACGTCCATATGATCGTAGTGCGAGTGCGAGATCACCACGAAGTCGATTGGCGGCAGGGCCCCGAGCGCCACCCCGGGCGGCACGAACCGGCGCGGGCCCACGAAGTCGACCGGGCTGGCGGTGTCCGACCAGGTGGGGTCGGTCAGGAAGGTGACGTGGTCCATCTGCACCAGCACCGTCGCGTGCCCGATCCAGGTGGCGGTGGGTACGCTGTGGTGCGCGTTGTCGCGCAGAAAGGTACCGTCGTTGGGGACCGTCGGCGGCGCGCCGGACCCGTCGCGCCACCAGCGGCCGGCGATCATGCGGACGAAGAAGGGCACCGTCACGCCGGGGCCGGCGCGTTCTACGACGGGTACGTTCTCGAATCCCGACCCGGTATGATGCGGCGGCTGCGGCATAGCGGACGACCCCCCTCCCAAGACGCTGGCGATCAGGAACGCGGTGCAGGTGCGGCGGCGGACGATGGCCGCATGATGCCGCGGGCGTTCCGGCGACGCCACTGCGGGGTGCTCGGGTCCGCCCCCGTGCACGGCAGTCCTTTCCTTGCGCGCCCCGGCCTCGACGCGCTAGGTCCGGAGCCATGGCGAACCGCCTCCTGGTCGCATGCCTCGTCCTGCTCGGGGCGGGTACCGCGCACGCCCTCACCGTGCTCACGGCCGGCAAACACGCCGTGTTCCGCACCGACTCGGCGCTGGTCCGCATCGGCAAGGACCGGGCCCTCGCCACGGTGCTCGACCCGACCTGCGCCTCCGGCCTCGCGACGACGTTCCAGGTCGGCGCCTACCTGCAGTCGACCTGGCGCCTGGCGTCGTCGCCCGAGGTGACGCTGCCGTGCGACAAGTGGCGGAAGACACGCGCCGGCTACGCGTATGAGGACGACGCCGGTACCAGCGGGGGGGTCCAGCGCATCACCTACACGCCGAAGAAGCTCGTCATCCAGTTGGGCGGTAGCGGCTATGCCGCCCCCGCCGGTCCGGTGGGGTACATCGAGACCTGGCTCACGCTCGGCACCACGCGGCTGCTGGCGCGCTTCCACGGGTTCCGCCAGAACACCGCCACCCGCCTGGTGACGCAGAAGCCTTCCGCCGCCGGCGCCGAGGGCGAGGCCGGCTTCTGGGACGTGATCCTAGGCGACGACAACTCGGAGGCGCGCCAGCAGGCCACCATTGCGGCCCTCACCAAGGCCGTCCGGCGGAGCAAGCGCGACGGCCGCTCGTACTTCCTCCTCGGCATGATCCACCTCTACCGCTTCGGGGTGCGCACGCCGGACTGGCGCGCGGTCACCGACGAGGCCAAGGGCGAGATCCGGGCGGCCGACGTGGCGTTCGACAAGGCGGTCCCGCTCCTGTGGAACGGCCAGGTCGGCGACTCGCGCGTGCCTGGCTTCGCGGCTGCGACCAAGTTCGCACGCGGCATCGCGGAGGGAGACACCGCGCTCGCCGACGCCGGCTACGCGGCGCTCGACGTTGCCATCGCCGTGAACGGCTTCTTCAACGCCTTCGACCTGATCCCGGTGATCCAGGCCGTCCCGCGGACGGATCCCCGCTTCCAGCCGTCGCTCGACAAGATCCGGGCATACCTGAGCAACCCTGAGGTCGGCCGGTGCGTCAACGACCAACCCGAGCTCTGCAACAACCGCGGCTTCGCGCCGCGCAACCTGAGCGGCACGCTCCTCCTCTTCGGCGACGTGAACGCCAAGGCGGGCGACGCCGCGGCGGCGAAGTCGCTCTACGATCTGGCGGCGCTCTTCAACGACCCGACGTACGAGTTCGCGTCCCTGGTCACGGCGCGCCAGCAGGACGTGAACGCACGCGTCGCACGCTACCTGGACGACGACCCCGCCAACGACGATCCGATCGTCGGCGCGGGCGAGCAGACCTGCGCCACCTGCCATCACCGGTAGCCGTGTCGGACATCGGGCTGACGCACGTCGCCTTCCTGACCGGCGACCTCGAGCGGAGCGTCGCTTTCTACCGCAAATACGCGCGCATGGAGATCGTCCACCAGCGCGACGCCGCCCGCGCGCGGGTGGCGTGGGTGAGCGATCGAACGCGCCCCTTCGTGATCGTCCTCATCCAGCTGCCCTGGTTCGTGCCGCGGCCGATCTTTCATCTGGCCGGCCGCCTGCTGCGCCAGCTCACCCGCTTCGAGCACCTGGGTGTGGGCTGCGCGAGCCGCGAGGAGGTCGACCGCCTGGCCAACGAAGCACGCGCCGACGGCTGTCTGGATCGCGGCCCGACCGACTCCGGTCCGCCGGTCGGCTACTGGGCTTTCATCCTCGACCCGGACGGGCACACGCTGGAGGTGTCGTACGGGCAGGAGGTGGGGTTGACGGTCACGCACGCCGGCGCGGGGTGACGCTCACCCGCGCACGAGCAGGGCCGCCGCCATCGCCATGCCGACGCCGACCACGATCCAGTGCACCGCGGCGGCCGGCAACCGGCGCGCCGCGCGCGCGCCGGCGAAGCCGCCCACGATCTGCCCGGCGGTGAGCACGACGGCATCGCTCCACTGCACCGCCCCCGAACCGATGAAGTAGACCGCGGCCACGGCGTTGATCAGGATGGCGTAGTAGTTGCGGAGGGCGATCATGCGATGGATCGCTGTGAACCCCGACAGTGCCAGGCCGGCGAGCATCATGATCCCGATGCCGGCGCCGAAGTAGCCGCCGTACACCGACACCAGGAACTGGTACCCCAGAACCGGCAGCCAGCGCGGGGCCACGGGCGTTCCCCGGCCGTCGCCCTGCGTACGCAGGCCGGCGCGCGCGGCGACCGGCCCCGCCACCGCGAACAACGCGGTCGCCAGCAGGATGAGGTAGGGAACCAGCCACTCGAACACCGGCGCCGGCGTGTGGAGGAGGAGCAGGGCGCCAAGGAGGCCGCCCGCAACCGATGGCAGCGTCCCGCGCACGATCCAGCGCCGGAGCCCGACCAGTTCCTGCCGGAAGCCGTGCAAGGCGGCGAACGATCCGGGCGACAGGGACACCGTGTTGGTGGCGTTGGCGAGGATGGGTTCGCGGCCGAGCCAGACGAGCACCGGAAAGGTGAGCAGCGACCCGCCCCCGGCGATGGCGTTCACCGCCCCCGCGACCAGCGCGGCAGCGAACAAGATGAGGGTGTCACCGGAGGAGGAGGGCATGCCGGGGTCGCGCGGCGCCCCTGTGTAGGCCACCGCGGACCGGGGAACAAACGGTGCCGCCTTGCGGGTGCCGGCCCGGGTCGCCACAATCGCCGCCGCCATGGCGCGGCCGGACACGCCCGGGCGCGGGACGACTGCCAACCCGCCCAATCGCTACGACGAGCTCCACGTGGAGCTCGATGCGAGCGAGGACGAGGCCGGCGTGCCGCCCAGCCCGACGCGCTTCTACCGCGACACCAGCCGCACGATCCTGGCCGAGAACGACAGCCCCGATATCCCGTTCCGGTACTCGCTCAATCCCTACCGCGGCTGCGAGCACGGCTGCAATTACTGTTACGCGCGCCCGTCGCACGAATATCTCGGCTTCAGCGCCGGCCTCGACTTCGAGCGCCGCATCATGGTGAAGGAGGACGCGCCCGCGTTGCTGCGGAAGACGTTCCTCGCGCCCCGCTGGGAGCCACAGGTCGTGGCACTCTCGGGCAGCACCGACTCCTACCAGCCGGTGGAGCGTCGCCTGGGGATCACGCGCCGCTGTCTCGAGGTGTTCGCCGAGTTCCGGAATCCCGTCGCCGTGATCACCAAGTCGGCCCTGGTGGCGCGCGACGCCGACCTCCTGGGCGCGCTCGCGCGCGACGGCGCGGCGCACGTGTTCTGCTCGCTCACGACCCTCGACGCCGACCTCGCCCGACGCATGGAACCCCGGGCTGCCACGCCGGAGCGACGGCTCGAAGCGATCGCGGCGCTGACGGCCGCCGGGGTGCCGGTGGGGGTCATGATCGCGCCCGTGGTCCCGGGCCTGACCGACGCCGAGATCCCGCGCCTGCTCGAGGCGGCGGCACGGGCGGGGGCCCGCAGCGCCGGCTGGCTCCTGCTCCGCCTGCCGGCGCCCGTCGATCGGCTCTTCGACGGCTGGCTGAAGGAGCAGTACGCCGACCGGCGCAGCCGGGTCCTGGGACGCATCCGTGAAACCCGCGCCGGGCGGCTCAGCGACAGCACCTTCGGCCGGCGCATGCGCGGCGAGGGCGAGTACGCCAAGCACATCGGCGCCCTGTTCGATTTGACGGCCCGTAAACACGGCCTCGATCGGCGTCTGCCGGCGCTCGATGCGGGGGCGTTCCGGCGGCCGGCGCAGCCGGGGGACCAGCTCCCGCTGCTGTGACCAGCGCCGGGTGCCCGCCGCAGCCCCCGGGCTGCACCGGCGCCGGTGGTGCAGCCCGCGGTGTGCGGCGACCGGGCGGTTTACCGGTGGGGGGTCCTTCTCCTACAATCTGGCACACCCCTTGCGTGAGGGGTCGAGGTGGGAAGCGGATGATCCTGATCGGACTCGTCGTGGCGGTGGCGTTGTTCGTCCACCTCTGGCGGCGCCTGATGAGCGGCCGGTTGCGGATCGGCCAGCGGGCGGCCGCCTGCGCCGACGCGACCTGCGCGCGTCCCGCCGGTGCGCGCAGCTGGCACGAGGAGTGGCACCGCCAGTGGGCCGACAAATTCCGGCGCCAGGCGGAGGGGCGGATGCGGGACGTGGGACGCGAGGTCCGCCGGCACCGCCGCAACTTCGAGCGCTTGCTGCGTCAGGCCGAGCGCCTCGGCGTGAGCGTGAACGTCGGCGGAGTCACGGCCGCCGGCATCCCGGCGCCCATCCCCACCCGCCGCGACGCGGCCGAACTCGCCTTCTACATCCATCTGCTGTCGTACCTGGGCGGCGTGGCGTTGCTGGCGTTCATCAACCTGCTCACCACCCGCTATCCGTGGTTCCTCTGGCCCGCGCTCGGCTGGGGCTGCGGCGTATTCTCGCACTACGTGGGCGTGTTCGGCTCGCGCACCATCAGGGCGCGCTACTTCGACCCGGCGGTCGCGCGCGAGGTGCGGCGCGAGAAGGTGGTCATGCAGACCGAGAAGCAGGCCAGCATCGACGAGCTGTCGTCCACGCTCGCGCACGAGATCCGGAACCCGATCGCCGCGGCGAAGAGCCTGGTGCAGCAGATCGGCGAGGACCCGACGTCGGTCGAGACGCCCGAGTACGCACGCGTCGCGGTGGAGGAGCTCGACCGCGTCGAGCGCCGCATCTCGCACCTGCTGCGCTACGCGCGCGAAGAAGACTACACCTTCGCGCCCGTGAACCTGGCCACCGTGGTCGACGCCGCGCTCACCGAGATGCGCGCCAAGCTCGACACCGCCAAGGTGGCGGTGGCGCGCAATTACATCACCGGGCCGACCGTCCTGGCCGACGCCGACAAGCTCCGCCAGGTGTTCGCCAACGTCCTCGACAACGCCATCGACGCCCTCGCGGCCGTGGCCGAGGGCCGACGCATCGACCTGTTCGTCGAGAACGGCAACGGCAACCGCCAGGCCACGGTCCGCATCCGCGACAACGGCTGCGGCATCCCCGCCGACAAGATCGACCGTGTCTTCAACCCGTTCTTCACCACCAAAGGCCACGGCACCGGCCTCGGCATGGCGATCGCCAAGAAGACCGTCGAGGCCCACGAAGGCACCATCGACCTGGTCAGCAACGCGGGCCACGGTGCCGAGTTCGTCGTCACCCTCCCGTTGCCAGCCAAGGGGTGATGGGACGCCATGGCCGGACGCGTGTTGGTGGTCGACGACGAGAAGGCGATGGTGCTCGCGCTCCGCGGGCTGCTGGTCAAGGAGGGGTACGAGGTCGAGACCGCCGGCAGCGGTGAAGACGCCCTGCGTCGTCTCGAGGGCGGCAGTTTCCACGTCGTCATCACGGACCTGAGCATGACGGGCATTGGCGGGATGGAGGTGCTGGCGGCGGCGCGGCGGCTCGATCCCGACTGCGCGGTGGTCATGATCACGGCGCACGGGTCGGAGAAGATCGCGGTCGAGGCCATGAAGCGGGGCGCGAGCGACTACCTGCCCAAGCCCTTCGACAACGACGAGCTGCGGGTGGTCGTCCGCCGGGTGCTCGAGACCGTGACGCTGCGCAAGGACAACCGCCGGCTGCTGGCGCAGGTGCAGGACACGTTTGCCTTCGAGCACATCGTCGGCCGGAGCCCGGTCATGCAGCGGGTGTTCGCGGTGATCGACAAGGTGGCGGATACCGACGTGACCGTCCTCATCCGTGGCGCCAGCGGCACCGGCAAGGAGCTGGTGGCCAACGCGCTCCACTACCGGAGCCCGCGCCGCACGCGCCCGATGATCAAGATGAACTGCGCCGCCTTGAGCCGCGAGCTGGTCGAGTCGGAGCTGTTCGGACACGAGAAGGGCGCCTTCACCGGCGCGGTGGTGCGGCGAGAGGGGAAGTTCGAGGCCGCCGACGGCGGCACGCTCTTCCTGGACGAGGTCGGCGACATGCCGCTCGAGACGCAGGCGAAGCTGCTGCGCGTCCTGCAGGAGAAGGAGTTCGAGCGCGTCGGCGGCAACACGCCGATCGCCGTCGACGTACGCGTGCTCGCCGTCACCAACCAGGACCTGGAGGCGGCGGTCAAGGCCGGGCGGTTTCGCGAGGATCTGTACTATCGCCTGCGGGTGGTCGAGATCGTGATCCCGCCGCTGGCGGAGCGCCGCGAGGACATCCCGCTGCTGGTCGAGCACTTCCTGCGCGAGGCGGCGGAGCGGCTCGGGCGGGCGGTGAAGCCGCTCACGCCGGACGCCCTGGCGGCGGCCGCACAGCATCCCTGGAAGGGCAACGTGCGCGAGCTGCGGTCGGCGGTGGAGCAGGCGCTCCTGCTCGCACCCGGGGTGGAGATCACGGCCGCGGATCTCGTGGCATCCGGGAACGACACCCCGCCGGCGGCCCTGGCGGCCACCGGTCCGCTCTCCTTCCGGGACGCGAAGGACCGGGTGGTGGCGGCCTTCGAGCGCGATTTCCTGGTCCAGGCGCTCCGCCGCCACGGCGGCAACGTCACCAAGGCGGCCGAGGATGTCGGCATGTACCGCCAGAACCTGCAGCAGAAGATGCGCGACCTCGGCATCACCCCCGAAGAGGTCGGCAAGAGCTGACCGCCGGCGCCCGGTTGACAGCACCGCGCGCACGCCCTTCTATGCCGCCAATGCACGACGCCACCGACAGCCGCGCCTTTGCCCTCGTCCGCGACATCGTCGAGTCGGGTCGCCCGCTGGTCTACATCCGGTCGGCGGAGGAGACCCGCGTCCTCGAGCTGCTGCGCGAGGCGGCCCGCCGGCTCTTCTCCCCGCCGGCCGAGGTCTGGACCTGGAGCTTGACCGACGGCCTCCGTCCCGACGGGGGCGGCCCGGCCGAGCCGCTCGGCGCCCGTGCTGCGCTCGACGCGATCGCCCGGCACGACGGGCCGGCGGTCTTCCTGCTCAAGGACTTCCACGAGCCGTTGCGCGACGCGGCCGACGTGCGCCGGCGGCTCCGGGACCTCTACGCGCTGTGCCTCGACCACGGCAAGCTGGTGGTCGTGTCCGCGCCCGTCCGCTTCATCCCACCGGAGATCGAGCGCAGCCTCGTCTACCTGGACCTGCCGGTCCCCGACCTGGCCGAGCTGGTCGGGTTCCTCCGCCGCGAGAGCGCGTCCATCACGGCCGCCGGCGGCACCGTGGACGCGAGCGACGCCACGCTCGCCCAGCTCGGGCGCGCGCTCCAGGGGCTCACCATGGACGAGGCGCACCACGCCCTCCGCCGCGTCCTGGCGGCGCGCAAGGCGCTCGACGCCGCCTCGGTCCCGGTGCTGCTCGAGGAGAAGCGCCTCCTGGTCAAGCGCACCGGCATCGTCGAGTACATCCCGACCGAGGTCGACCTCGACAAGATCGGCGGCCTCTCGTTGATGAAGAAGTGGCTCCTCGAGCGGCGCCGGCTGTTCCAGATGCGGGACCAGCTGAGCGCCGAGATCGTACCCAAGGGCGTGCTCGTCATGGGCATCTCGGGATGCGGCAAGAGCCTGGCCGTCAAGGCCACCGCCGCGTGCTTCGAGCTGCCGCTCTACCGCATCGACATGGTCGAGGTGTTCTCGGGGCGCCACGGCAACGCCGAGAGCGCCTTCGCCGAGGCCTGCCACATGCTCGACTCGATGGCGCCGGCGGTGGTCTGGTTCGACGAGATCGAGGCCGGCATCAACGCGCAGGCCAAGGAAGGCGAGCTCGGCCGCATCTTCGGCTTCTTCCTCACCTGGATGCAGGAGAAGGCGCGGGGCCTGTTCGTCGGCGCGACCGCGAACCGCATCGACCTCCTGCCCGCCGAGATGATCCGCAAGGGCCGCTTCGACGAGGTCTTCTTCGTCGACCTCCCGGCCGATGACGAACGCCTCGAGATCGTGCGCGTGCACCTCATCCGGCGGGGCATCGACCCGTCGGGCTTCGCCCTCGAACCGATGAAGAAGTTCACCCGCGGCTGGACCGGGGCCGAGATCGAGCAGTGCGTGGTGGCGGCGCTCACCACCGCCCAGCTGCACGATCGGCCGGTCACCGCCACCGACCTGCTGGATGCGACCGCCGCCATCGTGCCGCTGTCGAAGACCATGAAGGAGCAGGTCGACCACATCCGGAACTGGGCGTTCGACCGGGCGGTGCGGGCGTCGCCGCGCGAGACGCCGCGGTAGGCCCCGGCGGGCGTGCGTTCGTTCCGGAACGGCGGTAGAACGAGGCGGTGCCGGAGTTCCGGTTTCAGGAGATGTTTCCGCACGGCGCGGATGCGACGCCCTACCGCCGGTTGGCCGGCGAGTGGGTGACGCCGGACGCCTTTCGTGGCACGCCCGTGCTGGCCGTCGACCGGGCCGCGCTCACGCGGTTGGCGGCCGAGGCCGTCCGCGATGTGTCGCACCTCTTCCGGCCCGGCCACCTGGCGCAGCTCCGCCGCATCCTGGACGACCCGGAGGCGTCCGCCAACGATCGCTTCGTCGCCCTCAACATGCTGCGCAACGCGTGCGTCGCGGCCGGCATGGTGCTGCCGTCGTGTCAGGACACCGGCACCGCCATCGTCATCGGCAAGAAGGGCCAGCAGGTGTGGACCGACGGCCACGACGAAGAGGCGCTCGCGCGCGGCGTCTTCGAAACCTACACCGGGACCAACCTGCGCTACTCGCAGATGGCGCCGCTGTCGCTGTACGACGAGGTCAACACCGGCACCAATCTGCCGGCGCAGATCGACCTGTACGCCACCGACGGTGACGAGTACCACTTCCTGTTCGTCACCAAGGGCGGCGGCTCGGCCAACAAGTCGTACCTCTTCCAGGAGACCCGGGCGCTGCTCGAGCCGAAGGCGCTGCTCGCCTTCCTCGACCAGAAGGTGCGCATGCTCGGCACGGCGGCCTGCCCGCCGTACCACCTGGCGATCGTGCTCGGCGGCACGTCGGCCGAGATGACGCTCAAGACGGTCAAGCTCGCCAGCTGCCGGTATCTGGACGACCTGCCCACCGCCGGCAACGTGCTCGGGCACGCGATTCGCGATCCGGCGCTGGAAGACGAGGTGCTGCGCCTCACGCAGCGCACCGGCATCGGCGCGCAGTTCGGCGGCAAGTACTTCTGCCACGACGTGCGTGTCGTCCGGCTGCCCCGGCACGGCGCCAGCCTGCCGGTCGGCATCGGCGTCTCGTGCTCGGCGGACCGCCAGGCGCGGGGCAAGATCACGCGCGACGGGGTCTTCCTGGAGCAGCTCGAGACCAACCCGGCGCAGTACCTCCCCGATGTCGAGGGGGCGAAGCTCGGCGGCGACGTGGTGCGCATCGACCTGCGCCAGGCGATGAGCGAGATCCGCGCCACGCTGTCCCGCTACCCCATCAAGACCCGCCTGGCGCTCACGGGGCCGATGATCGTCGCGCGCGACATCGCGCACGCCAAGCTGAAGGAGCGCCTCGACCGTGGCCAGGGACTGCCGGAATACGTGAAGGACCACCCCATCTACTACGCCGGTCCCGCCAAGACGCCCGCCGGCTACGCATCGGGATCCTTCGGACCCACGACGGCCGGCCGCATGGACTCGTACGTCGCCCTCCTCATGCAGCACGGTGGCAGCTTCGTCACGCTCGCCAAGGGCAACCGTTCGGCCGCCGTGGCCGAGGCCTGCAAGCAGTATGGGGGCTTCTACCTGGGCTCGATCGGCGGCCCGGCCGCCATCCTGGCGCAGGACCACATCCGCAAGGTCGAGGTGCTCGAGTACCCGGAGCTGGGCATGGAAGCCATCTGGCGCATCGAGGTCGAGGACTTCCCGGCCTTCATCGTGGTCGACGACAAGGGCAACGACTTCTTCGGGCGACTGTAGGGAGCCGGGGTTGTCGCGCGGCCCGACGCCGGCGTACAAGCCCGCATGCACACCGAGCCCTTCCGCATCGCCGTCGCCGACGAGGTGCTGCTCGACCTCCAGGAGCGCCTCTCGCGCACGCGCTTTCCCGACGAGGTGGCCGACTCCGGCTGGACCTACGGCACCGACCTCGCCTACCTGCGCGAGCTGGTCGCCTACTGGCGCACGAGCTACGACTGGCGCGCGGCCGAGGCGCGCCTGAACCGCTTCCGGCAGTTTCGGGCGCGCGTGGGCGGGCTCGACATCCACTTCATCCACGAGCGCGGCGTCGGGTCGGCGCCGTTCCCGCTCGTCATCACCCACGGCTGGCCGGGGTCGGTGGCCGAGTTCACGAAAGTGATCGGCCCGCTCACCGATCCGGCGCGCCACGGCGGCGACCCGGCCGACGCTTTCGACGTGATCGCGCCGTCGATGCCGGGCTACGGCTTCTCGCAGCACCCGACGACTCCGGGGATGGATGCCGAGCGCATCGCGGCGCTGTGGGCCGACCTGATGGCGGGGCTCGGCTACCGGCGCTTCGGCGCGCAGGGGGGTGACTGGGGCTCGATGGTGAGCACCTACCTCGGTGCCAACCACGGCGCCGTGGTGGCGGGCGTGCACCTGAACATGGTGATCGCCTTCCCACCCGATCCGCAGAACCCGGTCGCCGGCCTCACGCAGGACGAGGTCGTCGACCTGATGCAGGTGCAGCACTTCCTGAAGGAAGAGACCGGCTACCAGCGCATCCAGGGCACCAAGCCGCAGACCCTTGCCTACGCGCTCAACGACTCGCCCGCGGGCCTGGCGGCGTGGATCGTGGAGAAGTTCCGCACCTGGAGCGACTGCGGTGGCGAGATCGAGCGCCGCTTCACCAAGGACGAGCTGCTCACCAACATCATGCTCTACTGGGTGCCGGAGACGGCCAACTCGTCGTGCCGGCTCTACTACGAGATGGTGCACGCGGATAAATTTCCGCCCACCACCTTCCGCGTCGATGTGCCCACCGGCTGCGCCATCTTTCCGGGCGAGATCATGAAGCCGCCGCGGGCGTGGGTCGACCGGCTCTACAACGTACAGCGCTGGACACGCATGCCGCGCGGCGGACATTTCGCGGCCATGGAGGAGCCGGCGCTCCTGGTCGACGACATCCGCGCTTTCTTCCGGCCGCTGCGCGCGCGCTGACCGCGCACGCGTCAGCGGCGCCGGAACGGCTGGTTGCCGTAGCGGTCGACGTGCACCACCTCGCCGACCGGACGGCGGGTGGTCGGTCCGTAGCGGCCGCGCGGCCAGCCGAGGGGCACGACGGCGCATGGGGTCACCCCCCAGGGGAGGCCGAGCGCCCGCCGGGCGAGGAACGTGCTCCACAGGGGCAGCGTGATGAGCGCGGCGCCGAGGCCGGCGGCGCGAGCGGCCAGCAGGAGGTTCTGCACCGAAGGATAGATGGAGCCGTAATAGCTGGTGGCGACGATGGGCGGGAAGGGGAGGCGCGGGCCGCGCAGGCAGGCCACGACGATGACCGGGATGTCGGCGAAGTGGTCCGTCTGCCACTGCACGGCGTCGATGATGCGTTGCATGGGTGGGTCGTTGCGCGCCAGCCAGCGGCCGATGCCGCCATAGAGTCGCCACGCGGCGCGGTTGAGCGTGCCCAGACGCTCTTTGGTGGCGCGGTCCTTCACCACCACGAACTCCCAGTTCTGCGCGTTGCTGCCGGTGGGCGCCTTCTGCGCCAGCTCGATCAGACGGAGCACGAGCGCGTCGTCGACCGGATCGGGCTTCAGCCGGCGAATGGCGCGCTGGGTGCGCATGGCTTCCTCGAGCGGCATCGACAGGCCGGGCGACTCGATGACGACGGGCTGGGGTTCGGTCTGCGGTTCGGTCATGGGATCCTCCCGGGCCCGGATCAAAGCACGCGCGCCGTGCGGTTGCCACGGCCGGCGCGGGGCACGGCCAGCCGTACTACAAGCCGAGCTTCGGCTACGTCGGCTTCGACGCCACCGTGCCGGCCGCCGAGCAGGCCTACGCGCAGGCGCGCGTGACGCCGGCCGACATCGACTTCACCGAGGTGCACGACTGCTTCACCGAGGACCTCGGCTTCTGCGCGCGGGGCGAAGGCGGCAGGTTCGTCGAAGAGGGGCGGGCGTCGCTCGGCGGCGAGAAGCCGATCAACCCGTCGGGCGGTCTCAAGTCGTACGGCCACCCGGTGGGCGCAACCGGTGTCCGCATGATCTACGAATTGGTCATGCAGCTTCGAGGGAACGCCCGCATCGGCCTGGCGCATAACCTGGGTGGGCCGGGGGCCGTGTCGTGCGTGTCGATTCTTGCCAACGCGCCCTGATGCGGACAGTTTTTCCTTGACACCGGGACGGTTGCCGGTGTTGTGTGCCTGATGCGTCGAGTTGTGACAGGGGTCGCTCTGCTGCTCGGGTTGCTCGCCGTTGCGGCGAGCGCCAGCCAGACGATTTTGGGGAAGTCTTTCGTGGTGAAGGACCCGTCCCCGGGGGTCGATGCGACCAAGCGCAAGGTGGTCGCGCTCGGCAAGGAGCTCGCCAGCCCCGACACCGTGGTGGGCGACCCGGTCGCCAATGGCGCCACCATCGAGATCATCGCCAACGGCGCGAGCCCCACCAGTCAGGTGTTCACGCTGCCGGCGGGCGCGTACTGGACGGTCATCACCAGCGGCTTCAAGTACGTCGACAAGCTGGGCGTGAACGGGCCGGTCAAGGTCGCGCTCATCAAGAAGGCCCCGAGCGGCGTCTTCCTGGTGAAGGCGGTCATCGTCGGCCTGCTCGGGCCGGGGCCGCAGCCGCACATCACCGTACTGCCGCCCAATGCCGGGACGGATGGGGGCATGATCTTCACCATCCCCGGCGGCGACTCGTACTGCGTCGCCTTCGGCGGCGCCGCGGCCGGCCTGGTGGTCAACAGCACCAACAAGGTCTTCAAGGTGTCGGCCCCGCTCACCAGCCCGACGGTCGAGGCGGGCTGCCCGGCGGCCGCCGTCACGACCACCACCACGACGACCTCGTCCACGACCACCACGCTGCCCGTGTCGTTCGCGACCGATGTGCAGCCGATCTTCACCGCGCGCTGTGCGATGCCGGGCTGCCACGTTCCCGTGATCGTTCCGCCGATTCCCCCGGCCGGGGGCCAGGACCTGAGCGCAGGAAACTCCTACGCCCAGCTCGTCAACTACACTACCCAGACGATCCTCTGCCCGCTGCCCGCCGGCGTAAAGCGCGTCGACCCGGGCTCGCCCGCCACCAGCTACCTGATCGAGAAGCTGAACGGCGCGGGCCCGTGCTTCGTCGGTCTGGTGATGCCCGCGGTGCCGACAGGATTCACCCCGGCGGAGCAGGCGACCATCACCAACTGGATCCTGCAGGGCGCGCTGAACAACTGAGCGGCCGCCCGCCGCTACTTCTTCTTGTTCGCGGTCTTGCGTTCGGCGGCCACGGACTCGCCCGACGTACTCAGGATGGCGAGCATCTCGGACAGGACGCGCTGGGCGGCGATGCGCTCGTGCGGCTCGAGCTGTTCGGCGGCCTCGCGCGCAGCCGCCAGCCATTCGTCGTGCACCGTCGGCGAGAGCACCTGCGCCATGGTCTTCAGCGCGCGCAGGCTGGCGACCATCATGTCGTCGCGGTCCCGGCCGGCGGCCGGCGGCGGGCTGGTGCTGAACACGCGGAAGTACAGGCGTGCGTGCGGATTGGGCGCCAGCGTGTAGCCGGTCATCGACGCCATCTTGGCGTTCACCACCCGGTGCTCGACCTCGTGCTCGAGGACGGGCACCAGCACCTCGCGGTCCTCGCGCGGCATGCGGCGGAAGACCTCGACCAAGCGCGTGAAGGTGCGATCGCCCGCCACCTCGTTCACGAAGTGCTCCGCCGCTTCCAGGAGCTTGTCGAGCGCGGCCAGCTTGTCGGGGGTGTCGGTGCCGTTCGATCGCTTCGACATGGACGGAGCTTCCGACGGGCTCCGCCGCTTTGTCAAGGAGATTTCGGTGGGTCTATTCCCGCAGGACCACGTCGAGTGCGAAGCGCACGCGCTTCAGCACGCGGCCGAGGGCATTGTGGTGGATGTTCCGCCGCATGGCGACCAGGAACTTGCGCTCGAGCCGGTAGCGGAGCGGCCCCTCACGTCTTGTCGGGATGGGGGCACCCTTCGCGGCTTCGAGCTGGGCGACGATCTTGTCCCGCGGATAGCCGAGGGTTTCCAGGTCCGCGGGATCGAGCTGATCGAGGACCGTGTGGACCAGTGCCAGCGTCTCGGGGTCGGAGGCCATCTTGGAGGCCCACTTGCTGACCGAGCTGGTGACCGGACGCGAGTGCTTGGCGACTCCCGTCGGATCGCCCAGTCCCTTGAACTCCTCGCCGCTGTCGCCGTAGTTGACCGCTTTCTCCTCGAACGGGATGCCGAGGTGCTCGCACACGCGCCGGAAGTGCGCCTCGGGCTCCTTCACCAGCTCCTCGTACTTGACCCACACCTGGGGCACGGGTCGCTCGCGTACCATGCGGGCCAGGGCCGGGACGTAGCGCTGCAGGAGCGGGTTGAACGCGAGTGCCACCTGGTAGTTGCCGTCGAAGAACGAGTCGACCCACGAGGACAGAACGGCGAAAGGGTGGCGCGTCAGGACGACGTAGCGCGCCTGCGGGTAGAGCTTGGTGAGGAACGGCAGCACGAGGGCGTAGGCCGGCGTCTTGTCGAGGAAGAAGCGCTTGCCGGGCCCGAGGGCGAGCAGCTTGGCGTACAGCGCGTCGGTGTAGGCGCGGAGACAGTCGAGGTACTCGGCCTCGCCGCCGGGCAGGTCGGCGACGATCTCCTTCGCCGCCTGCTCGACGTTGAACGGGTCGTACGGGGCCTTCTGCACGCTGCCGAAGTAGCCGAGGTGCGCGATCGGCGTGATGAGATGCGGCTCGGCGCGGCCGTAGATCATCGAGTGCGCGCTCAGCATGCGCGCCAGGAGCGTCGTGCCCGAGCGCGGCGCGCCGATCAGAAAGATCAACCGGTCCTGCATCACCCTTCCCCTCCATGGGCGAGCACCCACTGCTCGCGCAGGTACATGACGAACAGATTCGGCGTCCGGAAGCGTGCGATGATGGTCTCGATCTGCGCGGCCGTCATGGTGGCAGTGCCGCTGCCGAGCGCGCGCAGCGCTCCCAGATCTGTCCGCTCGAACTGGGGCAGTCCGAGGACGGCCTGGTACAGGGTGGGGATCAGGTGGACGTAGGTCACCCGCTCGCGCTCGGCGGCACGGAGGATCTCGGCAGGGTCGGCCTTTTCCATGAGGACCACGGTCCCGCCGCTCACCCAGTAGCCGAGGGGCATGGCCCAGCCCCCCATGTCGAACATGGGGAACATGCAGAGTTCGCGAGCGCGTTCAACTGGCCGTACGTCACCCGGTCGGGCCCGATCACGTATGCCGTCTTCGCGGGCCGGTAGGCGGCGTGCCGGCGCACGACTTCGCCCAGCAGTAGGGCCATCGCGGGCTATCTAGCAGAGCCCAGCGCCGGGCGCGAAAGCGGTCAGCGGGGCCGGCAGGGGACGAGGAGCGTGTCGGTGCCGGCGACGATCCCGGTCGGCGGCGCGCCGGTGCGGATCCAGCGCCCGACCGCCTCCAGCTCCACGGCGGTGAGCGATGCGCCGGGGGGCATGCCGCTCCCCGGCACCCCGTGGTAGCGGACGACGTCGCGACCCTTGGCGAGCTTCAGGAAGACCACGCTCGCGACCTCGTCGCCCGGCGCCACCAGCAGGAGGCCCGGCGCGCTCCCGGCGGGCACGCCGACCACGTTCGCGTACGCCGCCGCGGGGCGGAGGTCGAGGGCGTTGATCGCGCCGGGCGCGTGACAGGCCGGACACCCGTAGCGGGTCAGCACGTTCAGCTGGATGCCGTGCCACGTGCTGGTCGGGGCGCTGCTCGCGGGATCGCACGGCACGCAGGTCGCTTCGCAGGCGTCGCCGCCCAGGGTGTTGCCGTCGTCGCAGCCTTCGCCACCGCCGCCGAGCGTATTGCCGCTGTCGACGATGCCGTCACCGCAGGCGGACGCGGTGGCGGTGAGCCGGGTACGGCGCAGGCCGCGCGCCGCCACGTGCCCGGTGAGGAACGTGCAATCGCTCGCCAGCGTCGCGCGGAGCCGGACGGCGCGGCGCGTGCCGCAGCGTTTCCAGGCGGCGACGAGCCGCCAGCCCTGTCCGCGGCGGCGCAGGCGGGCCGGCGCGGCGTCACACAGCGGCTCGAGCGTGACCTGTCCCGAGGCGAGCGTCACTGCGGTCGGGGCGAGTCCCGAGGCATCGCCGACCACGTACCGCCCCGTGCACGGCATCGTGACCGACGCGGCCAGGGCGAGCGCGCTCGCTGCCGCGATGGTCAGCGGCGGCATGCGGCCCGCCCGCCCGTCATCCCAGGCGCGTAAGCCGGTGCTCGCCGCGGACCATGGCCAGGAACTCGCGCCGCGTCTGCGGGCCGTACCACTGCAGGCTGCGGCCGGGCCGGTGGCCGCCCTGGGCGATCTGGACCTGCTGGAGGCGATCGGCCGGCACGGTGCAGCGCCGCGCGCGAAAATTCACTCCGTACAGCCGGGCCGCGTTCTCGCCCAGGATACGGCGCTTGATGCGCATGGTGAGCTTCGGATAGCCGAACTGTTCCTGCAGCTGCGCCGGGATCTGGAAGGTCTTGAAGGCGTCGATCTGCCACTGTGGCGAGCCCCACCAGATGGAGTCGGTGCCCCACAGGATGTTCTTCGGGCCGACCGCCTTCAGCAGCTGGCCGAGCACGTGCGCGGCCTTCAGGGGGCCGTTGTCGGGATTCAAGAACGTGAAGGCGAACGTGCTGCCGATCTCGGCGTAGACGTTCTTGCGCAGCTTCTTCGGGATCGACGCGATGACCTGCAGGAACTCGCTGATGTCGTCGAGGCCCGCCGGGTGCGTGCCGGGAAAGAAGTAGCCCGAATGGTAGGCGCAGAACCTCATGTCGGGGAACGCCTGCACGGCGCCCGGGAAGTCCGTGGTGCGCACACTCTCCGCGCCCCCGGAGCCGAATACCGCCGGCAGTCCCTTGTGCACATTGACGAGCCGGATGCCGTACTTGTGCGCTTCGCCGATCATGCGCAGGCCGGTATCGTCGTCGAGTCGCCAGCCACCGTCGGTGTAGGTGTAGCACTTGAGGGCACGGCCTTTGAGGGTCTTGACCTGGTACTCGATGGTTTCGATCGCGCTGTTCCGTGTGGGCGGTCCTTTCGGGTCGCAGAAGACCTGCGAGAGGGCCCGCTCCGAGCCCGCCATCTCGTTCACCATGTCGCGCGTGGCGGCCATGCCCGCCGGCCCCAGGATCTGCAGTACGTCACCCGGCAGGCCGCTGATGACGCCCACGTCGGTTTCGCTGTCGACGAACACTTCCTTGATGTAGTTGGCCTGCCCGATCAGATTCGGATCCGCGCGGCACGCCGCCCCCTCGCGGAAGCGCAGGAAGCAGATGTTGGCCGGGTCGGTGATGGTGCGGATGTAGGGGATGTCGGCGTGATGCTGCTGCACGTCCATCACGAACATCTTCTTGTCGAGCAGCTCGCGGGCGGCATCGAGGTCGTCGCACTGGACCTTGCCCACCGGCATGGCGGCGGCGTCGCCCGTCTGGTCCAGGCCGTAGACTTTGTTCAGGACCATGAAGCCCGTCGCCGTGGCGGCCGCCGTACGCAGGAACTGGCCGCGCGTCATGCCGTGCCGGCGGGCGCGCGTCTCGCATTCCTCGGCGATCAGCTTGGCTGCCAGCTTCTGCTTGGGGGTGGGGCCGGAGGGCATCCACTCCATGTTGGAGACGGGAGCGGTCGGGAACGGGATGGTGGCGTCGTCGTCGTCGAACGGATTGCGCATCGCGGCATGCCTCCGGGGGGTCGAGATGTTGCCCCGGCGCGTAGCACGGGCGCGCGGCCGGGGTCCATCCTGGGGCCGGTCAAAGGCGACTGATGAGGCAGGTCCTGCGGCCGGAAAGACCGGCTGGATGACGGTTCGGCCCGGGGCCGGGCCGTCCTGGCCGGAAACGCCGGGTAAAGGCTTCTCCCGGAACGGTGGGTGTGGTACCCACCCTGGCGTCAGCCTCGGGAGGTGACCCCATGATCGGACTCGTTCGCGGCTTGTCGGCACTGGCGCTCAGCCTTCTCCTTGCCCCGGGTGCCCGGGCGGCCTGCACCAGTGCCGAATGCTCCGATACCGCCAAGATCGAGGCGGTACGCGATCAGATTGCCGCGGCCTGCGACTGCGTGGGCATCAAGAGCCACAAGAAATACACCCGCTGCGCCAAGGAGCTGGTCAAGGCGGCCATCCGCGACGGGCGGCTCAGCGCCTCCTGCAAGAAGACCGTGACGCGCTGCGAGGCCCAGAGCACGTGCGGCGTCCGCAACGCGAGTGTCTGCTGCCTGATGAAGGATGGCACGCCCAAGGCGCGCATGATGAAGAAGCGCGGCAAGTGCAAGGGCACCCCGTGCAGCGGCGCGTTCGCGCTCGCCGACGCGTGTACCGCCGAGGGCGCGTGCGCCAAGCCGCGCTCCCGTGGGGTGCGCGCCTTCCGCACGGTGCAGCAGGTGTTCACGCAGAGCTGCGCCCTGCCGTCGTGCCACTCCACGTTCGCGCGCCAGGGCGGCCTGGTGCTCGACAGTGAAGACGTATCGTACATCAGCCTGATCGATCGGCCGTCCGCGCATCCCGACGCCAACAAAGCTGGCCTCCTGCGCGTCAAGTCGGGCGATCCCGGGAACAGCTACCTGATCAAGAAGCTGCGCGGCGAAGGCCCGGGCGACGTGATGCCGCAGAGCGGTGGCAAGCTCGCCGAGCCCATCATCAAGATGGTCGAGGACTGGATCCGCCGCGGCGCGCACTCGACGGCGGAAGAGTGCCCCGCGCGCGCGACGGGGGAGTTTACGCCCCGCCATGGTGCGACGGTTCCGACGATCTGCGACGACGAGGCGCCCCCCATCGGCAACTATGTGTGGGAGCCGCTCCCGGCGCTCGACGTGCCCGAAACCGGCAAGGGTATCCAGCTCTACACGCCGCCGCGTGACGTGGCGCCGGGGACCGAATGGGAGACGTGCTACGCCTTCAAGCCCGACTGGCGGAAGATCCGGGCGGAAATCGGCCTGCCACCGGCGCCGTATCCCATCACCTTCAAGCAGCAGATCTACCGCATGCATCCGGGAAGCCATCATCTGCTGGTGTACGGCTACCTCGGCACACACCCGGAGGGATGGAAGCTGGGCGAGTACTTCCCCTGTTTCGCCGGCAACCCGCTGAACGATGGAGACGGTCCGTCCGACTCGAGCGTGAGCATCCCAATCGGTGGAACGCAGGTGGCGGGCACGCGCTACGAGGTGACCTATCCGCAGGGGGTCGGTATCCCCGTCTTCAACGACGACATGGTCATCATCGCGAACCTGCACTACACGAATCCGTTCCAGCCCGCGCAGCCCATTTACGGCGAAGCGTGGCTCAATCTCAATTTCCATGCGCCTGATGAGTTCAAGGTGCTGCTCGACGGCATCTTCGGGATCAACGCTGGCGACCTGTTCGTCGAACCGTTCACGTCACGCACAATCAGTCGCATTTGGAAGCCCACGGGGCTCTTGACCCGTGCGCCCGCCAATGCGGCCGTATTCCAGCTCTTCGGTCACATGCACAAGCGCGGCGTTGAATTCCGGATCGACAAGGTCTCGGACGGCAAGTGCTCGGCGAACCAGGCGCTGTGTGGACGCGACGGCGACTGCCCCGCCGGTCAAACCTGTGTGCAGGGCCCCAACCACGAGGACAGTACGATCTATTACACCACCTTGTGGGACCAAGCGCCGATCATGAACTTCCTCAAGCCCTACTTCCGGGTGAACAAGGACGAGGGGCTCCGCTGGACGTGTACGCACACCAACGGCGTCCAGGGTGACGAGACGCGTCCGCCCAAGCGGTGTCGGAGCGGCTGTCGGGTGTGTGGATGGGACGAGGCCGCGCAGCAGTGTGTGTTCAATCCGCGCCGCTTTCTCGGCCCCGGCGCCCCGATTCGGTACTACAACGACGGCGATCCGATGCCGCTCGTCTTCGGCGAGCTCGCCGACGACGACATGTGCAACATGTTCGGCTACTTCGTCTTGCAGGAAAGCGTCGCCCAGTTGCCGTAGCCGCCGGCCCGTCTTCGATTGACACCCTCGACGAGCCCGTGTTAGCCGGACGGATCTCATCGTTTCGCCACGTTTCGTGGCGCATTCCGGAGGTCCACACGCAATGGGTATGCTCGACGGCAAGGTCGCCGTGGTCACCGGCTCGGGCCGGGGCATCGGCCGCGGCATCGTACTCGCGCTCGCGCGCGAGGGCGCCAAGGTGGTCGTCAACGACGTCGGCTGCGACGTGAACGGGCGCGGCACCACGGCCGATCCGGCGGCCGAGGTGTGCAAGGAGATCGCCGCCCTCGGCAGCCAGGGCGTGCCCAACTACGACAGCGTCGCGGAGTACGCGAGCGCCGGCACCATCATCAAGACCGCGCTCGATACCTGGGGCCGCTGCGACATCCTGGTGAACAACGCCGGCATCCTGCGCGACAAGAGCATCAGCAACATGGAGCCGGAGGACTTCGACGCCGTCTTGAAGGTGCACCTGTACGGCGGCTTCTACTGCAGCCGGCACGCGCTCCCGGTCATGCGCGAGCAGAAGTTCGGCCGCATCGTCAACATCGTCTCCAGCGCCGGGCTGCGCGGCAACTTCGGCCAGGCCAACTACGGCGCCGCCAAGGCGGGGCTCATGGGCCTCACCTTCGTCATCGCCGTCGAGCACATGAAGGGCAACGCCGAGGGCAAGTACAGCATCACCGCCAACGCCCTCGCCCCGGCCGGCATGACGCGCATGGTGGGTGCCATCCCGGGCATGGAAGGCAAGCCCGTGCCGCCGGAGATGCATCCGGATCTGAACGGTCCCATCGTCGCCTTCCTGGGCTCCGACCAGGCCGCACATGTGAATGGGCAGGTGTTCGGGCGGCGCGGCTACGCCTACACGCTCTTCCAGACGCCCAAGCCGATCGCCGCGCTCTACAAGGAGGGCGGCTGGACGGCCGGCGAGATCGCCAAGAACTTCGACGCCGCGTTCGGTGAGCACCTGAACGTTCCCGGCATCCCCATGACCAAGGCGATGGCCGACGCCCGCGCCGCGACGGCCGTGAAGAAGGGGTGAAGGGCTACTCGCACATCGGGCTCTCGACCCTGGATCTCGACCGGACCCGGGCCTTCTACGAGGATGTGCTCGGGTTCCCCGCGGTGCGCTGCGACATCATGGACGTAAAGGAAGGCGGGCGCGTCCGGCACGCCTTCTTCGCCACCGGCGACGGGCAGCTGATCGCCTTCATGGAGCCGCGTGGCGTGACCGGCATTCCGGCCGAGTACGACACCGGCATCAACCGCGGGCTCGGCGTGCCGGACGCCTTCTACCACATCGCCTTCGAGGTGGGCGCGGTGGAGGCGCTGGCGGCCAAGCGCGCGCAGCTGATCGCGAAGGGTGTGCGCGTCACGCCCATCGTCGATCACGAGTGGATGCAGTCGATCTACTTCAAGGACCCGAACGGCCTGCTGCTCGAGTTCGCCTGCCAGACGCGCGCGCTCGGTGACGACGACGCGCGCATGCAGGTCCGGTTCTGCGTCAGTGCGGCGGCGTTTGCGCGCGGGTTCGACTTCCGCGACCACTGAGTGTGGCGTGGCCGCCGCGGACGACATCGCGCGCATGGCTGACCAGGGGTCGCACCGCGGCGGCTCCGTGTTCGGCATGCGCGGGCTGGTGCCGTCGCTGGTGGTGTCCTTCGTGGCGCACGGGCTCGTGCTCGCCGTCCTCGTGTCCGCCGTGCGTCCGTTGGTGAGCCCGGTGCGCATCTTCCCCGTGTCGCTCGTCGACGACCCGGGGAGCGCGGGCGACGGCACGCCGGGGGAGGGCAGCGCCCCGGCCGCGGCGCCCGTCCCGGTGGTCCCGCCGCGACGGCCGGCTCCGGCGCCGCGGCGCACCGTCCGTCCGGCACCGGCGGCGGGTGACGTTGCCAATGCCACGCCCGGTCCCGCTGAGGGCGTCGGGTCCGCCGGCACCGGCACGGGGGACGGCAGCGGCGGCGCGGGAGGGGGGGCCGGCGCGGCCTACGGCACCAACCCCCCGCCGCCCTATCCGCTGGTTGCCCGCCGCCTCGGGATGCAGGGGCTGGTCGAGCTCGACGTGCTGGTCAGCGCCGACGGCCGCGCCGCCGACGTGCGCATCCGCCGATCGTCCGGGTTCCCGGCGCTCGACGCGGCGGCGCTCACGACAGTGCGCGAGCGCTGGCGCTTCGTCCCCGCGCGCCGTGGCGCCGCCGCCATCGAAAGCCGCGTCACCGTGCCGATCGTGTTCCGGCTGGACGGCGTCGAGACCGGCGAGCCGCGCGGGTAGGGGGCGTGCCCTCGCTCGGAGACTCCGTCGAGCGACGGGTCGAGTTCGTCGCGCGCATCGAAACGCTCGCCGGACCACTGCACCAGCGCACCGTGCTCGACCTTGGTTGCGGCCGGCACGCACTCTGGTCGCGTGCGTATGCGGCCCGCGGCGCCCGCGTGGTCGGCCTCGAGCTCGATCCGGCGCGCTGCCGGGAAGCCGTTGGCCGTCTGGCCGCGTCCCCACCCGCGCCGCCCGGTCGCGTGCTCGGCGTGCTGCGCGGGAACGGCGAGCATCTGCCGCTCGCCAGCGCGTCGGTGGTCTTCGTGCACTGCGCCCAGGTGCTCGAGCACGTGGCCAGCCCGCGCGAGTTCCTGGCCGAGCTGCGGCGCGTGCTCGTGCCCGGCGGGCACGCCTACCTGACCGCGATCAACCGCTTCGCCTTCCGCGACCCCCATTTCGGCGTCCGCGGCGTGAACTGGATGCCGCGCCGTCTCGGCGATCGCGTGCTCGGGTGGCTCGCTGCGGAGAATCCCGAGGGCGGCCAGTCGCTGGCGCGCATGCACTACTTCACCCGCGCCGGCTTCCGCCGCCTGTGCGCCAGCACGGGTCTCGAGGTGGTCGCCGACCTGAAGCGGGCCGAACGCCGCGCCCGCCACGGCGCCGTCGGGGCGTGGGTGGCCACGGTGTGGGGCGACACCGTCCGCAGCGCGGCCTTCCATCTGGTGGTGCGCCGACCCCGCTAGGGCGCACCGCGTCATGCTCCGGGGCCGCTCTTTTCCTTGACAGGGCCCAGACGACCCGAGTACCCGTACCGCTCGGTACAGGTGGATGACCGGACTCGCGCACGCCCTGCAGGCCCCCGCCGCCGGCGACGACGTCCGGGGCCGGATTCTCGATGCGGCCGAGCTGCTGTTCGCCGAGCGCGGCTACGTCGGCGCCACGACCCGACTGATTGCGCACCAGGCCGGCATCCAGAAGCGGATGCTGTTCTACTACTATCCCAACAAAGAAGCGCTCTACCGCGCTGTCCTCGAGCGCATCGTCACCTCGCTGGTCGACATCCATCGCCAGTTCCGCGACGACCCGGGCCCGATCGGGCTGGCCGAGGCCGTGGGCGGCATCACGATGTTCGTCGCCGCCCGCCCCGCCGCCTTGCGCGTGCTGGTGCGCGAGATCATGGACGACGGCCCGTATCTCGCCGATCTGGCGCGCGAGCATCTGGGTCCGCTGTTCGCGCGCGGCGCCGACGAAGTGCGGCGCAACATGACGGCCGGGATCTTCCGGCCGGCCGACCCCATGCAGGTGCTGATGAACGTCGGCGGGGTGACGCTCTACTACTTCTTGATGATCCCGCTCCTGGACCTGGTGTGGGATCGCGATCCGCTCGCCCCGGAGACGCTGGCCGACCGGGCGGCCGCGGTCCAGGACCTGCTCATGCACGGGCTCGCCGGGCCTGCGCTCCAGGGAGGAATGCCGTCATGACGTGCCGGATGCTCGTTGTCGTCGCGCTTGCCGTCGTATGGGCGGGTACGGTGTTCGCCGGTCCGACCCGGTCGAGCCCGATCGCCGTCGGCGCGGACGGCGCCGTGTTCGTCGTCAACCCCGACTCCGACTCGGTGGCGCGGCTGGTCATCGGGGCGTCCTCGACCCGTCTGGAAGCGGCGGTCGGCCGCTACCCGCGCACGCTCGCCCTCGCCGGCGGCTATGTCTTCGTCACCGCGCAGGGGAGCGACGCCGTCTGGCGTCTCGACCAGGCCGACCTCGGCAACACGCGCTCCCGCGACCTCGGCGTCGGCTGCGCCCCGTACGGCGTCACGGCCACCCCGAACGGCGACCGGGTGATCGTCACCTGTCAGGGCTCCCGCCGGGTCGTGATCCTCGACCCGAGCCTCGACGTGCGCGCCACCCTCGCGCTCGACTGGCCGAACCCGCGCGCCATCGCCGTGTCGAGCGACGGCGGGCGGGCGTACGTGGCCCACTTCCTCACCGAGGAGCCGGGCACGGACGCCCACGTGACCGTCGTCGACGTGCCCAATCAAGCCGTGGCGACGGTGTGGAACATCGCTGCCGACACCACCACCTGCGAGAACCAGAACGCGGGGCAGGGCATCCTGAACCTCATCTCCACCATCGCGCTGATCCCCGACGGCGCCCCGGCCGAGGTCGCGGGGCAGGTGTGGATCGGCGGCACGCAGCAGAACGTCATCAGCAAGGGGCTGTTCGAGCGCAGCTCGTTCTTCGCCGACAAGCCGGGCGCGGCGATGTTCTCGTTCCTCTACAAGCCGCTGCTCGAAGGCGGCGGCAGCCGCAACATCTACAAGGCGTCATTCCACGACATCACCCGCTTCGGCATCCTGAAGCTCGACGCGGCCAGCGGGCAGCAGGTGGGCAAGATCGACGTCGACGAGGCCAACCACGCCACCGACCTGGCCTTCTCGCCCGACGGCGTAGCGGCGTACGTGGTCGACCAGATGTTCAACAGCTACCACATTTTCAACACCGTGCGCGGGCAGAAGCGCGAGGACGTGACCACGCTGTTCGCCGGGCCGTCGCGTTTCGGCGAGGGCGGCGAGGAGGACGACAAGCCGTGCGTCCCCGACGCGCTCACGCCGGTCGTCTCCGAGCGGCCGTATCGCCTGCAGCCGCAGGCGCAGATCACCACCATCGACGGCTACGACCCGGCGGACACGACCGGGGCCAAGGTGCTGACCGGCGTCGAGTTCGACACCGTCGCGTACATGACCACCACGCCGCCGGTGTCGCGCATGACCCGGGTCGCCGACGGCATTGGGACGGCGCCAATCGGCGTCGCAGTGTCGCCGGACGGGCGCACGGTATACGTCGCCAACTACCTGGCACGGAACGTCGTCCCGACCGCCGCGGCGCTGCCGCTCGACCCGGGCGGCAAGCCCGAGAACCTGCGCTGCTCCAACGACATCAGCCGGCGGTGCGGGACCAGCAACCACTGCGTCGGCGGCGTCGGCTCGTGCAATCACCCCGGAGGCGCGGCGTGCACCGGCGATGCCGACTGCGGCAACAACGGCCCGTGCGTGCAGAGCCAGGACTGCATCCCGCTCATGGTCGGCCAGCCGGTGCCGAGCACCGCAGCGTGCGATCCGCAGAACCCCGTTCCCCCCTGCGACCCGGTCACGCCGGCCATCCTCGACGGCAAGATCCTGTTCAACACCGCGGCGCGTGACTCGAGCACGCCGAACGGCATCGGCCTCGGACGCGCGGCGCCGCTCTACAACCAGATCGACCGGGTGTGTGCCAACAACGGCGCGACGATGTGCACCGACCACGCCGAGTGCGGCGTGTGCGCCAACAGCCCGGCCACGCCGTGCCACGTGAGCGCCGACTGTGGCGGGGGGCGCTGCGTCACCAAGACGCGCTTCTGCTCCAACAACCGCACCAAGCGCTGCGCCGCCGACCGCGATTGCCCGGGCGGGACGTGCGAGAACGCCAATCCGTCGTACTGCTCGAACGACTACGCCCGGACGTGCGCCGGGGACGGCGATTGCGCCGCCGGCGGTACCTGCGGCGAGGCGACGTGCAGCATCTCCACCAACCTGCCGGGGACGGTCACCAGCGTGTCGCACGACGCGTCGTACGTGACCTGTACCGGCTGTCACGCCGACTTCGGCGGGCAGGACGGCCGTACCTGGGACTTCGCCCAGTTCGGCGCGTCGCTGCGCAACACGATGGACCTGCGCGGTCGCGCCGGCTTCGCGCCCGGCACCTGCGAGGGCGGCCCGCGCGCCGGGCAGCAGTGCTCGTTCGACGCCGACTGCCACCAGTGCACGCTCGACAACGCCACCACGCCGCCCCGCATGAGCTGTGAAGAAGCGTACTTCTGTCGTGCCAACCCCGCGCAGGTGCCGTCCCACATCACCGACCCGGACGACCGCAAGCGCTGGTTCAACCCCATGCTCACCGTGCACTGGAACGGCGACCGCGACGAGGTGGAGGATTTCGAGCACACCTACCGCCAGCTCATGGGCGCCGGCGACTGCGACGGCCTCGAGGACAAGCGCGACACCTGCCTCGGCGGACTCATCCAGCGCAGCACCTACAGCTCGAGCGACCCGGCGGACGTCGATCGCGACCTGGGCCGCCCCAACCGGAACATCGTCGGCCCCAAGACCGGACGCATCGTCGGTATCCGGCTGACGCACATGGCCGACTTCGTCTACTCGCTCACCGCGTTCCCGAAGAACCCGAATCCGCCCACCGACGCGGCGGCGGAACGCGGGCGGAAGCTCTTCAACGACCCCGCCACGCAGTGCGCCAACTGCCACAACGGTGGTCCTGGCCCCGGCCGGCAGTTCTTCTCCAACAAGGGTCCCACGGCGGGCTTCGACCCCAATCGGCCAGCCGGTGCTGACGGCAACAACCCCTTCGTGCGGAACGACGTGGGCACCGCCAACGTCTTCGACGAGACCGACCCGGACCAGATCGCCACCGCCAACCAGAGTGCCCAGAACCCCAATATCCCCATTCCCGGTAAGCGCGGCCGGCTCGGCGACTACGTCACACCCGTGCTGAACGACCTGTGGAACACGGCGCCCTACCTCCACGACGGCAGCGCGCCGACGCTCCTCGACGTGGTGCGCCCCTGCGACGACGGGGTCGACGACTGCAACAAGCCCGGCCGCGGGCGCAACATCCGCAATCGTCACGGCGTGACCGACATCCTCACGCCGCAGCAGCTGAACGACCTGGTGGCGTTCCAGAACGCGCTCACCCTCGGCACCATCGTCGGCACCAACGAGCGCGTCCTCACCTCCGGGGCGATGACGCTCTCTCGGTTGATGGTCAAGTTCGGCAAGCCGCGCCGGCGGTCGGGTGCGGCGCGGGCCGGTGGCCGCGACAGCTTTGCGCTCCGGGGCCGGCTCACGGCCCAGTCCGCGGTCGACCCGGTACAGGGACTCGTCCTGTCGCTCGCCACCCCCGCCGGCCCGGCGCTCGAGATATTCAGCCGCCCGGTGACGCTCCGCGGCCGCGGCCGCCGGTTCGGCGGGCGGTCGACGGCGGGCGGGGGCGTGGTGGTGGTCGGTCTCAAGCAGACCGGCAGCGGCGAGTTCCGCCTGAGCGTCAAGGGGAAGAAGCTCGACCTGACCGCCCTCAACACGGAGCGCGGCGATCCGCGCAGCCGCGACCTGCGCGTAGGCGTCGAGATCGGCCAGGCGACGTTCGCGCGCGGGCGGAACCTGGTCGGCAAGAAGCGCGTCTTCAAACTCACCCGGCGGGACTGACGCCGGCCTCAGGGAGCGATCCATGACGAAGCGGCATTCGGTGATGCTCGTGCTGGTGGGGCTGGTGACGACGGCGCGGTTCGCGGTGGCGGCCCCGGTGGCAGGAACGTGCGTGGTGAAGAATTTCTTCAACACGTTGTACGGTGGGGTCCAGGGGCAAGACATCTCCCCCGACAGCCGGCCGAAGTTCCCCATCGCGGGCGTGTCTGGACTCGCCCTGCCGGTCGAGATCGACGCCCAAGCGGGGACGATCGCGTTCGACCGGACGCGGTTCGAGACCGGGACGTTCTCGATCAGCGGTGTCAGCAACACGCTCACCCTGTTCGGCTCGGTCACCGGCAAGATCGGCACCGATGAGGTCGACACCACCCTCAGCGTGCCGGCGGTCATCCGCGGCACGATCGATGCCGGCGGAAACGTCACGCTGCCGGACTTCGAGGCCGTCTTCCAGACGGCGATCGCGCCCGATGCGATCGTGCCGATCGCCCCGACGCTGAGCACCGGACTCGGGGAAACGGTCCTCAACGGCGTGGTTCAGACAGAGGGGGTCCCACTCGACTTCTCCACCGGCCTGCTGACCCTGGAAGGTCATGTGACGGCCACGAAGGTGCCGGTCGTCACGACCGTGGTCACTGGGATGCGGTTCACGTGTCAGCTGAACCCCATCCCTGCGCAGAGCGACCTGCCGAAGGCGCCGCAGCTCACGAAAGTGGCCGGGGTCGCCCGCGTGGCGGCATCGCTCGCGGACGGGGACAAGGGGGACACGCTGGTGCTGAAGGCCAAGCTGGCGGCCGGGAAGACGCCGCTCCCCGTGGACGGGACCGCCGACGTGTTCGTGCAGATTGCCACGCCCGAGCGGCATCTCGCGCTGCTGCTGGTGCGCGCCGGGGAGTTCCGCGTCAAGGGCAGTCGCATCTCCGCGCAGCGCGACGACACGTGCGTGAAGAAGAAAGGCGCCGAGACCGGCACGTGTCGTTTGCCGCGCGACCTCGGGTGCAAGGACGCCAGCGATTGCGGGAAGTTCGACAAGATCGACCTGGACGTCGTCCTCGGCCGGAAGGGCGACGCTACCGCCAAGTCCGTCCTGGGGGGCACCATCGCCCTCACCAAGCGCGGCGCTCTCAGCGTGAAGGCGCAGGGCCTCGATCTGAGCGCCCTGCAGGGCACGGTCACGGTCAGTGTGCAGGTGGGCACCCAGTACGTGAGCGCGCCGGTCACCGTGTCGGGCACGGGCTCGGTGCGGCGCCTGAAGAGCCCTCAGCGGCGGTAGATGCGGCAGTCGTAGAGCGCGTGCAACTCTTCGTAGAGGCGCTGCCGATCGGGCTGGCTCATCCCGGGCAGGACGCCCAGCAGCCGGGGGAGGGTGAGCGGAGCCTCGGCGGTAGCGGTGGCATTCGGCCCAAGGGGCGGATGACTCGCCGGTGCCAGGCCCGTCCCGTCGCACAGGGGGCAGGGGTCGGGGGCGCCGGGGTCCACATCAGGGTCGCTCCAGAGCCCGCTGCCCTCGCAGAACCCGCATACGGGCTGGTGATTCCGGGAGTGGTTCACTGGGCGTGCTCCCCGCGCCGGAGTATCCGCTCGGGCCAGGGGGAGGTCAAGGCGATTCTGGTCGCGCGGGAGACCGCGCAAAGCGCAAATTTTTCGTTGACAAGGCCTAGCCCAAAGGTCTATCCGACGTTAGTCCCGGTGCGTCCACGCGCCGGTCGTATCGTTTTCATCGTCGCAGATAGCCGCCCTGTTGCGAAGGGGGATGGTCATGAAGGGACACGATGTGGTTCGCTCGAAGGCTCGGCCGACGGCCAGAGTGATCGGGATGGGGATGCTGGCTGCGACCTTGGCGATCGCCGTACCGCGACCGGCGCACGCACTGCCAGACCTCGTGATCGCGATCGCGAGCGCGGGCGTCGTCGGAAGCGTGACGGTCGAGAACGAGGACCTGCTGCGCTGTGACCTGACCTCGACCGGCTCCGGCTCGACCACCTGCAACTGGAGCCTGCTGTTCGACGGCAGCGCGGCGGGCCTGAATTCGAACGTCGTCGCCGTCGACATGCTGCCCGACGGCAGCCTGGTGATGCGCGTCAACGCCGACGGCACCATCCCGGACATCCAGAACCTCACCAGGAAGGACCTTGCCCGCTTCATCCCGGACGATCCGTCCACCTTCCCGTACACCTCGGGGCAGTGGAAGCTCTTCCTGGACGGCAACCTGGTGAAGGCTGCCTCCGACGCGCGCGCGTGGACGGCGGTCGAGATCCTCGCCGACGGGACGTGCGAGAACAACGACCCGATCGACTGCGACGTGCTCCTGTCGCTCCCCACTGGGGACCCCTTGGGCAGCGTTACCTTCGGCGACGAGGACATCGTCAAGTGCCACCCGACGGCGTGGAGTTCGGGCGGCGCGATCATCTCCTGCCTCTACTCGCTCTACCTCGACGCCAGCGCCATCAACGGCGGCGCATTCGGCAGCTTCACCGACTCGCTCGACGCGGTCGAGCTGCTGGCGTCCAATCAGATGCTGTTCCGCACCGCGGCTGCGGCTACGCTGCCGGTGCACGAGGGGAACCGCGATCTCCTGCTCTATACCGGCACGTTCGGCGCCACGCCCTCCGGCACGGTCTCGATCTACTTCGACGGGGGCGGTGTGGGCGGGGCCGGTCTCGACAGCGAGACCATCAACGCGGTGTCGGCGATTCCCGACCGCGACGACGACGGCGACTTCGACGGCCTCGACAACTGTCCCGACGTGGCCAACCCCGGCCAGGAGGACACCGACAACAACGGCATCGGCGACGCGTGCGACGCGTGCACCGACACCGACGGCGACGGCTACGGCGACCCCGGCTTCCCGCTCAACACCTGCCCCGACGACAACTGCCCGTCGGTCGTCAATCCGAGCCAGCTCGACAGCGATGGCGACGGCGTCGGCAACGCGTGCGATCCATGCACCGATGTGGACGCGGACGGCTACGGCGACTCCGCCTACGGCGCCCAGGTGTGCGGCCAGGACAACTGCCCGACCGCGTTCAACCCCGACCAGATGAACCAGGACGGCGACGCTCTGGGCGACGCGTGCGACTACTGTCCCACCCGGACGGTCAGCTGCTTCTGCGGCGACGGGGTGAAAGACGCCCCGTCGGAGGCCTGCGATCTGGGCTTCGGCCTGAACGGCCAGCCCGGTCAACCGTGCACGGCCGCGTGCGAAGTCGCCGGTCAATGCACCGGGAGCAGCACCGCATGTGACGACGCCGGCGACTGCCCGTCGGGTCAGGGGTGTTGCGGCAACGGCATTCGCGAGGGCGACGAGCAGTGCGACGACGGCAACGGCGTCGTCGACGACCTGTGCGACAACGACTGCATCTTCTCCACCGCCGGTGTTCCCCTGCTGGGCTGTGACGATCTGTCCGGTCGCCACGTCATGCCGCTGTTCGTGAAGAGCGCGGTGTTCACCAATTCGCCCTCCGTCCCCGGGAACGCGTACGACAAGTGGAAGTCGCGCGGCGACTTCAACTTCCCGGATGCCGTGTCGATCGATGCCGACACCGAGACCGCGACCGTCTTCTTCAGTCAGGACGGCCCGGCGCCCCTGTACTCCGCGACCCTCAGCCCCGGGCGGTTCGTGCAGCTCGGCGCCCCGCCGGCCAAGACCTCGTGGAAGTTCCTCGACAAGGAGGCCGACGTGGCCGGCGCGGTGGGCTGGCGCAAGGGAACGTTCCAGCTCCTCTACAACAAGATCAAGCACACCGTCGACGGCAAGAATGTCGGCATCCCGATCAGCCTGACCGCGCTCGGCGCGCCGCCGATCCGGCTCCGCATGTCGATCCGCATTGGCGACGACTGCGCGACCACGATCATCACGTGCGTGGAAAAGGTCCCCGGCGTGAAGCTGCTGTGCACCTCGACCCCGCCGCCGCCGTGATGGCGGTGGCCGTTCCGCACTGACCGACGACGCGGGTCGCCCGGCCGAGAGGCCCGGCGGCCCGCGCCGCGTTTCGGGGTGTGGCGCGGGGCTCGGTTGACCGCCGGAAGGCGAGCCGCTAAGGGGTCGGGTCGCACGCACGGCCAGGTAGCTCAGTTGGTAGAGCACGTGACTGAAAATCACGGTGTCGGCGGTTCAACTCCGCCCCTGGCCACTCAGTAGTTCAAGCACTTACGGCGGCCGTCGGATCCCCACCGTGCGTGTGCGCGAGACGTGCAAGACGAATGAGGTGCAGCTCGATCCCGGCTCGCTGGGGTTGCAGGGGCCACCCGGGCAGTCGGGCGAACGCGGACCGGCGCTCGTCTGGAAGGACGCCAGCGGGATGTTCGTCGGGATGGCCGACTTCGGCGGCGGAAGCGCCGGCGTACGGCGTCTCGGTGGTAACCTTGTTCGACTCGACCTGAACCCGAGCGGCTTCATCCAACGCGGGACCAGCATCTTCGGGACGTTCGACACGTACTACGTGACGCCCGACTGCTCGGGGACACCGCTCTTCCCGGTGAACTTCGGCACGACGGACCAGTACGTCTTCTCCTCTGCCATCTTCGGAACCGTCATGTACCATGTCCAAGGCCCGGCAACGGTGCCCTCGTCAACATCCCAACTCGTCCCGAACCCGAACTTCGCGCCGTTCTGTTCGGGGTACAGCGGTACGATAATCCCGGGCGGCTGTTGCCGCCCGTACTTCAATACGTTCCAGACGGGCCTTGCGCCTGTCGTGACGTTCGACCTCACGACCCTCGGCCTCGTGCCACCCTTCCACATCGAAGGCCCGTGAGAGTGACCGCGATCACGCGGAGGTGACGCATGCAGAAGTTGCTGGTGGTGTTGGTAGGGCTGGCCCTGCTCCCAGTCGTGGCGTGGGCGCTCTCGCTGAACGTGTCGTCCCGACTTCCTCCCCTGGTCAACAAGATCAGGCCCGCCGCTCTTGTCGATGAAGCCGGCAACGTCGTGTTCGGTTCCCTCCCTGGAAAGGTCGAGGTGACGAATCCGACGACCGGTGGCACTACGGTCTTCACCGTCTACGGCACGGCCACATGCCCAGCTGGATTCGCGATGATGTATTCGGGGGCCGTCTACCAGTGGAGCATGTCGAGCAGCTTCGAGTTCGCGTCCGACGGCAAGTGCTGGCAATCGGTGCCCGGCGCGGGATGGACACGACAGCCCGCGATACCGGTCGGCCCCTGCGCGGTCTGCGTCGGATAGCTGCGTCGCTATCGTCGCCTGCGTCGCATCCCCGAGTGCAAGGGGGGCAGGGGACCGCTTGGGCGTCAGGCTGCCCGTCGGCAACGCGCTGCGTCGGATGGGCGGCAGGGGTCGATCGGATCACTAACCGATGGTCAGGTTGTCGCGGTTCGCCCCCCGGACATCCGCGGCCTCGAAGAGAAAATGATTGACAGCGCGCATCCATGGGATCGATACTCGCCCTACAGCAATCAGGTTGCCGCAAGGAAGGATAACACGAAGCCCGTTAGCAAGGCTGCTTTGGGCTGCTCCCCGACACGCCGAGCCGGCAACGTCGCGAGGAGAGCAAAGGAGGGCACATGACGGCCTGTGGAAGGTGGTCGGTGAAGGTCCTTCGGGTTTCCCTGGCGCAAACGCTCCCGCGGCTCCTGGCTGGCCTTGCGCTGGTCGCGATCGCACCCGGGCGGAGCTGGTCGGCAGACATCGACTCTCCCGACAGCGTCTCCAAGTATGCGAAGGCCTGCTACAAGGAGCTCGACATCTCCGCCGGGCTCTTCGAGAAGGCCAACGGCAACCGGGCTTTCCTCCAGTGCAAGAGCGACGGGACGGGCGGCACGCCCACCGCCGTCAAGCTGTCGACCACGTGGACCAGAAAGGGCGACGGGACCGGACCGGACGACGATGCCGCCAACACGGTACGCGCTGACTGCACCCCGAGCTGTGACCTCGTCGCCTGGGCGGGGACACACGCGGCCGACGCGGCCACCGTACCCTGGCCCGGCTCCGCGGCGCTTCCGCGCCCCGCGTTTCCTCCCGCCTGCGACCGTCCCGCCTGGCTCGACAACAACAACAACCAATGCTACGGCAACACGTACGTGCAGCGGATCGAGATCAAGAAAGACGACAAGCTCAAGGTGAACGCCGTCCTGCTCTGCCGCCACAAGACGCAGTTCGGCGACGACGGCGACACGACCTTCGACGACGTCGCCCTGATCATGCACAACCCCGGCAACGGACGGACCTGCTGGTTCCAGGCCCCCACCGGCACCCGCAACCTCGACGGCACGAAGGTCCTCTATCCACACAAGGACACGAAGGTGGCAGTCGACAACAAGCACGACTTCTGGTTCACCCCGCAGAGGACCGCCACCGTCAAGTGCGCCGGCTGTCATGACAACGGCCCATGGATGAACAGCTACTGGATGAGACAGGCCAACGTGGTGCCGGCCGACGACGAGATGTATGCGATTCCCGGCGACCAGTTCAAGAACGCGGGGTGGAAGCTCAAGTTCGTGAGCGACGTGAACGTTGCACCCGGCATGGATTCGACAGGGCGACAACAGGCCGCGTGCACGTCCTGTCATCGCATCTCGGTCCGGGAAGTCAGCGTCACGCCGCTCGTCGGAATCGGCGTCGCGCCGCTCGGCGAAGGGACGTGCCGGCGTTGGCTTCACTGGACGACGCGTGGCGGTCCAGCGCACGACAATTTTCCACCCAGCATCAGCAAGTACGGCAAGACCTGGGAAAAGGCCGGATGGATGCCGGAACGCGTCGCGGGACGACTTGTTCCCGACACCGAGGCGCAGTGGGACCTCAGCTACAAGGCGCACGTCGAGAAGGTGCTCGTGTGCTGCGAGACCCCCGCCGCGGGCGGATGCGACATCGAGACAGCCTGCAACGACTTCGGCGGGGGTGGTGGGGGATGCATCCCCCCGACGCGGACGATCGAGATTTGCGAAGCGAAGCTCGCTGCCGCGACCGACAAGCTCCTGACCAGCATCGTGAAGTGCCACCGGCTCCTCGCGCAAGAGCAGCTCGCCGACGACGAGGCCTGCGAAACCGACGCTTTGACGGCGTTCGACACGCGGGTCGCACGCCTGACAGGCTGCCCGCCGTGCGTGACGGCGAACCTGACGACGATCAAGACGCAGGCGCAGTCGCTCCTGGACGCCAACGCCCACCTCATCTACTGCGCTGGCACCGACCCCCTGGGCGGCGACGACACGGGCTACGTGCCACCGCCCCTGAACGCAGCCTGTGAGCACGCCACGTCCACCGCGACGGCGAAGCTCGTGGCACGCGTGATCAAGTGCCGCCGGCTGCGGGCGCGCGGCAAGTTGACCGATGCCGAGCAGGCGACGTGCGAGGCGAACGCCGCGACGGAGTTCGACGTGAAGATCGCCTCGCAGTCCGGATGCCCATCCTGCCTCGACGCGGCGCTGATCAAGTCGACTTTTCAGGGGATCGTCGATACCCAGACCGAGCTCGCGTTCTGCGCCTCTTCCCCGAGCGGCGCCTTCCTGGACGAGCCGTACTGATCGGGAGCGTTCGGAGGCTCACGGGGCTGTCCGCGTCGCTCGCCCCGTGCTCCCCCAGGCCGTGATGGGGATCCGGATCGCGAGGCTCCGGCGGACGCAGCGGCGCTTCACCTAGCCCAAGCGTCGTGTCGCCCTCCCGGCTTTCTCCCTGCCTTACCTATCCGCTGGGCAAGGAGGGCACCGCTGCTGTTGACGCCACCCTCTGTGCCAATAATCGTGATCGAGGCGCTGGCGATGCTCGAATCGTGAGAGGCTCCCCCCACAGAAAAGAAACATAATGCTTGACAGCGCGAGTGCATTCGACCGATGCTTCACTCATTCACCCACGAGAGTTGGGCAGCGCCCGCGGCGCATGCCGAAGGAGGGAGTCCCATGCGGCGATTCGTGAAGGTAATCCTGCTGCAGCTCGCACTCACCCTGAGTGGCTCTGCACCTTCGAGCGCGAACCACCAGATGGTCTTGGGGAAGCTCTTCCTGGTGAAGGACCCGACATCCGGCATCGATCCCTTGCGGCGCCGGATCGTCGTCGTGGGGAAGGAGTTGGCTCCCGGGGATGGAGACACAATCGTCGGTGATCCCACCGCCGGATTGGGGGGTGGCGCCTTCGTGGAGATCGTCGCCAACAACGGGCCTGCCAACCAGTCCGAGATATATTCGATGCCAGCGTCCGGGTGGAAGCGCATCCCAACCGACGTCTCCAAGCCGCTCGTCGGTTATGGCTACGCCGATCGGGCCCCGGGCACCCACGGGCCGGTCCGGAGGGCCGTCATCAAGAAGACACCGACCGGGCGGTTCGTCGTGAAGCTGATCCTCGTCGGGGCGAATGGTCCCGGCCCGCAGCCGCACATCAACATCGTCCCGCCGGACCCCGGCACCGATGGGGGAGCGACGCTCACCATCAACAACGGCGATTCGTACTGTGTGATGTTTGGCGAAGAGGCTGGGGGCCGAGTTCTGAACAAGCCGCCCACGTCCCCGCACGATGAAGTCTTTCGCGTAGCGAGCATCCTCACTGTGCCGACCGCAGAAGCGGGCTGCGTGGAGGTGCACTGTCCGATTTCCGGAGGTGACTCGGGAGACTGCTGCGAAGCACATGACGGTCTGGGCTGCACCGATCGGGAGTGCTGCCACAGGGTCTCCGAGCAGGAGCACATGTGTGGCAGTGTCTCGTGGGGTGGAGAATGCGTGCGGATCGCCGCCGCCCTGTGCACGACCTGCGGAGGAACGCCCGACGTGTGCGGCAACGGCGTCGTCGAGGCGGGGGAGGACTGCGACCCTCCGGACGGGGTCTCGTGCGCATCGGACTGCACCCGGTTGCCTCCGACTTGCACCATAGGGACCGAGAGCTGCTGCGCGGAGCATGACTCGCCTGCCTGCGCAGACCAGGCCTGTTGTGAGATGGTCTGCGAATCGGATCCGCGCTGCTGCTGGTTCGGCTGGGATACCACCTGCGCGGAAGAGGCCGCAGTCCTCTGCGGCAGCTGTCCCGGCAGCGCGTGCGGCGCGTTCGTCGGGGACTGCTGCGCCGAGCACGGATCGAGCGGCTGCAGCGGGACCTCCTGTTGCCAGACGGTCTGCGACCTCGACTCGTCCTGTTGCGGCGACGAGTGGGACGACGCGTGCACCACGCTCGCCGCCCAGGCGTGCTCGCAATGCGGGGCGCCGGTCTGCCCGGCACCGGGCGGCTGCTTCAGCACCCACGCGAATCCCGGCTGCAACCAGACGGGCTGTTGCGAGCAGGTGTGCACGCTCCGCCCATCGTGCTGTACGACCACCTGGGACGCCACCTGCGCGGCCCTTTCGGCGCAGGAATGCTTCCCTTTCGTCGGAACCATCGACATCGAGGTCAACGCTACGAAGGACGCGATCGACGATTACCTGACGTGGAGCCCCACGATCGCCCGCATCCGCGTCCGCGACCGGGAGCCGAACAGCGACCTGACGGTCGTGCTGAAGAATGCGGCGGCGAACGGTAACGGCGGGCGCGGCGAAGTGCTGTTCTCGACCTACGGGAATCCGCCGGACCAGTGGCCGACCGGCTGGCCTGCGAACACGACGGCGACGAGCCCGACGATCACGTTAACGCTTCCCAAGACCGAGGCGTGGGTTGCCTTCGTCGTGGCGGGCAAGTTCGGCAAGCCCAGCGACGGCCTCAACGGCCTGAAGGGCCGCGACACCACCATTGAGGTCCGCGAGGGCGCGGCGGACGGGACCCTGCTGAAGGGGCATGACGTCATGGTTCGAGTCCGCAAGAGCGTGGCCAACATGAGCAACTGCGTAGGCGGCGCGCAGAACGGGGAGAAGTGCAACACCGCCGTGACCCTGGCGGCATGCACCGCTGGTGGCGGAACGTGCCACGACGAGCGAGAGCGCTACGTGGAGACGCTCAAGGCCGTCGAGAAGGCGGGCAAGTTCCAGTCGCTGCAAGACATGCACCACGACGCCTTCACGTACCTCCTGGGTCGGGGGGCGGAGTTCTTCGACCAATTCATCCACAGGAACCCCGCGTTCATCACCTGGCACCGCGCGCAGCTCCTCGATTTCGAGCGGAAGCTCCAGGCCGAGAATCCCGCCGTGACGATCCCCTACTGGGACGCGGACACGGAGGTACCGGAGGTACTGTTCAAAGATGATTTCATGGGCTCCGTCGGAATCTGCATGGGCGGTACGCAGAACGGAAGCCTCTGCAACACTGCCGCGACCCTGGCGGCATGTACCACTGGTGGCGGAACGTGCATCGGCAAGGTGAACGGCGTGTTCGACGAGACGAAGTGGAAGATCAAGGTGAACGGAACGCTGACCGCGGTTACGCGCAAGGTGCATGCTTTCAAGGGTAACCCCACCGCTAAACCGACTGTGCCACCTTCCGACAATAACTCAGGAGGACGTCAGCTGTCCCCTTCGGCCGATGTCGTCAAAGAGAAGACCTACGTCACCATGCGATACGTTCTCGAAAAGAAGATCCACGACCTTCAGCACAGCTGGGTGGGGGGCGTGAACTTCTCCATGCGGACGACCGTCATTGATCCAGTCTTCTTCCTGTTCCACTGCAACCACGACCGGATCTGGGCCCGCTGGCAGGCGAGCCACCCGAGCAAGCGGGCGTTCGGCACGGACACCGCGTACAGTCCGCAGGGGGTATTCAACGCCTCCAAGAACGTGACCAAGATGGCCTACCTCGACGAGACGCTGTGGCCCTGGAACAACGAAAATAGTGCCAATGGCAACTGCACCAACACGGGGTGCGGCGCCACCACGCCCCCGTGCTGCTCGAACAAGACCTCCCGCCAGTGCACCACCCTGAAGGACGCGACCCCCGAGTGTCCGGCGTTCCCCGACGGCTGGCCCACCACTGCCCCGGGCGGGCCGATCGGGATGCCGCCTTCTCCAGCCGGGAGCAAGCTCGGCCCCGGCCAGAGGCCCAAGGTGAAGGACGTGATCGACTACGAAGGACGCGCCAATCCCACGTTGGGGCTCGGGTACTGCTACGACGATACTCCGTATTGAAAATTGCCCGTAGTCGCTTACTGTAACAGGGTCCCGCCCTAACCCCCGAGGCGGAGACTGCGCCCCTGCTGACCGAAGCGGCCGCCGCGGCGCAGCGATTCACGGGACGCCGGTCGGGGGCGCGGCGAGCACGTACGTTGTCGGCCCCCCGCGAGATTCTGAAATTCGGCGTCGCGCCCGAGCACCCATATGCGCGTACTGCGCTCGCGCATCCCCGCCCAGGCGACGTGGGGGGAGAGGCTCAGACTGTAGCCGCTCACGCTGGTTCCCTTCCTGAGGGTCCTTTTCGGACCGGCTGAATGATGGGGAAGAGCCGCGAGGCCATCACGGAGCCGGCGCTGCCGCAGTCGTGTCCGATGAGGTAGAGGGCGCGCTCGAAAGGACGG
>CAZUDO010000063.1:0-74516 GCA_964618895.1 uncultured Binatia bacterium (SeqCode)
TCCTCGACTTCGGCCGCGGCGTCTGGCCCTACCGCACGGTCTGGAACTGGGCGGCCGCGTCCGGCCGCCAGGGCGAGCACGTCATCGGCCTCAACCTGGGCGGCCGGTGGACCGACGGCACCGGCATGACCGAGAACGCGCTCTGCATCGACGGCCGGCTGCACAAGATCGGCGAGGAGCTGGTGTGGACGTACGACCGCAGCAACTTCCGCCGCCCGTGGCGCATCCAAGCGCCGGAGAGCGGGCGCGTCGATCTCGCGTTCGTGCCGATGCTGGTTGAGCACGAGCAGACGGAGCTGGTCGTCTTCGGCACCGACCTCCACTGGGCGCTCGGCCGCTTCCACGGCACGGTGGTGACCGACGATGGCGAGCGCATCGCGCTCGACGGGCTCCTCGGGTGGGCGGAGGAGCATCGGGCGCGGTGGTAGCTCGGCGGCCGCGGCCCGGACTCAGCGCGGCAGTCGTTCCTGGCGTAGGTCCGGAACACGCACAAACTCCGGATTCGTGTGCACCAGGGTCGCCCCGCGAACCCGCGCGGTCGCCGCGATCCATGCGTCCGCAACCGACAGGCCCCCGCGTGCCTTGATCCGTGCGGCCTCGGAGAGCACCCCCGGCTCGCAGGAAACCCATTCGCAGCCGGTCGCATCGAGCAGGCGGATCGCTGCGGCAGCCGCGTCGGCATCCTCTTCTGCCGTCACCCGGTAGAGAATCTCCATTCGGGTCATGAACGAGAGCAGGACACTGCCCGGCGCGTCTGTCGCGGCGCGTAGCAAGCTCTCCACCCGTGTCGCACCCGGCTCGTCCCCCCGCAGCGCCAGGACGGCCGACGTGTCGAGGACGAAACGCCGCACAGGTGCGTCACGTCCGGCACGCGGGCCGCGAGATCCGCGTGACGATCCGCCCGGCATCTAGTGCCGCTCGCGCCGACGATCGCGCGTGCGGTCTGCCAGCAGGCGCGCGACCGCCCCCGGCTTTCCAGAGCCTCGCAGCGCGGCAACCGGGTCGCTGGGGATGGGAATCACGCGCGCCGTGTTGCCTTCGACCTCCCACTCCACGACCGAGCGGGGCCGGATACCCAGACGCCGTCGGACGGCGGACGGGATGGACACCTGTCCCCGGTCCGTGACCCGTGTACGCATGATGAGCTCGTATCAGCATGAGGGGACGGTCGCAATACAGTGACACGTGGGACATGACATAGGGGGAGTATGTCGTACCGTCTGGCGTGGGTGTAAACGTCGTCAGCTCGCGAACGGCAAATTCGGACGCGAGCGATGCGGTGGGGTGAGCTAGGGCGCGACCGGCAAGCCTCCGGCGTGAGCGGACGGTAGGTGCTGGCTCGCGACGGATCAACCTGACGCGCCGCGCCATGTCCGAATCCGTCCCGATTCATGACGGAGTGACCGTTTCCATCGCTTGCTGCAGAAGGCCGTCGACCTCTACCGCGCCATCGGCGCCACCGACCGCGCCGAGCGACTCGGCCGAGAGTTGCTTGTCACCAGCCGCTCCGCATGACGGACGCGCCCGGCACGTCGCGCATCTGAGTGTTGATCGCCAGCGTCACATGCCCAGCACGTCATCGGTGCCAATCCGCTTCGTTCTAAGCCAGCGGTCGATGATCGCAAAGTCTCGCTCGTTGTCCGTCACAATGTGGGCGCCAATCCGCCGCGCGGCGATCGCGATCAGGAGGTCGTGGAGCAGCCGCTTGGAGCGAAGGTGCGGAGCATCGTCCCACAGCGCCGACTGCCAGGTCGCGGCCCGACGCCAATCGTCGTGGCTCGGATGCACCGTTCGCCCAACGCGTTCGAGTCGTCGCACGAGCACATCCACGAGCGCTCGTCCCGCGGGGCCTCGCGCCCCCTGCGTCAGCTCCGCCCGCACTACGGACGACAAGTACATCGTCGGGGCGAGCCTTCGGAGGCCCGACTCTGCCGCCCGGGCGAAGCCAACGTCGAGCAGGACGCGCATATACGCGGAAGTATCGAAGAGGAACGGCACTCCTATGCGCGCCGTCGTGAAGCCCGATCCATGACCACGGACCGAAACAACCCTTTCCCCTTACCTGCTACTGCCAGCATGTCGTCGACCATCTCTTGGCCCTGTATCACCCAGTCGAGGGCCGCGTGGATCGTCGCCGTATCAGTCGGTTGCGCCAGAATGCGCCGCACGCGCTTGAGTCGGGCTCCATCGAGGTTGAGGGTCTTCTTGCGGACGGCGTCCATACGTGAAGGCATACCAGTATGGATGCATGCCGGCAAGGACATCGCCCCGCGGCGATCACGCCGCTGCGCGTGCGCGCGGCTCCCTGCCGAACGGCGAGGGCATGGACTACACGCCGCGTGACGGCGGGGTCCGGCGCCTCGGTGTGCCGCCGAACGAGCTGACGCCGAGCGCCTCGGCCGGGAACTCCGATCCAGCGATGCCCTCGTCGCCCGCGCCGACGGCGTGCCGCTCTACGTCGAGGAGCTGACCAAGGCGGTGATGGAGCCCGGAGCGGCGCACGGCGTGGAGGCCATTCCGACCAGCCTCGCCTACTCCCTGATGGCGCGGCTCGACCGGCTCTCGACGGCGAAGGAGGTAGCGCAGCGGGCGGCGGTGACGGGATTTCGGGTATCCGCTGCTGGCGGCGATGGGGGGCATGGACGAGGCCGTGCTCCGCCACGGGCTCGGGCGCCTGGTCGACGCGGAGATCCTCTTCGCGCGCGGGGAGCCGCCCGCGGCCACGTACACCTTCAAGCACGCGCTGATCCAGGAGACGGCGTACCAGTCGTTGCTCAAGCGCACGCGCCAGCCGCTGCACGCGCGCGTCGCCCAGGTGCTGGAGGAACGCTTCCCCGAGCGCGTCGCGGCCGAGCCCGAGGTGGTCGCGCGGCACTACGACCAAGCGGGGTTGGCCGCGCAAGCGATCGCACACTACCAGCGGGCGAGCGGGCGACGCGGCGGTCGGCGTACGAGGAGGCCATCGGCCATCTGCGGCGCGCCCTCGATCTCGTCGGGACGCTGCCGGAGACGCGCGAGCGCCATCAGATGGAGCTCGGGTTGCAGATGGCGATCGGGGCGCCGCTCGCCGCGGCCCGGGGGTGGTCGCATCCAGAGAACGTGCAGACCTACGAACGTGCGCGCGAGCTGGCGTCCCAGATCGGCGAGTCACCCGAGCTGCCCCGCGTGCTCGTGGAAGTGGCGGCCGCCCACCTCACGAAGGGTGACCTCGCGACCACGGCCGCCGTCGCGCAGCAGGCTTTGGCAGTAGCCGAGCGCAGGGGAGACGCGTTCGACCTCCTCTCGGCTCACGACATAGTCGGCATGCCGTTGCTCTACCAGGGCCACGTTTCGCGGGCGCTGCACCATTTCGAGCAGAGCATCCGATTGTACAATCCCAGCGCGCACAGGATGACCATCGATCGTAACGTCTTCGCCCACTCGCATGCGGCCGAGTGTCACGTGTCCCGTGGCCATCCCGACCGGGCGCTGGCTGCGAGCGAGGCGGCGGTAGCGTTGGCGAAGCGCGTGGAGCATCCGCTCACCTTGGCGCACGCGCTCACCATGGCCGGGGGTGTCCACGTCGATCGCGGCGAGTTCGATCGGGGGCGGGAACGCGCCGAAGAAGTCGTGGGCCTCGCCGAGCAGCTCGGGTTTCCGGTATACCTGGAAATGGGAAGGCTTGTGCGAGGTTGGGCGCGAGTCGAATTGGGAGAGGCCGAGGCGGGCCTCGCGGAGATGCAGCAGGCGCTTCTCGAGCTGGCTGCGATCGGGAGCGGGGGCGGAGCAACTGGGATCCTCTGCATTCTCGCCCAGGGCCTCCGGAAGGTTGGGCGCCACGACGAGGCCCTGGGCACTCTCGGAGCCGGCATCGCGCAAGGCGAGCAACAGGGAGAGCACCACTACGACGCCGAGCTCCACCGGCTGCGGGCCGAGATTCTCCTCGACAGGGACGGCACTGCGGTCGAGGAGGCGGAGGCGCTCTTCGGCCAGTCCCTGGAGATCGCCCGGCGGCAGGAGGCCAAGACGTTCGAGCTGCGCGCCGCCCCACCAGCCTGGCGCGGCTCTGGCAGCGCCAGGGCAAGCGCGCCGCCGCCCGCGCCCTCCTCGCCCCGCTCTACGCCTGGTTCACCGAAGGCTTCACCACGCGCGATCTCAAAGACGCCAAGGCGCTGTTGGCGCAGATGTAGGCGCGTCCGCCTGCGCGACCTGCGATAGAGATACGCCACACGGCGGCTTTCGCCACGGAGCTCAGCCGCAGCACTTCCGCTCGCGCGAGGTCAACTCGAGGCCGGCCGCCCCGGATGCGACGAGACGCCCTCGTTGAGACCTCGAAGATGGGGGCGCCACCGTGTATACGGTGGCCCCGCCAGTTGAGGCTCACGAGAGGGCTGCTCGACCACCAGGGCCACCGCGACGCGGCGCGCACGCTGCTCGCCGAGATCTACGGCTGGTTCACCGAGGGCGTCGACACGCGCGACCTGCAGGACGCCAAGGCGCTGCTCGACGACCTGGCGTAGACGGTCGTCTTCCAACTGGCTCTCCCGCATACGCACGGGCTCCGCGCCCCAACCGCCCCCTCAGCTCGCCACCGCCCCCGCCAGCACGATCGGCCCCGTCGGCGCCGTCGACCCGCCCTCGGGCTCGATCGACACCGCGAACGCCGTGACCTCGCCGGGTCGCGGCACCGTGTCCGCGCGCGCCGCCACCGACGGCTCTGCGCCGCCGGGGAAGAGTCCCGCCGGCTCCGGCGGACGGTCGCCGCGGATGGCCCACAGCTCGTAGACCTTGCCGGCGGGCGCGGGGCCGAAGCCGGCGAGCACCACGGCGGTCTCGCCGCTGGCGGCGTCCACCAGGACACGGCCGCTGCCGCGCCCCTCGGCCGTCGGTGCCAGCGCTGCGGTGATCGTCCGCGGCCCGGAGAGGACGCGGACCACGTGCGCCTGCACTGCCAGCGCTTCGCGCAGGCCGGCGAGCGTGCGCTGCTGCTCCTCCAGGCGGACCACCAGTTGCTGACTCTGCTCCATCAGCGCGGCCAGCTCGGTTTCGCGGGTGCCCCCGCGCGTCACCTCGCGCGCCAGGAGCCCGCCCATGGCGAGCGCCACCGTCGCGGCGAGCGCGCCCGTGAGCCGCCAGCGCCGGACCGCGCCGCTACGGGCCCGCGCCGCGGCGTCGCGCCGCGCCTGCAGCAGGAGACGCGCGCGCAGCCCCGGCCGGGGCGACGTGGCGTACGCCTCGGCCAGCGCTTCCAGGGCCGCATCGTCGAGCGCACGCTCGTCGACGCCGATGGTCACGTCCTCACGCACGCGGGTCCTCTCCGGCGAACCACGCCCGCAAGCGCAGCACGCCGTCGCGAATTCTCGTCTTGACCGTCCCCAATGGCATCTGTTCCCGGGCCGCGATCTCGCTGTGCGACAGCCCCTCGAAGTACGCAATCTCGACCGCACGGCGCTGTTCGAGCGGCAGGGTCTCCAGCCCCTCCCGTACCCGCGCTGCGCGTCTCCTCTGGTCTACGGCGTCGTCGGGGGCCTCGGATGCGACCGCCGCGCTCACGTCCGTGGTGACAGTGGTTTCCGCCCGCCGGCGCGCGCCGCGCGCCCGCTGCTGGTCGAGGGTCACGTTGCGCACGATGCGGAGGAACCACGGCCGCACCGCGCCGCGGGCGGCGTCGTACCGGTCGGCGCGGTTCCACACCCGCAGGAACGCCTCCTGGACTGCGTCCTCGGCCGCCCCCGGGTCGCCGGCGATGCGGAGTGCCAGACCGTAGGCGAGCGCACCCAGGCGATCGTACAAGGCCGCGAGCGCCCCTTCGTCACCACCCGCGACGCGCGCCAGAAGCGCCGTCTCCGACTCCGCGCCCGCGACGCGCACCAGAAGCGCCGTCTCCGACTCCGCCATCCCGGAGGCGACCTACAGGACGGCGGCCTGCACCGTGATCTCCCACGCCAGCAGCACACCGACCACGACGCTCGCCACCGCCGCACAGGCGCGCACCGCCCCGTCGGCGCGCGTGAAGCGCTCGCCGATGAGCGCCAGCGGTGCTCCCAGAAGCACGCTCATGAGCGCCATGCCGCCGATGGAGCCGAGGCCGAACAGCGCCACGTAGGCGAGCGCCAGGGTGGGCGACGGAATGCTCGCCGCCACCACCAGCATGAGCCCGGCGCTGCCCGCAAGGCCGTGCACCAGGCCGATCAGAAACGGCCGGCGCACGTGGTGGTGCCCGGTCGCCTCGTGCCGGCGGCCCGGGACGTGCACGTGCGGATGGACGTGCAGCCGCCCGCCGTGATCGTGCGTGTGGTAGTGCACCTGGCCGCCCCGCCACAGCGACCACAGCAGGTTGGTGCCGAGCCCGATCAGCATGGCCGCCACGCCGAGCTCCAGCGTCAGCGCCACACGCGCCGGAATCTGCGCGTGCAACGCAATCATCGCCACGGCCATCAGCAGGAGCGCGGTCGTGTGCCCGAGGCCCCACACCACCCCGACCAGCGACGAGCGCCAGAGCCCGCGCCGCTGACTCAAGATGGTCGAGATCGCGGCCAGGTGATCCGCATCGAGCGCGTGCCGGATACCCAGCACGAAGCCGAACCCGAGGAGCGCCAGCGGTGTGGTTGGCATCGTCGTACTCTCCATCAAACGCCGATTTGTGCAAGCGCCTGCGCCACCATGGCGAGGCCCGCGACCGAGATGACCAGCGCGCTCGCCACCGGCACGTAGCGTGCGAAACGCCCGTCGAGCGGCAGGCGCTCGAAGAAGCGGCGCGCATAGACGAGCACCAGGCCGATCCCCGTCAGCACCGCCGCCAGGCCCGCGCTGAAGGCGACGATCAGGAGCAGGCCGAAGGCGACCCGTCCGAGCGCGATGGCGCCCAGCATCACCACCAGCGCCGACGGGCACGGCAGGAGCCCGCCCGACACCCCGAGCGCGACCAGGCCCCGCCAGCCGAGCGCCCCCTCGGGCGGCAGATGGGAATGGCCGTGGGGTCCATGGTCGTGTCCGTGGTGATGGTGATGGCCGTCGCCATGATCGTGTCCATGGCCCGCGCCCACGGCCCGCAGCCGGGACGACACCAGTGACGCCCCGATCGCCACCACCAGCATGCCGGACACGACGCCGAGCCACGGGAACAACCGCTCCGGCACCACGTAGTGCGACGCCATCAGGGTCACCAGGCCGAGCGCGTACACGCCGAGCGTGTGGGTGGCCGTGACCACCAGCCCGAGCACGAGCGCGTGCCGCGCCGTCCCGCGCGCCCCCACCAGGTAGGCGCCGACGACGGTCTTGCCATGCCCCGGACTGAGTCCGTGCAGGGCGCCCAGCGCCGCCGCGATGAGCAACGACGTGAGCACCACGCCCGCGCCGAGCGGCTCGCGTGTGGCGACGAGCTGGGTCAGTCGGTCGCTGAAGCGTTCGGCGCCCACGAGCGCCGCAGCCGGCGAGCGGGCGGGTGCGTCGCTCGCGCTGCCCGTCTCCACCCGGAGGCGCGCCTCGCGCACCTGCGGTGGATTCTGGAGCCGGTCGGCGGGGTACGCCCGCAGCGCCTGGCTCTGGTCCGTACGCGGCACGGTGGACTCCGCCAGCGCGACGCCCTCGCCACCGTCGGCCACCATCTCCTGCCATCCCGGCCGTCCGACGTAGTTCCGGTCCTGCAGCACGAGCGCGCCGGCGGCGCGTCCGGCCGCACGGTACGTCAGGTCGATGCGCAGCGTCGGCAGGCCTCCGGCACCGGCCACCTGCTCCATGACGCGGGTCACGGGCAGGAGTTCGACGCGCGTCCCGTCGACAGTGAGGACGAGATGGGTCGCCAGCTCGTCTGCAACCTGGGCGAGGTACGCCTCGCGCCCGCCCGCGGCGTCGACACGGCGCTGCTCCTGGTAGGCGGGTATCTCCGCCATGTCGACTACGTATCGGACGCTGACCGTATCCGGCGCAACGCGCAACGCGGCGTAGCGATTGACAGTGAAGTTGCCGAGCGGGTGCGCTTCCACGGCCGCGGGCAACACGAGCAGGCAGAGCGCCAGGACGCGGGCGATCATCGGACCTCCTGTGCGAGCGCCAGACGAGGCTCGGGTGCGAGCGTCGCCAGCACAGTGCAGGCGACGGGCGCCTGGCGCAGGTCGAAGTACGGATTGATGGCGAGCGCGCGCGCCAGGTGCCGGGCGGCGCGCCGGTCGCGGCCGTGCCCCGCGGCGATCATGCCGGCGTGAAAGTGCAGCAGCGCGTCCTCGGTGCCGAGGCGAAGCGCCCGATGGGCCGCCCGCATGGCGGCGGCGTGCTGGCCGTTCTTGTAGAGCGCCCAGGCGAGCGCGTCGTCGGTGTAGATGTCGCCGCGGGTGGTCGCCTCCTGGCGGGCGAGGCGGAGCGCCTCGGGCAGGCGGCGGTCGTGGTCGGCGTAGAACAGCGCCAGCTGGCGGCCGTAGGTCGAGCCGGCGGCCTCGGCGACCCGGCCCATGTACTCGACCAGCGCGTACTGCGCTTCGGCGTCGGCCATCCGGCCGGCCGCGGCGTGCACGTCCCCCAGGGCCGCCACCATATCCGGAGCCGGCAGCTGCGCCACGGCGCGCGCGTACAGGGCCGCCGACTCGTCGAGCATGCCCTCGGCCGCACGCACACGCGCCAGGCCGGCCAGTGCCGGCGGATAGTCGGGGACGAGGTCGCGGGCGGCCGCGTACGCCTGCCCAGCCGGTGCGAGCGCGCCGGCGGCGAAGTGCTCGTGGCCGAGGTGGACGAGCGTCCAGGCGAGGCTCTCGGGATCGCGCGGGCTGCCGGCCCGGACGGCGGCCGCGAGCAGCTCGAGCGCCCCCTCGCGGTCGCCGAACAGCGAGCGCAGGAATGCGACCCGCGTGTACGCCGGCAGGCCCGGGCGCAGGTCGAGCAGACGCTGCGCCACGTCGACGGCGCGGTCGTAATCGCCGAGCTCGACGTAGGCGTCGGTGAGGGTGGCGTAGTTCCACCAATCGCGCGGCTCGCGCGCCCGCGCCGCCGCCGCCACCGCCTCTGCGCCGCGGAAGTCGTGCTGGCCGAGCAGCACCCACGCCCGCGTGCGCTCAGCCTCGTAGTGCGCCGGATCGAGCGCCAGCGCGTGCTCGACCGCCGCCATCGCCCGCCCGTAGTAGGCGGGATCCCCCGTTTCGCGCGCCTTCTGCATGAAGGCCGTGGCCAGGGTCACGTAGTGCTCGGGACGGTTCTCGCCCAGACGACGCTCGGCGGCCTCCAACGCCTGGTCGGCGCGCGACGGCGCCGCCGATGCGGGGGACCCGGGCACGAGGCCGGCGAGCGCCAGCACGAAGGCCAGCGCCCGGCCGGGTTTCCGTACGAGGTGCACGGACGCGGTCACTCGCCCGGATCTCGATGCCGGCGATCGCGCCCGTCGAACGGGGTGGGAAGGAACGGGAACTCGGCGGTGATGCCCTGCTCCTGAACACCGACACCGTCGCCGACGTAGTTCTGGAAATACGGCTCGCCGCCGGCGACGCGGACCACCAGGTCGGTCACGTCGTCGTTCGGCCGCCGGCCATTGGGGAAACCGGCCGGATCGGGGGTGGCGTTGCCGGCCGCATCGTGGGCGAAAGGCCCCAGGCGCTTGACGTTGGCGGCCAGAGTGGGTGGCGTCAGCAGGTTCAGGCGGAGCAGCTCGGAGTACCGCCCGTCGTTCACATCCTGATCCGCGTACTGGAGGAGCAGATGCACCACGTCGTTCCGGTCGCCCTTGGGGACCGGGACGCCGGACACCGCCTCGAGCGCGCCGGCCACGTCGAGGCGGCGGTAGAAGCGCAGGAACACGCTCTCGTCCTCCGGCTCGGTGGCGTTCCACAGGTCCTTGCTCCCGATCGCGATGATGAGCTCGTTCACCAACGGGTTCGCCATGCGCGACACCTGGATGAACTTCTTCTCGCCGCTCAGGAGCTCGCGCGGCGGCTTCCTCGGGTTGATCTTGGGCGCGCCGCGGCGGACGGTCTCCCGCTGTCGCATGGTGCTGGCGTACATGCCGATGGTGCCGGTGGCCTCGGTCGGCGCCTTGCCGTCGACGGTGAGGCGGGTCACCGGGATCTCGATCGCGATGGTGTTGATGTTGAAGCCACTGAAGTTGTTGACGCCGAAGGGGTTCGCGGTGTCGGCTGCGTCCTCGGCGGCGCTCTGCGCGGGCAGCCCGCGCCGGAGGTTCAGCGTATCGAAGACGGCGCCCAGGTCGATGGCGAAGGTCTCCGCGCGCTGGCCGGCGAAGACCCGGACGCCGGTCGCGTCGTCGGTGTAGATGCCCTGGCTGGCGAGTTGCGGGTAGTTCGGCATGGTGCGCGGGCCGATGTTGGAGGGGACGGTGAGCATCTTCTTGCCGCCGAACAGCTCGGTGCGGTCGCACTTCCGTCCGTCTTTCCGGCAGTTTCGGACTTCGGTCACGGTGAAGCGCTGCTTCCGGGCCAGGCCGGGGGCGTCGAGGCGGTCGATCGGCGGCAGCGGCCCGCCGCCGAGCGTGGCCAGGAACTGGTCGGGGTTCTCGGTCTCGGTCTGGAACGCGAACTCGTAGTTGATGTCGTCGGCCGCGCCGTCGCGGTTGTGGTCGACGTGGAGGACATAGAGGACGTGGTCGTCGAAGGCGAAGTAGTTGGGGCCGGAGCCCGGCTCCTGTCCGGGCACCACGTTCATGATGAAAGCTACGCGACGCTCGGCGAGCGGGCGCGCCACGTTGGCGGCGTCGTAGCTCACGAAGGCGTACACGTCGGTGATGTCCGCGCCCGGGTCGAGGGTCATGAGGGGCGCTTCGCGATGACTGGCCGCGCCTGCCGGGGTCGTCCCGAGCGTGAGGGCCAGCCCGGCCGCGGCCAGGCCGCGGCAGAGTCTCGTCGTCTGCATGGGTTCTCTTCCTTTCGTCCGTTGCCGGTTGCTGCGGGGCGCCCGCGTCACAGGACCCTACGGAGGCAGAGGCGCCGGTGGATGTCGCACCTGAGGGGGGTGCGTGCTACGAGCGCGCCAGAGATCCAGACGACGGGTCCCGCCCGTACATGCCTCCAGAGGAAGAGCATCCCGTGCCGTCGGCACACAGCCTGGCAGCCGTTCCACCCCGTCGGGAGGACCTCGGCGACCTGATCAGCCGCACGGCCCGGGGAGAGGAGTCCGCCCTGGCAGCCTTGTATGATCTCACCGCCGCACAGGTGAACGGCTTGGCGCTCCGCATCCTGAACGACCGGGGCGCGGCCGAGGAAGTGACCGGCGACGTGTACCTGCAGGTCTGGCGCCAGGCGGCACACTACGACGCCGACCGCGGCACGCCGCTCGCCTGGCTGCTCACGATCACGCGCAGCCGCGCCATCGACCGCCTGCGCAGTGGCGCCACGCAGCGCGCGCACACGGCACCGCTGCGGGCGGCCATCGCCTTGCCGTCGGCCGCGCCGGGGCCCGAGGACGAGTCGCATCTCAGCCAGCGCCGGCGCTTCGTGCAGCAGGCGCTGGTGCAGCTGCCCGCCGAGCAGCGCCGCGCCATCGAGCTGGCCTACTTCGGCGGGCAGAGCCATAGTGAGATCGCGGCCACGCTCGGCGAGCCGCTCGGCACCGTGAAGACGCGCGTCCGCCTCGGCATGCGGCGGCTGCGCGACGCGCTCGGCGCCGCCGGGAAGGACGCCTTCTGATGCACACCACACTCACCGAACCCCTGCGCGAGCGCGCGGCCCTGTACGCCCTGGACGCCCTGGCGCCGGGCGAGCGTCACGAATTCGAGCAGCATCTGGCCGGCGGGTGCGCGGTGTGTGCGTCCGAAGTGGACTCGCTCAGCGCGGTGGCGGGCAATCTCGCGCTGGCGGCCGAGCCGGTCGCACCCTCGCCCGCCGTGCGCGCCCGGGTGCTCGCCGAGGCCACGCGCCCGCAGCAGGCCACGGCCGATGCCTTCCCGCTCGTGCTGCAGGACGAGGGCACGTGGACCGAGATCGCCGCCGGCGCGCACCGCAAGATGCTCCTCGGCACGGAGACCCGGGGCGCCCTCAGCTACCTCATCCGCATGCAGCCGCGCGCGCGCGTGGGCCGGCACGTCCACGATTCGATCGAGCACTGCTACGTCGTCTCCGGCGACGCGTACATCAACGGGCGGCATCTGTTCGCCGGCGACTTCACGGCGGCCCTCGTCGGCAGCACGCACGACGAGAGCACCACCGACGGCGGCTGCGTCCTCCTGCTCGTCGAGAGCCGGCCCGGGTTCTCGGCGTAGGGGTTACCGCCGCCGACTGCCGGCGAGATCCGGCGACGCCGGGCGTCCGTAGTCGTCGGTGATGGACGGCTTCGATCTCGACAGCTACGTGGCGCGCTCCCGGGCACTCGATCTGACCGGGATCCACTGGGAGGCGGTGCCGGACCATCCGCTGCCGCCGGAGGCACTGCGGACGCTCCGCTACATGCAGGACATCGAGAGCCACACCGTCATCTACCTCCGTACGCTGCTGGCGACGCGCGCGGTGGACGATCCCGAGGTGGCGACGTTCTTCGCCTGCTGGCTGTACGAGGAGACTTCTCACGGCCGGGCGCTGGCGCGCTTCCTCGCCGCGGCGGGGGCGGCCATTGTCACGCGACCGCGGTCGCAGGTAAGCGTCGGGCAGCGGCTGGAAGCGGCCGCCACCGCGCTGCTCGCCAAGGCATGGCCCGACTTCGTGGCCGTGCACATGACCTGGGGCGCCATCAACGAGCTCACCACCTTGACCGGATACCGGAGGCTGGCCGCGGTGGCTGGCCATCCGGTGCTGACCGAGCTGCTGGGCCGCATCATGCGCGACGAGTCCCGGCATTTTCTCTTCTACTTCCACCAGGCCCGCGCCCGGCTGGCGCGGCCGCGCACCGCCCGGCTGGCGCGGCTGCTCGTCGATCGTTTCTGGGCGCCGGTCGGCAGTGGCGTGCAGCCGGCCGGGGAGACGCGCGCGCTGGCGCGCTACCTGTTCGACGGCACCGACGGCCGGGCGGCGGCGCGCAAGGTGGATGCGACCATTCGCGAGCTGCCGGGGTTCCAGGACGTACCGCTCCTCGACGCCTGGATCGAGCGCGCGGTCCACGGCGGCCGCCCGCCGAGACCGCGGGCTCAGAACCGCCAGCTGAGCCCCGCCCGTACGCGATAGTCCGGCATGATCTGCAGCCCCGTGTCGTGCTGGAGCACGGGCAGATCCACCCCCGCCTCGGCGGCCAGGTTCGTTCGCCACGTGAACGCGATGCGCGGGCCGAGGAAGAGCGCCGTGATCGCCGTGTCGTCGAGCTGGCGGCCCTGCTGCTGGTCGTTGCCCTTGATTTCCCCGGAGAACACCGCCTGCAGACCGAGGGAGTACTCGTGCGTGGCGAGCGCGAACACGCCCGGCCCGGCGCTCCACATGAGGTCGTTGGCGTAACGGTAGTCGAAGGCGCCGACCGTCCGGATGGCGTACTGGCCGCTCGCCGTGACGTACAGCCGGTCCCAGCTCCAGAAGAGCTGCGCCCCCACGATGCCGTCGACGGATCCCGATCCGAGCGCCAGGTCGTGGCCGTGGACGCCACTGCCGCCGGACTCGGCGTGGTCGGCGTCCTCCTCCGCCAGCGGGCTCGGGTTCCCGCTCGGCAGCTCGAGGCCCCCGAGCACCGAGAAGCGGAACACGCTGTGCGCGGTCACGACGTGATGCACCAGGATCTGGCCGAGGAGCGACAGGTCCCCGAAGCCCGACACGGCGCCCTGGACGACACGGCCGCCCTCGAGCCGCCGGAAGTGCCGCGTGATCACCGGCAGATTCAGCTGTGCCGTCAGGCGCGGCGTGAAGGTGTAGCCGGCGACGAGCTGCGTGATCGAGCTGTTGATGCGCTCGCCGGCCGGATTGGGCACCTGGTCCCCGTCCCGTCGCAGGGTGCCGAAGTGCGTGAACTGCTCGGCCACGGCGACCCATGGCCCGGGCTGGCTCAGGCGCGCGTCGGTGGCGGTGTAGACGGCGCAGACGTCGCACGCAGATGCAGGCTCGCTCGCGGCCACGATGGCCGCCAGCATCAGGGCGATCCGGCGCCCCGACGCACGATGTGGTCGTTCCATGAAGACACGTCTCCCCTGTAGATGGCAGGCGCCGGACGGACGTCGTCCCTCCGGCGCGTTCCGATCGTCGTGCCAGGATCAGCCGCGAACGACTCGGGGGGGATCGGTGGGCGGCTCGGCTGCCCCGCGCGTGGGGCGGTGCCCGGCGGCCGGCGCGCCGCACAACTGCGCGAGCGCGGGGGGCAGCATGCGCTGCTCCTCGAGCGTCACACCCAGCGTGACCGGCGCATCGGTGACCGCGTCGTGACCGCAGGCGCTGCGCAGGCAGACGGTGTCGCTCGGCGTCACCGGCGCGCGGTGGCAGCCGAGCTTGCGGGCGCCGGGGGCCTCGTCCGCGCGCCGGGCGTGCATCGGGCAGCCGGGCGGGCACTCGACGCAGCCGCGCGGGAAGCTCGGCGAAATGCTGGCGAGCAACGCCAGCATCATCACCAGCGCACAAAGCCGGCGCGGTCGCATGCCGGCGGGTTGGGTACCATCCGGGCGCCGGGGGGCGCAAGGCGGGATTCCGGAACTTCTGTGATAGGCACGCCAACCGTCATGACCAGACTTTTGGCGTCCCTCGCCGTCCTGACATGCTTCGCCTGCCGCGATCCGCAGCCGCCCGCGTCCCCGACCGCGTCGCCCCCGCTCGCCAAGCCCGGTCTGCGCATCTCCATGGCCGCGTTGCACGACGCCGGCGGCGTCCCGCCCGGCTGGAAGCTGACGCCGCCCCCGGGCGACCCGGACGCGGGCCAGCGCGCCTTCGTCGACCTCGGCTGCGACTCGTGTCACCTGGTGCGCGCGGACCTCGCCGCCGCACCGCCCGACACCGAGCAGAAAGGCCCGGAGCTGACCACCATGGGTGGCCACCATCCGCCGGAGTATTTTCTGGAGTCGATCCTCACCCCGGACGCCGTGCTGATAGAGGGTCCCGGGTACATCGGCGACGACGGGCGCTCCACCATGCCGTCGTATCCCGACCTGACGGTGACGCAGCTCGCCGATCTGGTCGCCTACCTGCAGACGCTCACCGGCCCCGGCGGCGGGTCGGCGAAACGGCGCGGACCGATCGGCCTCGCGCAACGCCCTACCCCACCCAAGACGAGAGCGGGCGTGTTCTACGTCCAGACCTACGATGCCAAGCCGGGCCGGCTCGCCGACCTGGAGGCCTGGTTCCACGACCCGGGCCGGGCCGCATTCCTCGCCGTCCCGGGCCTGGTGTCAATCGACACCTACGTCGACAACACGCGTCCGGGGCCGGGCATGATCGCGATGTTCGGCTTCGCCGACGACGCGGCGCTGTCGCGCTTCATGCAGGACCCCGCCGCCACGGCGCTCAAGGACAAGGTCGACGAGTTCTCCGGGGCGCACGGGCACCAGATCTTCCGCACGCCGCCGGTGTACCGGGTGGAGAGCCTGTCGACGCCCTAGCGGATCCAGGGCCAGCCGCCGCCCACGTCGCAGTCGCTCGGAATGCGCACGCGGCGGGACGACACGCTCTTCCGGGTCAGCTTCACGCCGTTGAAGAAGTCGTCGTCGCCGACGATGAGCGCCAGCGGCCGGCACACCGGGTCGTTCACGAACATCGCCGACAGGTCGATTCCCTGCAGCACGAACCGCACGCCCCAGCTGCCGTCGGTGTGCCGCATGAGCCGGAGCATGCGGATGCCCCGCTCCGGCGCGGGCTTGGCGACGTACGAGTACACCCGCTGGTTGCGGGTGGTGAGCTTCCCCGCTGCCAGGCGGAAGTTCTCCTCTCCAATGGACAGCAGCAGCGGCTCCTGGTCGGGGAAGATGCCGTTGGTGTCGGGGTAGAGATCGAACTGCCAGCGGGACGCCTTGAGGATGCCGTTCCCGGTCTCGAGATCGAGCTTGCCGCGGCCCGGGTTGACGGTGAGGATGCCGTGGAAGATGGGCTCCGTGATCGAAACCTGCGCGCCGACGGTGGACGCCACGAGCACGCACACGGCAAGCACGAGTCCATGCATCGTCGCCATCCTAGCGGGTTCGCATTTCCCAGACCAGCCCCGACTCAGCGCACGCTCAGGATGGTGCCGCGACGCCGGGCACGCAGCGTCTGCGTGGTGCGCGTCACCAGCCCGCCCACGTCCATCGCGAGGTCCAGGGTGGTGCCGTCGGCGGGCAGCGGGTTGATCACCCCGGAGAGCCGGATCCTGAGCCGGTAGACGGCGACCGGCCTCCGCTTCACGCGCCGGATTTCGACCGCGTTCTGCCCGTTCGTGCTCTGGCCGACGAAGGCGCTCCGCCCGCGCGGCACGAGCCCGTCGAGCGACAGGCCGCGGCTTCCGAACGTCCCGCGCGCCAGCACGCGCGCCGGGCGTGCGAAGTCGGCGGCGGCGTCCCCGGAGACGAGCTTCGCACGCAGCGTCAGGCCGGAGGCGGTCACGGTGCCTTTGAGCCTCACGATGCGCGGGGCAAGCGCGAACTGATCCAGGTCGGGGGCCGGCGCCGCCACACACGTGAAGCGCATGAACGCGGGCGCATCGGTGTACGGGAACGGCAGGCCCGTCAGGCGAGTCGCGCCCACGATCGCCAGGCTGCCGTCGGGCGCGATCGGCTGGCCCGGGGCGTCGGAGATATCCTCGCCGACCCCGGCCGGTCCGCTGGTGAGCGTGGTCGGCACGGCATACGCGGTGCCGCCGACGGTGAGGACGAGCGGCACGTCCGTCGCCACCAGCTCGCCACTCGCCAGCAGGCGTGCCGAGAACACCGCCGGGAACGTGAGCGACGCGCCCGGCCCGAGGCCGGCCAGCACGCGCGGCGGCGGCGCGGCGGCACACTTCCCGCGCGGGTCGGCGGCGTCGGCAGGACAGAGCTGCGCCGTGCTCGTCCCCGTGTCGTACAGGATGCGCAGCTGGTCCGTCGGCCCCGCGGGCGCCGCGACGATGCGGAGACCGATCGACGGCAGGGTGATCTCGAGCGGCTCCGGCGAGCACGCGCTCGGCAACACCGGCGCGCTATGCGCGCGGGCGGTGGACGACACGAGGAGCACGGATACGATCAGCAGGGGGGTCTTCATCGGATGGGACACTCCTGGCCGGCTGGGGCATCGACGACCGCGTCGAAAGCAGCGCCAACGAGCGCGCAGGCCTCGTCGTCCGGCGTCACGCCCGCCACCAGCGTGGCCGGGACGCAGGCGCCGGTGAACGTCCGCCCCGGATACGACGCATCCGTTCCCGGGCACTCGGCAGCTGCCGGCCGGGTCCCGGCGCACGGCTTCGCGGGGACGCCCGCCGTCCCCGGCGTGACGCCGGCCATCTCCTCGCACCCGAGACGCACGGGGGTGGTGACGCCGTTGTCGGTCCAGCAGGCGTAGCGCAACGCCTCGCCCGGGCGCACCAGCAGGGGCGCGAGCACCCGGTCGAGCGTGCCCAGGTCGGTGTAGTCGGCCGCGCCGAACAGATGCCGGCGGCCGGGCTCGAAGGGATTCTCGATCCCGTCAGCAGGATCGCGGGCGACGCCACTGCCATCGAGCAGGTCCACACCGAGGAAGCGCGCACGCTTGTGCATGTGTCCGGAAAGGAAGAGGACGCAGGCCGCGGCCGGCGGGGTCCACACGTCGCCCGGGGGGGTGCCGGTCGACGCTTCGGTGGAGCGCACCGTCCCGGGCGCGACTGCCAGCGCCTGTTCGGCGGTACGAACCGCGAACGGCCGTGCGAGACGGCGCTCTTCCTTCGCCGGGGCGCGACGCAGGATCACCTTGGTGGAGGCGCGGCGCGTGCGCGTGCCGGTGTTGACCCACTCGCCCGACAACACGAAGCCGAGCCCGTCGGGCAATCCGCCGGGGGTCGCGGGTACGGGATCGAGCCGGAGGGCCACCCCCGGCGGCAGGACCCGTCGCGTCGGGGAGAATGTGCCGCTGGCAACCACCAGCCGCTGGTCGCGGTCGACGGGGCCGAGGTCGAGGCAGCCACGGCTGGCGACGATCCGCCCCGCGTCGGCGGCCAGCTCGCCCAGGCGCTCGCCGTGATACTGATAGACCAGGAAGTGCTGCGGCGCGAAGTCGACGCGCACGCCGCGGTGGCGGATCTCGTACGAAGCCAGGTCGAAGGGCGTCCGCATCGGGACGCGCACCAGCACGCACAGCTCGCTGTCACCGCCGGGCGGCAGGGTGAAGGCGGGGAAGCGGAGCTTCACGGCGCGGGGCTCGCGCGCCGCCACCGGCGCCGCCAGCAGGAGCGTCACGGCGACGAGGGGTATCCAGGCCAGGCGAGGCATCGGGAAGAGGTCGTGCCGTCATGAAACCACGAGCAGGTGTTTCGGTCGAGCGCCGGCCGTCAGTGCACGGGCGGCACGGTCACCCGCTCGACGCCGCATCGGTCACGCCCCCGCCCGGGACAGGTGGTGGGACGGAGACGCTTGTCCAGGCAGACGTGCACCTCCTCGAGGAACCGCCCGTCGCAGACGACCCGCACCGCCCCGGCCGGCATGCCCGTGTTCGTGCGCAGGAACTCGCGCCGGACGTCGTGCACACGCACCACACGGGCCGTCCGGGGACGTACGAACGTCGTGGGGATCGTGACCGCGTCGTAGGCCGCCCGCACCTGCGCGAAGTACGCCCGCGCCTCGAGCCCGCTGCAGGTGCCGTGCTTCTCCCATTCGTGCGTGATGAGCCGGTCGCTCGGCATGATGTCCCGCATCCGCGTGCGCACGTCGTCGGGGATGCGCTCGCCCGCCCCGCACGAGACCGGCCCGGGCCCGCCGGCCCGGTCCGGCCAGAGGCCGTGGACGACGAACCCGTGGCGCGCCGCGCGCCCGCACTGCGGGCGGTCGCCAGGGTGGACGGTGCAGTGCTGCGGGGACCAGGACAGGCTCAGGGTGTAGGAGTCGAACTCGGCCGCCGGCGTGCTGCCGATCCGCACGGCAAGGACGACCAGCGCGGCGAACACCATGCGCGCTCACGAACCACCCTCGCGGGCGTGGCGCAAGAGGCGGCCACAATCAGGTCTTCCCTGATCCTACTCGTCGTCGCCGTGAGTCCGGCGTCGGCCGGGGCGGGGCGGATCTCGCCCAACGGCCGGCCGCTCGGTCACAGCCTGGTTCAGTGGCAGCGGATGTACCTCGACTGCCTCGCGACGTCTTCGACGAACCCGCTTTTCACGGGTGCCTGCGGTGAGATCGTGGCGGGGGCGTACTTCTTTTCCGCCTCCACGGGCCCGGACGTACGACTCGAGTGCGACGTCCCTGTCGGGGTGCCCGTGGTCGTCGTGCCGTCCGGCGTGCTCTCGGAGATCCCGTCGTTATGGTGCGAACGACGCGGCGGTGCTGGCGGACGCCCGGTCCAGCTACGACCAGCTGCTCTCGTCGTCCGTCACGGTCGACGGCGCGGACGTTTCGCTTGACGGCATCTTCCGTGAGGCGGGGGTCTACGACGTCGGCCCGGTCGAGACCGGGAGCTTCTACGACGTGATCTGTCTCCAACCCCTCGCGATGGTTGCCGCCTGACCGAGAGTATTCGGCGGGAAGGTAGTTCGGGGGCTGGTCGGCCGCACCGGCTTCCCGTATGAGCGACGCGTATGAAAGTCGGCCTGGCCCATGGTCGGACGACGTTGTCTTAGTCCACCCATTAGTCTACTCTGGGGGGCGTGAAATCGGTCAACGTGCACGAGGCGAAGACACACTTCTCGCGGCTCCTGGCCCGGGTGGAGCGGGGTCACGAGGTGCTGATCTCGCGCGCGGGGAAGCCGGTGGCACGCCTGGTCCCCCATCAGCCCAAACTGCGCGCGCCGGTGTTCGGCGCCGATCGCGGCAAGTTCGTGGTGCCAGATGATTTCGACGCGCCCCTGCCCGACGAAGTGCTTGCGGCCTTCGAGGGCGGGGGCCGGTGAAGATTCTCATCGACACCCAGTGTTGGCTGTGGCTGTGCGCGAGCCCGGAGCGATTCTCCGCGGCCACCCTTGCTCGGCTCGCGGATCCCCGCACGGAGAGATTGCTGTCGTCCGCGAGCGTGTGGGAGATGGTGATCAAACACCAGCTCGGGAAGCTCCCTCTCCCGCTTCACCCGCGGGATTTCGTTCCGTCGCGGCTCGAGGCCACGCAGGCGCAGGTTCTGGAGATCTCCGCCGCGCACGCGTTGCGGATCGCGGACCTCCCCGCGCACCACCGCGATCCGTTCGACCGGATGATCGTCGCCCAGGCGCTGGTCGAAGGCGCGCCACTGCTCACGGCGGACCGAGCGCTCGGCCAGTACGCCGTCGAGCTGCTCAGCCCCTGAGCCCGTAGGCGGCGTGGGCGACGAGGAGGATCAGCACGAGAGCGCGCGTGGCGCACCTACTGCCGGTACCATACCGGCGCGTCGCAAACCGCGTCAACGGTAATTCCGGCCGACCGAATGCTTTCGTCGATGATCGGACGAGGGCGTCCCGGCGTGGATGCGTCCGCGGGATCCCGCGCTCGTAGAGTGGTCGAAAGGTGGCCGCGAACGCCCGATCGCGCAGGACGTCGATGTATACGCTCGTGTCGACGACGACGCGTCCCGTCACGCGGCGCCCCAGGGATCGCCGTAGTTCCGAGCCCTGCCTGCGGCCCGGTGGCCACCGGCACGCCGTGCTACGACGATCTGAACCCGTGCACGACCGACGCGTGCGACGCCGCCGGCATCTGTGCCCATCCGCCGGCGGGGGCCGGCCTGCCCTGCCTCGACGACGCCAACGCCTGTACCACCGACGTGTGCGACGCAGCGGGCGTCTGCACCCACCCGGCCCTGCCCGACGCCGACGGCGACGGCCTGTGCGACGCGCTCGACGAATGCCCGCAGGGCGTCGCGCTAACGTCCGCGCGCGTCAAGATCGGCCGCTTCAGCACCGGGCCGGGAGACGACCGCCTCGCCGTCCGCGGCCAGCTGACGCTGCCCGTGCCGATCACGCCGCCGATCGATCCCGTGAGTCACGGCGTACGCCTGCTGATCCGCGACGCCGCCGGCGGCTCGGCCGGTGGCGCCTTTCTCGACGTGACCGTGCCCGCGGGCGCCTATTCGGAGAGCACCGGAACCGGATGGGCGGTGAAGGGCGGCAGCCGGTTCCTGTTCCGCTCGCCGCAACCGGTGGGCGGGGCGGTACGGGCGGTACGCCTGCAGCTCCCGCCGACGATTCCGGGACGGGTGCGGGTGGCGATCACCGGCACGGAGGGGAGCTTCGTCTCCGGGGTGTTCGCTCTGCCCCCACGGGTCACCGTGCTGCTCGACCCCCCGGCGACGCCGTCGGTACAGTGCGCCGAAGCCACCTCCGCCGCAGCGCAGCGCATCTATCAGGCGGGCGCGACCACCATCGTCTGTCGGTAACGTCAGCGGCCCTCTGCCGCACCGACGTACCAGAGCGCGTTCGAGCCGTACTCCCGCAGCGTCGGAGCCACGTCGTCCGGGAACTCCTCCGCCCGTAGCAACCGGCGCGGCACGTGCAGCACCAGCCGCCCATCGGCCGCGAGCCGGTCGTGCACCAGTGCGCGCAGCGCCGCGAACACGGCGACACGCGCGCGCGCGTCTTCGACCAGCGCGTACGGCGGGTCCACGAACACGAGGTCGTAGCGCGCGTCGCGACCGATCAACGCCCCGCCCTGCCAGCTCGCCGGCGCCAGCGCATCGCCGCACACCACCTCCGCCTGCTCGCCCACGCCGAGCGCCGCCACGTTGGCGCGGAGATGGGTCAGCGCCGCCGGCTCACGCTCCACCAGGCGCGCGGCGCGGGCGCCGCGGGACAGTGCCTCCAGGCCGAGCGATCCCGAGCCGGCGAACAGATCCAGCACCACCGCATCGGCCGTCCAGGGCGCGAGGGTCGCGAACAGCGCCTCGCGCACGCGGTCGAGCATCGGGCGGGTGGCACGACCCGCGGGCGCGCCGATGCGCCGCCCGCGGTGGCGGCCGGCGACGATGCGCATCGACTCAGCCGGCCTGCAGCTTCGCGAGCACGTCGGCCGACGCCTTCACCCGGAACACCGCGGCGTCGGCCTCGGCGCGCTCCTCGAGCACCTGGCAGGCGGCGAAGATGGCGCCGCGCAGCTGCTGGCGGTCCCAGGGCACGCGCAGCTCGGTCTCCACCAGGTCGCGCGTGAAGAACGCCGCCAGCGCCGTGTGCAGGCGCGCCACGTCGGCCGGGCGCTTGGCCGAGACCACCAGCGCATCCGGCCACTCGGCCCGCAGGCGCGCCGTGACCTCCGCCTGCGCGGCCTCGTCGCCGACGCGGTCGATCTTGTTGAACACCAGCAGCCGCGGCACGTCGCCGGCGCCGATCTCGTCGAGCACCTCGGCGGTGACCGCCAGTTGGCGCGCGAAGCCGGGGTCGGAGGCGTCCACGAGGTGCGCCAGCAGCGACGCTTCCAGCGCCTCGGCCAGCGTGCTCTTGAACGACGTCACCAGGCCGTGCGGCAGCTTCTTGATGAAGCCGACGGTGTCCGACACCAGGATGCGCGGCCGCGTCTCGGGCACCAGCGTCCGCACCGTGGTCTCGAGCGTAGCGAAGAGCTTGTCGGCGACGTACACGTCGCTGCCGGTCAGGGCGCGCATGAGCGTCGACTTGCCAGCGTTGGTGTAGCCCACGAGCGCCACCCGGGCGAGTTCCTGGCGGCGCGCGCGCTGCGTGCGACGGTCGTCTTCCAGGGTCGCCAGCTCGGCGGTCAGCTCGGCGATGCGGTCGCGGATCTTCCGCCGGTCGAGCTCGACACCCGACTCGCCGGCGCCCTTGCCGCCGATGCCGCCGCGCTGGCGGTCGCGGCCCTTGCCCTGCTCGCGGAGCCGCGGCGCCATGTACTGCAGGCGGACGATCTCTACCTGCACCCGGGCCGCGCGCGAGCGGGCGTGGCGGTGGAAGATCTCCAGGATGACGGCGGTGCGGTCCATCACCACCGCGCCGGTCTCGCGCTCGAGGTTCCGGGCCTGCGAGGGGGTGATCTCGTGGTCGACCAGGATGGTGTCCACCGTGCCCCCGGCGACCAGCGCCTTCAGCTCCCCGACCTTGCCCGAGCCGAGGTACGTGCCCGGGTCGAACGCCTGGCGTCGTTGGGTGTGCGTGCCGGCGACGGCGAGGCCGAGCGTCTTCGCCAGCCGGCGCAGCTCGGCCAGTGACTCGGCAAACTCGGCGTCGTCGACCTCGGGCCGCTGGACGGCGACCAGCACGGCGCTGTGGATGGGGGTGGGTTCGACGTCGTGCATGGGCAACCGCGCTCCTGCGGGCCGGCACTATACTGGACCGTGCCGGGGAACGCTCACGGGGTGCTACAAGGGCACGTGCACGATTGGCGACTGCCGCGCCAGCTCGAGGCCGACGCCCGCGCCGGTGCCATCCGGGCCGTCCTGGCGGAGCGCACGCGGACGCTCTGGCCGGGCGGCACCCTCCAGGTCCCCGTGCTGGCGCTGTCCGCACCGCTCGTGGCCGCGCTCCGCGCCGCTATGGGGCGCAGCCGGCTCCATCGTGGCCTCGAGGCGGCCGTCGCCGCCCTCGACGCCGAGCGCCGGGGACTCGCCGTCACGGCCCGGCGGTCGGGGCGCGTCGCCGGCGAGCGCATCTCGCGCCTCTGCCTGGTCGCCGACGACGGCGCGGAGCGCTTCTACCGGCAGGTGGAGCGCTGCCTCGCCGACAACGCCCCGCGGATCGCGGGCTGCCTGCTCACGGTCGACAGCACCACGCTCGGGACCACGCTCTACGGCCGGGACGCGGCGGTGAAGCTGGTGCTCGTCGACCACAAGGACGCGGTGGTGGACGTGCTGCGGTCGCTGGCGGACACGGGGTGACCCGGCCCGCCGGGGCGCGTCGCAACGGCGCTCTGGCGCGCAGCGCGTCGAGGCGGCTGCGCAACGCGTCCTGGACGCCGGCCGTGGTCGGGTCGCTCGCCCGGTTGTCGAGTTCGTAGGGGTCGTTCACCAGATCGTAGAGCTCGACCACGCCGGCGGTGTTCGGGTACGTGATGTACTTCCACTGCTCGGTCCGCACGCCCGCGTAGCTGGTCACGTCGGGATAGGTGTGTTCGAGCAGCAGATCGGTCCGCCACGCGACCGGCTCGTCCTGCAGGAGCGGCACCAGGCTGCGCCCCTGCACGGAGGTCGGGATGGGGAGCCCGGCCAGCTGGGCGATGGTGGGCGCCAGGTCGATGTTCATGGCGAGGGCCGGCTCGTCCCGTACCGTGCGCACGACCCGTGGCCAGCGCACGACGAGCGGGATGCGAATGCTCTCTTCGTAGGCGGGCCCCTTGCTCCAGAAGTACCGGTGCTCGCCCCAGAAGTGACCGTTGTCCGACAGGAAGATGACCACCGTGTCGTCGCTCACGCCGCTCACCTCGAGCGCCGACATGATGCTGTCGACCGCCTCGTCCACGGCCAGGAGGGTCGTGATCTGGCGGGTGCCGATGACGTCGGACCAGCCACCATAGGTGAGGAACCCCTGCAACACATCCCACGCGCGCGGAAGCTCCTGGATCCAGGTGGGCTTGTCCGCCACGTCCGCCTCGTTCCAGCTGGGCGCCCGCACGGCCGGGGGTGGTCCCACCGCCGCCAGGTGACGGGGCGCCGGGATCGGCGGCCCACCGCCTTCCTGGTGCGGGCCCTGCAGTCCGACGAGCAGGAAGAACGGCTGGCCGCGAGCGGCCAAAATGAAGTCCACCGCCTTCGCAGCGAGCACGTCCGTCGAATAGTCCGTCGCCGCGGTGCCGTAGCTGACCAGCGTCCCCTGCTCGACCAGCTGGTAATCGTAGTAGCGGGGAAGGACGAAGCCGTGCCACTCGTCCCACCCGGGGGGTACGTAGCAGCCCGTGCCGGTCGGCGGGCACTGCGGCAGGTAGTGGTTGCCGTACTTGCCGTACATGCCGGTCCGGTATCCCGCGGCCCGCAACCCGGTGGCGAGCGTCGGCCGGGATCCCGCCACGAACGGGATGCCGCCGCCGTTCGGCAGGTTGTTCAGCACGCGGTGCCGGTGCGCGTACTGCCCGGTCAAGATGCTCGCCCGCGCCGGCGCGCACGTCGGCGTGGGCGCGAAGGCGTTCGAGAAGGTCACGCCCTGCGCGCCGAGCCGGTCGAGCACGTGCGGCATGCCGGACAACGTGTCCCAGCGTTGGTCGTCGCTCAGGATGATGACGACGTTCGGACGCCCGCTGTCCCGACACGCCAACGCCACGAAAGGACTCGGCCGGCACTCGCTGATCACGTCGACCAACGCTCGCGTCGCCACCGTGAGCTGGACGGTCACCGGACCCTCCGGCGGGCCGTCGTCCGTCGCCGGAAACTCCAGCCGCCGCATCCGCACGCGCAGCCGGGCCGCCCCGGAGGCGCCGGCGGGGGCGAGCACGGCGAGCACGGTGCGCGCCGGATTCGCGCACACGATGCGGAGCCCGTTCCGAACGCAGCCCTCGAGCACGGCCTGCGCGCGGAACACCCCGGCATCGCGCACCTGGAGCGATACGCTACCCGCCAGCAGCGCCTGCTCCGCCCCGACCACCTCGTCGGCCCGCACCGTGGTGCTGAGCGAGACGTACCCCGTCGCAACGGCGGTGACGCCTGCCGGGCGCAGCAGGACGCGTATCACGTCGAACGGTCGGGCGGCCCCCGCGGGGGAGCCCGTCGCCCAGACGATCACGCCGGCGAGGGCCGGAAGCCCCCGCACGACGCGCCAGCCCGCGCCGCGCGTCAGACCCCTGGCAATCGACGGCATCCCGCCTGTCCTGCGCGAGCACTATGCGAGAGGCGGGACCACGTCAAGTGCTTTCAAGCATGAGGGTGTAGAAAGCACACTTGTTTCCGCCGCGGCCCGCTAGCCGAGCACGCTCCGTACCAGCACGTCGCTCGACGTCCCCAGCGCCAGCGCCGCCCCGATGGGGCTTGCCTCCGGCCGCTCACCTCTGCCACAAGGCGCACGCACGCCTGCGGGGAGAAGGATGGGGCCCGGTGGCCCCACCGGTCTTCAAAACCGCGTTGTCCCTCCTTGCGGGGGACGGAAGGTTCGACTCCTTCCCTTCTCCGCCAAAACCCCATGTCCAGCCTGTGCAAGCATTTGACAGCCAGTTTCAGGCTGCGCTTGCGGATGGAACGTTCTCCTGGCTGGCTGACGATGTACGTACCGCGCTTGAGGAAGCCTGTATGGCGATGCGGAGAGGGAACGCTCTGCTGGACATAGTGCTGAACGCCCCCGACATTAACCAGCGACGCAGCGCCCAGCCGCGAGCCCACCAGGCGTTCAAAGAGGTCGGTGAGAAGATTCAGGCCGCACAGACCCTATTGCGAAGACTCCTTGATAGTGATGCGGCTCGCGGCTAGCGGCTCCCCCGCGAAGGCCGTCAATGCACGGGCATTGCCTACGGGGTGACGGGTATTCTCCCCTCGCCGCCGAGGTCGAGGTGGACAGCATCCCTGAACTCCTGGATGAGATCGCGCGGCTGCGCGGCATGCTGATCGAGGCCGAGGCGCCTTGAACGACCTTCCCGGCGTGCGGTAGACGCCGTAGTACTCGTCGCGGATGGCTACATGAGTCCCATGCCGGAGCCTGAGACGATCCGGTTCAGCGGTGAAGTCCTGGCGGTCAAGGCGCGCATCCGCCTGATCCGCTCCTTCGATCAAGTCTCGCACCAGTATCAGGGCTACACCCTCGTCCTTCGAGACGACGAGGCGCCAGAGACCGTGCGGCGGATCGCCATCGGACCGGGCGCTCACGCGAAGCATCAGTTCCGCATCGGGGACCGGGTCTCGGGCAACGCGCATCGCGTGCCCGATCCCGCGACGGAGTGGGCCGAGTTCTATCGCGTCAGCGGGCTCCGACTGGAGCGACGGGGGCCGGAGGCTCAGCAGCGACCGCCCGACCCCGAGGGTGGAATCGCCGTACCCCTGGAGGTCTATCGCGCGAACGGGCATCGGCGCCTCGATGCCAAGACGTGCGCCGAGCAGTGTGCCCGGTGTCCGTGGGGGCTCACGATGGCGACCGAGATCATCCTCGACCAGTGGAACCCGTCCAAGACGAAGTGGCGGTTCGAGACGCACTGCTACGGGCCACGCGGCTGTCCTCGCTACAAGGCCGGCCCACCCCGGAGAGTCCCAGGCCGGAAGCCAGGCATGGTCTGGATTGACGATGATGTCGAGCGCGAGGAGCGTGACTGCGGGTAGCGCTCGTCGCTCACCAGGCGACGGCTGACCGTCATGGCTTCTCCTAGCCTCGGTGCTTGCCTTCTGGGCTGTCCCCCGTCGCGCGCAGGTCGGCTCGGTGGACAAAGCCCGGCGGTCGCCAGCCGGCTGACAACACTCGGTGCAGGTCGGAATGCTCTTGCCGCAGTGGGCACACACCGTGCGGAGTACAGGATTACCTTCGGCTCGGAACTTCGATCCCTTCTGGGCCATCGCCCTCACCAAGACTGGGCGCGGTCCAGCCAGTCGCTGTGACCTACACCTCGACCTCTACGTCCGGTCCCTGCACGCGGACCGGGTAGCTCGCGACGCCGCGCGGCGCGGGTGCGCCCAGCACCGCGCCGGTCTTGATGTTGTAGACGGCCCCGTGCCACGGGCACGTGACCTCCTCGCCCGACACCTCGCCCTCAGAGAGCGGACCGCCACGGTGCGTGCAGGTGTCGTCGATGGCGTGGAAGCTCCCCTCCAGGTTGAAGAGGGCGATCTTTTTCCCCGCCACCTCGACGCACTTCGCCGCGCCTGGAGCGAGGTCGGCGGTGCTTGCGACCTTGATGAACTGCGCCATGTGAACCTCCTCTGCGTACCGCGCGCGATCTCTGGTACGCGACGTAAGCTCGCCCGTCCTCGCCCGGGAGCCCAGCCCTAGCCCGTCCAGCCCCACTTCTCCTTGTTCTGGCCGACCTGCTCCGCGCTCGGGTGCTCGATCTTCTTGTACGGGGGGACCTTGAAGTCGCTCATGTTCTCCATGACCTTGTAGTTGAGTGGCGTGTCGTCCTTGAACGCCTCGGGTACGGCTATCTCCTCGAAGATCGCGCTCCACGGGCACTCGGGTTCGCAGGCACCGCAGTCGATGCATTCGTCGGGGTGGATGTAGAGCTGGTTCGGCCACTGGGCGCGGTCCGAACCCGTGTACTCGTAGATGCAATCCACCGGGCACACCGCCACGCAGCCCGTGTCCACGCAGTCTCTGCAGAGTCGCGTGATGATGTACGCCATGTCCCGATCCTACCCCCACCCCTCGGCGTCGCAACAGCCGTGCTCGCCGCACGCTCGGGCCCCATACCTTTGCGTTTGACTGCGTCGCGGCTACGGCAGGAGAATTGAAGCATCGTCCCAGCCGGGGCATGTCGCCTCTCTCCTCGGGCGCATCTCCCCGAGGAGGTTCGATGGCGCCCATCCCGTTCGGTCCGTCAGCCGGCCGGCGCCCGCGAGTTCGACCCCGTGCTGGCGGGCGGCAAGCGCGTGTTCGTCAATTGCCTCGGAAGGAGTAGAGGTCATGGCAGCGCAACGCTACAAGATCAAAATCACCACGACCTCGGGCTTGGTCGTCTACTGGGTCAAACGGGGTTGCGTCCATACCTTGAGCCGCGAACCGGCTGACATCTGGATCAAGAACTTCAAACCGGCGATTTTCCAGGTGACAAAGACCGGGGAACTTACGCCGCCGTCGCCGGGCGTGGAGACCTTCCCCATTGCGAGCGTGGAGATGGAGTCCGATACCTGAGGGCGATGCCGGCCGCGCTCTCGACGCGACGGGTCAGGAGGGAAGCGATGACCACAGACATCGACGCAGCCCGACAGGGCTTGCTGAAATTCATAGCCAAGAAGGGCGGCTCGATCCCGATGCGAGACCTCCACACCCATAGCCTGGTCTTTTACCAGGCTGGACATCAGGCGTTCTCGCAACTCATGGAAGGGCTCGTGGCGGACGAATACGTCACCGTCGACGACGGTGCCGGAGCGTTTCAGCTCACAGACAAGGGGCGCGCGTTTCTGGACAACCAAGGGTCCTAACCGCAGCGCGCCTCTCGGGCCGAACAGCTTCACGACCGGCAGCCGCCGTTGGTAGGCCCACTGGTAGAGGGCGGCCAACACCGATTGACACTCGGTGTTCTCCGCCCGTATCGTTCCTGCTGTGACAAGGCGCAGTTCCCTTCCCGTCCTTGGCGAACTCGAGCGCGCGGTGATGGACTGTCTCTGGACGAACGGTCCAGCCGACGCGAAGGCCCTCTACCGTACGATCGGGCGGCCGCGACGGATCACGCTCAACACCGTGCAGTCCACAGTGGAGCGGCTGTACCGGAAGGGTCTGCTGGCGCGCGACAAGGTGAGCCACGCGTACGTCTATGCGCCGCGGCTCACACGTGAGGCGTTTGGTGCGCAGGTCATGCACGGACTCGTCCGGGACCTGCTCGGGGGCACACTCGAGCCCGTCCTTGCCGCGTTCGTCGACCTGACAGCACGCACCGGCGACGACGAACTCGCCCGCCTTGAACGCCTGGTGGCAGCCCGTCGGGAGCGAAGCACGCGATGACACCGGCGGTCGGACTGCTTCAGCTGTCGCTGCTTGCTCTGGTGACCCTGACACTCCTCAGTTCCGTGGCGTCGGGAGCCCTCTACGTCGCTCTTCGCCGCCGCCTCGGCCGCTTGGCGCCAGGACCGCGCACGACGGCGCTCCTTCTGTGGACGGCGACCCCGGCGCTCCTCGGGCTCGTGCTGACCAGTCTCTGCTTCATCCCCTCGCTGCTCACAATTCTCGCGGGTAGCGGCGGGGACCACTGTGTTACCCACCCGGATCACCACATTCATCTCTGCCTGCTTCACCCTCCCCACGACGCCGGGAGCGTCCTCGGCTGGGCTCTGCTGGCCGCGATCGCTTCCGTTGCCGCCCTGATCTTCGGGCGCCACGCGTCGCTGCTGCAACGCGCCCGTCGCGCCCTTCGACCTCTTCTCTCGGGTGCCGAGCTCGATGGCACACGCACGGTCGCGTGGGTTCGCTCGCCGGCGCCGCTCGCGCTCACGGTCGGGGTCTTGAGGCCGCGCGTCGTCGTCTCGGACACCCTTCGACAACGACTCCCGCAGCCGTTGCTGAGGGCAGTCCTGGAACACGAAGCGGCCCACCAGCGCCGAGGGGACGTCCTTCGCAAGGCTGTCGCTTCGGTCTTTGCACTTCTGCACTGGCCGACAGTCAGAAGGCGTCTTCTGGACGACCTGAGCCTGGCCTGTGAACAGGCGGCCGACGCTGAGGCAGCCGGAAGACTCCAAGACCCGCTTCTCGTCGCCGATGCGATCCTCGCCGTCGAGCGCCTCACGGCGAGTCATGGCCCTGAGGCATTCAGGTTCGCCGCCGCCTTCGGTGGCCCCCACCTCACCGCCCGCGTCGAGGAACTCCTCCACCCGAGTGATCCCGTTGCCGCCATCAAGTTTCGCCGCTGGATCGCTGCGGCCGCCGGTGCAGCCTTCCTCCTCGCCGAGCCGATCCATCACGTCGTAGAGACGTTTCTCACGCCGCTCGCGCGATAGGAGACCCCGGTCATGCACCCGCAGCATGCTAGCATCCGGCCCGAAACACCGACCCGCTGTCGGTGTTTTGTCCTGATCGCCTCACTTGCATGCGCCGTCCTGGCGCTATCCGTCACGGCCCGCGCAGAGGCACCGCGCCTGACCGAGGCGGCCGCGGTCGCGCGGGCGCTCTCCCGGCCGGCCCTTGCCGACGTCACGGAGGGCCGCACCGCCTTGGCGACTGCCGAGCGAGAGCGCATCCGTCGATGGCCGAACCCCGTCGCCTCCTTTCAGCACGAAGCGACCGATGGCCGGGCGGGCTCGACGGAGGACTACGCGTGGCTCTCCCAAACGTTCGACCTCGCTGGCCGTCGCTACACCCGGGCGAAAGCCGCCCAGCACCGGGTAGCCGCCGCACGTGCTGAAGGGGAGCGGATGCTCGTAAGCCGGCGCGCGGCGGTCCGGGAGCGCTTCTATGAGGCCCTCCTTGCGCAGGAGCGCGCGGCCGCGTTCGCGGCATGGCTCGCGCAGGGGACGCGCGTCGCGGGCATCATCGCGAAGCGGGCACACGCCGGGGAGGCGTCCGGATACGACCGTCGCCGCTTCCAACGAGAAGAGACGACGGTTCGCGCCCGGTCCGCTACCGCTGACGCGGAACTCGGTCGTGCGCGATCCCAGCTCGCCGGCCTCATTGGTGAGCGCGACGCTTCCGGCGAGCCCTGGACGCGGCTTGCCGGAGCCCTTCGCCCGAGCACCGACGTGCCGCCGCTCGCCGAGTTCCTCGCGCGCCTCCCCGACCGCGCCGATCTGCAGGTCCTGTCGGAGGCGCAGCGGGCAGCGGAGCTCGACCGTGGCGCGGCGGGCCGATGGTGGCTTCCCGACCTCACCGTCGGAGCAGGGGTGAAGACCGTGGAGGCTGGCCGCGACCGGCTCACCGGCCCCTTCATCACCGCCTCGCTCCCACTTCCGCTTCTCAACCAGGACCAGGGCGACGCCGGGGAGGCCACGGCGCGTCTTCGCGTGAGCCGCGGCGAGTACACCCTCGCTCTCGAAGCGGCGGAAGCGGACGTTCGTGGACTCTGGAGCCAGACCGCCGCCCTCACCCGGGCCGCCGCAGAGTTTCGCACCGACGCCGTGCAGCCATCGACGGCCCTCGTGCGTACCGCGGAGCAGGCCTACCAGGCCGGCGAGATGGAGCTCCTGGGACTCATCGACGCGCATCGTGGTGCCCTCGACGCCGAGCTGCAGGCACTCGAGCTCGAGATGAACGCCCGACGGACCTGGATCGAGCTCGCTCGCACTACGGGAGGAGACCGATGAGCAGCACAGTTCGAGCAGGCCTGGCGGCCTTCCTCCTCCTCGTTCTCGGCTGCCACCGCGACGACGGTGCGGCCGAAGATTCGCGCCCCGCGGAGAGTGTGACCCATTTCGCCGAGCACACCGAGCTCTTCGCCGAGTTCCGGGCACTCGTCGTGAGCCGCGAGTCCCCCGTTGCCGCACATGTCACCCGGCTCGATACCTTCAAGCCGCTCAGCGCCGGGCGGGTGACGGTGGTGCTCTCCGGCGGGGGAGGGCCCGAGGAGCGCTTTACGACCGATGCCCCGAGCGTCCCGGGCATCTTTCGGCCGGTGGCAGTTCCAGAGCAGGCGGGCCGACGTGACATCGCCGTCCTTGTCGACGGCGAGGGTCTGAGCGACCGCCACGAGCTCGGACGCTTCCAGGTCTTTCCAGACCTCGCGGCGGCAGCGGCGGCCAAGGGCGAGGGGCAACCTGAAGCGCCCGCCATCACCTTCTTGAAGGAGCAGCAGTGGCGCATCCCGTTTGCCACCGCGGCGGTCGCCGAACGGTCACTGCGCCCATCCTTTCGGGCGCACGGCGTGCTGCGCGCCCGCGCAGATGGCGAAGCCCGTCTCGCCGCCCCGGTCACTGGACGGCTGGTCACGGACCCGGCGGCGGGACCAACCATAGGCATGACGGTGACGCCCGAGACCGTGCTCGCAACGATCGCCCCGCGGCTGTCCGCGGACGCGGACCCTGCGGAGCTCGATCGCGCCGTGTCGCGCGCCCGACGCGACCTCGATCTCGCGCGCAAGGAACGCGCGCGGCTCGAGGAACTCTACCGAGGCGAGGCCGTCCCCGAGCGGCGTCTCCTCGAAACGCGCCACGCCGAGAAGGACGCCGAGGCTGACCTCGAGACGGCGCTCCACCGCCAGCAGCAATACCAAGGCGTCCATCGCACGGGCGGCAGTGAGCCGGCGGGGCGCATCACCCTGCGCTCCCCGATCCCGGGCACGCTGGTGCAGGTACGCGTCGCGCCGGGGGAATTCGTGGCGGAAGGAAGGCCGCTCTTCGACGTCGTCGACCTCGACCGCTTGTGGCTCGAGGCACACATCCCCGAGGCAAGCGTCTCGCAGGCGCGCGCGGCCACGGGGGCCTGGTTCGAGGTGGATGGTTTCCCGACACCCTTTGAGATCGACCCGCAGCGCGGCGGGCGGGTCGTCTCCCGAGGCGGCGTGGTCGACCCCGACAGCCGGACCACCACCCTCATTCTCGAAGTCCCGAACGCCGACCATGCCCTGGCCGTCGGCATGTTCGCCCACGTACACGTCCTCACCGGCGAGCGCGTCACCGCGCCCGCGATTCCCACCTCGGCGCTCGTCGACGACGCCGGGCAGAGTGTGGCCTACGTCGAGCGCGGCGGGGAGAGCTTCGAACGCCGGCCGCTCACGCTCGGCATTCGCGACGGTGACCTCGTCCAGGTCCTCGAAGGCCTCGAGCCGGGCGAGCGCGTGGTGACGCGAGGCGCGTACTACATCCGGCTCGCCTCCGCGTCGGGCGCCGTGCCGGCACACGGCCATGCCCACTAGGAGCGCCCGCGATGATTGACCGCATCATTCAGTGGTCGCTGGCGAATCGCGCACTGGTACTCGCCGCTGCGGCGCTGCTGCTCGTCTGGGGAGGCTATGCGGCACTGCGGATGCCTGTCGATGTCTTCCCGGACCTCACGGCGCCGTCGGTGACGGTCATCGCGGAAGCGCACGGGATGGCCCCGCAGGAGGTGGAGTCGCTCGTGACCTTCCCCATCGAGACCGCGCTCAACGGCGCCGCCGGTGTGCGACGGATCCGCTCCGCCACCGGGGTGGGCATCGCGGTGGTCTGGGTCGAGTTTGCGTGGGGCACCGACATCTACCAGGCACGGCAGATCGTCGCCGAGAAGCTGCAGCTCGCCGAGGGCTCGCTCCCGCCCGACCTCGAGCGACCGGTCCTGGCGCCCGTCTCGTCCATTATGGGCGAGATCATGTTCATCGCGCTCACCTCCGACCACCACTCCTCGCTGGAGATCAAAACCACCGCCGATTGGGTCCTTCGGCGCCGCCTCCTTGCCGTCCCCGGCGTGTCGCAGGTCGTGCCCATCGGCGGCGACACGAAGCAGTATCAGGTGATCGCAGACCCGGAGCGCCTTGCTGCCTACCACCTCGGCGTCAACGACGTCGTCGACGCACTCCGTGCAACCAACGAGAACACCTCGGCCGGCTTCTATCAGGACGGCGGCCAGGAATACCTCATCCATGGCGTCGGCCGCGTCATCTCGCTGGACGACATCGCCGACACCTTCGTCGCCAGTCGAGGCGGCCAGTCCGTGCTCGTTCGTCACGTCGCCACCGTCGCGATCGGGCCCGCGCTCAAGCGCGGCGACGGCTCCCACAACGGCAAGCCTGCGGTCATCCTCGGCATCCAGAAGCAGCCCGGCGCCAACACGCTGGAGCTCACCGCACGCCTCGACGCCGTCCTCGACCAGCTTCAAGGGACCCTGCCGGCCGGAATGACGATCAACCGCCACATCTTCCGCCAGGCAGACTTCATCGCCGTCGCGGTCCACAACGTCACGGCGGCCCTCCGCGACGGCGCCCTCCTGGTGGTCGTCGTCGTCTTCGCCTTCCTCGTCAGCTGGCGCGCGACCGCGATCACCGTACTCGCCATCCCCCTGTCGCTTCTGACCGCGGTCCTCGCGCTCGACGCGCTCGGCGCGACGGTCAACACGATGACGCTCGGCGGCATGGCCATCGCCGTCGGCGCACTCGTCGACGACGCGATCATCGACGTCGAGAACGTCCTTCGCCGTTTGCGCGAGAATGCCGCCCTGCCCCCCGGGGCCAGGGCTGGACAGTTGAGCGTCGTATTCAAAGCGAGCAAGGAGATTCGGGGGTCGATCGTCTTTGCCACCCTCATCATCCTGCTGGTGTTCCTGCCGCTCTTTTTTCTCGCGGGTGTCGAAGGTCGCCTCCTTCGGCCCCTTGGATTTGCCTACGTCGTCTCCCTCGCCGCCTCGCTGGCGGTCGCGCTCACTGTCACGCCGGCCCTCTGCGGCGTGCTCTTTCGCTCGACTGCTTCCTATGGACGCCACGAGGGGTCGCTCGTGCAGTGGCTGAAGACACGCTACGCGCCGATTCTCGCGTACACCCTCCCCCGCTGGCGCGCAGTGAGCGCGGTGGCGCTCGGCGGCCTCGCGGTCGCGGTCCTGGCCCTCACCACAGCCGGCCGCACATTTCTCCCGAACTTCAACGAAGGCACCCTCACCATCAGCGTCGTCACCCTCCCCGGCACGTCGCTGCGCGACTCGGGTACGCTGGGAAGGCTCGTCGAGGAGATACTTCTCGAGCACCCCGAGGTGGTGGCCACGGCACGCCGCACGGGACGCGCGGAGCTCGACGAGCATGCGCAGGACGTGAACGCGTCCGAGATCGACGTCGGCCTGCAGATGAAGGAGCGCCCGAAGGAGGAGTTTCTGACCGCCCTCCGCCGTGCCCTCTCGGTCGTACCAGGGACGAACATCACGATCGGCCAGCCCATCTCCCACCGCATTGACCACATGCTCTCCGGCACCCGGGCCAACATCGCCGTAAAGGTGTTCGGCGAGCATCTCTTCGAGCTCAGGCGTCTGGCCGAGCAGGTGCGGCAAGCCATTCAGGGCGTCGCCGGCGTGGTCGACCTCTCGACCGAGCAACAGACGGACATTCCGTTCCTCACCGTCACGTTCAACCGTCCCGCCATCGCACGACACGGGCTGCGCATCCGCGACGTCGCCGAAGCGATCGAAACCGCCTTTGCCGGCCAGGTGGTCTCCCGCGTTCGGGAAGGCGATGCCGCGTTCGACCTCATCGTTCGCTACCCGGAGAGCGCCCGCGGAAACCTCGAGAGCATCCGCGAGCTGCGCCTCACCACCCCGACCGGCGCGGAGCTCCCCCTGCACGCCCTGGCCGACGTACGCAAAGACCAGGGGCCCAACAGTGTCAGCCGCGAGAACGTGCAGCGGAAGATCGTGGTGATGTGTAACGTGGCCGGCCGGGACCTCGGGGGCGTCGTCGCCGACATCCAGACGGCCATCGGGCGCACCGTGACGCTCCCGCCCGGGTACCACATCGAGTACGGTGGCCAGTTCGAGAGCGCCGCCGAAGCCTCGCGCACGCTCCTCGTCCTGGGAGCCCTGGTCACGGTCGGCATCTTCGGTCTGCTGGTGCTGGCGCTCGGCTCGAGCCGGGACGCGGTCGTGGTCCTCGTGAATCTCCCCCTGGCGCTCATCGGGGGGGTCGTCGGCATCTTTCTCTCGGGCGGCATTCTCTCGGTTGCCTCGCTCATCGGCTTCATCACGCTCTTTGGCATCGCGACCCGAAACGGCCTCATGCTCGTCTCACACATCCGCCACCTGCTCCAAGTCGAGGAGGTCCGCGACTTCGCCGAGGCGGTCACGCGCGGAGCCCTCGAGCGCTTGGCACCAATTCTGATGACCGCGCTTGCCGCGGGCCTCGCCCTGGTACCGCTGGCCTTGGAGGCTGGCGAGCCGGGTAGCGAGATTCAGGCGCCGATGGCGATCGTCATTCTCTGCGGGCTACTGTCGTCGACGGCGCTCAACATGCTCGTCGTCCCCGCGCTCTACTTCCGCTTTGGAGCGTTTGCGTCTCGAGCAATGGTTGCGCCTGAAGCCCCGCTTGCCAAGCACGTCGTGCCAGCCTGAGCGCCGCGGGGCCTGGGTGACCGAAGCAGCTTGGAGCCGCGGTTCGCCGCGACACCCGCTGCAGCCACGATGCAGCTGTTCTAGTCTCCCGCCATGGGCGCGCCGCCGAGCAGTCTGTCATGAACAAAACAGGATCGCCCGGTCGTAGACGGCGATCTCGGTGACGCCCTGCTCGTGCCGGATGAGGACGTTAGTAGCGCGCGGGAATCCCACCCCCACGCTCTCCCGGAACCGTAACGGATCACGCCCATGACGGCGGGCTCGGCTCCTTCCGCGAATATCAGAGTGATCATCCGTCGAGACGTCCGCTTCGACCGCCGCCTGCCCTGCTCCAGCAGGAGAGGACCCGAAGGTGAAGGACATTCCTGACGGGCCATTCCACATCAGGAGCCTGTCGGCGTAGCGAAGCGCAAACGCCGCAACACGCCGCCTTTCCTACTCATGTATCACGATCGTGCAGCGTGCACTTTCAAACACTTGGCGATTACTCCGACAGGCTTTCTAGAGTCTAGCCTAGAGGTTCTCCTTCTGGATGAAGATACCCTTATCCACCTTCGAGAAAAAGTTCTGGTAGAAGGTCGGATCATCGATCTGCTTGACGTCGACGACCTCGCCCTTGTTGTTCATCACCTTTGCCTGGAAGTTCACGCGCACCCGGGTTTCTTTCCCAAACTCGCTGATGTTTCCCGAGCATTCGACGATTGAGTTTTTGTTGTACCGTGCGTTCTCTCCGCCGAGCAACGTCAAGAGCACCGCGGCGCCCTTGTTCTCGACGTCGATCTCCTTAGTAGCAGTGAGAAGCCCTAAGTCGACGTTGGCATTTTTCACGATGTAGCCGTCGTCCTGCAGAACATTCAGCAGTGCCTTCATCACCATCTTGACGTCGTCGGTCTCGTATGAACGGGTCTGGAATTCACGCACCTGCAGCTGCGTCTGCTGCGGCTGAACCCTCGGCGCGCAGCCGCCACAGAGGAGCAGAGACGCCAGGACGAGTCCTCTCTTCTTCATGATGGTCCTCCTTAGAATTTGCTAGTGTGGTACGTGAACGAGGCGACGTTATTGTTTGAGTCGAACTTGATGACGACAGTGAGCGTCTTTTGCGTGCTGGACGCCGCACCCGAGGCACTGGTCATGCCAAGAATTAAAATGCTGCCGTAGGTGCTGCTCGCCGAGTATGAAGCTTCACTGGCGATCTTGTCATAGATCCAAGTTTCCTTGCCCGTCCCATCCTTGGTGACGATGTTCGGGCTTCCGAGAGCTTCGGCCACGTCTGCCTGAGAAAGGCCAACACGGATTTCTTTTTGCACTGTACCGACGGTCATTTCCCGCTCGGCGGTGGAACCGAGGCTGCGCTGGTGTTGTGCGGCGGTGCAACCGGTGAGAGTGACTGTAACCAATAGAGCACAGGCGAAACATCGCAGGTTCCTCACGGCTATCCCCCTTTTCTGTAACCGCGCCAAATAGGACACGAACCCGCTTTATCAAGTGATGTGCTGGTTTCCCAGAGGGCGCGTCGCGGCGTACGCACCGTCAACCCGAGCCGCCACTCACCCGAGGATCAACAGCGGGCGGGACATCACCCTTGACCGCCCCTCGTCACAGGGGTATCCGAAAGCACGCCGATCATTTAAAAGTTTCGTGGGCGCGTGAACAGCAAAGGGTAGGTACGCTCAAGCTGAAGCTCAACCGGGTCGGGAAGTGTCTACTGCGCGCCGCCTTCGAGAGAGGCAACGGACTGGAGGTGACGGTCCGAGCGGCGATTCGCCGGCCGAGAGAGCCCCCCCCCGCGGCTGCCGTTCCTCGTCCCGCTGGTGAAGAAGAATCGCGCGTAGGTGCGAGCGCGATGCTGAGGTGCTGTCACTGTCGGATCGGGCGGCGCGTCGCTACTATGTAGGCGTGTGGCGGCCGGTAGTCCGGATAACCCGCGAAAAGGATGACGACGCCCCCAAACGCTGGATCGACCACGGCGCCCTACACGCTGCGACACCTCGTCGAGTACTTCCTCCGACTCGGAACCACCGGGTTTGGCGGGCCCATCGCCCTGGTCGGCTACATGCAGCGCGACCTGGTCGAGGCGCGACGCTGGATCTCGCTCAAGGACTACAAGGAGGGGCTGGCGCTCGCGCAGCTCGCGCCCGGCCCCCTCGCGGCCCAGCTGGCGATCTACCTCGGCTGGCTCGACCACGGCGTGCTCGGCGCCACCCTGGTGGCCGTCGCCTTCGTGCTCCCCTCGTTTCTGATGGTCCTGGTGCTGGCCGCGTTCTACCTCGCCTACGGCGGGCTCTCCTGGATGCAGGGCGCCTTCTACGGCATCGGGGCGGCCGTCATCGCCATCATCGCGCGCAGCGCCTACAAGCTCACCAAGAGCACGCTCGGGACGGACCGACTCCTGTGGGCACTCTTCCTGGTGAGCGCGCTGGTGACCGCGTGGACCGAGTCCGAGCTGGTGTGGCTCTTCGTCCTCTGTGGCGTGGTGGCGTTTCTTGCCAAGCGGAGCGCAGGCACGGCGTCCGCGCTCGCCGTCGTCCCGTGGCCCTGGCTCGTCACCGGCCTGCATGGCCCCGCATCGGATGCGACCCTCTGGCGCATCGGCACCTGCTTCGCGGAGGCTGGGGCCTTCGTCTTCGGCAGTGGCCTCGCCATCGTCCCGTTCCTGCACGGAGCCGTCGTGAACCAGCTGCAGTGGCTCACCGAGCGCCAGTTTCTCGACGCCGTCGCGGTCGCGATGATCACGCCCGGCCCGGTCGTCATCACGGTCGCCTTCATCGGCTACCTCGTCGCCGGCCCGCTCGGCGGCACCGTGGCCGCGGTCGGCGTCTTCCTTCCGTGCTACCTGCTCGTGGTCATTCCCGCCCGGTACTTCCGGCGCTCCGTGCACGACCCACGCGTGAAAGCGTTCGTGGATGGCGTGACCGCCGCCGCCGCGGGCGCCATCGCCGGCGCGGCTGTCGTGCTCGGTCGGCGCGCGATCTTCGACATCCCGACCGCCATCATCGGCCTCGCCGCGCTCGCGGCGCTGACGCGGCTGAAGGGTGTCTCGGAGCCGGTGCTCATTCTCGCCGCCGGCGTCGTTGGCATCGTCGTGACCGCGATGGGTTCGTGAAGGGAGGCGGCAATGCCCACATCGTACGACGGGCCCGTCCTCACACGCCGCGCGCTGCTTCGGCTCATCGGCGTCACGCCATTCGTCCCCATCGCACTCCAAGGAGGAACGACCATGGCAGCAGAACCATCAGGCCGGCCGCTCGCCTACCGCGGCGAGCACCAGGTGAAACCGCTTCCCTTCAACCCCGCGCAGCTCACCGGGCTCTCCGAGAAGCTCCTCACGTCGCACCACCAGAACAACTACACCGGAGCCGTGAAGCGGCTGAATCTCATCGAGCAGCAGCTCGGCGCGCTCCCGAAGGATGCCCTGCCCTACCAGATGGGCTCGCTCAAGCGCGAAGAACTCATCGCCACCAACTCGATGCTCCTGCACGAGGCCTACTTCGCGAACCTCGGCGGCAGCGGCGCCGCCGACGGCAGCTTCGCCGCGCTGGTCAAGACGGCCTACGGCTCGCTCGCCACCTGGGAACACGACTTCCGCCTGACCGGGATGTCCCTCGCCGGCGGCTCCGGCTGGGTCGTCACGAGCTACGACCCCTACGCGCACGAGCTGCACAACTGGTGGGCGTTCGACCACACCCACGGCATCGCCGGCGGCACCCCCGTCCTGGTCATGGACATGTACGAACACAGCTACCACATGGACTACGGGGCCAACGCCAAGGGCTACATCGACGCCTTCTTCCAGAACGTCAACTGGGACGAGGTCAACCGACGCCTCGACGAGGCGCGGAAGGGAACGCGCACGACCTCGGGCACGACGCCATGACACGCACGGCGCTCATTACGCTCGCCTCCGTGGTGCTCAGCGCAGAAGCATCCATGCCGCCAACACCGATCACGTTCGACGACGCGGAGGTGGGACACACGCCCGCGGGATTCACGACGGCGCTCACCGGGGCGGGCGGACCGGTCTCCTGGGTCGTCCAGGAAGACCCCACCGCGCCAAGCGGGACGAGAGTACTCGTGCAGACGAGCGCAGACACGACGGACGCACGGTTCCCCCTGTGCATCTACGACGGGGTCTCGACCGCCGACGTGACCCTGAGCGTCAAGTTCAAAGCGGTGAGCGGCACGATCGACCAGGCGGCGGGGCTCGTCTGGCGCTACCAGAGCCCGGCCAACTACTACCTCGTACGCGCCAACGCCCTGGAAGGAAACGTCGTCCTCTACAAGGTCGAGAACGGCACACGCTCGGACTTGAAACCCGTCGGCAGTGGCGGGTTCCTCACCTACGGCAAGAAGGTTCCCGTGGCGCAGGGCCGCTGGCAGACGCTCGCGGTGGACGTCCGCGGTCCGCGGTTCAGTGTCGCCCTGAACGGCGAACACCTCTTCGATGTCGAAGATGGAACGTTCAGCGCGCCGGGGAAGGTCGGGCTATGGACGAAGGCCGATAGTGTGACCGCCTTCGATGACCTCACCGTGGGGGTCCGGTGACCTCCCGCGCAGCGCTCCTCGTGTCCGCGTGCGTCGCCGCCCTCGGCGCCTGCCACACGACGAGCGAAGTCGTGGTCTACACCTCCGTCGATGACGTCTTTGCGCGGCCCATCGCGGAGCAGTTTCAGCGCGAAACCGGCATCGCCGTCCGGCTCGTCCCCGATACGGAAGAGACCAAGAGTACCGGACTGGTCAATCGCCTGATCGCAGAGAAGGCCCGGCCACAGGCCGACGTGTTCTGGAGTGGAGATCCCGTCCGGGCCGCCATCTTGAAGACGCAGGGCGTCTCGGCGGCCTACCGTTCGCCGGCTGCGGTCGGTCTTCCCGCGCGGTTCTCCGACCCCGACGGGCACTGGACCGGCTTCTCTGCCCGGGCCCGTGTTCTCGTCTACAACACGACGCTGGTGACCCCCGAGCAGGCACCCACGTCGATCCTCCAACTCACAGAGGACCGCTTCCGTGGCCGGGCCTGTCTTGCGAACCCGCTCTTCGGCACCACGTCGATGCATGCGGCCGCGCTCTTTGCCGTCCTCGGGGACGAGAAGGCGCGCGTGTTCTTCCAGGCCTTCGCGCACAACGCCGGCCGCCTGGTGTCCTCGAACGGCGAGGTGCGCCGCCGCGTGGCCAGCGGCGACTGCGCCGTCGGTGTGACCGACACGGACGACGCCGCCGTGGCCCGCCAGGAAGGAAAGCCGCTGGGCGTCGTCTACCCCGACGCCGACGGCATGGGCACCCTCATCGTGCCCAACTGCACCGTGCTCATCGCCGGCGCCCCTCATCCAGAGGCTGCGCGGCACTTCATCGACTACCTGTTGCGACCCGCCACCGAGCAGCGCCTGGCCGAAAGTGACGCGGCCCAGATGCCGCTCCGCCCCGGCGTCCCGGTGCCTCGCGGCGTCTGGCCCATCGTGCAGTTGAAGCCGCTCGCCGTCGACTACGCCACGCTCGGCGCAAGACTCGAGGAACTGTCCCAAGGCTACTTGAGGACCTGGGTCGAGGCGCAGCTCACGGGACCGCACCCGACATGAGGTCCGTCCTCTTCCTGGAGCAACCGGGCCGCTGGCGCACCGCAAGCGTCGCCGCGTTGCTGCTCCTCGGGGCCTTGCCCGTCTTCCCGCTCCTCTCGCGCGCGCTCCGACCCGACGCGCCGGCGCTGGGCGACGCGTTCTGCTCGAGCCTCCGACTGAGTGCCGTGGTCGCGGGTGGCGCGTCACTGCTCGGCGGCGTGGTCGGCCTGCCCCTCGGGATCCTCGCTGCTTTGTACGACTTCCCGGGTCGCAGAGCCCTCCTCGTGATCACAACCCTCCCGCTCGTTGTGCCGCCGTTTCTCTGGGCCATCGGCTGGTCGGCGCTTGCCATCCGGCTTCCGCCATCTCTCGGCTGCGTCGTCGTCTTTGCCGCCGCCACCACACCCTTGGTCCTGCTCGCGACCTACGCAGCGACACGCGAACTTTCCCGCTCCCAGGTAGAGGCTGCGCGCCTCGCGGGAGGAGAGGCGAGAGTCCTTTGTCGCGCCGCCCAGCATACACGTCTGCCGGCGCTCCTCGCCGCCGCGCTGGGCGGCGTCCTCACGCTTGCCGACCCGGGTACCGGACAGATTCTCGGGGCACACAGCGCCGCCGCGGAGGTGCTGACCAGCTTTGCCGCCCGTTACGACGTCACGCTTGCCGCCCGGCAGGGGCTGGCGCTCGCCGCGCTGGTCCTTGCGCTGTCCGTACCACTGGCGGCGCTCGCCGGGCCACAGCTCGCGCATGCCGTGCTCGGTCGTCAAACGACACACGGCGTGACGAGACACCGGGGCGGGGCCACTGCGGCGACCATCGGCTTCGTCATCGTGACCGCCGTGAACGTCGGCCTTCCCCTCGGCGGCTTGCTCCTCCCACTCGTCTCCGGCCCCGACCAACACAACCATTTCGGGCTCGTCCTCTTTGCTGCCCTCGCGACGGCGGCCCGAACCGCGACCAACACGCTGCTCTATTCAGGCGGGGCGGCGCTCGTGGCGACCACGCTGGGCTTTGCCGTCGCGCTCGCGGTCGGTCGGAGCGGGCGTCTCCGCAGCGTCGCCCTCGCGGTCGCACTCGCGCTGTTCGCGTGGCCACCAGCGGCGAGCGCGCTCGGCGTCGTCGCAACCGCCGCGGCGTCTCCGCCGTGGCTGGATCCGCTCCTTCGCAGTCGTCTCACCGTGTGCGTCGTGCTCGGCCTGCGTCTCTTCCCCATCAGCACCGTGCTGGCCCTCCGGGCCTGGGGAGCGATGTCGCCCTCCTGGGTTCACGCCGCGGCCCTCCACGGCGTTTCGCCCTGGACGTATCTCCGCCGTGTCGCCTGGCCAGCCCTTCGTCCGAGCGCCGCGGGCTCGCTCGCCCTGGTCAGCCTCCTCGCCTCTGCCGACGTCGGCACGGTGCTCATGCTGCATCCCCCGGGGCAGGACTCACTTCCCCTTGCGATCTTCACGGTGATGGCGAATGCGCCGGAGAGCACTGTCAGCGGGCTCTGCCTCGTCTATCTCCTGGCCGCGTTCACGATGCTGTCGACGGCGTTCCGCTTCGCCCCGGAAGAGCCATGATCGGCCGCGCCTCACTCGAGCTGCGCGGTGTTTCCAAGCGCCACGGGACAGCGACGCTGCTCGCCGAGTGCGACTTGACCATCCGCGAAGGTGAGCACACGGCCATTCTCGGGCGCTCGGGGGCAGGCAAGTCCACGACACTGCGCCTCCTCGCGGGACTCGAGCCGCCGACGAGCGGGCAGGTTCTCGTAGACACGACGCCGGCCTCAGGGCCGGGGCGTATCGCTCTTCCGGCACATCAACGTCGCGTCGCCATGGTGTTCCAGGACCTCGGGCTGTGGCCTTCGCTGAGCGTCGTCGACAACATCTTGCTGGGGACCGGGGCGACCACCCGTGGGCAGCGGCACCTGCGGGAACGGGCGCTCGCGGCGATGCGCCTCTGTCGCATCGACACGCTGGCTGACCGGCGTCCCGGCTCGCTCTCTGGCGGCGAGCAGCAGCGCGTGGCGCTTGCGAGGGCCGTCGCGGCCGAACCGCGCTTCCTGTTCCTCGACGAGCCGTTTGCCGGGCTCGATCTGTGCACCAAACGGGAACTCCTCACGGACATCTCGCACCTCGCGGCCATGGCACGCACCACGCTCGTGCTCGTCACCCACGACCCGACCGAGGCGCTCTCCCTCTGTAGCCGCGCCGTGGTGCTCGACGGCGGACGAGTGCAGGCGGACGGTCCCTGGGCAGAGCTGCTGCACGAACCACGATCGGACGTGTTGCGTGCCTTCGGAGACCGTGGATTCAGATCGCGATCTTGAGCGCGATCTGATCAAACATCGCCCTGGGGGCCTTCCGGTTACGTCCCGCCCTGCCACGGCCGCGCTCACCTACCGAGAAGAAGACCTCGTCGCGCTGCCGGGGTCGCGGACGCGCGCCACCGGTCCGGGCCAGGGTACGAAACGACTTTCGAAACGTCTCCATCGCCTCGGTGACGGGCTTGATCTTGATCGTCAGCACCTTGGTCATGGCTCTTCCGGATTTCGGGTGGGTCCGTCGCGTCGACCGGCGGCCGACCGCGCGTCCGTCACGGACCGCTCGCAGCGCGTGCACCGCGAGGGGCCTCGTCGACCCGGAGCCGGCCGTGCCGGAGCCAGCCCACCCGCGCCAACCAGGTATGTGCGGCCCGGACCGGCGACGGGCCGGGCGGCCGCGCCAGGGGCGTCCGCCAGCCGAGGAACCACGCCGCGGACGAGCACGGATCCGTCCCGCGTACGCCGGGGCTGTGTTTCGCAAAGTTCTGGAGCACGTATACCAGCGCGGCCCGGACCTCGCGCGGCGACGCGAGCCGCCGTGCGTGATAGCGGTCGCCCCACACCTGGCCGTGGCGCCCGCACGTCCGGTTCACCGCCTTAGCGACGCGAATCATGAGGCCCTGCACGCCGCGGACGAAGCGCGCCGGCGCGTCGGCTTCCACCACGAGGTGGACGTGGTCCCGTTGTGCGCTGAACTGCAACACGCGAAACCGGGTGGACGAGGATGCGCCCAGGGCCGCCCGCAGCGCGCCAAATACCCGCGCGCCCCGGAGGGACGGCACGCCCGCGACCGCGCGCAGGGTGACGTGCACCGGGCAGTGCCGATCGTGCGGCGGGCGCATCCGATGGGGGACGCGACGCCGGCCGGGCGTGGGCGGGCGACCCGCGCCGCGGCGGGCGCCGCCCCAGGAGCGGAAGGTGAAGAGGGTTTGCATCGGGCGCGCCATCTTGAAACGGGCACATATTATAGCAAGCTTGCTCCCATGTCAAGCGCGGCACATCGTCACGGCGATCCATGCGGCCTCACCCCCGAGCGCCGCGCGGGGGCTCGCGTCGGCGCCGCATGCCCCGGCCCGAGTCGCCGTCGGCGGTCCACCTGGCCACGGGCGCTCGGCCACCCGCGCCCGGCGGTGGGCGCGTCCCTCCCGTCCACCGGCGCTCCCCGGCCACACAACCGGACCCGGAAGCGCCTTGGCCATTTGGGTCTCCAGTCACCCGCCGGACGTCGACAGTGAAGTCCGCCAGGAGAGGTTCAGACCCTTCAATGGAGCCGTTCGATGGCGACTACGTTGACAACGTGTTGATCCGGGATGAGGTCGAGGAAGACGAGGTAGTATTGCCGCCTATCGCATAGACCTCATGGCAGCAAAGAGCCGGTCAGCTTCGACGCGCGGGAACCTTGTGACGGCGACTTTGAGCGTGGGCCTCAGCCTCCTCGAGCGTGACGTAGTCACCACGACGGATGGCGGCGCGCCCCGCCTCGATGGCACGCAGCTGCGCCGGAGTCAGGGACCGAGGTGTCCAAGGCACATCCTTGGAGGTCGCATGGACTCGCTGGGGCATGGGGCGCGCCCTGCGGGGATTCGGCGGCATGGCTCCGGACACATAGTGCCGATGGATGTAGACCATCGTCAAGCCGAGGCCTTCCGGACTGCGGCCGTGTTGCGGCCGATCCCCCCCGTTGCTACCTCTGCCCGCGGGTCATGGTGTGGATCGTCGGCGTGGTGGTCGGGCTGGTCGTGCTGGGCTCCGTGCTGGCGGTGGCGGAATCGTCGATCAGCCGCATGACGCGGGTGCGGGCCGGGGCGCTCCGCCAGGAGGGCCGCCGGAACGCCGTGCTCCTCGAGCACATCGAGCGCGACCCGCCGCCGTATCTGAACTCCGTCTACCTGGCGGTCATGTTCGCGCAGAACGGGTCGGCGATCCTGGTGGCGATCCTGGCCGCGCGCCACTTCGACGACCTGGGCATCACCCTCGTCTCCCTCGGCTTCACCCTCGCGTACTTCGTGGTCGTCGAGGCCATGGCGAAGACGTTCGGCATCCTGCACAGCGACCGGGCCGCGTTGGCGGTGGCGCCCGTCGTCTGGCTGCTCGGGCGCCTGCTCGCCGTGCCGGCGCGCGCCCTCATCGGCCTCGCCAACGTGCTGCTTCCCGGCAAGGGGCTGAAGCAGGGTCCGTTCGTCTCCGAGGAGGATATCCGCTCGATGGCGGACGTGGGACACCAGGAGGGCGTCATCGAGGAGTCGGAGAAGGACATGATCCACTCCCTCTTCCACTTCGGCGATCTACTCGTGCGCCAGCTCATGATCCCGCGACCCGACATCGTCGCCATCGACGTGGCGGGCTCGCTGCACGACGCCCACACGTTGATCGTGCAGCACGGGTTCACGCGCGTCCCCGCCTATCGCGACGACCTCGATCGGACCGAAGGGATCGTGCACGCCAAGGACATCCTGCAGGCGCTGCTCGAGGGCCGGCAGGACACCCCGCTCGCGGCACTCCTCCGGCCCGTCCACTTCGCGCCGGAGTCGAAACGCGCCGCCGCGCTCCTGCGCGAGATGCAGCGCGAGCGGTTCCACCTCGCCATGGTGACCGACGAGTACGGCTCCGTCTCCGGTCTGGTCACGCTCGAGAACCTGCTCGAAGAGCTGGTCGGCGCGATCGGCGAGGAGCACGAGTGGGAGGCGCCCGACGTCGAGCCACTGGGCGACGGGCACTATCGCGTCGACGCGAGCCTCCCCGTCCGCGAGCTGAACGAGCTGCTCGGCACCGACCTGCCGCACGAGCAGTGGAACACCGTGGGCGGGCTCATGTTCGGGCTGCTCGGGACGATTCCCGTCCAGGGGCAGGCGGTGACGCTCAAGGGGTTCCAGTTCGTGGCCGAGAAGGTCCACGGCCGCCGCGTCGCGACCGTGCTCGTCACGCGGCAGCCGGTACCGGGTTGATGCCTCCCATACGCCGCGTGGCGATCGTCATCCTACTGGCCGGGCTCGCAGCCCTCGCCCGCGCCGCCGACGCTCCCGAACACATCATTCAAGAGCAGGTCGAGCTGCTCCGCAGCGGCGGCATGGTGCAGATCGGCGACGCCACCATCGCCTCCGCCGTCGTCCTGCCGGCGTTCTACGAACACCGTGGCTTCCAGCCGGCGTGGACCGATGCCACCGCCGACGATCTCCTGCACGCCATCGGGGACAGCGCCCGGCACGGGCTCGATCCAGCCAACTACCATCTGGCCGCGCTCGAACGCCTGCGCGCCGCCGCGCCCGGCCCGGCGCAACGCGCCGAGCGCGACCTGCTCCAGACCGATGCCCTCATCCGCCTCGCCTATCATCTTCTGTTCGGCAAGGTGGACCCCGAGCGTCTCGACGCCAACTGGAACTTCACCCGCGACCTGGCGAACCTCGAGCCGGAGGCGACGCTCCAGCAGGCGCTGGTCGAAGGACACGTGTCCGACTGGCTGACCGGCCTCGCCCCCCACCATCCCTTCTACCGCTCGCTGATAGACGCGTTGGCCGAGCACCGCCGCCTCGAGGCCGCCGGCGGCTGGCCGGCGGTTCCCGAGGGCCCGACGCTCAAGCCCGGCATGACCGACCCGCGCGTGCCCGCGCTGCGGCGGCGGCTCGTGGTCACCAGGGACCTAGCCACCGACGACGCCTCGCCGCTCTACGACGCCACCCTGGCCGCCGCCGTGCGCACGTTCCAGGAGCGCCACGGCCTCACTCCCGACGGGGTCGCCGGCGCCGCCACGGTGCAGGAGATGAACCTGCCGGTGGGGCACCGCATCGACCAGCTGCGCGCCACCCTGGAGCGCTGCCGCTGGGTGATGCGCGACCTCCCCGGCCGCTTCGTGCTGGTCAACGTCGCCGGCTTCCAGGTGTACTACATGAAGGACGGCGCGCCGGTCTGGGAATCACCGGTGGTGGTGGGGACCACCTTCAACCGCACGCCGATATTCCGCGCCAACATGACGTACGTGGTCCTCAACCCCACCTGGACCGTGCCCCCCGGCATGCTGCGCAACGAGATCCTGCCGGCGATGCGCCGTGACCCCAAGTACCTCGAGCGTAAGGGCCTGCAGATGGTGGACGGCCGCGTCGTCCAGCCCCCCGGGCCCGGCAACGCGCTCGGGCGCATCAAGCTCATGTTCCCGAACCCGCACGCCGTCTACCTGCACGACACCCCGTCGCGCGCCGCCTTCCGCGAGACCAGTCGCACCTTCAGCCACGGCTGCGTGCGGGTCGAGAAGCCCTTCGAGCTGGCCGCCCTGGTGCTCGACGACCCGCAGTGGACCCTGCCGGCGCTGCACGCCGCGGTCGACACCGGGAAGACGCGCACGCTGCTCCTCGCCCAGCCCCTGCCCGTCCTCATCCTCTATTGGACGGCGGCGGTCGGCCGCGACGGGCGCACGTATTTCCTGCCCGACGTCTACGGGCGCGACCCGGCGATCGTGCGCGGGCTGGCGGGGCCGTTCGTGTTCTGGAAGCGCCCCGGCTCCGGCGCGGTCACATCGCCCGTGGACGCGCCGTGAACACGATCGGCAGCCGATCGGGGCCGTGGATGCCGACCGGGGGCTTCCACACCGCCCCCGCGGCCACCGTCGGGCAGCCGAGACGCGCCGTCAGCGCGGCCAGCGCCTCCTGCAGCTCGGCGCGCGCGAGCGCCGCCCCCAGGCAGAAGTGCGCCCCGTGCCCGAACGCCAGGTGCGGCACCTGTGCGTTCTCCTGCGGCGCGACCTGATCGGGACGGGGATAGGCGCCCGGGTCGTGCGCGGCGCTCCACAGGGAGAGGAGCACCTGGGTGGCGGGCTCGATACGCTCGCCGCCGATCTCGATCGGCGCGACCGCGCGGCGCCCGACGGCCGTCACCGCCGAGCGATGCCGGAGCACCTCCTCGACCACGTCCGCCACCGCGAGCGCGCCGGTGGCGACGGCGTCCCACACATCGGGCCGCTCGGCCAGCACCGCCACCGTCCACCCGAGCTGGTTCTTGGTGGTTTCGTGACCAGCGAACACCAGGCCGGCGATGAACCCCCGCACCTGGAAGTCGTCCCAGCCGTCGGCCGCGGCCGCCTGCGCGATGCGACTGACGAGGTCGTCGCGCGGCGCCGCCCGGCGCGTGGCAGCCAGCTCGCCGGTGTAGGCGAGCAGCTGGGTGAGGGCGGCGTCGACCTCGCCGATGCGTGCGACCAGCGCGACCGGGCTGAAGCCGAGGCCGATGGTGTTGGCCCAGCCGCGGAAGCGATCGCGGTCCGCGCTCGGTACGCCGATCAGCTCGCACAAGCCGAGCGACGGATAGGCATCGGCGAACTCGTCCATGAACTCGCACTGCCCCCGCGCCGCGAAGGCGTCGATCAGCTCGTGCGCTGCCGTGCGCAGGAAGGGCCGCAGGCGCTCGACGCTCCGCGGGGTGAAGGTGCGCGACATGAGCGCCCGGAAGCGCAGGTGCTCGCTGCCGTCGTGGTTCAGGGGCGAGATCGCCATCCAGTCGTAGAACGGCCCGGAGGTGATGCCGAACGTATGCAGGAACTCGGTGAAGTTGGCGTGCAGCCGGCCGTCGCTCAGGAGCTCGCGCACGCGCTCGTGGGTGAGGACGCACACCGGGCCGGCGTCGGTGTCGGCCAGCCAGCCCTGCTGGCGCGCCCGCCCGAGGGTGCCGAGCGGGTCGGTGAGCAGGGACGCGAAGTCGAGATGCGGTCTGGTCATGGCGATCCTATCGGGCGCCCGGAAAGAGCGGCGCGCCGTAGCGGTCGGCGAAGCACAGCTCGGCGAGCGGCCGCCGCGCCAGGCGCTTCGGGAACCCCTTGGCGGGATACCCGAGCGTCAGCAGGGCTGCCGTCGCCACCTCGTCGGGAATCTCGAGCAGCGCCTTCACCTGCGGCTCGACCGCGCACAGGAGCGTCGTGAGCGCCGTCCCGAGCCCCTCGGCGCGCGCCGCCAGCAACAGGTTCTGGACCGACGGGTACACCGACGCGCCGCCGACGATGCTCAGGCGACCCAGGTGACGGTCGGTGGCGAGCAGATCGCCGAGCTGGGCGCAGACCACGATCAGGACCGGAACCTCGTCCAGGTGGCGCGCCATGTGGTCGGCGTTCTCGAGCAGCCGCGGCAGCGGCGCCTCCGGGCGCGCCCGCGCCCGACCGACGTACTGCTCCCACGGCGGCAGGTACCAGTCGCGCAGCTGCCGGCGCCGGGTCGGGTCGCGCACGACGACGAAGCGTACGCCCTGGCGGTTGCCCCCGGTGGGCGCGAAGCGCGCCCCGTCGAGCACGCGGGCGAGCACGGCGTCCGGAATCGGGTCGGGGCGATAGAAGCGGCACGTCCCGGTGGTCTCGAGCACCTCGCGGAAGTCCATGGCAGGTGTCGTACGCCGGGGTGGCGGCTCTTGCCAAGGGGGCGTCGTCGGGCCGGTCAGGGCCCGGAATGCAGCTCGGGCGCACGATAGTCGATCAACCCGAGGAGCGCCGATAACGTGCGATGGTACGCCGCAACCAACGCAAGGGCGACGAGGAGTCTTCCCGCCATCAACGCGACCGACCCGAATCCCCGGTTCGGCGCCCGCATCGGCACGAGGTTTGACTCCCCGACCGTGGCTCAGGATGCTATCCGCGAGAGTCCCTCGCGACGTTGCGTACCACCTCCGGGCAGGCGATCGACACCCGTCCCTTCGGGCTCGCGCTCGTGCTCGCGGCCGCGAGCGGCTGCGCGGCGCTTGCGCACGAGCTGCTGTGGACCCGGCGCCTGGTCGATCTGCTCGGTGCCAGCAGCGCGTCCAGCACCCGGGTGTTCGGCTGCTTCTTCCTCGGGCTGTCGTTGGGGGCGGCGTGGTCGGCGCGCATGGTGCCACGCCTGCGGCGCCCGTTCCGGGCGGTGGCGATGGCGGAGGCGGGCATCGCGCTCCTCACCGTGCCGATCTGGCTGTTGCCGCACTGGACCGGGTGGATCTGGCCGGCGCTCGGGCCGGAGCGACTCGCCGGGTGGCAGGGGGGTGCCGTCAAGCTCGTCCTGTCGATCGCGACAGTGACGGCGCCGGCGACCCTGATGGGCGCGGTCCTGCCGTTTCTCGGTGCCGCCGTGCTGCGGGACGCCCGTGGCCTCGCCCGTCACGGCGTGTGGCTGTACGCGGTCAACACGCTCGGCGGCGTGCTCGGCCTGGCCCTGGTGATCGGGGTCGCGCTCGACGCGCTCGGCGCCTCCGGCGCGATGGCCGGCGCCATCGCGCTGAACGCCGTCGTCGCCACGCTGGCCCTGCTGCTCGACCGGAAGACCGGCGCGGAGCCCGGCGAGGACGCGCCCGCGGCAGCGCCGCGACAGCGCGCGGGACGCACCACGACCCCGGAGCGCGCACGGCGCGTCCGGCGCGCCGCGTTGATCGTCAGCTTCGCGTCGGGGGCCGGAGTGCTGGCGCTGGAGGTGCTGGCGCTCGAAATGGTGATGCTGCGCACGCCGCTCTCCTTCCATGCCACCGCGGCGGTCCTTATCCCCGTGATCCTGCTGCTCGCCGTGGCGAGCCTGGTGGTCCCCGTGCTGACGCCGCGGCGGGCGCCGCCGCCCAGGCTGCTGATCGGCGCGCTGGCGTTGACCGCCATGGCGATCGTCGTCACGCCGCCGGCGTTCTGGTACGTCGCCATCGACCCGTCCTGGGACGCGCCGGCCCCGAGCGTGCTGCGCTTCGCGCTCCGGCTCACGGCGCTGGTCCTGTTCACGTTCGGTCCGGCGATGGTGCTGGCGGGCCTGGTGTTCCCCACGGCGCTCGCCTGGTCGGCGGCGGAAGGGAACGATCCGCACGGGCGGCGCTGGGGCGCGCTCCTCGCCGTCAACGGCGTCGGCGCCGTGGTCGGAGCCGAAGCAACCTACCGGCTCCTCATGCCGGGGCTCGGCGTCGACCAGAGCGCCAGCGCGCTGGCGGTCGTCTACGCGCTGGTCGCGGTCTGGCTGCTGCTCGAGTCCCGGCGCATCGGGGCCGGACCGCCTGGCCGGCCGGTCGCCACGGTGCTCGTGGTGATGGCGATGCTGGCGGTCCTGGGTGGCTATCGCGTGCGTCCACGTGCGCAACCGGGGGTCCTCGACGAGCGCTCGGGCCGGGAGGGGACGGTGCGGGTGGTCGAGCATCCACGGTTCGGGCGCGCGCTCCTGGTGAACAACCACTACCTGCTCGGCACCACCGGTGGGCGGTGGGACGAGGAGCGGCAGACCCACCTGGCACTCGCCCTGCACCCGGCGCCGCGCACCGTGGCGCACGTCGGGTTCGGGACCGGCATCACCCCGGGCGCCGCCCTGCACCACCCGGAGGTGGAGTCGGTGACCTCGCTCGAGCTGTCCGCGCTGGTGCGCGACGCCGCCGCCCGGCACTTCGCCGAGTTCAACCACCGCATCACCGACACGGCACGGGCGACGGTGGTGGTCGAGGACGGCCGGACCTACATCGCGTCGACGGTGAACGCCTTCGACGTCGTCATCGGGGACGTCTTCCTTCCCTGGGGACGCGGCGACGGCCGCCTGTACAGCCTCGAGCACTTCCGCGCCGTCCGCACGGCGCTCCGTCCCGGCGGCGTGTTCTGCCAGTGGCTGCCGATGCACCAACTGACGCGCGAGCAGTTCGCGCTCATCGCCGCCACCTTCGCGCGCGTGTTTCCGGACGTGCATCTGTTCCAGCTCACCTACTACCTGCGCGCCCCGGGGCTGGCCCTGATCGGGTTCCGGGACGCGGACCTCGACTGGCGGGTTGTCCGCGACCGCAGCGCGGCGGCGCGGGCCGACGGCATTCTCGACCCGGTCGCGCGCCATCGCGACGCGATCGCGATGCTCTACCTGGGGCGGTACCACCCGCCGGCCGACGGATCCGTCCCGGTGAACACGCTGAACAACGTCGCGCTCGAGCTGAGCGCCGCACGCGAGCGCGTCACCGGCGACATCCCGGCGAAGTACCTGCTCGGCCCGGCGTGGCTACAGTTCGTGCAGGGCACGGTCCTCGGGTCCGACGGCTTGCGGACGGCGCCGCCACGGGTCCGGCGTCTCGCCCGGCTCGGCGTCCTGGCCTCCGAGTATCACCACGCCCGCGACGGTAAGGGCGCGCAGGCGGAACGCCTCGGGCGCGCGTTGCGGGCGCAGCTCCCGGCGGCACTCACCCGCGATCGTGGCGCCGACTGGAGCCGCTGGCCGGGGGACCGGGCGCTCTTCGCCGAGCCCGCGCCGAGCCCTCACAGGCTCCAGTAGCGGATGCCGCGCTCCATCGCGGTCGCCTCGAACGCGCTCTTGACGTCGACGAACACCCCGCCGTCCTTCAGCGACGCGAGAATGCTCCGGGGGCCCATCTCGAGGTACTTCGTGTGGCTCACCGCGAAGATGAGCGCATCGAGCGTCGCGAACTCCTCGAGCGGCGACAGCGTGATCCCGTATTCGTGGGCGGCCTCGGCGTTCGCAAGCGGATCGTGGATGAGGGCGTCGATGCCGAAGGTCTTGAGTTCGCCGAGGATATCCAGCACCTTGCTGTTCCGGAGATCGGCGCAGTCCTCCTTGAACGTCAGCCCGAGCACGCCCACCCGCGCGCCCTTGACGGGCATGCCGCCGTTGATGAGCAGTTTCACCGTCCGCTGCGCCACGTACGGGCCCATGTTGTTGTTGATGCGACGGCCGGCGAGGATGACCTCGGGCTGATACCCGAGCTGTTGCGCTTTCATCGTCAGATAGTACGGATCCACGCCGATGCAGTGGCCTCCGACGAGGCCCGGCTTGAATTTGAGAAAGTTCCACTTCGTCCCTGCGGCGGCGAGTACGTCGGCCGTCCGAATGCCCAGCCGGTCGAAGATGATCGCCAGCTCGTTCATGAGCGCGATGTTGAGGTCGCGCTGTACGTTCTCGATGACCTTCGCGGCCTCGGCCACCTTGATGCTCGAGGCCTTGTATATCCCCGCATCGATGATCCCCGCGTAGGCCGCGGCGACGCGCTCGAGTGTCGGCGCGTCCCCGCCCGAGACGACCTTCGTGATCTTCTCGAGCGCGTGCTCTTTGTCGCCCGGGTTGATGCGCTCGGGAGAGTACCCGAGCGTGAAGTCGACGCCTTGCGTGAGCCCACTGCCGGTGGCGAGGATGGGGCCGCAGATGTCTTCCGTGACGCCCGGGTAGACCGTCGACTCGTAGACCACGACACCGCCCGGTCTCAGGTGTCGGCTGACGGTTTCGGACGCTTTTACGACCGGCGTGAGGTCAGGCACGTTGTTGCGATCGACGGGCGTCGGGACCGCCACGACGAAGAAGGTGCAGCCGTCCAGATCGGCCTCGTCGTACGTCACCCTGAGCGACGTCGTCTGCAGGACCGATTCGGGCAGCTCGCGGTTGCGATCGTAGCCGCGCCCGAGCTCGCCGACCTTCTCCGTGTCGATGTCGAAGCCGACGGTGCCCGGATACTTCCGCGCGAACGCCAGCGCCACCGGCAAGCCGACGTACCCCAGGCCGATGCATGCAATCCGTTCAGTCATTACCCGCTCTGGCGACGATCCGTCCGCCGCCGGCGTCCGGCTCACCTCCCGCCACGTCGCTCGGGGTGTACTCCGGCACGACCGTACACAGCAAACGCAGGGCCTCGCGCACGTCGCCGTCACCGATGGCGCGTTCGAGACGCGCGTGCCAGCCCGCCGACCAGGCCGTCGTCCGCTCCGCGCGCACGATGCTCAGGCGATCGTGGTGTGTGGCCGCCTGGCGCTCGCGTTCGGTCATCAGCTCTTCGTACAGTTTCTCGCCCGGCCGGAGGCCGGTGAACGTGATCGCGATGTCCTCGTCGGGGCGAAGACCCGACAGCCGGATCATCTGCCGTGCCAGGTCGACGATGCGCACCGGCTCGCCCATGTCGAGGATGAAGATCTCGCCGCCGCTGCCGAGCGCGGCCGCCTGCAGGATGAGCTGCGTAGCCTCGGGGATGGTCATGAAGTAGCGCGTCACGTCGGGGTGGGTCACGGTGACCGGCCCGCCGCGCGCGATCTGCTCGCGGAAGAGCGGCACCACGCTGCCGCTCGAATCGAGCACATTGCCGAAGCGCACGGCGACGGCGCGGCAGCCACCGTCGCGCGCTTCCTGCACCAATAGCTCCGCTGCCCGTTTCGTCGCGCCCATGAGGCTGGTCGGAGCGACGGCCTTGTCCGTGGAGACGAGCACGAACTCGCGCGCGCGGTGGGCGATCGCCGCCGCCAGCACGTTCCGGGTGCCGAGAATGTTGTTACGCACGGCTTCCAGCACGTTCCGCTCGGTGAGTGGCACGTGCTTGTAGGCGGCGGCGTGGAAGACGATCTCGGGGCCGTGCGCGGTGAAGACCGCGCGCAGTTGATCGGGGAGGAGCACGTCGCCGAGCACCGGAATGACCGTCAGCTCCGGGTGGCGTCGGCGGAGCTCCATCTCCAGGGTGTACACGCCGTTCTCGTAGCGATCGTACAGCACCAGAGTCGCCGGCCCGTGGAGCGCGATCTGCCGGCAGAGCTCCGAGCCGATCGAGCCGGCGGCGCCCGTGACCAGCACGGGCTTGCCGCCGAGCAGCGCGCGCACGCGCACCAGATCCAGGCGCACCGGCTCGCGGGCCAGGATGTCCTGCACGCGCACTTCACGCATCTGGCTGTACATGACCGTGCCCTCGATCAGCTCGGCGAGCGTCGGCAGCACGCGATGCTTGACGCGCGCCTCCTCGCAGCGTTCGACGATGCGCCGCAGCCGCGCGCCCGAGGCCGAGGGGATCGCGATCAGCACTTCGCCCACGTCGTGGCGCGCGACCAGCGCGGGCAGGTCGTCCACGGTCCCGAGGACGGGCGTGCCGCACACGCGCAGGCCCACCTTGGCGCGGTCATCGTCGACGAAGCCCACCACGCCGAGCCGGACGCGCCGCCGAGCTTCGATCTCCTGCAGGAGCCCGATGCCCGCCGAGCCTGCGCCCACGATCAGGGCGACCGTTTCCACCCGGCGCACCCCCGTCCTGGCACGCCGCTCCTGCACCAGCCGCACGCCGAGGCGCGACCCGGTCATGGCCCCGGTGCACACCAGCAGGTCGAGCAGGAAGACCGAGCGCGGAAAGCCCCCCACCCCGTGCGCGAACACCACCGCCGCCAGGAAGAGCGTCGAGCCGAGCAGATTGCCGCGCACGATGTCTTCCAGGTCGCGCAGCGACACGTGACTCCACGAGCCGCGCAGCGCGCCCGTGATCCAGAACGCGATCAGCTTGCAGGCGAGGAGCAGAGGCAGGAGCGCCAGCAGCACCGGGCGGTGCTTCGCCGGCAGCGCAAGATCGAACCGCAGCGCGTACGCCACCACGAACGCCACGCTTATGAGCGCGAGCGTGCCGGCGATCGTGACCGCGTCCCGATGCCGCACCCAGAACGAGAGCCGCTGCTTCATGACCACGCCTCCACCTCCGGGGCTCCGTTCCGGCGGATCCCCGTCTCGTGCCGCATCTCGAGCAACACCTCGGCGAGCGCACCGCACACCGTGTCCACCTCGTCCTCGCCGAGCGTGCCGGCGAAGGGCAGTGCCAGGCACGACGCGCCCGCCGCTTCCGCGATCGGGAAGTCGCCCGGCTTGAAGCCGAACGTCTGGCGGTAGAACGGCTGCAGGTGGATGGGCGGGAAGTACGGCCGCGACGGCACGCCGCGGCGCTCGAGGTCGCGGATCACCCGGTCGCGGTCGAGCCCGGCGGCGAGCCGGACGACGTACACGAACCAGCTCGGCCGGGTCGTCCACGGCGCCTGCGCCGGACGCGTCACCCCGGGAAGACCGGCGAGGCGGGCGTCGTACCAGGCCGCCACGCGCGCACGCTTGGCGAGCAGCTCGGGCAGGCGTTGCACCTGCACCAGACCGAGCGCGGCGCTCAGCTCGTCGAGGCGGTAGTTGTAGCCGAGCCGGCTGTGGCTCAGCCAGCCGTCGAACACGTCCCGCCCTTGATTGCGCAGGCTGCGGAAGAGCGCATCCCATTCCGGGCGGTTGGTCACGATCATGCCGCCCTCGCCGGTGGTCATCTGCTTGTTCGGATAGAACGCGAACACGCCGGCGTCGCCGAGCGTGCCGGCCTGACGACCCTTGTACTCGGCCCCGATCGCCTCGCAGGCGTCCTCGATCACGGCCAGCCCGTGGTGCGCCGCCACCTCCAGGATCGGGTCCAGGTCGGCCGGCTGGCCGAAGACGTGCACCGGAAGCACCGCCTTCACGCGGCGACCGAACGCCCGCACGGCGTCGGCGACGCGTTCCGGGTCGATCGTCAGGGTGTGCGGCTCCACGTCGACGAACAGCGGGCGCGCGCGCTCGTAGAGGATGCAGTTGGCCGACGCCACGAAGCTGAACGGCGTGGTGACCACCAGGTCGCCGTCGCCGACGCCGGCCGCCAGCATGCAGAGATGGAGCCCCGCCGTGCCACTGCTCACGCCGGCGGCGTGCGCGGCGCCGATGGTGTCGGCGAACGTGTCCTCGAACCGCGTCAGACGCGGCCCGAGGGCCAGGGTCGGCGACTCGAGCACCTCCAGCACCGCGGCCCGCTCCGCGGCCGTGATGTCGCATCCGGACATGGGGATCGTCATCTCCATACCTCCACCTTGCATTCGGTCTGTGCGTCGCTAGACATGCGGCGGTGTTCTCCCTGCTGCTCGGCGCCGTCCTGTGGCGCGCCCCCGAACCGATCACGCTCCCGGCGGGCAAGGCGCACGCCGTCGAGCGTCACGACGCCTCCTGACGGCGGCGCGGGCGCGCCGGCATGCCGACGTACGTCGCCGGGTGCGGCAGCGTGCGCACCACGACCGCACCGGCGCCGAGCACCGTCCCGGCCGGGACCGACAGGCCGGGAATGACGACGGCGCCGGTCCCCAGCTCGCACCGATCGCCGATGGTCACCGCGCCGGCGAGGTGCACGTCCGGATGCAGGGTGACGAAGTCACCGAGGACGTCGTCGTGCGCCACCTGACAGTGCATGTTGATGGTGGCGAAGCGGCCGATCCGGATGTTGACGGTGAGGACGGCACCCGCGCCGACGTAGCTGCCCGGGCCGATGTGCACGTTGGGGCCGACGGTGGCACGCGGGTGGACGACCGTCGTCCAGGGCAGCGCCACGTCGGCCAGCCGGCGGGCGACCGCCTCCTTGGTCGCGGGCAGACCGACGCCCATCACCAGCGCCGTGTCGTGGCTGGCGTGCGCGCGCACGTCGTCGAGGCCGCCCACCACCGCACCCAACCCGGACGCCACTGGGCCACGCGGCACCTGATCGTCGAAGAACAGGAGCCCGCCGGCTGCGCCCTGCGCGTCCAGCGCCTCGCGCAGCGACCAGGCAATCTCCTGCGCGTGGCCAGCCGCGCCGGCGACGAGGTAGCGCATGGCGCTCATCCCAGGAACTCCGGCATGGTCGCCTGCCCCGGCGCACTCACGCCGCGGCCGGCCAGCACGCACCCGACCGTCTCCCAGAGGATGCGGAGATCGAGCGTCAGGGTGTGGGTGTCCACGTAGCGCACATCGAGCGCGAACTTCTCCTCCCAGCTGAGACCGTTGCGCCCGCGCACCTGAGCGAGCCCCGTGATCCCGGGGCGCACCAGGTGGCGGCGGGCCTGCTCGGCGCTGTAGCGCGGCAGGTACTCGGGCAGGAGCGGCCGCGGCCCGACCAGCGACATGTCGCCGCGGAGCACGTTCCAGAGCTGCGGCAGCTCGTCCAGGCTGGTGGCGCGGAGCCAGCGACCGAGGCCGGTGAGCCGCCCGGCGTCGCTCGCCAGTGTCTCACCGGCCGCCGCGGGGCGCATGGTGCGAAGCTTGAGCAGGGTAAACGTCCGCCCGGAGCGGCCGGCTCGCACCTGGCGATAGAGCACGGGCGATCCCATCGTGACGCCCACGAGCACGCCCAGAACGAGCAGGACCGGCGCGGCCACGACCAGCAACGTACCGGCGCCGACACAATCGAAGAGCCGCTTCACCATACAACCGCACTCCGTGCGGCGGGCAGGGCCGCGGCACCTGCCGCCAGCACGCGCTGGTAGATGGTCGCCACCTCGGCACCCGTCCGGCGCACGTCGAACAGGTCACGCACCAGCTCGCGGCCGCGCAAGGCCCGCCGGCGTGCCTCGTCAGGATGTGTGAGGGCCTCGGTCACGGCGGCGGCGAGCGCCTGCGGATCGCGTGGCGGCACCAGCCAGCCTGTGTCGCCGTCGATCACGACGTCGGGAAGCCCACCCACAGCCGTGGCCACCGTCGGACAGCCGGCTGCCAGCGATTCGACCGCACCGCCGCAGTTCTCGGAGAGCGAGGGATGGACGGCCACGTTCAGATCAGCATACACCGCCGGCACATCGTCGCGCCGGCCGAGGAGATGAATGACGCCACCGGACATGTCCGCGAGCCGCCGCAACCGCTCCGCGTAGCGCTGCGCCCCACCCCACGCGCCTCCGACGATGACTCCCCGCGGGGCCGGTTGTCGTCCGCGCAGGCGTGCGACCGCAGCGATGAAGTCCTCATGTCCCTTCACCCCGCGGCGATGGCCGAGAAACCGTTTCGGGGCGTAGATCCAGGCCACCATGCCAACCAGCGGGGTATCGGCGTCCGCCCCGAGCACGTGCCGCAACCGCCCGGTCTGCGGCGCGCACAACCTAGAGAGGTCGGTCCCGTAGTACGAGAGAAAGAGGCGCGCCGGCGGAACACCGAGCTGCCGATAGCAGTCGACCGTCCAGCGGCAACTGCCGATCCAGTGATCCGCCCCGCCGGCGGATGCCAGATCGAGACGGCGGAAGAACGGATGCTCCAAGTGGAGTGGCCCAGGTACCTGGAAGAATCGCGGGCGCGGATCGCGATGCCCTAGCGCGAGGCGAGCCACCAGCGTGGTGCTGACGAAATGGCTGTGGATCAGGTCGGGGTTCACCTGCGCGACGATCTCACGGCAGCGGCGCAGCGCCCGAATCAGGCGCCACGGCTCGGCGGGCGTGAAGTCGAGATCGGCGGCAATCACCTGCGCGCCAGCGGCCGCGTAGGCCGGCGCCAACCCGGCGGTCGTCGACGGGAGCACGACGGTCACGTCGACGCCGGATTGGCGCAGAACACCGACTTGGCGCAGGGCCCAGGTCGCGCCCTCGACCGTCTTGATCAGGTGCAGGGCCCTCATGCCGCTCTCTCCGACGGCGCGAAGGCGCGCGGCACGGACCGCGGACACCGCACGGGCCGACGCACCCCGTGGACGCGCTCGATGAAAAACAAGACCGCGATACTCCACAGCGCGGAGTGGCCGACGTTGTGGAAGTCGTTGTGCACCGTAATGACCAACGGAAACAAGGCGGCGACGACCACTGTGGCCAGTGTCACCTGCATTCCGAACGTCCGCATCGAGGCGGTGGCTGACTTCATTGGTAACACCCCACGACCTGCTCAAGGGCCCGCGCGATCGAGAAGGCATTCGGCAGGCCGATGGGGTGCTGCACGGCTCCTCCCTCCAACAGGGCGGCGATCTTTCCCGCGAACGCCTCGGCGTCTCCCGGGTCGGCGGTCGCTAGGGCAGCACCGTGTGCGGCGATTTCGGCGATTCCCGGGAGGGGGCTTGCCACTACGGGCAGCCCAGCGGCCAGCGCCTCGAGCACGGCCCCGGGGACACCCTCCCAGAGCGAGGGGAGAATGAACAGGTCCGATGCCCGCAACAGCCGCGGCACGTCGTCGCGCGCCCCGGCAAAACGGAAGACGTGCGTTAGCCCACGCGCGGCGACGGTGCGCTCGATCGTATCGCGCAGCGGGCCTTCCCCCACAAGCAGGAAGACCGCGTCGCGCCTACGTCCGACGAGAGCAGCAGCAATGTCAACCAGGCCGAGATGGTTCTTCTGGGGATCGAAGCGGGCCACATGGATCAAGAGTCGGGTCCCCGACGGGAGCCCGAACTCCTGCCGGACTGTGGTGAGCTCTGCGACCCCCGCGTCGCCCACGTCTACGCCGTCGTAGACGACCATCCGGCGTACGTCGGCACGCCACCCTGGGCCCCAGAACGCCTCCATCACGGCCCCAGCGTTGCCGATCACGCGCGTGGCGAAGCAGTCGATTGCGTGCCGCATCGTCCAGCGATAGGTCCGGCGCAGCCTCGACGACGGGCACCCGTCATTCGTGTTCCAGAGATGTGCGACCCGCACTGGGACACGAGCCAGTGCGCTCAGCGCGAGGATGACGCCCGAGAACTGGTGCACGTGGCTGTGAACCACGTCGTAGCGGCCGGCGTGCAGTAGTCGCAGGAAGTGCATCGGGAACACCGTCAGCGGGCGGAGTCCGCACGGCAGAACGTGCCCGCCTCGCGTTTCGATCACTCCTGCCAGCGGCCCCGGGCGTCCACTGAGGACGCATACGTCGACGGCATACCGGGCCGGGTCGAGCCGCCGCACGATCTCAAGCGTCCGGCGTTCGGCCCCCCCCCGGGCGAGGGAGCCGAAGACGTGCAGAACGCGGCGCGGCGAATGCATCGTGACGTTCGTCATCGGGCACCGAGTTCGATCCGAACGCGCCCACCGGCCGGCAGCGAAGGGGCCCCCCAGGCCAGCGCTCCAACGTGTTGGACTCGCACGTAGACGAACGCCAACCCGATCATGCGGGCCGCTTCGGTGGTGAGCACCGCCCAGGCAGCGCCGACGATCCCATAGAGTGGGACGAGAAGGGTCGCGCTCGCGAACGCCGCCCCGAGGGCCAACACGGCCACCGCGAGCTGCCCGTGGAACCGACGGGCCGCCGTGATCGCGAACCCGAGCACGCTGGCAACGAAACCCACCGCACTCGCGAGTGCCATCCACACGAACGCGCCCGCGCTGACCGCATACTCGGGCGCGTACAGCGTGGCGAGGATGGTCGCCCCGAAGGTACTGACGCCGGCCAGCAGTACCAGCCCGAGCGCAATTGCCACCCCGAGGCAGCGGTGCACCAGGGCCCGATATGCATGCCTGTCAGCCGTGTATTCGCGTGCCAGGCGTGGCGTCGCAGCGGCCCCGAGCGCGATCACCACCTGGCTCGCGGCCGCCAAGAGATACCCCATCGCCGCGAAGTGCCCGAGCCCCGCGGGTCCAAGCGAGGTCTGCACGGCATAGCGCGGCACATTGACCGTCAGGCTGGTGAGCGCCATGACCCCTCCGAGCGGAAGAGCGAGCCACGCGAGCCGGGGAGTTCGATGCCAATCGAGCCGCGGACGGACCGCGGTCAGCCCAGCTACTCCGGGCAGATCGATGGCCAGTAGCGTCCCCGCCCACACCACAGCCAATGCGAAGGACGCGGCCGCGACGCTGCCGGTAGCCCATAGAACCGCCCCGACGGCGGCTACGCTGCCAACCCCTTTTGCAAGCATCGAGAGCGCGATACGCCGCATGCGCTCGGCGTACTGAAGCCGGCCGAAGATCACGTCGCTCACCGCTTCGACGCCCTTGGCCAGGGCTAGCGCCAGGATCGTCCTGAGTCCGTTGCCATCGTATCCGAACGCGATCGCCGTCGCCGCGATAGCGGCAAACATTGCCGCGGTCGTGAGCAGCCGGAGTCCGAGATACACGCCGAACGGGAACGCTTCGGCAGCGTCGGTCGCCTGCACCGCGCGGAGGTGGAGATTTGCAAGCACCATCGCAGGTGCGGAGAAGGCTAGTCCGAAGGCAAACAGGCCGAGCGCCTCGGCACTGCCGACCTTCGCCATCACAGCGAGCAGGCCCCACTGGCAGAACGCGTAGCCGGCATTGCCCGCAAAGGCCCATGCGACGTTGCGACCGATGCTGGCACCCACCGTCCCCGGCGACTTCATGCCGACAGTCGCTCGAGCCCACGGCGATCGGCAGCTGCGGCCAGCCGCGCGTAACAGGCCAGTCGGCGCGGCGCGAGGACGCGCGCGTGATAGCCGCGGGCTACCACGAGGTCCCTGAGCCCGAGGGCACTCCGGTCGCACGCCGGGGCACAGAGCCGACCGATCGCCGCCGCCAACGCCGGCGCATTGCCCGGGGGCACGAGCCGGTCGCCGGGCAGCAGCTCCGGGATACCGCCCACACGGGTCCCCAAGGCGGGAACGCCACGAGCCATCGCCTCCATCATTGCCCGCGGCAGCCCTTCGGTTAGCGAGGGCAGCACGAAGAGATCGGCACCGTCCACGACGGCGCGAACGGCGGGCCCCGCGGCCACCTGGCCGTGCCAACGGATCGCTTCGGCAACACCTTTCGCGTGCGCACGCGCTTCCAGCGACGATCGGTAGACACCATCACCCACAACGGCGAGGGTGATGTCGAGTCCGTGCGCGCGGCACATGGCAAGCGCGTCGACGAGGACCTCCTGGCCCTTGTAGAGCTGACTGAGTGTGCCGACGAACACGAGATTCGCGGTCGTCGCCGTGCGCGCCGTTGCCCGCCGCCGGACGACGGTTTCGTCGACGAACGCGTCGTCGTTCAGTTCGATGCTCGAGTACGACGTAGACCACCCACGCGCAGGATAGCGGGCCTGGAGCGCCGCCGCGGTCACGTACGCAACGGCATGTGCCTTCCGGCACATGACGCGTAGCTCGCGGGCCAGCATCCACCGGGCTGCCCGAGCCGCGCCGCCAGGAATCGTATTCAACGCATCGAGAGGATCGCCGATCACTTCCACCGCCGCCGGCCGCCGCCCCCGCATCCGCCACGCGCCGCCCGCAATCGGCCCGGGTGCGCGCAGCACGAGCGCGTCCGCACGCGCGGTAGCGGCGGCTGTGCACCGCCATACGCGGCCACACTGGCGGACGTAGTCCGCGGAACCACGATAGTCCGGCAGGGGGACGACCTCGACGCCCGGCCCCTCGACCGTGTGTGCGCTCTGGGGCATGGGGCCCGCCGCGGTGCGCGCCAGCACGAGGACGTGCGCGAACGCCTCGAGGTAGCGGCGCCAGAAGGCATACCCATCCACCCCCGTCTGCGAGTAGAGACACCCGTCCGATGCACGCGTGAAGCGATTCTCGACCGCGACCAGCACGGTCGGGCCCGCGGAGCGTCGCGTCACGGCGCCGACCCCTCCGCCTGCGGTGCGACGGCGACCTGCGTCGTGTCACCCCGCAGCGCGGCTTCGCGCCGGCGCAGCACCTCGACGTGCCCGTCGTACACCGGCAGGAGATCGGTCGCGTTGCGCTCACCCGCCACCAGCACCTCGGCCGCCATCGGAAAGTCCCCGCGCGCCGCGTAGATGTCGACCGCCAGGTCGCGGTAGAGCGCGCCGTCCTCGGGCTCGCGCACGACCGCGCCCAGCAACGCGGCCTCGGCGGCCGCGCCGTCGCCGGCCTTCAGGAAGTTCCGCGCCGCGCGCACCAGGGTGCCGCCGTCATCCGGCTCGTGTTCGGCGGCTTCCTGCAGGACCGCGGCCGCATCCTGCCAGCGCCCGCGGGCCTCCAGCAGCGCGGCCTGGTCGTACACGATGGCGCGTCGTTCCTCGCCCGCCGCTGCGCCCTCGAGCGCGCGGTCGAGCCCGCGCTCGATCGCGCCCGCCACCGCCGGCTCGAGCGACGCGAGCCGTACCGCCAGCGGATCGCCCTCGGCGAGGGCGTGCACGATCTGCTTCGGGTCTTCGCTGTCGAGCGCGAGATCGGGGCTCAGATACGCGTGCGAGGTGAGTGCCGGCAGCCGGTACATCGATTCCTCGAGCTCGGCCGCGCCGGCCGCCGCATCGCCGCGCGCGAGCAGGGCCAGCGCCAGCCGATCGCGCAGCTCCGGCGACCACGGGTAGAGGACCAGGGCGCGCCGGAGCGCCTGCTCCCCCTCGGGGCCCGGACCGCTCGCATCGGCGAGGGCCTGGTGCGCTTCCACGCTGGCCGGCGAACGCTCGAGCGCACGCCGGACGAGCGCCAGGGCGACGGGACGTTCCACGTCGCCGCCTTCGGCGGTGGCCAGGTCGGCGGCCTCGAGACAGTCGCGGGGGGCGAGCGGCGGGGCGCCCACCACCGCCAGGACGCCGTTGGCGAGCTGCGGCAGGAGCGGCACGGCGAGGAGCACGGTCAGCACGGCGAGCGCGGGCACGCGTCGGACCGGGCCGAGCGGGCCGCTCAGCACGAGCAGCCCGATCACGAACAGGAGGAGCGTCGAGTTGCCCGGCAGGCGCAGGCTGAAGTCGACCGCGCTGTGTACCAGGATCGCGGCCACGCCACCCGCCAGCCCCCAGCGGACGCGCACGTCGCCCAGCGCCGCCGCCCAGTCCGCGGGGCGGAACAGTGCCGGGCGCTCGATCCGGAGATCGTTCGTGCCCTCGTCGTCCGCCCGACGGCGGAGCGCGCGCACGACGGCGAGCGCAAACAACGCCACCAGGAGGCACCCGACCAGCCCGGTCTCGGCCGCCAGCTCCAGGAAATCGTTGTGGGCATGGTCCCACACACCGCCCGGCACGGGCGGCTCGAGATACGGCCGGTAGGCGTGCAGCCACGTCCCGAGGCCGGTGCCGAGCACCGGGAAATCCCGCACGATGCGCCACCCGGTGGTGGCGAGCCCGACGCGGCTGGAGAGGCTGATGTCGACCCCGTCGAGCGCCGCGGCGTCGGTCGGCTCGCTCATCCCCGCCCAGCGCACGACGCTCGCCCCCGCCACCAGCAGGAAGGTCGCAGCGACGCCCAAGACCAGCACGGCCCGCACGCGGGTGGTGACGCGCCGGTGGCTGCTCTGCCAGAGCACGCCCGCGACCACCACGCCGAGCCCGACGCACAGGGCCGCCGTGCCGCCCCGCGAGCCGCTCGCCACATGTGCCGCCAGCATGACGAACACCGCCCCGGTGGCGACCAGCGGCGCCCACAGGGCCTGCTGGTGCGCCACCAACGCCGCCACACGCGCGCGCCGGGCGCTCACCCCGATGCCGACGCCCGACGCGGCCGACGCCACCAGACGGCGTCCGACCCGCCGGCCGAGCGCGATGGCGTAGGCAACGGCGACCGGCAGCAGCATCTCGAGCCAGGCCGCGAAGTGGTTCGGGTTGACGAATGGTCCGGCGGCGCGCCCGGTGCCCGGCGGCACGTCCGCGGGCGAGAAGAAGCGGCCATCGCCGATCCCCTGCGCGACCAGGGCGAGCGCCGCTACGACCACGCCCCCGCCGACGAGGGTCAGCACCAGGCGGCCAAAGACGCGCGCGCGCGCTTCCTCGTCCCCCCACGGGTAGCCGGCCACGACCGCGAACACGCCGAAGGCGATCGACAGGCGCGTCAGCTCGGTCCACACCGCGTACGGCTCGAGGGCGAGCGCGCGCCATGGGCTCCAGTCGCCGCCGCCCGGCCAGCCGGGCAACACGCTCGCGTACAGCCGATGCGCCGCCGGCGCGATCGCGTCGAGCAGTGCCGGCGGCACCGGCGCGGTGGTGGCGAGCGCGAGCCCCACGAACCCGACCAGCGCCAGCGCGCCCGGCACCGCCGGCCCGCCCAGCTCCCGGCGCGCGCGCAGCGTGACGGCGAGCAGTCCGAGCACCGCCACCGCGGCCAGGACGACGGCCGCACCCTGCCGGCCGCCGAGCGCGAGCGGCAGCCCGAGGACGACCGCCTGCACGCCGAGCAGCACCCACCGATCGCGCCTCAGCATGGCTTACGCCTCCTCGAGGGCGGCCGGCTCGCTCGGGCCGTAGCCGTAGTAGCGCCCGTAGAAGTAGTGGTCGCCCCAGCGCAGATCGACGTTGTTCACCACCGCGCCGAGGATGTGGACGTTGGCCTGCAGGAGCTGATCGCGCGCCCGGCGCACCAGCTCGCGCGGCGTCTCATGGCCACGCACGACCAGCACCACCCCGTCCGCCTCGCGCCCGAGGACGACGGCGTCGGTCACCGGCAGCACCGGCGGCGAATCCAGGATCACGAAATCGTACTCGCCGCGCAGGCGCTCGAGGGTTTCCCGCATGCGCGTCGAGCCGACCATCTCGGCCGGGTTCGGCGGCGGCGGTCCGGCGGCCACGAACGACAGCCGGGGCGCGTCGAGCACCTGCACCACCGCGTCGAACTCCGCCTGCCCGGAGAGGAAGCTCGACAGGCCGCGCTCGTTGGCGAGGCCGAGGGTGCGGTGACACGCCGGACGGCGGAGGTCCAGGTCGAGCAGCAGGACACGCGCCCCCGACTCCGCCAGGCAGGCGGCCAGGTTTACGCTGCTCACGGTCTTGCCCTCGCCCGGACCGGCGCTGGTGAGCGCGATCACTTTGGGCGCCGCCTCCGGCGTCGAGAACAGGATGGCCGTCCGCAGCGCGCGGAACGCTTCGGCCGCGGGCGAGCGCGGCTCGTGCACCACCACCAGGTCGGTGCCGAAGCCGCCGACTCCCGGGACACCCGCCGCCGGCGCGCGCCGCGAACCCGGGCGTCCCGCCGACCGCCGCGCCAGCACGAAGTTGGGCACGCAGGCGAGCGTCGGGAGGTGCAGCACCCCCTCGATCTCCTCGCTGCTCTTCACGCTGCTGTCGAAGTGGTCGCAGAGGAAGACCGCGCCGCCGGCGAACACCAGCCCGAGGATCGTCCCCAGGATGAGGTTGAAGACGACGTTCGGCCGGGTCGCCTGCTCGGGCACCCCGGCACGCTCGAGCACGCGCACGGTCGAGGCGGCGAGCTCGGAACTGACTCCCGTCTCCACCTGCTGCTTGAGCAGCGAATCGTGCATTGCGTGCGCGGTGTCGACGTCGTTCTTGAGTAGCGCGTAGCGCGCGCTGAGCCCGTTCAGCTCGACGGTGGTCTGCTCCAGCCGGGTGAGCTTCTGGCTCAGCGCCTCCTCGCGCAGTACGGCGGCGTCGTAGCGCCCGCGCACACCCGCCGTTTCGCGCGCCACTTCGGCCCGGAGCTGCGCGGCGAGCTCGCCCTCGCTGCGCGCCAGCTCCAGCATCTGGCCGTGGGCCGACCCGAGCCGCTCCGCCAGCGCCGCGCGCTGCGCGCGCACGTCGAGCAGGGCGAGGTGCAGCTTCTGGACGCCCGGCTGCCCCAGGAAGTAGGCCAGGGTGTCAGCGCCGGGGCGGGTGAGGAACGCGTAGCGGGTCTCGAGGCCGACGCGCGTGCCCTCGGCCTTGGTGAGCAGCGCCGACACGTCGGCGATGCGCTGCGCGACGGTCTTGTGCTCCTCGTTGATGGCCACGTTCGGATGCTCGGCGGCGAAGCGGCTGAGCACGGCCTGCGTGGTCTCGAGGCGCGTGCGGGCCGCCAGCAGCTCCCGCCCGAGGAAGTCCTTGGCGGTCACGTCGTTGGCGCGCTGCACCTCCTCGTTGCTCTCGATGTAGGCCTGCGTGTGGGCGGCGGCGAGGAAGGCAGACAGGCGCGGGCTCGGGGTGGTGAAGCTCACGTCGACCAGGTCGGCGCCGCGCACCTCGCCGACGCTCAGGTAGCGCATGTAGCGGTCGACCAGGCGCGGATCGACCTCGCCGGAGTCGCTCCGGACGAATCCGCTTCCTGCCCCGGTGCCGGCGTCCCAGCCGCGGGGCCGGAACGCGGTCAGCAGCCGCCCGCCGACGCCGAGGAGCCCGCGGCGCTCGGGGCCCGGGTCCAGGAAGGCGTCGTCACGGCCGAGGTGCTGCCCCCGGATCACGCGCTCGGCGAGGTCGCGGCTGCGCAGCATCGCCACCTGGGCGACCATGAAGCTCGAGGTGCCGTTGAAGTTGCGGTCGCTGTCGTCGACGCGCAGCACGTTCTGCTGCAACTGCAGCTGGATCGGCGCCTGGCGCGCGACTTGGAGCCGGGTGGTGGCGGTGTAGGTGCGCTCGGTCAGCACCGTGAGCAGCGCCGTCACCCCGAGCGTCAGCCCGAGGCAGGTCGCCGCCACCCAGCGGTATCTGTAGACCAGGCGCAGGTACTCGCGCAGATGCCGCGGTGCGACCTCGCTGAACTCCGCGTCGATGACGGCGCCCGGCACCGACGCCGGCAGCTGCGACGGCACCACGTGGTTCATCCTCGCCATACCCCACCCCACCCCGATTCCGCCGGCCGCGCCGCCGGTCACACGGCTAGAACAGCGGCAAGCTCCCGCCCACGTGCACCATCTCGCGCGCCGCGACCCATACGACATACGGCACGATCCGTGCCGTATGGACCGGCAGCCGCACGACGTCGCCGTCGACCACCGGCACGTCTGCCAGCTGCCCCTTCGCGATGGCCTCCAGGTCGACCATGAACGAGCCGTCCTCGCCTGGCGCCGTCGCGCGCCGCACCTCGACCTTGCGCCGGTCGCCGGCAAACACGTTGCCGCCGGCCGCCGCCACCGCGCCACCGACCGTCAGCCCGCGCGTGATGGGATACGCCCCGGGGCGCTCCACCCACCCGTCGACGAGCACGCTGCCGGCGGGTGCGACTTTCAGCACGTCGCCCGGTCGCGCCTCGGCGTCGACGATGTCGCCGTCCGTGGTGCCCGGTCGGGCAAGCACCTCGAGATCGATGCGGATCGGCCCGTGGGCTTCTTCGCCCGCCGGCACGAACTCGACCACGCGGCCGGCGTCGCTCTTCGGGCCGCCGGCCGTCCACAAGAAGTCGCTGAGGCGCGCGCCGGGACGTGTCAGCGGATAGAGCCCCGGGCGCTCGACGGCACCCGTGACCGCTACCACCCGGCCGCGGTACTCGGCCACCACCACGCTCACCTGCGGATGGCGCAGCAGGTCGGCGGCGACCAGCCGGCGCGCGATGTCGTCCTCGAGCTCCGCCGGCGTGCGTCCGCTCGCCAGGACGGGACCCAGGGAGGGGATCTTCACGATCCCGTCGGCCCCCACGCGCAAGCCCTGCTGGAACACGGGCGCGCCCGCCACCGCCGGCGTCTCGCCGCCGCGGCTCGCCACCGGTGCCGCCACCTCGAGCAGATCGGGGATGCGCACCTCGAGCAGGTCGTCGGGCCCGATGTGATAGCCGGTGTCGGCGGGCGCGGCCCGGCGCGCCCCGGCCACCTCCGCCAGGCGCGCCCGGTCGCGCTCGCTCGACACTGTGCCGTCGGGTGTTCCCGACGCCGGCCGTTGCAGCGTCCGTGCCTCACGTCCGAGCCCGCAGGCGCCCGCCGCTATCGCGGCGCACGCCACTGCCAGCACCGTCCGTGCTCTTCCGACTCCCCGTCCGTGGGTCAATAGGTATCCGTGATCAGCTGGGGGAAATGCGCGGGCAGGTAACGAACGGCTTGCAGAACCGCTTCCCGCTGGGGTTCTCGCAGCAGGCCCGCCGCACCGCCACCGCCCCACGCCGTCCCGTCGCCGGACAGATCTTGTTGTCGATCCGATAGAGGGTCTGGCCCGTACCGCACCTGGCGGCCTTGCCCTCGCGCTTGAGCCAGCGCTTGCCGGCCGCATCGGCGGAAGCCGCCGCGCCGAGCACCAGCAGCGCGGCGAGCCCGATGGTCGCTATCTTCCGAGTTGCCGCTCCGATCCGCATCGTGGTCTCCTTTTGTTTCGTACCCGTCCAGACGGCTCCACGCCGCAGCGGGTCACGGGGGCCGTTGCACGTGATGTGCCAGGCGCCGTGCATGGCGGCGACGCTGGAATCTCGCGGACCGCGGAGCGCCAGGCGGCATTTCTTGCCCGGAGGGGTGTCGGCCGCGGCACCAGCCTGCACAGCGCCCGACAAGGAATTGACGGTCAGCCGCCGATGCGCCACGGCCGAACGCACGTTGCGCACGCGCGCGGCCGGCCCGGAACCTGCACCGGCAACGGCCGAGCCCATGCCCATGACCTGCCCTCGCCCTGCCGCCCTGCTCCTGGTGCTCTTGGTGCTCGCGACCCCCGGGTACGCCGCCGCGCGCGAGTCCGTGATCCACACCCGCATCGTCGCCGGGCTGCCCACCGCCGACTACCCCACCGCCGGCGCGCTGCTGGTCGGCGACGACCCGGCGACGGCGGTGTCCTGGTGCTCGGGCGTCCTGATCGGCTGTCAGACGTTCCTCACCGCCGCGCACTGCGTGTGCAGCGGACGCGGCGCCACCTGCCAGCGGGCCCTCGGACCGGCACCCGACAGCCGGCTGGTCTATCTCCAGCACGCCGGGTTCGTCCGCGTCGCGAACATCACCGTCCATCCCGACTACGATTTCCCCCACGCCGACGTCGCGGTGCTTCGTCTCGACAGGCCCGTGACAGGCATCACGCCGGCGGTCCTCGCCGCGGGCATGCCCCCGGCCGGGTCGCCCGCCACGATCGTCGGCTTCGGCCGCACCGGCGCGAACGCCGACGATCTCGGCATCAAGCGTCGCGGCGACATCACCCTCGGGACCTGTCCGGCGGACGTGGATGCCGCCAGCAGCGTCTGTTGGACTTTCGACGGCGGCGCCAACACGTGTCAGGGAGACTCGGGGGGACCGCTGTTCGTGACCACCCTGGAGCGCATCGTCGTCGCCGGCATCACCTCGGCCGGGCAGCATGAGGGCTGTCTGCCCGGCGACACCTCGATCGACACGGACGTGTCGGCGTACCGTGCGTGGATCGTCGCCACGGCGGGATCGGACGTCGAACGCACCCGCTGTGGCGGTCTCCCGCCGGTGGGCGACGCCGCCACCAGCGTGAGCGTGCTCGATGGCCAGCTCGGGGCCGCCAACGACGCCGACACGCACACGCTCGACGTGCCCACCGGCATCAACGAACTCCGCATCGCGCTGAACGCGGTCGACGACGGGCTCACCAACTTCGATCTCTACGTCCGCGCCGGCCGCACGGCGACCCTCGGCGAGCACGATTGTCGCGCCGGCGGCGGGCAGTACGGCGCCTGCCAGTTCCTGTTTCCCACCCCCGGACGCTGGTCCGTTCTCGTGCGGCGTACCACCGGCGCGGGTCCGTACCAGCTCACCGCCACCACCTTCGGCGGCGACCCGCCGGTGTGCGGCAACGCCGTGCTCGAAACGGACGAGGAATGCGACGGCACCGACGACGGGGCCTGTCCCGGCGCGTGCAGCACCGCCTGTGCGTGCGCCGGCATGTGTCGCGTCGGCGGGGTGGTGCCGCTGCACGCGTCGCTCGGGCGCCGGCTGTCGCTGAAGCTCCTGCTGCGCAACCAGTCCGGCGCCTACGACGGCCTCGACCCGCGCATCGCCGGGCTCGCGCTACGCGTCGACCCCGAAGAGGGCCCGGGCCTCGACCTGGTCATTCCGCCGCGCGACCCGCGCTGGCGTGGCTCGGGCCGCGTCGGCGACGGCATGCGTTGGCGCGGCCTGGCCGACGGGCGGCGGGTCGAGGTGCGCTGCAAGCAGCTCCCCGCGGGGCACTGGCGCATCCGGGTGCAGGGAACGGCGCGGCGGTCGTAGTCGGCAGCAGGGCGGCCGGCGGTATCCCTGCAAGCTGGCAGCGATGTTCACAGCGTGTTACTTTGTGAACATGGCCATCAGACACAAGCACTTGAAGCTCGATCAGCGCAAGATCGATCGGGCCCGGCGTGTGCTCGCGGCCCGGACGGAACAGGAAACGCTCGAGCGGGCATTGGACATGGTGCTCGCCGAGGATCGTCTCGTGCGCGTGCTGCGCCGCGGGCGCGCCAGCGGCGGATTTGAGGACGTGTTCGGACGTCGATGACCAAGGTCGTCCTCGACACCGGCCTGTACGTCGACTGGTTCAACGAAGGGCGCCACGAAGGGATCGTCGTCGGGCCCGGCTTCGTCCGGTACCTCAGCTCCGTGGTCCAGATGGAGCTCCGCGCCGGCGCTGTGACCCGCAATGCCCGCCGACTGCTCGATCAGGTGATCCGCGCGTACGTTGCCGCCGACCGCGTCGTCGCGCCGTCGCCCGCGGTCTTCGACGAGGCGGGACTCGTCTTGCAGGCGCTTCGGCTGGCAGGTCGCGAGGTGCGTCGTGCTTCGCTCGTCAACGACGTGCTCATCGCGCTCACCGCCCGGGCGACGGGGGCCACGGTGTACACGGCCAACCAAGGCGACTTCGTCGCCATACGGCGCGTCCGGGAGTTCGCGCTCCAGCTCGTGTCCGCGGCGTAAGTTGGGGCGGCGCGGGGTACTCCGCCCCAACGAAATCGACCGGACATCACCGGATCGCCGGCGCCTCGGGGGAGGCAACCAGGCGGAGCCGTACGCAAATCGTACATCGTCCAGTTCGCGCCCGACGGGGCGCACGTGGTGCAGGTCGACGAGGCCACCGGCACACGGCGCGAGGAGACGGCCCGTGCCCCGGACCGGCAGTTCTTCGTCGTCCGTGCTGGCGAAGGGGTCGCCTCGTGATTGCGTCGTGACCGGCTCCATGCTCTTTTCCCGCGACGGAGGCTGACGGCCATGGGACTTCGCATCGGGATCAACGGCTTCGGACGCATCGGGCGGCTCGTGTTCCGCACCGCCACCGAGCGCGGCATCGAGGTGGTGGCGGTGAACGACCTCGTCCCCGCCGACAACCTCGCCTACCTCCTCAAGTACGACACCACGCACCGGCGCTTCATGCTGGGCGGCAAGCCGGCCGACGTGAGCGCGGGCGCGGACCGCTTCACCGTCAACGGCAAGGCCACGCGGACGCTGTCGGTGCGCAACCCGGCCGAGCTGCCCTGGAAGGACATGGGTGTCGACTACGTACTCGAGTCCACCGGGCTGTTCACCGACTTCGAGGGCGCCAGCGGGCATCTCAAGGCCGGCGCCAAGCGGGTCGTCATCTCGGCACCCACCAAGAGCGGCCCCGAGCAGGTGCCGACGTTCTGCCTCGGCGTGAACGCCGACACGTACGATCCGGCGAAACACACCGTGATCAGCAACGCGAGCTGCACCACCAACTGCCTCGCGCCGGTCGCGAAAGTCATCAACGACACCTTCGGCCTCGAAGAAGGCCTGATGACCACGGTACATGCCGCCACCGCCACGCAGCCGACGCAGGACGGCCCCAGCCGGAAAGACTGGCGCGGCGGCCGCAACGCCTACCAGAACATCATCCCCGCCGCGACCGGCGCCGCCAAGGCGGTCACGCTCTGCATCCCGGCGCTCAAAGGCAAGCTGACGGGCATGGCCTTCCGCGTCCCCACCGCCGACGTGTCGGTGGTGGACCTCACCTTCCGCACTGCCAAGGACACGACGCTGAAGGACATCAACGCCGCCATGAAGGCGGCCGCCGCGGGCGCCATGAAGGGCATCCTGGCCTATACCGACGAGGAGGTCGTCTCCAGCGACTTCATCGGCGATCGCCACAGCAGCATCTTCGACGCCGCCGCCGGCATCGAGCTGAACAAGCGCTTCTTCAAGGTAGTGAGCTGGTACGACAACGAGGCCGGCTACGCCACGCGCTGCGTGGACATGCTGGAGCTGCTGGCGAGGAAGGACGGGAAGTAGGCCCCTCAGTCCCACCCCTTTCAAGGTGTCTTCTTGGTCCGCGCCGCCGCCATCAGCCGCGCCGTGGAGTGATGGCGCTGGGCGACACTCCGCGCGACGTAGCCTTTGGGCACGGGTTTCTTCGGCGCGCGCCGGCTCTTCCGCACCGTCG
>CAZUDO010000064.1:0-3117 GCA_964618895.1 uncultured Binatia bacterium (SeqCode)
GGGCCGATGCTGAGGGTGTCGCCGTTGCAGCTGGTGATGTCGAAGATCGACGTCGGGCCGTCGGGGTTCTGGTTCGGTGGCGTGCGGGAGTTGTTGCCGCCGCCGAGGTAGAGACAGCCGAGGCCGAGATCGTTCAGCTTGATGGTGCAGGCGGTGTCGCTGTAGATCGCGCCCGAGAAGGGGGCGGCCGGCAGCGGGTTGAAGGCCGCGCCGCCGCACTGCGCGGTCCCCAACTGGGTCGAGAAATGCAGCTGCGTCGGGCACGTCTGCGCCAGCGCGGAGCGAGCGGCGAGCTGCGCCACCAGAACTAGAATGACTGCGCTATGTCGGCTGAGCGTCATCGGCCCCTCCTCCCGCGGGCAGCGGGGGGCGGATGCTAACCCCGGGGGGTGTTCCGCTGTCAAGGGATGACGCGCAACCCTGCTCGCGGCCCGCTGCGCGGGCGCACGAACGCACCGCGTCAAGAGCTGCGGCGGATGCGGTACATTTCCATCGCCACGCCGCGGTGGAACGGGGCGGCGACGAAGTACCACATGGCGTCCCGGGCCGACACGCTGGCCACCTGGTCGACCGTGAACTCGCTCCGCAGGTCCTGGAGCATCTGGGTGAGCCCCGGCTGGGTGGGGGGGACGAACAGATACGGCACCCAGCCGGCTTGGGCGAGCAGGCGGGCCGCGTCGGTCACCGACAGCCGCCAGCGCTCGAGGTCGGTGAGGTAGAGCGCGTGCGCGACGCCACTGTAGTAGTCGATGTTCTCGGCCGGTCGCCCCACGTCCTCGGTGGTGATGACGACCGCCCGCGGTTCGACCACGCGGGCGAACGTCGCCTGGGCGCGAAGCATCTGGGCCTTCTGGAAAGCGGCACGGCTCTGCGACGCCGCGGTGGCGCGCTGCACCCCTAGCCCCACCAGGACGAGCGCCAGGACCGGGGCCGCCACGCGGACGACCCGACGCGTCGGCCAGGTGGCGCTGGCGAGGATCGCGACGATGGTGATCCCCGGGATCAGGTAGGAGAGCCACGGGAGCGCGCTGGCCGACTGGCTCGACGGCACCCGCACGACGGCGGTGGCGACGAACAGCGTCAGCCCCACGACCAGCGCGAGCTGGCGTGCGTTGACCACCCGCCCGCGGCGCACCAGCCGCCGGAACAGATCCAGCGTCCCGAGCGTCCCTTCCAGGATGAGGAGCGGCATCATGATGTAGAGACCCGAGAGATAGCGCGCGTCGGGCCGCCCCCAGCAGCTGTAGAAGAGCAGCGCCGGCACCATGTAGGGCACGGTGGCGAAGAACAGGATGCGGCGCTGGAGAAGGGCCACCACCGCGCCCCAGATGCCGACCCAGAGCAGCACGTCGCCGTACGCGCTGCGGAGCAGACGCAGGTTGCCGGGCAGGATGCGCGGCAGGTTGTCGAGCCGCAGCCCGCCGCCCTGGATCGCCTGCGCGGTGCCGCCCTTCCATGCCCCGGACGGGTAGCCGACGCCCGGGCCACCCGCCGGCGGGGTCGGCGTCGGCGGTTGCGTCGGGGCGGCGGAGGGCAGGAAATCCTGCACCTCCATGCCCTGTGTCGGGCGCAGCGGGTTGCCGGTGGCGAGCCAGTTGTAGGCCATGAACGGGGACAGCCCGAGGAGCAGCCCGAGCGCCCCGGTGCCGAGCGCCGCTGCGATGCGTGCCAGCGGCGGGCGCTCGCGGTACCACCGGTACCCGGCCACCGACACCGCCGGGATGAGATAGAGGACGGCGTCCGGACGGACCGACGCGGCGTAGCCGAGCGCGGCGCCGGCGGCGGCCGTCCGCCAGGGGCCGAGCCGTCGTCCGCGCGCCGGCAACAGCAGATAGAGGCCGAGCACGGCGAAGAGATGGGTGGACAGATCGCGTACCAGGGTGATGCCCCAGAGATGGAGGTTGCTCGGGAACAGGACGAGCAGGACCGCCGCCGCCGTGCCCCGCCACGCCGAGCGGAAGATGCGACGCGCGAAGGCGATCATCAGGACGAGCAGCGCCGTGAAGATGGTGGGGTTCAGGGAGTGTGCTGCGCCGTCGCCGAACAGCAGTCGCCAGGCGGCGAGGATGATCGGGAAGCCGGGGGCGTAGCGACAATAGAGCTTCCCGTGATCGTAGATGTAGGTCTGCACGAGCACGTCGACCTGCTGCGGCATGCGCGATACGAACGCGTCCAGCGGGGGCCAGTGATGGAAGACGTGCCCGCGCATCAGGTCATGGCTGAAGGCCAGGTACCCGTACTGGTCGACGGCCAGGTACCAGGTGATCTTCTGATCGAGACTGCGGGCGGTGAAGAAGAGGAACAGGACGGTGGCGGTCCACCACAGGGCCGTGAGCACGGCGGGCAGGCCGGGTTGCACGGTGGCCGTCGCGGCGGGGTGCGCCGGGGTCGCGCGCAGGTTGCGGCGAGCGGCGGCCCGATTGCGTTTCGAGCGGCCGGGTGGGGTGGGCGGCGCGGTCACGATGCGCGTTATACCGAGGCGGTTCGGCGGACGGCAATCTGTTCCTGCGGTCCGCGAGGGTCGGGGGCGTGGTCTGCGCTTCGGCTCGAGCCGGGACGGGGCGCGCGGCCCCGATCAGACGGGCGTGCCCGGCTCGAGAGGCGCGCCGACCACCCCCCCGGGGGAAGGGCTCGCGCGGCAGGTCCGGGCAACGGGGTGTTCCCTTGCGCAGGTCAAGGGGCGGCGATGCGGTTGGCAAGCTCGGGAGCGAGGCGGCGGAAGTCGTTTACGTTGAACGTGTAGATGCGTTCCGGCCGAGCCTTGGCGGCACAGCGGAGTAGGATGGTATCGTAGATGGCGCCGCCCGTCACGCCCCGGTCGGCACAGGTCCGAACGACGGTCGCGTACTCCTTCGCCGTGAGCACGACGACGTCGAAATGCGCCGCGATGTTACCGAGTACGAGCGCGCTCGCTTGATTCGGCGCGATACGGGGCGAGACCGGCAGCCCGGTGAGAACAGCGTAACTCTCGGCGTAATTGGTTCGCGGGGGACGGGCGGAGGGCCCTCTCCGCGCGAGTCGGGTGCCCCTGCGGTCCGGTTTCGGGCGGCGCTGCCCAGGACCACGGGGTGGTGGATCGCGCCCGACTTCGCGCGGAGAGGGCCCTCCGCCCGTCCC
>CAZUDO010000065.1:0-16607 GCA_964618895.1 uncultured Binatia bacterium (SeqCode)
CCGGCATTGAGCTTGATGCGGCCGAGTGCGGTCAGCGTCGCAAGATTGGTGCTCCAGCGGCCAAGGACCTCGTGATAGTGACGTTCGGCGTCGGCGACGCGGCCGCCGGCCTCCAGCACCCGGGCCAGCATGAGATGGGCCTCGGCGCTGTTGGGCGCGATCTCGACCGCCTTCATCGCCGTGGCGAGCGCACGGGGGCCGTCGCGGAGTTGAAAATATTTCCGTGCCTCGGAAAGAACAGCGCCGAGGTCCGGTTCGCCCGCCGCCGGACGCAACAAGGCGGCTCCCGTGCTCCAGGTCGCTCCGGTCTTGCCGCCGTGCAGTTTTTTCATGCGTGTCCGACCCCCTTTGCGTGCTTCTAGATAATCCGGCTGCCGGCGACAAGCGTCGAGGCATGGATGGAAGATACGCAGGCCGCTTCGTGTACATCAAACCAGGCAAAAATGGATGGGCCTTCCGACGGCTCAAGTGAGTTCGTCGTATGACAATTCGTGACGAGTACCTTGGGGCGGCCGCCGTCTCGTCCCGGTCACGCCTGATTGCGCTATAGCTTTCGACCTGGTCTAGGGGGGGATGGATCGTAAACCGGCTTGCCCATCGGGCGCGTCCGGAGCGATCCAGCCCGCAAAGCGCTGACGCGCTCCCACGCGGTGTCAATGTATTCCTGCACGATATCGCAGCCAAATCCTTTTCGACTGTGCCGAAGCGCCGCGACCACGGAAGAGCCGACCCCGAGATACGGATCGAGCACGACGTCGCCCTCGTCGGTCAGCGACAGAACCAGCCGCTCGACCAGCTCGACCGGAAACTGGCACGGGTGGGTCGTCTTCTCGACGTGGTTGGCCTTCACGTTGGGGAAGATCCACACGTCGCCGGGGTTCTTGCCCGCGGGATTGCCGGTGTACTCGCCGGCGTGCGGGCCCTTCCAGGCGCGCTTGCCCGGGTACTTCTGCGGTACGCGCAGCGGATCCACGTCGAAGACGTAGTCGTCGCCCTTGGTGAACCACAGGATGGTCTCGTGGCGCCCGGAGAAGCGGCGCCTGCAGTGGAGGCCGTGCTCGAAGTGCCACACGACGCGGTTGCGGAGCCGGAGCGCGTCGTGGCGGTGGAAGATGGGATACAGAAGACAGTCGAGCGGCACGATCTCGCCGTCGCGCACGTGGTTGCCGACCTGCCAGCAGAGGCTCCCGCCGGGACGCAGCACGCGCACGCAGGCCTCGATCACCTGTGCCTGGTCGGCGACGTAGTCGTCGAGCGACTGGGGCCGGTCGCGCTCGTAGGGCTTGTCCTGGTTGTACGGCGGCGAGGTGATGACGAGCTGGGCGACCGCGTCCGGCATCTGGTCGAGCAGTGCACGCGTGTCGCCGGTGTGCAGGCACACCTGCGCTCCGGGATCCCAGCCGTCCGCGATCCGCATCCCCGAAGTGGGTGTACCATCGGAGTGCGCGGGCGTCGAACGGGCCGGTTCGGTAGGGGCACAGGGCGCACATGCGGGATATCGCGCACTGCGCTACGGGATGGCGCGATCGGTATGGAAAGCATTCCGGGCGCCTGGGCGCGAGGGAGACTGGCGCACCGATTGCACACGATACGTTCACGTACGACTCGAACATCCAGATGGACGTGCCGGGCGCAATTCGGGAGGGAGACAACACCGTGAACAAATCGATCACGCTGGTCATGGCAGGAACGCTCGCCTTGGTATCGCCCGTGTACTCCACGCTGGCGTCGGTCGATGGGCTGGGCGCGTCGGCGAGCTCCGGCCGGTCGGGGTCGTCGGGGAGTTCGGGGTCGTCGGGCACGTCGGGGACCGCGGGCACGTCGGGGACCGCAGGCACGTCGGGCACCGCGGGCACATCGGGCACCTCCGGGACCTCCGGTACATCTGGTAGCGCGGGCACCTCGGGGCGCGTCCGGGGCAAGTTCGACGCGCTCGTGTCCGACGCGCACGGGACGCTCATATGGAGCGCCAAGTCGCGCGGCAGTCGCAAGGAGCTGAAGGTCGAGGCCAAGGTGCGGTTCGGCGGCCCGATCACGACGGAGAACGCGGGCCAGGGCAGGGTGCTCGCCGTCTTCCCCGATGGCACCACCTGCGAGCTGAAGCCGAGGATCAGAAGCTCCGACGTGCGCTACCGGCTCGAGCTGCGGGAGCGTGACGGCGCTCTCGAAGAGCGGCGTGGCTCCTGCACGCCGTCCGTTCTCCCGGCGGTCTCGGGCGGTCCCGTGACCATCGTGCACGATGCCGACGCGGATCCGGGCACGCCCGGCACCACCCTGTTGACCGGCACCTTCTGAGTCGCGCGCGGCCGAGCCGCTCCGGTGCCGTCCCCCCGGTCCGGAACGGCTCGCCGCGTGCGGGCGGATGACGCCCTTGCCCACCCACCCCGACGTCTTTCGCTGCAGCTTCGTCGACGGAGCGTTCCTCGAGGTCGTCGGGGCAAGCGCGGAGACGTACCGTGTCGAGTTCGTCGACACCGCGACCGGCGCCGTGGTGCATCAGGGCCACATCACGGCGAACCAGTGGATGCGCACGGCCCGGCAATACTTCACCGAGTGGCAGGTCACCGCCTATCGCGTGCGCGACGACGCCCCGGTGTTCTCCCATCGCTATCGCTGCCGTGGTCGCCGCGTCTACGTGGCCTTCGAGTCGAAGGCGTTGGGCGACACGCTGGCGTGGCTCCCGTCCGTCGACGCGTTCCGGCGTCGCCATGGCTGCCACGTCGTCTGCTCGACGTTCATGAACGACCTGTTCCGCCTCGCCTATCCCAAGATCACGTTCGTCGAGCCGGGCACCCCCGTGCACGATCTCTACGCGATGTATCGTCTCGGCTGGTTTTTCGGCGACGACGGGCGCGTCGACCCGGATCGGCATCGTCGGGATGTCCGCCAGCAACCGCTGGGCGAGTCGGCATGCGACATCCTCGGGGGGGCGTACGTGGAGACCCGACCCCGCGTCACGCGCATTGCCGGTCCACGTCCGATCCCGGAACCCTACGTGTGCATCGCCGTGCATGCCACCGCCCAGGCCAAGTATTGGAACAACGGCGCCGGCTGGCCCGCCGTGGTCCGCTTCCTCGACCAGCGCGGGTACCGGGTGCTGCTCGTGTCCCGGGAGGGCGCGGAGTACATGGGCAACACGGTGCCGGACGGCGTGACGGTGGTGCCGGCCGGGCCGCTCGAGGACGTCATCCGCCATCTGCAGCATGCGGCCCTGTTCATCGGGGTCGGGAGCGGCCTGACCTGGCTCGCCTGGGCGGTTGGATGCCGGACCTGCCTGATCAGCGGCTTCTCGCTCCCGTATACGGAGATGCGGGACATCATCCGGGTCTCTCCGCCGCCGGCGGTGTGCACCGGGTGCTTCAATCGGCATCCTCTGGATGCGACCGACTGGTCCTGGTGTCCGGAGTACCGCGACACGCCGCGGATGTTCGAATGCACCCGCGAGATCACCGGCGATCAGGTCATCGCGGCGATCCGCGAATCGACCCGAGACCTTGTCTCGGGTCGGGTCCCAAGACTTCCTGCCGGTGGAATCAGGCGACGGCCGGGCCGCGGCCGGCAGAAGCCGGCGCGGCAAAGCTAGCGGACGAGTGGGGCCGTGCGATCCGGTGGTGTCAACACAAAGTAGAAGTGTCCGCCTTTCCCCCGCTTACATAGGGGCACCGCCAGCGCCCCTTTTTCAGACGACGTCGGGACCTCCGTGCCCCCCCACCCCCGGCTCGCGCGGCATCTCCCCCTAAAGCACGGGACGCCGCTATGCCTTCGACCCGGGCTCGATGTGCGCCTCGAGCCACCCATCGATCACACGGGCGAAGTCTGCCGTGTTCTCGATCCAGTCGAGTTCGTCGAAGAGGCGACCGTGATCGATGTCGAGGTAGCCGTGCACCAGGATGTTCCGGAGGCGAATCGCCCCCGCGAGCCGTTCGGCGAGGACCGGCGTGATGATGTCCGGGTCAACTGGCAAAGCGCCCCTCGCGGATTCGCGCCTTGAGGCCGGCATCGAGCACGCGCCGCACGGGCTCCTCGTCCAGGTACCGGCGAAGGATACCCTCCGCAACTTCGACGCGTCGCCGCGGCTGTGGCTCGCAGAGGAGCCGGCCACGACCGAGCACGCGGTGACTGAGTACGGTCGGGGCGTCCTCGAGCACCACCACGTCCACCGCATCGGTGCCGAGCCGGCGGCACGCGTCGGCCATGAGATCGAGGCGCTTGCGCCACCGTGCCGTCGCATCGTGGTCGGCGGCGAGTGTCACGGCAAGATCGACGTCCGAGCGCGGGCCAGGATGGCCCGATGCCCGGGAGCCAAACAGATAGACCGCCGCGATCGCAGGGTCGGCCGCCCAGGCATCCGCAAGAAGGCGAATACGCTCGTTCAAGTCCTCTGGAAGCGGACGTTCGGCGAGCACGCTCGCATTGTGCGCCGCGGCAGTCGCGAGGGCAACCTCGTCCACGGCTTCACCCACCTCCTCGACCAGGCACCGTACTCGACCTACCGACGGGAAATCTTGGGACCCGACCCGAGACAAGGTCTCGGGTCGCAAAGCTAGCGCAGCCCCGCCTTCGGGGCGTTCACGAGACACGCCATGTTCCCGTGCGGGTGACGGTTCTCGTGCATCAGCTGGTGCACGTGCGGGATCTCCTGGAAGGTGTACGTCTGCGACAGACACGGGTCGACCTTGCCGGTCAGCACCAAGTCGTTCAGAGCCGTCGCCTGCGTGTCATTGGCGAAGTGCGAGCCCTGGAAGCGCTTCTGGCGCATCCACAGGTAGCGCAGGTCGGCGACCGCGTTGTAGCCGGTGGTGCCGGCACAGATGACCACCATGCCGCCGGTGTCGCATACGAAGATGGACGTGGGCACGGTATCCTCGCCCGGATGCTCGAATACGATCCGCGGGCTCTTGCGCGCGCCGACGATTTCCCAGATGGCGGCACCGAAGGCGCGCGCGCCCTTCAACCACTCGCCGTAGGCCGTGTCGTCCTTCCAGTGCGGCATCAGGCCCCAGTGCGAGAAGCGCTTGCGGTTGATGCAGCCCTTGGCGCCGAGCTTCGTGCAGAACTCGACCTTGTCGTCGCTCGAGATGACGGCCACCGGGATGCCGCCGAGCGCACGCACGATCTGGATCGCCTGGCAGCCGAGGCCGCCCGCGCCGCCCCACACCAGCACCACGTCGCCCGGCTGCACCGTGTGCGGCGTCCACGACGCCAGCATGCGATAGGCCGTCGCGCCGACCAGCATGTAGGCGGCGGCGGCGTCCCAGGTGAGATGCTTCGGCTTCGGCAGACACTGGTGCGCCTGGGCGCGGGTGAACTGGGCGAAGCTGCCGAAGTTGGTCTCGTAGCCCCAGATGCGGAAGCTCGCACCGAACATCGGGTCGCCGCCCGCCTTCACCACCGGGTCGTCCTGGCTCCACATGCCGCAGTGGATGACGACCTCGTCGCCGACCTTCACGTTGGTGACCGCGCTGCCGACCTTCCACACGATGCCGGAGGCGTCGCTGCCGCCGATGTGGAAGCCGGTGGTGTCGGGGAAGTACGGGTCCTTGGGGCGTGCCCGGGTCACGTCGATGGGCGCGCCGAGCGCGGCCCATACGTTGTTGTAGTTGATGCCGGCGGCCATCACCCACACCAGGACCTCGTCCGGCTTGAGCTCGGCCGGCGTGGCGATCTCTTCGATCTGGAAGGCCTTGGTCGGCTCGCCGAAGCGGGCCGGGCGGATCACCTGCGCCAGCATGCGCGCCGGCACGTGGCCGAGCGGGGGCGTCTCACTGAGCTGGTAGAGGTCCTTCATGGGGGGTGGATGCCAGGCCGGACCCGTCGGGCGCAAGAGGCGGCTATCGGCTCATCACCGACAGAAAGTCCGTCAGGCTCCGGAAGCGCATCATCGTGTTGGTGCGCTTCTCGTCGCCCAGCGTGGAGCGCGGCCGATCGGCGTAGTTGTGCCCCGGGTAGAGGACGGTCTCGTCGGGCAGGGCGCCCAGCACGTCGGTGAGGCTCCGGTACATGTCCTCGGGGTTCGACCCGGGCAGGTCGACGCGCCCGCACGAGCCGATGAAGAGCGTGTCGCCGGAGACGACGGCGTTGCCCACCAGGAAGCACTGTGAGCCCGGCGTGTGGCCCGGCGTGTGCAGGAACGTGACCTTGAGGTTCCCGACCAGGACCTCGTCGCCGCCTTCGACCGCCACGATGTCCGACGCGGACAGGCCCGTCAGGCGGTGCACGAACGGCAGCTCCGCCTTGTGGATGTGCACCTTGACCGGCGCGCGCGCGACCAGCTCGGCGGCGCCGATGATCTGGTGGCCCATCAGGTCGCCGCCCAGATGATCGGGGTGGAAGTGCGTGACCAGGTCCGTGGTGACGGTATAGCCGTCGGCGGCGGCGGTCTCGAGCACGGCGTCGATGTCCCAGGCGGCATCGACGACGGCAGCCTGGTGGGTGGTGGGGTCGCCGAGCAGGTAGACGTAGTTCTGCATCGGACCGAGCTCGAGCTGCTTGAAGTAGATGGGAAGCTTCATCGACGGGACTTTCTTCGGGGGGATTTGGCCGACGGCGTACGCCGGGCACGCAGCGCTGCCTCACGGGCGAGCGGGCGCTCCCACAGGAATTCCGCCTCCCGCAGGTGATGGCCGATCCAGCGCGACAGCACGAACAGCAGGTCGGACAGGCGGTTCACGTACGCCAGCGGCCACTCGCCGATGTCCTCCTGGCGCATCAAGCGCAGCACGTCGCGCTCGGCCCGCCGGCACACGGTGCGCGCGACGTGCAGTGCAGCGCTCACGGGGCCCCCGCCGGGGAGCACGAAGGACTTGAGCGGCTGCAGGTCCTGCTGGCAGCGGTCGAGGACCCGCTCGAGACGCTCCACGTCGGCCGCGCCGACGCGGAACATGCCCTCGCGGAACTCGGCGGCCGGGGTGGCCAGCTCGCCGCCCAGGTCGAAGAGCTCGTTCTGGAGGCGGCAGAGGATCGTCTCCAGCTCGCGGCGGGCCGTGCTGCGTGGGGCCCCGGCGGCATTGAGCGCCCGGGCCAGGCCGACGGCGGCGTTCAGCTCGTCGATGGTGCCGTAGGCGTCGATGCGCGCGCCGTCCTTCGCGACCCGCTGCCCGCCGACGAGGTCGGTGTCGCCGCGGTCGCCGCGGCGGGTGTAGACCCGTGTGATCCGGATCGCCATCGGCTCACCCCTCTTGGAAGAGTGCCTGCATGCCCGCCGGTGCCGGCGCGACGCGCGCCACGGCGAGGTTCTCGGCGACGTGGCTGCCCTGGCTCATGCCGACCAGAGCGGCGGTCACGCCGGGCGTGGAGCGCGCGAACTGGAGTGCCCGCTGGGCGCACGTCGACAACCCCGGCAGCGCGTCCTCCACCCGCTGGGGCAGGCGACGGGCCAGCTCCCCCTGCAGAATCGACGCGCTGGCCACGACGGCGATGCCGAGGCGTGCCGCGGCGGCGATCGGTGACAGGCGCTCCCCGTCGACGACCTGTGTCTGGGAGGTGAACGCTTCCGGCATGGCCAGGTTGTAGGGCAGCTGGATGACTCTGAAGTGGTGGCCGGCACCGGCGACCGCGGTCGCCTCGCGCACCAGCTCGGCCAGCGACAGATGGTCGCGTGCGTCCGGCGCGCGCCGGAAGCCGTTCCACGTGGCGACACCGTAGCGCGTGATCCGTCCCGCGGCCACCTGCTCTTCGAGCAGCGCGAACCCGGCGCGGACGCGTGCCAGAAACTCGGCGCGCGTGACGTGCGCGAGCTGTGACTCCGGGTCGTGGAGGTAGTAGAGGTCGAGGCACGCCAGGCCCAGGTTGCGGCGGCTGCGCGCGATCTGGTCGGCGAGGAAACGCGGTGCGAGCGCGTGGCCGCCGCCGGCGATCTCCTCCGGGCGCAGGAGGCCGGTGCGGACGTAGGTGTCGCGCACGTACTGCAGCGGGTCGACGGGCGCGGGGCCGTCGAACGGGATGTAGCCGCCCTTGGTGCACACGACGAACTGCTCGCGCGCGAAGCCGCCGTCGCGCACCAGCGCGGTGAGGGCCAGGCCGAGGATGCGCTCGCTGCGCTGCGCGCGGTAGTTGATGGCGGTGTCGAACAGGTTGCAGCCCAGGTTGACGGCGTCGACGATGGCAGCACCGTAGCGCCGGTCGACCTCGTCGGATTCGTCGCCCAGGTACGTCCCGAGGCCGATCGACGACACGGTCAGGCCGTCCAGGGACCGGAAGTGGTCCGCCGGCCAGTCTGCGAACCGGGTGCGATAGGCGGCCGTCGCGGTGGCGGTGGCGCCGGTCTCCATGCGCTAGCCGGCGGCCGCCTGGCGCCGGCGGGCATGGCGCTTGATCAGGTCGCGCAGCCGCGGGGGGTCGATCGGTTTCTTGTAGAGCACGTCGTCGACGCCGGCCATGCGGCTGCGCTTGATGACGTGGTCCTTGTCGAAGTGGAAGGCGGTCATGAGCACGACCGGAAGCTGCGGCCGTCGCTGCCGCAGTTCCTGGAAGAGCTGATACCCGTCGAGGTCGGGCATGACCACATCGCTCAGCACCAGATCCACGTCGGCGGTCTCTAGCCGGGCGAGCGCCTCGCGGCCGCCGGTGGCTACCTGTACGTCGCAGCCCTCCTGAGTGAGCAGGTCGCGGAGCGACTGGCACACTCCCAGGTCGTCGTCTACGACCAGGATGCGGGTGCCGACCAGCTCCGGGTCGCGTGGGGAGATTTTGAGCGTACGTCGCGCACGCAGATCCGTCATCGTCGTGCCGGGCAGATACTCGCGCGTGGTGTACTCGTTGCCATGCGCCATTTCGGTGAGCTGCGTCACGATGTTCCGGATGCGCTCGAGCTGGGTGTGGATCGACTCGAGGCGCTCGCCCTCGACGACGAAGTCCTCGTCGGAGGTGACGCGTGCCACGTGGGCCTCGAGCAGGTTCAGGTTGTTGACGATGGCCTCGAGCGGGTTGTTGATCTCGTGGGCGAGGCCGATGGCGACCTCGGCGAGGGTGGCGAGCTGATCGTGCCGGCGGATCTCGCGCAGGTCTTTCGCGAAGCCGATCGACCCGAGCTCGTCGCCGTTGCCCTCGCGGATGATCGAGCCGGCGATCACCACCCCGATGCGCTCGCCCTTGCGGGTGACGAACGTGGTTTCGCAGCTCTCGCCGCGGCGCATGGCAGCCATCACCTTGCGGGCCTCCGCCAGATCGGGATAGAGCCGCGTCACGTGCTGACCGAGCACCTCGTCGGGTGCGTAGCCGAGCGTCTGCCGCGCGCCGTCGTTGTAGAACATGATGGTGCCGTGCCGGTCGACGGCGACAACGATGTCGGTGGAGCGTTCGAGCAGCTTCTCGAAGTAGAAGGCGGGCAGGCGGGCGACGGTGACCATGCGGCGACGAAGAAGCGGGATCGTAGGCGGCAGGGGGGACAGGGTCAAGGCGGCGCTGGCAATGATGCTCCTCGTCGGCTGCAGCTGGCGCAGCTACGGGCGCATGATGGCCACCCATGCCGAGGTGCTGGTGGCCATCGGGGAGAAGGGCGTCGACCTGGTCGTCGGCGAACGGCTGACGGCGGAGAGCATGCCCGAACTCACGTACCCGCTCGAACGAGCCCAGGCGTTTCTGCGCGATGCGATGTCGCAGAGCGCAAGTCGGCCGTCGCTGGCCGCGTTCCAGGACTTGTGTGCGCGCTACCGCGACCTGATCGATACCCTCGACCGCATCCGTCGCGACCAGCGTGGGGCTGCCGCCCGGGCCACCCTGGCGGCGCCGCTCGCCCGCGTGCAGACCGCGGCCGCCGCGGTGAGGGAGGCGCTCGCGGTCGAAGGGTGGTGACGCCCGCTGCATGTCGCGATCAGGCGCGCGGCAGCAGCGTGACCTTCTTGGCGTCCTTCACGGTCGCCAGCAGGAACGAGACCGACTTCCCGAGCTGCGGGTGGACGACGTGTGGCGCCAGCTCGGCCAGCGGGAGCAGCACGAAGCGGCGCTTGTGCATCTCCGGGTGCGGGATCTTGAGCGAACGCTTCTCGATCACGTCGTGGTCGCAGAGCAGGATGTCGAGGTCGATGATGCGCGAGCCCCAGCGCTTGCCCTTCACGCGCTTCCGGCCCATGGTTTCCTCGATGGCCTTCAGCTTGCGCAGCAGGGTGTCGGCCGGGAAGTCGGTCTCGATCTCGATCACGCTGTTGACGAACCAGGTCTTGGCGTCGCCGAGCGGCTCGCTCTCGTAGAGCGACGATGTCCGTACCAGCTTGGTCCCGGGGAGCTGGCACACACGTTCCACCGCCTCGACGGTGTTTCCCCGCCGGTCTCCCAGGTTCGACCCGATCCCGATGTAGACGCGATGTGGCATCCGCTCGCCCCGCCGGGTCGCTCGCGGGCGGGAAGACCGGCTAGAGCTTGAGGGCCCGGAGCCGCTCCACCGCCTCGCGCAACCGATCGCTCGGGCTACACAACGTCAATCGAATGTACCCTTCACCCGACTCGCCGAAGCCGGTGCCCGGCGTGACGACGACCCCCGCCTCGGTGAGGCAGCGGGTGGCGAGCGCCGCGGCGGTCTGCCCGCGCGGCACCGGCACCCAGACGTAGAACGTTCCGGCCGGGGGTTCGCAGGGCAATCCGACGGAGGCCAGCCCCCCGACCAGCACCTCGCGGCGCTCGCGGTACATGGCGCGCAGCGCATCCGTGACCGCGTCGTCGCTGCCGAGCGCGGCGATGGCCGCCTCCTGCACCGCCTGAAAGACCCCCGAATCGACGTTGGTCTTCACCTGGCCGAGGCCGGCGATCAACTCGGGATGGCCCACCGCGAAGCCGACGCGCCACCCGGTCATGTTGAATGTCTTCGAGAGCGAGTGGAACTCGATCGCCACCTCGCGGCCCCCTGGCATCTCGAGGATACTCGGCGGCCGCTCGTCGAAATAGATCTCGGCGTAGGCGGCGTCGTGCGCGATGATGACGTTGTGCTTCTCGGCGAAGCGGATCGCGTCGGCGAAGAAGGCGCGCGGCGCGACGGCCGAGGTGGGGTTGTTCGGATAGTTGAGCCACAGCATCTTGGCGCGCCGCGCGACCTCGGCCGGAATGGCGCCCAGGTCGGGCAGGAAGGCGTTCTCCTTCCGGAGCGGCATGCGGTAGGTGACGCCGCCGTTGAAGCCGGTGCCGATGTGGTACACCGGGTAGCCGGGGTCGGGCACCAGCACCACGTCGTCGGGGTCGACGAAGGCGACCGCCATGTTGGCGATGCCTTCCTTCGAGCCGATGAGCGACACGACCTCGGTGGCCGGGTCGACATTGACGCCGTGGCGCCGCGTCATCCAGGCCGCCGCCGCCTCCCGGAACGAGAGCAGGCCCTCGTAATCCGGATAGCGGTGGTTGGCAGGCTGGCCCGCGGCCTCGCGCAGGCGCGCCACGATGTGCGCCGGGGTGGGGGTGTCCGGATCCCCGATGCCGAGATTGATCAGGTCCACTCCGCGCGCCGCCACGGTGCGCTTCAAGCGGTCGATCTCGACGAACAGATACGGTGGAAGTAGCTGGATTCGCTCCGCTTTTTTGACGATGATCGGCAAGAACCCCCCGTTCGGGTCGGCTTCTAGCGAAGTCGGTGCGCTTTTACAAACGTCGATTCCGCATCGTGCGGTGCCCAGGCGATTTCTCCCTTGTGCGCGCAAACGCGCCGTGGTTGTACAGCACCACGTGCCCGCGAAGGTTGGGCCACGGAGGAGGTGGGTATGTTCGGATCGATCGCTAGCATCCTCGTGCTCGTCGCCGCGGTGTCGGTGCCGCCGGCGGCCGCACAGTTCACCTGCACCACCGTCGTGCGCAGCGGGCAGAGCGACCCGACGCTGGCCACGTTCGTCAAGAAATTCTCCGACCTCGACATCAACGCGGGCGGCGACGTGCTCTTCCACGGGCGCGCGGCCGGGGTGCAGCCGCGCCTGTACCTCTATCCGCTGGCCGGTGCGCCGAGCGTGGTAGTCACGGCGGGCGACGCGGCGCCGAATGCGCTCCTGTACCAGAAGTTCAGCAAGGCCGGCGTGCGCGCGCTGTCGATCAACGACGCCGGCGACCTCGGCTTCTGGGCCAAGCTCGGCGGGGGCGAAGGGGTGTTCGTGCGCGAGAGCGGCGGCAGCATCGAGATCGCGGCTGCCAGCACCGGAACCTCGCCCGGCGGAGGCACGTTCGCGACCTTCCCGGCGCTGTCGCGGGTCGATGCGACGGCGGTGGTCGCGTTCGCCGCCACGGTGGTCGGCGGGCCCGACGGCGTGTTCCGCTACGACGCGGGCACCAACACGCTCAGCGCCGTCGTCCTCGAAGGCGATCCCACCGGCACGGGCCGCTTCTTCTGCTCCTTCGCGGCGGTCGGGCTCGGCGGCGGCGCGGTGGCGTTCCAGGCGACCACCAAGCTCGACTGCAACGATCTGGTCGAGCTGCCGCTCGACGGCCTGTTCCTCGACGAAACCGGCGTGATCACCGTCATCGCCAATGCCGGCGACCTGTCGCCCATTCCGGGCGCGAGCTACTCGAGCTTCCTCGGGCGTCCCGAGGTGAACGCGAGCCATCAGGTGGCGTTCCGCGCCGAGCTGACCGGCTCGCTGCTGGTGAAGGGGTTGTTCCGCTTCGATCCCCCGGCCACGACGGTCAAGATCGCCGCCGGGGGCGACACCGCGCCATCGGGGGGATCGTACAACAAGCAGGGCCCGCAGGCGCTGACCGATGGGGGCGACATCTACGGCCTGTGGGGCCTCAAGCTCACCACCGCCAAGCAGGGCATCTTCCTGCACGACGCCGCGCCGAACGCTGCCGTGCTCACCACCGACCCGGTGCCGAACGACCAGTTCGGCTCCGGTGCCCTGTACAAGAAGCTCCAGGAGCCGCGCGCGCCGCGTGACGGCTCACGGCTCGCCTTCGTCGCCAAGGTGCGTGACTCGCTGTTGCCGCCGAGCAAGGTCGGCGTGCTGCGCTGCGTGCCGTGAACGACCGGCCCGCCGTCACGCGGGCGTGAGCCGGAGGACGGGGATGTCGCGTGTCGTCCGCGCCTGGTAGTCGGCGTAGTCGGGATACATGGCGCACAGCCGCGGCCAGACGGCCGCCTTCTCCTCCGCGATCAGCCGGCGCGAATGCATCGGGCGACGGGTGGTGCCGATCTCCACCTCGCACTGCGGATGGGCTTCGAGGTTCTGGTACCACCCCGGGTGGTGCGACATGCCGCCCTTGGAGGCCACGATCAGCACGTCGGTGCCGTCCTCGAGATAGAGCAGTGGCACGGTGTGCGGCTGTCCCGAGCGGCGCCCGGTCACGGTGAGCAGCAGGATCGGGGCGCCGCGCAGGAACCGACCGCCCAGGCGCCCACCGGTCAGGCGATAGACCCAGGTGTTCAGTGCCGACATGACGCGCACGACGACGCTGCCGATACGCTCTTCGGTCGGGGTGAAGGGGCGGATCGTGGGTTGTGCCATGCGGTCCTTGTGCCAGACGGGTCGGGCTGGTGCCACCGGAACGACCCGAGACCCTGTCTCGGGTCGGGATCGGACGCGAGCGTGGGGCGTTCGGTGCCTCGTGCGAAGGCCATGCCGCGGCCGGCAAAGCCGGCGCGGCAATGCTGAGGCTCCGGGAGAGGCGGCGTGCGCCGCGGACGTGTTCACGCTCCGGAACGTCTGCCGCGCCGGCTTTGCCGGCCGCGGCACGCCGTGGGGCCTGCGCACCGGGCCGCACGCTCGCTACCGTTCCCGACCCGAGACAGGGTCTCGGGTCGCGCGGAGCCCCTTGACGCCGGCGGCGATCGCCGTCCGCTGCGCGGCCGGCACCAGCGACGCGTCGAGGGCGTCGGCGATGGTCTCCGGGGCGACCCGCGCCAGGGCGGCCGGGTCGGCGGCCACGTCGGCGGCGCGGGCGACGATCTGCTCCGAGAGCGCGGCGATTGCCGGCCGCGCCTGCCACGCGAGATCGAGCGGATCGACGCGCGGGCGCGCGTCGCGCGGCATGGCCAGATAGGCGCGTTGCACGGCGCGCGCGGCGGCGATCTGGGCGCGGAAGAACGCGTCGGTGGCGTTCGGGTCGAGGCCGAGCGCCGTGGCCTGCGCGCGCACCGCCGCCAGCACGGTGTCCTGCTGCTCCACGTCCTCGACCGCCTTCCCGGCCTGCTCCTTGGCCGCGGCCACGCCGGGCATGAACGCCAGCCGCAGGTCGACGAGGGCCAGCAGCGCCTCCAGGTCGGAGGCGAAGGCGGTGTGCGCGCCGGCGTGCTTGGGGCCGAGCCATTCTGTGCGTAGTTCGGCAAGCGTGCCGTCGGCGTCGCGCGCGCGGAGCCAGGCATCGAGATCGGCGACCAGGGCGCGGTCGGTGCCGAGGTAGGCCTTGCGGTCGTGGGTGAGCGGGCCCAGGCGCGACGTGCCGCCCACCTCGCGCACGAAGAGATCGGCCTCGAGGTCGTCGGTGACGATGGCGTCGGCGGCGTGCGTCTCGAGCAGCCACGGGAGCGCTAGGTTGTCGCGCGTCGGGATGATGCTCGCGTGCGGGAAGAGGCGGCGGGTGATGCGTTCGAGGTGGCCGCCGCCGTTCACGCCGAGGCGCATGGGGGGGCGGTCGAGATCTGGGATGCGGGCGCTCACGCCGCGGCGGACCAGCACGACCGCGCCGGTGAACGCGATCGGGCGGGTATAGGTGCCGACGACCGCGCGTTCGGGGCGCATGGTGATGCCGCCCATGGCGAGATCGAAGCGTCCGGCAGCCAGGTCGTCGGTCAGCGCCGGCCACCGGAAGCGGATGAACTCGACACGCTGGCCCCGGTCGCGGGCGAAGCGGCGCGCGATGTCGATGTCGAGGCCCGACAGGTCGCCCTCGCGGCCGAGGCTGAAGGGGGCGTAGTCGGCACTGGTGCCGATCCGGAGCGGCGGCAGCCCGCGATCGCGGGCGCGCCCGCAGGCGCAGGCCAGCAGGAGGAGCGCGAAGAGCCAGCGACCCCGGGGGCGATGTCGTACGGGAAGCACGTGCCCGACCGGTTCCCTATGACGCCCGTTCGACGGTCACCCCGGGCGGCGGTGTCGTCGTGAGGGAGGGCGTGAAGCGGGTATCGCCTGTGAGGCCTGGCACGTCAGAGTCCCAGCACGTCGCGCATGCTGTACACGCCGGGGGGCCGGGTTGCCACCCAGCGCGCGGCGCGGAGCGCGCCCCGGGCGAGGCAGTCCCGGCTCTGCGCGCGGTGGGTGAGTTCCAGCCGCTCGCCGAGGCCGCCCAGGACGACCGTGTGATCGCCGATCACGTCGCCGGCGCGCAGACCAACCACGCCGATCTCGTCCGGGCGCCGCGCACCCACCAGCCCCTCGCGGGCGAGCCGGACGACCTGGTCGAAGTCCTGGCCACGCGCGGTAGCGGCCGCACGCCCGAGCGCGAGCGCGGTGCCGCTGGGCGCGTCCTTCTTGGCGTGATGGTGGATCTCGACCACCTCGATCTCGAAGCTGGGGTCGAGCAGACGGGCGGCGGCCGCGACCAGCTCGGTCAGGACGGTGACCCCGACGCTCATGTTGGCGGCGACGACGGCGCGCGTGCGGGCGGCAATGGCGTGGAGCTCGCGTGCTTCAGTGGCGCTCAGGCCGGTCGTGCCGATCACGAGCGCCGCGCCGCGGTCGGCGGCGAGACGCGCGTGCGCGAGCGTAGCGGCCGGCGCCGAGAAGTCGATCACCACCTGCCCGGCACGACAGACCGCTTCCGGGTCGTCGGTGATGCGGACGCCGAGCGTGCCGCCCCCGGCGACCTCGCCGGCGTCGCGCCCGACGGCGGGATGGCCCGGGGCCTCGATGGCGCCGGCGACGGTGAACGCGCCGTCCTCGCGCGCGAGGGCGACCAGCAGGCGGCCCATGCGGCCCGCCGCGCCGCACACGACCACCGGCAGCGGCTCAGACAAGATCATACTCCCGCAGCACCCCCTCGAGCTTCTGGCGCGCCGGGGCGCTCATGCAGGTGAGGGGGAGGCGGAACTCGTCGGCGCAGCGGCCCATGAGCGCGAGGGCCGTCTTCACGGGAATGGGGTTCACCTCCAGACCGAGTGCCTGGACGAGCGGCAGCAGGCGATGCATGAGCGTGCGGCCGCGGACGAGGTCGCCCGCGAGCAGCGCCTCGGCCAGATCGGCGAAGTGGCGCGGGACGATGTTGGCGGTGACCGAGATGACGCCCGCGCCCCCGACCGCCATGATCGGGAGGGTCAGGATGTCGTCACCGGAGTAGATCGCGAAGTCGGGCCCCGCGGCGGCGATGATCTCGAGCACCTGCGCCAAGGAGCCGCTCGCTTCCTTCACGCCGATGACGTTCGGGATACGCGACAGACGGCCGAGGGTCTCGGGCGTCATGTTGGACGCCGTCCGGCCCGGGATATTGTAGAGGATGAGGGGCAGGCGGGTGGCCTCGGCGACGGCGGCGTAGTGGCGGTAGATGCCGTCCTGCGTCGGCCGGTTGTAGTAGGGCGAGATGAGGAGCGCGCCGTCGGCCCCGGCCCGCTCGGCTTCCTGGGTGAGCCGGATCGCCTCGGCCGTCGAGTTGGAACCCGTACCGGCGATGACCGGGAGGCGGCGGTGAGCCATCTCGATGACGGCGCGCACCACCTGCGCGTGCTCTTCGTGGGTGAGGGTCGCCGATTCGCCTGTCGAGCCGCAGGGGACCAG
>CAZUDO010000066.1:0-3943 GCA_964618895.1 uncultured Binatia bacterium (SeqCode)
CTAGCCCGGACTATTCACGGAAAGTAGGAGGGGCGGGAGCCCCTGTGTGCTAAGAAGGGCTTGGTTAAAGATCTTTCTTGGCACGAGGAGGCTCCCACCTTGGCCGACGATAACACGACACAGTGTTGGCTCTTTGAGGACCTGGCGAAGCGCCCGGTGACGGTTCGATTCGACCAGGAGCGAGGCAGTTCCGATGGCGGTGCGGTGCTGCTGGCAGCGGCGGATCGTCGGCTGGGCCTGAGCGAGGCTCTTGCACGCTGCATCCGGGATGGTCGGGATCCGCGGCGTGTGGCTCACGAGATCTCGGACTTGGTTCGGCAGCGGGTTTATGCGATCGCGTGCGGGTATCCCGACGGTAACGACGCGGCGAGGCTGTCGGCGGATCCGGTCCACAAGCTATTGGTCGGTCGTGATCCTGTGGGGGCGAGCGACCTGGCGTCTCAGCCGACGCTGAGCCGGTTCGAGAACGGTGCGGACCGGGCGGACCTTTATCGGATGGCCGAGGCGATTGCAGAGCGGGTGATCGAGCGTCACCGCCGTCGCCGTCGTGGACGGGCACGGGTGGTGACGATCGACCTGGACCAGACGAACGATCCCGCTCACGGCGAGCAGCAGCTCGTCCTGTTCAACGGGTACTACGGCGAGTGGTGCTACCTGCCGCTTCTCGGCTTCGTGAGCTTCGACGATGAAGCGGATCAGTACCTGGTGGCGGCGGTGCTGCGGCCGGGGAACTCTCCGGATAAGCGAGGTGCGGTCGGGGTGCTGTCGCGGCTTTTGCCGCGGCTGCGGGCGGCGTTCCCCAAAGCGCTGCTTCGCGTCCGTCTCGACGCCGGCTTCGCCGTCCCTGAAGTCCTGAACTTCCTCGCTGAGCAAGACGGCCTCGAATACGCCGTCTCTATTGGCAAGAACAGCGTGCTGCTCAACCGAGCTGACGAGCTGATGGCCGAGGCCCGGCGACTGTCCGAGGCGAGCGGGCAGACTGAGCACGTCTACGGCGAAACGCCGTGGGCGGCGAAGACGTGGCCCACCCGCCGACGGATCATCATCAAGGCCGAGGTCACGCGCCATCCCGGGCGCGATCCGAAAGACAACCCCCGCTTCCTGGTCACCAACATGACCCAGACCCCGCGTTGGATCTACGAGAAGTTTTACTGCCGGCGCGGCGAGATCGAGAACCGTATCAAGGAGCTTCACCACGGTCTCGAGATCGACCGCACCAGCTGCTCGCGTTTCCTTGCCAACCAACTTCGGGTATTCCTCACGGCGGCCGCCTTCGTCCTGATGCAGGAGCTGCGCCTGAGGGCCGCTGGCACCAAACTCGCTCGGGCTCAGGTCTCCACGCTTCGCGACTGTCTCCTTAAGATCGGCGCTCGCGTCGGATCCTCCGTGCGCCGTATCGTCCTGCTGCTGCCCGAGAGCTTCCCCTTCGCCCATGCCTGGGGAAGGGTCGCCCACTCCCTCGGCGCTTCACCCGGGTAGAACCCCGGCCCAAGACGGCCAGGCCACAGCAACGCCGGAGGTGTCTCGTCCCGGCGAGGAAAAGCGCGGCGGAACACCGATTCGTCCCGCCTCAAGCGCGAATCAGTGCCCGCCCCCTCGGCGCTTGCCCACCGACATGCACTGACCCGCCCCGGCCACGCCTCTCAGCTCTCCTGGTGAATAGTCCGGGCTAGCGGGGCACGGGGGCGCTTAGCCCCCGAAAAGTTCAGTCCAGAGAATCCTAGCCCTTCTGTCTGTCCCTTCTAATCGTCCCTTTCCTGTTCTGTCCCTATCTGTTCGTCCGTCCCGTCCCCTTCCAGCTCTTCCGTTCGCTCGTCCCCTTCTTTGTGAACAGTCCCGCCTGGCCGGTCCCGACCGCGCAGACCCGCGTGCTAGAGTCCGGCGAGATGCCCGGATCCCCTCCGCCTGGCGAGCTGTCTACGGCGACCCAGCCCGCTGCGTCGGGTTCCACCGCGGGCAGGCCCTTCTCCTGGTCGGCTTCCCGGCATGACACCTTCGCGAGCTGCAAGCGGCGCTACTACTACTCGTACTACGCCTCGCTCGACGACCCGGAGATCCAGCGCCTGAAGAAGCTGTCGGCGCTGCCGCTGTGGGCCGGCAGCGTCGTCCACGACAACATCGAGGCGTTCCTGCGCACGAACGACCGGCTGCCCGCGCCTGAAGACCAGGAAGCCTTCATCCGCTCGGTCGTCCACTCCGGGATGCTGAGCGATTGGCGCGCGAGCGAGGCCTGCGCCGCCCAGGGGGGCCCGGGGGGCGCGGCGGCAGAGCGCCCCCCGGAAGGCCGTCAGCCCGTTGTCCCGCCCGTTGTCCCGGCCGCGCCCGTCGACCCTCCCCCCGAGCGATTCCCCTTCCGTTTGTTCGAGCACGAGTACGGCATCCCGGTCGAGCAGGAGGACAAGCGCCTCGCCGTCAACATCGTGATGCGCTCGCTCAAGCACTTCTTCAAGAGCGAGACGCTGCGGCGCGCACTCGAGGTCGGCCGCGAGCGCTTCTTGGCGCTCGAGGACCTGGTGTCTTTCCACGTCGGCGAGGTCGAGGTGTTCCTGCGCATGGACCTCGCGTACCGCGAGCACGACGGCCGCGTCCTGATCGTGGACTGGAAGACGGGCCGGAACGAGGGTCGCTTCAACGAGATGCAGGTGGCCGGCTACGCGCTCTACGCCACCGAGCGCGCCTGGGTCAGCGAGCCCGAGCAGATCTCGACCGAGCTCAGCTACCTCGTGATCCCCAAGACGGTCCGTCGCTCGGTCAACCGCAAGGCCATCGACAACGCGCGCAGCTTCATCCTGAAGAGCGCCGGGACGATGAAGGCGCTGCTCGTGGACCCGCTTCAGAACCTCGCGCGACTCGAGGACTTCCCCATGATCGACCGGCCGCAGGTCTGCCGGCGCTGCAACTTCCGCAGGCTCTGCTTTCCCTAGCGCGGGATCACGGGCAGCACGATGCGCGAGGGGTGCGCGGCGTCGTGGTGGACGAGTTGCTGCGCCCGCAGGAGGCGCTCCTCGGTCGCGATCGTGCCGCCGGTGTTGGGGTTGCGGTCGAGATGGGGGTGTAGCGAGCTCGTGACGTGGATCCCGATGCGATGCCCGGCCTTGAACACGTTCGAGGTGATCCCGTTCGCGAGCCGGAGCTTCACGATCCGGCCGGGCCCGAGTAGCTCCGGCCGATCCTCGCCGTGGCGGTATCGGGCGCGCAGCACCTCGAGCGTCGGGCTCATCAGGTTGTAGGCCTTGCCGTCCGGGTACACGTCGAGCAGGCGCACGATGAAGTCGGTGTCGCGCGCGCTCGAGCTGACCCACAGCTGCACCTCGATCGGCCCGGTCACCTCGACGTCGCGCGCGAGCGGCTCGCTGCGATACGCAAGCACGTCCGGGCGCGTCTCGAGCGGGCTCTGGTCGAACGGGCCCAGCGTTCCGCCGTGCGGGTCTGTAACCGGGTCGCGCGGGTCGTACACGTAGCCGTCGGGCGCTTCGTCCCCCGAGGCCGCGGCGAGCTCCAGCCGTTTTCCGGCGCGCAGGTAGTAGGCCGTGGGCCGCGCACGCGCCAGCGGCCACTCGCGCTCGTCACGCCAGGCGTTGTCGCCCATGACGAAGATTCGGACCGGGGCCTCACGGTCGAGCCCGTTGTCCTCGCCCTTGAGCCAGCGGCCGAAGAAGCGCAGCAGCAGGCCCTCGTAGTCGAGCCCGGCGGCGCTGCCGAAGTCCAGCGCGCCGATGTGGGTCTTTCGCGGCGTGGGCGTTCCGTGGGTCCACGGCCCGATCACGAGACGGCCGCCCCACGGGCGCGTGGCGACGAAGCTGCGTGCGGCGCTGCCCGGCCCGTAGCCCTCGTCGTGCCAGCCGGAGAGGTTCAGCACCGGCACGCGCACGCGGTCGTAGCGGCTGTCGATCCGCAGGAAGTCCCAGTACGGCCCGTCGTCGGGGTGGTCGAGCCACTCGAA
>CAZUDO010000067.1:0-2983 GCA_964618895.1 uncultured Binatia bacterium (SeqCode)
CCTTCTCGTCGTGGAGGTGAAGGAGAAGAGCGGTGAGGGATATGGGGATCCGCTCGAGATGATCGACTCCGAGAAGGTGCGGCGCGTCCACACCGGAGCGCAAGAATGGCTCGCCAGGCACCCTGATCTCGCCGAGCTCGACCTCGTGTTCGAGGCGGCGGGTGTCACGGGTCGTCGCATCGAGCGTGTTCCCCTCGGCTAGCTGGACAAGGACGTCTGGCGGCAGGATCATGCGCGGCAAGGGTGCGCAGCAGGCGCGTCGAGCGGGTGCCGCTCTTGTAACGCGAGCGAGTCCGCGCGGATCAGTCGCGGTCCTCAGGCGTTCTCGGAAGACGCAAGGATTGCGTCGCGAGGCCATCCGGACCGAGCCATAGACTCGACCGACAGTGGCGGGTAGAACACAGGCGGCCCTCTATTCGGAGATCGATCTCGATCTCTCATGGTCGGAGCAGCAGCTTCCGCAGGCCGAGCGCACCAAGCATGTCCATGGCCTCCACCCATATCTCGGGAAGTTCATCCCGCAGCTTGTTGACGTATTCCTCGATCGCTACTTCAGATCAGGCGAGTGCGTCTTCGATCCCTTCGTCGGGTCCGGGACAACATTGGTTGAAGCAAGCGCCTTCGGAGCTGCTGGGCTCGGCTGCGACATATCGGCCTTTAACTGTCTCCTAACGCGAGTAAAGACAACTGCGTACTCGGTCGGCGCTCTCGAAATGGAACTGAGGGCCACGTACGAGAAGTCACGCCAGGATGAGGATCGGGTTGATCTCAGTCAGGCAACTGAGTGGCTACGCCGGTGGTATGCGCCGCAGGCGCTACGCGAGCTGCTCGCCTACCGTGCAGCGGCGAGCGAGCTCGATGACTCGATCCGGGACGTTGCGCACGTGATCCTGTCGAGGTCAGCACGATCGGCGCGTCTGACGACGCACTTCGACCTGGACTTCCCGCGGCAGCCGGTCAGCGACGCCTATTACTGCCACAAGCACAAGCGCACATGCGCTCCGGTGGAAGAGGCGGGCAAGTTTCTCCGCCGGTACTCAACCGACACCTCGGAGCGCATAAGGACGTTCGCGAGTGTGCGTTCGAGCATCGAGTCGGTCGTGTTGCACGAGGACTCCCGCGCGGTTCGGCTTCCGCTGAAGCCGAGCGGCATCATCACATCCCCGCCGTACCCAGGACTCATCGACTACCACGAGCAGCACCGCTATGCGTACGAGCTCCTCGGTCTCGTCGATCGCCGCCTTGAAGAGATCGGCCCGGCTTCGAAGGGGACTAGCCGATCGGCGCTCGCGGAGTATCAGGACTCGATGGCTAGGGTGTTTCTGAACGCGTCCGAGCAGATGGATCCCGGGTCGCCGGTGGTCATCGTCGTCAATGACTCGCGGAACCTTTATCCCGAGATCCTCGATCGGTCAGGGCTTCAACTCGAGGACGTTCTGACTCGCCACGTCAACCGGCGTACCGGGCGTCGTGCCGGCGAGTTCTACGAGAACGTTCTCGTTTGCCGCGTCGCCTAGGTGGACGCTGCGACGACCGAGGCTGTCGCTGAACTCGTACGCACGTTCATGCGCAACTGGCTGGACGATGTTCCCGATCCGGCCGAACAGGAACTCGAGGGACTCACTGCGCCGTTCCACGACGCGCTTGTGCCAGGGATACGACTTCTGAACGAGCGAAGCTTCTCGACCCGGCTCGGCAACCTGCACGAACGCGTGGCGAGCGTGATAGCAGCAGAGGTGCACGCCGAGGTGCGGCAGGCTCTCGATCTCGCCGGGACGATCCCGGTCCTGAGTCGCGAATTCATCACGCAACGCATAGCCCAACTCGAGCGCCGACAAGCGTTAGCTGATGCTCTTTACGAACGGGACCAGATTCGTGCCCACTTCGGCAGCGAGGTGCAGGCGGGGACGCGAATCGACCTCTGGGTAAGGACGCGTGAAGGTGCGCAGCACTTCTTCGAGATCAAGAGCGGTAAGCCGAACAAAGGCCAGTGCATCGAGATGAAGGAGAGGCTGCTTACGGCGTTCGCGATCCGACGGCACGACGATTCGTATTGGTGGTGGGGCGTTCCTTACAGCCCGTATGGATCGGCTCCATATGGGCACAACTACGCTCTCCCGTTCTTCGACTTCGAGAACGAAGTGAAGATGGGCAGGCAGTTCTGGGACTTCCTCGGCGAGGACGGCACGTACGAACAGTTGCTCTCCGTCTACGAGCAGGTCGGTGGGGAGTTCGCGCCCGAGATCGAGGCTCTCCGCGAACGGTGAACGTTTTCAGGGCTGGTCCGCTACGTCAACCGCCGCACGGGACGGCGTGCGGGCGAGTACTTCGAGTCGATCCTGATTGCCGTTAGGGAAGCGTAAGAAGTTCAGGCGCCTGCCCGAGTTCAGCCGGTGTCCGGGGTAGCCTGCGTCGATGAGCCACCGAAAGGGGAACGACATGCGAAAGCTCTTTCGCCGGCCCTCGCCGGCAATGGTTGTTGCGTGCCTTGCGCTCCTCGTTGCACTGGGCGGGACAGGCATGGCGGCAGCAACGCAGCTCGCGAAGAACAGCGTCGGTACCGCCCAGCTGAAAGACGGTGCGGTTTCGAACCCGAAGATCAAGAACAACGCGATCAACTCAGCCAAGGTTGCGGGCAAGTCGCTTCTGCGGTCCGACTTCGCGCCGGGTCAGCTGCCCGCCGGGCCCACCGGTCCGCAGGGGCCAGCCGGGCCTGCCGGTCCCGCAGGGGCCGCCGGCGCCGCCGGCGCCGCCGGCGTCATCGGTGCGATCACGGTTCGGTCGCAGTCCGTCTCGGTTCCGGGCGGCGTGGTGGAGAACAGCGCCTACAGCACGGCTGAAGTCCAGTCGCTCTGCGCGTCGAACGAGCGTGCGATCTCGGGCGGAACCGGGTGGAGTGACAGCAACGCAAACCTCGAGCTTTGGACGCAGCGGCTTACGCCGGTCCTCAACGCCTCGAATCAAGTGATTGGGTTCCTCGGCT
>CAZUDO010000068.1:0-82198 GCA_964618895.1 uncultured Binatia bacterium (SeqCode)
CGGCTCAGATTCAGAAGTGCGTAGCTTGCGCCAGTTTTGGTCCTACCAGCGCGGGTCGTGCGCGAGTTCCCGAAGTTCCTGCGTCGAGCGGTGGGATTGAATTTGGTCCATTAACCGACGTATATCTGGACCATGAAGCCCATGCGCATCTCGCAGGACATCGTGCCGATAGGGCAGTTCAAGGGGCAGGCCTCGCGCTGGCTCCGGAGAGCGAACGAGACCGGCCAGGCGGTCGTGATCACGCTCAACGGCCGCCCGGCAGGTGTCCTGCTCTCCCCGCTCGAGTTCGACCGCCTTCAGGAGCAGCAACGCTTCCTCGTGTCGGTAGCAACCGGGATCGCCGACGCCGATGCCGGGCGCACGATGGACGGCACGGAGCTGCGCCGCACCCTGGCGACCCGTCGGGCTCGACGCCGCGTCACGTGACGGTCCGCTGGACGGCGCAGGCCCTCGAGCGGCTGGTCGAGATCGAGACCTTCATCGCGGCGCGTGATCCTGCGGCAGCCGCCCGCGTGGTCGAGCGGCTCGTCACCCGAGGGGAGGCACTCGCCCGGCTTCCGGACCGTGGTCGACGCGTTCCCGAGCTGCCGAGCGGTCAGCTCCGTGAGCTGGTCCACGGACACTACCGGATCGTGTACCGGATACGCGCGCGAGTGGTGGAGATACTCACCGTGTTTGAGGGGCACCGGCTCCTGCGCCGGAAGGACGTCGCTGGGGGCTGAGTGCGGAGGTTTGGGATACCCACCGCCGAGCTGCTCGCCTTGGCGGACTGGCTCGGGGCCCAGGGCTGCACCCCGGTCGTGATGGAGTCGACGGGGGTGTACTGGAAGCCGGTCTGGCACATCCTGGAGGACACCTGCCCGGTGAACACCTTCAGCTCTGCCGGAACCACCCCTGCATCGTGCGGGCGAACATCATGTCGCCCCGCAGCTTGAGCCGCCCGGTCATGAACGCCATCATGCCGTTCAGCTTGCCCGAGACGAGGCGGAGGAAATCCGGGACGGCGAGGACGAGCGTCGTACGCGCCGGTCCCGAGACGCCCTTGGCGACCGCGCAGCGGCCCTCGGCGATCGTCAGCTGGTACTTGTGCGTCGTACCGCCCACGTCGATCTCGTAGCCGATGACGGCGTTCGTGCCGCCCGCTTTCTCGGGCATGAACGCGTCGACCATGCCGGCGAACACCTGGTCGAGGACCGTGTCGGTACCGCGGCGCCCGATGCCGGTCACAATCTCGTCGTCGGAGCGCCCGTCGATGAGCGTGGCGAGCATCTGGCGGCCCTCGTCACTGGACTGCTTTGCCATGGATCCTCCTCGCCCGTCATGTAGCAGGGAAGCAAGGTCGGCCGTCAAGGGAGGTGTCAGAACGCGTAGCGGACCTGGATGTACCCCTCGTCCTGGTCGTGGAACTGCCCGATCGTCGTGTTGCGACTGCCGGCGATGAGCAGATACCCGAGCCGCACGCGCAGGCGATCGGTGATCGTATACGTGCCGCGCACCCCGGCCGTCGTGTAGCCGCGCTCGAGCCCCTGGAGCACTCCCAGCTCCGTCTGCAGCCGTTCCGCCAGGAACGGCTTGCGCACGATGAGGAACAGGCGCGTGTCGACGTCGTTGACGAGGAGTTCGGTCGAGTTGTCCAGGATGAGGGTCTGGTTCAGTTGCAGAACCGGCGTCCAGCCGAGAACGCGGTAGTCGATGCCGGCGCCCCACTCGACCGTATCCCGCCGCTCGAAGAGATCGCCCAGGTCGACCTGCACCCGCTTGCCGGAAGCGAGCGCCGCGGCGATCTCGGGGAGCCGCCCCGCCGTGGCGCGCCCCAGGTTTGCGGCGCTCAGAACCTCGTTGACGGAACGGGGGATGAAGCGGTCGGACGACCAGGCCCCCTCCACCCGGAGGGTGACCCCGCGGACGGCGAGCGAGAGATCTGCGCCCGCCAGGTCGATGCGCCCGCCGATCGGGAACAGCACCGGTTCGGCGCGCAGCCGGCACGGCCCGGGTGTGGCCCCGAGCGCACACTGGGCGAAGCCGGTCGGGTTCGGAGCGATCAAGGTCGTATCGAAGGCCAGGGCGGGGGCGGTCTCGGGTCCGTGATAGTAGTAGAGCGCCCAGTCGGCGCGTCCCCAGAGCGCCGTGAGCCGCAGGCCCACGGCGCCCTGGTCGAGCTGTTTGGCCGGCGGCGCGTTCGCCGTCGTGAGCACGTTGCGCGTCATCAGGTCGGGGAGGCCCGGCCCGAAGGTCGACCCCTTGATCAGCAGGGTCGGGGGCACGCTGGTGGAGGCGGGGAACCAGCGCTCGTCCTCGAGTGGGAAGCGGATCGGAACGGGGAACGGGACCCAGGTCACGGTCGCGCGCAGGTCCTGCACCCCGCGGACGCCGAGTGGTGGGGGATAGTACGACGCCTGGACGGAGGGGATGCCGATCTTCTGATCCTCGCGGTCGGTGACGAACGGGTCGGTGTACCGGCGGGGGTTCAGCACGTCGGTCGGCTGGAAGGTATCGAGCTTCCCCCACGCGACCTTCTGCTTGCCGATGCGGACATCGAGGCTCGGGAGGAAGAGGTCGACGTAGGCCTCCTCGATCTCCACCGCGGGCGAGATGTTCTGGAACACGTCGCGCAGATTGATCAGGCCGAACCCCTCGGCGTGCTCCGGCGGCCCCCCGAAAGTCGTCCGCGTATCGAGGAAGAAGCGCGCCTTCGGGTGGACGTCGCCGGTCAGCTGCAGCGCCGCGATCCCCTCGGGGCGCTGGCGCTGGGTCTCCTGGTGGACGCGGAAGACCGCATAGCCCTCGGTCCAGCCGCCGACGCTCCAGCGACCGAGCCGTCCGCCATCGAGCACGACGGGCCACGCGAGCGTCACCGACCCGAGCAGCGCAACCGCGACGGTGCCCGCCCGTATCACCCGCACCCCGACCGGGGCGATGAGCATGGGGGCGCTCTTTACGTGCCCTGGCGACAAGATTGCAAGCCGCGGCGTGGGTTGACTTCCGAGTTGGGCCGGCCGTATGAGAACCATCGATGCGAGCCCTGCTTGCCGTCATGCTCGCTGTGTCGCTGTCGACGCCGTCCGGCGCGGAGACGGCGCGCGAGCTCCTCGACCGGGTGAAGAAGCTCGACGACACCACTCGACACTGGTCGGATCGGAGCGAGAAACTCAGCCTCCTCATCGTCGATTCTCGGGGCGGTGAGCGTCGCCGCGAGCTCAAGCTGCTCACCAAGCGCTATCCCGACGGAGAGGAAAAGGCCCTCTCGTTCTTCCTCGCGCCGGCAGAGGTGAAGGGGACGGCGTTCCTCCAGTGGGGCCACAAGAAAGCCGCCGACGAGCAGTGGCTCTATCTGCCCGAGCTCAAGCGGACGCGTCGCATCACCGCCGAGCTCCGCAACGAGAGCTTCATGGGGACCGACTTCACCTACCAGGACCTCGAGATCCTGGCCGAGATTCATGGCTGGACCGAGGAGGACGCGGCGAGTGCGCTTGCCGGCGAGGAGACGGTCGCCGGCAGCCCCTGCTACGTGATCGCGCTCAAGCCCAAGCAGGACGACATGCCGTACGGTCGCATCCAGGTGTGGCTCGATCGCGACCAGCTGGTATTCCGCCGGATGGACTTCTTCGGCAAGGACGACGGCGCGGTAAAGCGGCTGACGCTCGACCGCATCGAGGACATCGGCGCTTTCCCGACCGCGCACGTCCTCGAGATGCGCAATCTGTCGAAGCAATCGTGGACCCGGAACGAGGTGTCCGAGGTGAAGTACGATGCGGGCCTCTCGGACGACCTGTTCTCCCAGCGCTATCTCGAGCGCGGCACCCCCCCCTGAAGCCGTGGCCGAACCCCCGGACGTGCCGCGCAACCAGATCGTCGTCCGTGAGGGCGCGACGATCTTCCGCCAGGGGGATCCGGGCGACTCCATGTACATCATCGAGCAGGGGCGGGTGTGCATCACGCTCCGAACCGCTGGGCAGGTGGCAGCGGTCGCGGACCTGGGTCCCGGCGAGTTCTTCGGCGAGTTGTCGCTTCTCAGCAACGTGGCGCGCACCGCCACCGCTGTGGCGCTCGAGGATGCGACGCTCCTCGTCGTCGGCCGCGAGGTGTTCGCCATGATGATGCAGGACGACCTGGAGGTCGTGCTGCGCATGCTGCACGCCATGGGTGAGCGCCTCGGCCGCACCGACCGTCAGATGAACGTGCTCCTCGAGCGGCAGGGCCGCCTCCGCCTCCTGGCCGAGGCGCTCCGGCGCGCGGGGGCGGCGAGCACCCGGACGCCGGTCGTGATCGAGGTGGACCGTCTGGCAAATGATCTCCGGCTCGACGGCGCGACCGTGCGCGCGATGGTCGCGGAGGTCGTCGGGCGCGGGGCCGGCGCGTTGGAGGACGAGCGCTGGCGGCTCGACGGCCCGGAGCATGTTGGCGCCCTCCTGGAACTCCTGCACGCGTACGCCGAAGAGGACGGCGCTACAGGAAGCCCCGCCGGTCCATCGTCCGGGTGAGGCTCACGAAGATGTCCTCGAGGCTCGGCGGGACCGAGCGGACGCCGAGGACCTCGATGCCCGACTCCGAAAGCCGCTGGCGCAGCAGCTCCATCACCTGCGCGCGGGCGGCGGCGACCGAGTAGCCGGGCACACCGTCGCCCGCGGAGGGGATGTCGGGCATGTCGGAGAGCCGCACGTGCAGGGCCTGGCCGAAGACGCTCACGTCGTCGACGTGCGCCGCCTCCTTCAGGACCGCGAGCGCCGGCATGAGCGGCTGACAGATGATCTCCACCCGGCGGTGCGTGGCGCGGATCTCCTGGCGCTTCATCTCCTTCGGATCGCCGCAGACGAGCAGGCGCCCATAGTAGACGTAAGCGACCTGCGTACACCGCTCGGCCTCGTCCATGTAGTGCGTGGAGACGAAGAGCGTCGTCCCCTGCTGGGCCAGGCTGAAGAGAAGGTCCCAGAGGAAGCGACGGGCCACCGGATCGACGCCTGCGGTGGGCTCGTCCAGGAAGAGGATGCGCGGCTGATGGATCAGGGCGCACGCGAGCGCCAGGCGCTGCTTGAGGCCGCCCGAGAGGCTCTCCGAGCGCTGTTGCTCGCGCCCGTCGAGCCCGCAGAGCGCGATCAGCTCACGCTTGCGGACGCCGGCGGTCGCCCGCAGCACCTCGTACGCGTCGCCGTAGAAGTCGAGGTTCTCCTGCACCGTGAGATCGGGGTAGAGGCTGAACTTCTGCGACACGTAGCCGATCGTCCGCTTGACCTTCTCGGGCTCGCGCCCGACGTCGTACCCCCCGACGATCGCCCGCCCTCCGGTCGGCGCCAGCACGCCGCACAGCATGCGGATCATCGTCGTCTTCCCCGAGCCGTTGGGGCCGAGCAGCCCGAAGATGTCGCCCTTCGGGATAGTCACGCTTACCCGGTCGAGCGCCACCCGGGAGCCGAACTTCCTCGTGAGCTCCTCTGCCACCACGGCGTCGGCCATCGCAATCCTCGCTACGCGCGCTGCTTCTTCATGTTGGCGACGCTGAGGCCACCGAAGACTACGAACGCCACGGCGAGGGCCGCAAAATCGTGCACCACGTCGGCCGTCGGGCTGCCCTTGAGCATCAGGCCGCGGATGCCGTCGAGGAAGTACGTCATCGGGAGCAGCCAGGCGGCCGGCTGCAGCACCCGCGGCATGGCGTCGATCGGGAAAATGAAGCCCGACATGCACATCGAGACCACGAAGATGAAGATGTTCATGAAGCTCGCCTGGAGCTGGGTCTCCGACAGCACGGAGACGAGCATCCCGAGCGCGAGGAGCGCCAGGATGAACACCGCGGTGAGCCCGAGCACGGCCGCCAGCGAGCCGTGGAGCGGGAGGTGGAACACGACGCGCGACAGCACGAGGGCCAGACCCGCATCGAGCGCCGCGATCACCGCGCAGGGGAGGATCTTCCCGCCGATCAACGAGAGCCGGGTGAGCGGTGTCGCCCAGAGCTGCTCGATCGTCTGCTGCTCTTTCTCACGCACGAGCCCCGTCGTGAGCGACAAGCTGACCAGCATGATGACGATGCCGATGGTCCCGGGCAGGAAGAAGTCGGAGTCCCGCATTGCCGGGTTGAAGAGCACGGTCTCCTGCACCTTGACCGGCTCCGGGCGCGGGGGCGGCGCTGGACGGTCGGGGTCGTCGAGAATCATCTCCCTGGTCGCCTCGGGGCTGGTCAGGACCCGGGCGCCGTAGAGCGCCGCCAGCGCGATGGTCGGCATGGTGCCGTCGACGAAGAGCTGAAAGGTCGTCTGCTCGCCGTCGAACACCCGCTTGGCGAAATCCGCCGGAATGACGAGCCCGAGGTGTGCCCGCCCGTTCTGGAGGCGCTCGCGGATGGCCTCGGGCGAGTCGACCTCCTCGACCTGCATGGCGCCCTCGCTGTGGAGCCGATCCTTGACCAGCAGGCTGAAAAAACTCTTGCTCTGGTCGCACACCACAACCCGCAGCTCATCGACTTTGATGCGCAGCGCGAATCCGAACAGCAGCAAGATGACGATCGGGAGGCCGAGGACGTAGCCGACCAGACGGGGGTCCCGCCGGATATGTATGAACTCCTTGCGAATTACCGCCCGCAGTCCCTGCATCGCTCCCCCCGCGCGCGTCGAGGGGCCGTGCTAGCGCGCCCGATGCGCGGGCGTCAAGGAGGCGGGGGGGACGGGCGCGGCGTCGGCCCGCCCCAGATCGCACCGCGTCAAGACACCCGGGGGACTGTGGAAACCCATTGACTCGTGGCATGCCTCTGGGAGAAAAGTCTTGCTCGCTTTGCTAGCGGAGGACCATGTACGTGTTGAAAGATGCCAGGCAACGTCCCAGCCCGCGGTGCTCGTCAACGACGCCCCGAGTGCTCGTATGAATGTGCGAGCTGCCGGTGCGAGACGCCTCCAGGATGCGGCGCCCGAGGTGCGCGACGTGCGCTTCCCGGACGTGTCGATGGCGGAAGCGCTGGCCGCGGTGCGTCACCTGGGTACGGTACTGCCCGAGCTGGCACGCCCGCTTGGCGATACCTCCGATCTCGGGAACCGCGATCCCGACTTCATGCGGCGGGTCGCCCCGTTCTTCTACGCCATCGGCCGGTACTACTTCCGCGGCGGCGGCGACGGGCTGGCCAACATCCCCCGCGACGGGCAGTTCATCGCGGTCGGGAACCACAGCGGGGCGCCGATTCTTCCCGACGTCTGGGTGGGCGCGGCGTGGTGGGCGATGGAGATGGGCGTCGATCGTCCGGTCTACATCCTCACGCACGACGTGCCGCTTCGCCTCCCGCTGCTCGGCAATCTGCTGATGAAGATCGGCTGCCTGCGGGCCTGCCGCGAGAACGCCGAACGGGTGCTGGCGAGCGGGGCATCGTTGCTCGTCTACCCGGGCGGGGACGCCGAGTGCATGCGAAGCTTCTGGGACCGCAACCGCATCGACCTGCGCGGGCACACGGGGTTCATCAAGCTGGCGCTCCAGCACGGTGCGCCGATCGTCCCCTTCGTGAACGTCGGCGGCCAGGAGGTCTACTTCACGCTCTTCTCCGGCGAGGGGCTGGCGCGGCGCATGGGGCTCGAGCGCTTTCTGCGCGTGAGTGCGCTGCCGCTTACCGTGGGGTTGCCGTGGGGGCTGTGGTGGAGTGGGTTCGTCCCGTATCTCCCGTTACCCGCGAAGCTCACCTACGCGGTCGCGCCGCCGATCAGCGTGCCACGCGATCCCGCGTTGGCCCGCGATCCGGCCGCGGTCCGCCGCATCTACGGTCGCGTGACGGGGGTCATGCAGGATTTGGTTGACGAGCTGGCCGAACGCCGGCGGTTTCCCGTGCTCGGATGAAGGTCTAATGTGAAAGGAGACAGCACCGCCTATGAGTCTTGACGGAAACGGGTCCCGTAGCGGCTTCGGTGTCCGGATCACGGGCATCGGTGCAGAGGTTCCCCCGACCACCATCTCGACCGCCGAGGTCGAGCAGCGCGCTCGCCTGCAGCGGTTCGGTTTCGAGCCCGGGTGGCTCGAGCGGGTCACGGGAGTGAAGGAGCGCCACTGGGCGCCGGATGCCCTGCCGAGCGAGCTGGCGGCGCAGGCGGGCAGCAAGGCCCTGGCGGCAGCCGGCGTCGACCCGCTCTCGGTCGACACGCTCGTGTTCGCGGGCATCACGCGCGACTGTCTCGAGCCGGCGGTCGCCAACCTGGTGGCAGAGAAGGTCGGCGCGGTAAAGGCGCGGGTCTTCGATCTGGTCAACGCCTGCAACGGCGTCGTCGATAGCATGGACGTTGCCGACTCGCTCATCCGGACGGGCAAGGCGCAGCGCGTGCTCATCACGACCGGCGAGCGTGCCTCGTGGGGGATCAACTGGACACCGCAGACCGCCGAAGAGGCGGTGCGCGCCGTTGCCAGCCTGTCGGTGGGCGACGGCGGCGGCGCGCTCCTCGTGGAGCGGTGTGACGATCCCGAGCGCGGGCTGCGCGAACGCGAGTACCGCAGCGACGTCACCCAGTGGCGGCACGCGATCGCGGGGCGGTTCCAGCCCGAGTCTCACAGCTGCGAGCATTGCGACGGCAACTTCGTTCGGCCGTTCATCTGTGACGGCAAGGCGCTGTTCACGTCGAGCTTCGGTCTGCTCTTCCCGATGATGATGTCGGTGATGGAGCGCTCGGGCTGGGGGCCGAGGGACGTAGACGTGGCGTTCTGCCATCTGCCGTCGCGACGCTTCATCGACGAAGGGCTGCAGGGAATCGGCGGGTTCTCGAAGTTCGCCGCCAAGCTCTGGCAGAACGTCGAGCGCTACGGGAACATGAGCACCTGCATGCTTCCGCTCGCGATGTCGGAGGCGCAGGAGGCGGGCGTACTCAAGCCGGGTGCGAAGCTCCTGATCCTCGCCCCCGCCTCCGGCATCAGCGCCGCGGCCATAACCATGGTCTGGTAGAGGGCCGCCCCATTTCCATGGAGCGCACCGTGCTCGTCACCGGCGCCGGCTCCGGCATCGGGCTCGCGACTACGCTTGCGCTCGGGCGCTGCGGCTTTCGGATGGTCGGAGGCGTCCGCTCGGCGGACAAGGCGCGGCGCCTCGCGGACGCGGCCGCGCGGGCGGACCTCCGCGTGGAGACGGTCGAGCTCGACGTGACCGACGCGGACGCCTGCGCCCGCACGATCGACGCGGTACGCCCGTGGGGCCTCGTGAACAACGCCGGCTTTGCCGCTGGCGGGGCGATCGAGGACGTCAACGACGCCGAGGCGCGCCTCGCGCTCGAGACGATGGTCCTGGCCCCGATGCGTCTCACGCGGCTCGCCCTTCCGCACATGCGCGCGCGGGGCGGGGGCCGTATCGTCAACATGTCCTCGGTGTACGGCTGGGAGACGACACCGCTCACGGGCTGGTACCAGGCGGCGAAGCACGCCCTCGAAGGGCTCTCGGACGCATTGCGCGTCGAGGTGGCCTCATCGGGCGTGTCGGTCGTCATCGTCCAGCCCGGCACGGTACGGACGGGGATCTGGCGCAAGCCCGAGGCCGACGTCGCGCGCTGGCACGACTCGCGCTATCAGGAAGCCTATGGCCGCTTCCTGGCGGGCATCCGGCTGGTCAAGCCGATCATGACCAACGCCGCCTGCGTGGCGGCGACGGTGGCGCGCGCGATGACGACGCGATCGCCCCGCGCCCGCTACCTGGTGGGCTACGATGCGTGGCTGCTGGCGGCGGTGGATCATGTCCCGACGGCCGTGCGTGACCGGCTGGTGCGCCACCTCTTCCGGCTCTGACGGCGCTCCTGACTCGGGAGGGTTCTACGCCGCCGCGATGGCGGCGCCTGCGGCACCGAGGCTGCGCAGCGCCTCGACATACCGGTTGGCGAAGCGCCCGGCCGCCTGGCGACTGAATTGCGCGTGACGGTAGCGGAGCGTCAGGTGAAGCCGGCCCCCGACCGTCGCCGCGCCCACGGCAACGCCGATGGGCATCCGGACCGGCGGCGAGAACCAGAGCGCGGTTGCCTGGCCGCCGTCGAGCCCGAACGTGGGGGGCTCCGCGAGCGCACCCAGGTTCGAAAGCACCGCCGTATCGAGCACGCGCCCCCTGGTGTGCGCCAGCAGTGGCCAGAGTGCGCGCTTGACCAGGAGGGGTTGCCACGGCTGCGTGGCGAGCACGTCGACCAGGGCCGCCGCCGCCCGCGAGCGCTTGAGCCGCCGCGTCCGTGCCGCCACCGCGGCGACGGCACGCGCCGGTGTCGCCCGGTCTGCCCGCTGGGTCCAGACCGTGACGAAGGACGAGAAGTTCCCGACCATCTCGTGCCAGTGCTCGCGCGGGCGGAGGTTGACCGGCGTCATGACGGCGATCCGCTCGCACGGCACGCCGTGGTCGTCGTTCCATCGGGCGATGGCGAGGTGCAGGGCGGCGAGCAGGAGATCGTTGACCGTCACCCCCTGCTCGCGTCCGGCCGTCAAGGCTGCGGTCTCGACGGACGTCAGAGCGACGGTGTGGAAGCCGAAGCCCGGGAGATCGACCTCGCCCTCGGGGGCGATGCGTGCCCGGACCGTCCGCACCCCGCCAAGGAAGGCGAGTATCCGTCTGGCCCGCGCCTGCAGCCCGGCCGGTCCGGCGAGTGTACCGAGATCACGCCCGCCGAGCGGATCGACGGCAGGAACCGGGTCCGGCACGCCCGCGTAGGCCCGGGCAATCGACAGGAGCACGCGGAAGCTTCCCAGGCCGTCGCTGGCCGCGTGGTGGACCTTCAGCATGAGCGAGTCGCCATCCGGGCGGCGGACGAGCTGCACGCGCAGCGACGGCGCTGCATCGAGCGGAATCGGCTCGCTGTAGAAGCATGCCCGCGCCGCCGCGAGGGCGGCCTCGTCGGCACAGTCGAGGGCGTGCACCGGGTCGTTCCCCGGCGAACCGGCAATCTCCCACACGAACCGGGTGTGCCAGGGAAACGCCGGCGCGCGCCGGGCGCGAGCCATGGGGTGCCGTGCCAGCGCGGCGGCGACAGCGGCCCGCAGCCGGTCCTCTGCCAGACGCCCGTCGATCGCGACCTCGATCTGCACCGTCCATGGCTCGGCAGGCACGTCGAGATGGTGGATCAGCTCGTCGACGACGTTGAACGGCACCCGCCGGGGCGCCGTGGCCTGCGGAGTCGGCTCGGCGTGGGGCGTCTCGCGCCCCGCCGTTCCTCCTCCCACGCGGGCGGTGGAAACCGCTCGGTCCATGTGAGCTCCTCCTTGACGGCGCCGCATGCGCCGCCGTATCGGGACTCGCATAACCCATGGGCCCGCGTACCGTCCAGAGTCGTATCGAGGTGCTGAGCCGTGCACCAATCTTCAGTGCCTTCAATCCCGATGAGCTACGTGCCCTGGCCGACCTTGCCGTGGAGATGGCGTACCGGCGGGGGGACACGGTGTGCCGCGAGGGCGAGGAGGGCGACGCTCTCTTCGTGTGCGCGAGCGGCGAGCTCGAGGTGTGGGGCGGTGCGCCGCGGCGGGTGATCAATGTCCTCGGCACCGGCGAGGTGCTCGGCGAGATGTCCCTGCTCCTGGGCGGCAAGCGCGCCGCCACGGTGACGGCCGCCCGCAGCACGCACCTGCTCGCCTTCAATCGGGGCACGTTCGACCGCTACTTCCTCCAGAACGCCAAGGTCCTCCAGCACCTCTCCAAGGTCCTCACCCAGCGCCTGGCGACCATGGCGCGGGGCGAGGTCATCCGGAAAGCGTACACCACCGTCGCGGTCACGGCGGCCCCGGGGCTTCGCGGAACCACACTGGTCGCGTCGTCGCTCGCCGCGCTGCTTGCCGACTTCTCGGGCCAGGGCGTCGTGCACGTGCTCATCGGCGGCCGGCCGAGCGACAGGGCGGTCGCCCTCGACGAGTTGGCCACGGCGTCGCTCGAGACGGTTGCACGGCACGTGCGCCGCGACGATGCGCGCGTGGCCGTGATGCGCGTCGCGGTGGGTGACGTGGACGAGTCGCGGACGGCCGACGCGCTCACGCAGCTGCTCCTCAGGCTCGGGGAGACGTTTCCCATCCTGGTGCTCGAGGGGCAGGGCAACGACCGGGGCGCCGTGGTCGCCGCCGAGGCCACCGCCGACGTCGCCGTACGGATCGTCGACCAGCCGGGCGGGTCGGACGCGCGGCCGCAGGGGATGCGGCAGGGCTGTCTCGAGGTGATCAATCTGCACAACGCCACCTCGTGCACCGTCCCGATCAGCCACTGCGAGCCGTTCGTCCTGCGTGACGATCCGGCGTTGCACGGGCTGGACGCCGCGGCGCAGGCGGCGCATGTCCGGACCCACCCCTGGGCGCCCGCGGCGCCGGCGCTGCATCGCCTCGCCCGGAAGATCCTCGGCACCAGCGTCGGCATCGCCCTCGGCGGCGGTGCGGCCTTCGGGCTGGCGCACATCGGCGTCCTGAAGGCCCTCGAGGACAATGGGGTCGCCGTCGACCTCGTCGCCGGATGCAGCATGGGCTCGTTGGTGGCGCTCGGGTATTGCGCCGGCTTTCGACCGGCCACCATGGTCGACATCGCGCTCCGACTGGGCACCAAGCGCACGGTGCTCGGGGCGATGCTCGACTTCACGCTGACGCGTCCCGCGCTGTTCTCCGGCGACAAGGTGGTGGGGATTCTCGGGCCGCTAGCGGGCGACGTCCGGAACTTCGACCAGCTCACGCTCCCCTGCCGCGTGGTCGCCACCGACATCGAGACCGGTGAGCGCATCGACATCGGCACCGGGCCGACCGAGATCGCCGGCCGCGCGAGCTGCTCGATCCCGATGCTCTGGTCACCCGTGATGCACATGGGCCGCGTGCTCGTCGACGGCGGGGTGGTGGATCCCGTCCCGGCCGAAGTGGTGCACAACATGGGAGCCGACATCTGTATCGCCGTGAACGCCGTCCCCCAGCTCAAGAAGGGCGTCGAGACGGTGCTCACCACGTGGTACCGGCGCCTCAAGCGCCTCGACCCGTTCTCCTACCTCGCCGGCAGCCAGGGCCTCCCGAACATGCTCGACCTGGTGATGAACACCATGCAGGCGCTGCAGTACGAGCTCGGCAACTTCAAGGCGATCTCGGCCGACGTGCGCATCAATCCCGACCTCTCCGGCCTCACCTGGGTCGAGTTCTACAAGCCGCAGGCGCTGATCGATCGGGGCCTCGAGGCGGGTGAGCGGGCGGTACCCGAGATCAAGCGGGTGATCGCCGACCGCCTGGCGCGGATCGGCGCGGCGCCGGACACGACAGCCCGCGCGGCGGCCGCGGCCGACCCGGCGCGGCTCTCATAGGATCGCGAGCGCGGAGCCTGCCTCGCGCGGACGGCTGCGCTCGGCCGGCTGTCGAGCTGACGCCCGCCAGGGAGTGCCGCGCAGCAGCTTGCCCCCGCGCGCGGCGCGGAGGTAGGTCGGGCGCGGACCGGCAGGCAAGGTCCGTGCCGGCGACGATCGCAGTATCAGGCGGACATTCTGCCCGTGCGGCCGCACGTGACGCTGTTCCGCTGCTTACAGTATGTGGGGCGCTGCCAGCGCTGCCGGCGGCCGGTCGTAGGCCGCGATGGGCGGCAGACTTCGACGGCGACGGGTGCGACCTCGCAGGTCGAGGTTCTTAGGTATACGTCAGTGCCGTCACGGCGTGGGAGATCGCGATCAAGAGCGCGCTGGGGAAGATTACCACCCGGGGGACGGTCGCCGATGCGGTCGCGGACACCCCTTCGACCGCCTCCTCGTCGCCCAGGCCCACGTGGAGCGGCTCGTTGTCCTGACCCGCGATGCCGCCTTTCGCAGGTACGATGTCGAGGTTCGTTGGGCGTGACCGCCGATCGCGCTACCCGCCGGTAGCGGGCGGAATCAGCGTCACGTGGATCGGCGCCTCGCCCGCGATCTGCCGGCCGACCAGACGCACCGCCCGCTCGGCTTCGGCGAGCGGCAGCGCGTGCGTGCACAGCGTCTCCAACGGGTAGCGCCGCGACGCGATCACCCGCAGCGCCGCCGCCACGGAGGCGGAGTCGTGCCCGCCCACCCCTTGCAGCACCAGCTGCTTCAGCACGATGCGATCGCTGGCCAGAGTCACCTCCCGCCCGTCCTTCAGGCCGGCCAGGATGACGGTACCCTTCGGCCGGACCATGTCGATCGCGAGCGAGACCGGCGCCGTCGCCCCGGCGGACACGTCGATCACCAGGTCGGCGAGGCGGCCGTCCGTGAGCGTGCGCACCCGCTCGACCGGGTCCTCGTGGTCGACGTCGACGGTCGCGTCGGCACCCAGCTCGCGCGCGATCGCCAGGCGGGACGCATCGGCCGCCGTGCCGGTCACGATGATCTGGCCGGCGCCCGCTTCGCGCAGGGCGACCACGCAGCCGAGCCCCTGCTGCCCGGGCCCCTGCACCACGACGGTGTCGCCCAGCCGCGGCCGCGCCACGTGCTGCGCCCAGCGGATGCCGTTCGCGAGCGGCACGAAGAGCGTCGCCAGCGCTGCCGGCACGCCCTCCGGCACGCGGTGCATGGCGGTGTTCGGATGCAGGTACATGTGCTCGGCGTATCCGCCCCACAGGCCCGGCGGGGTCGTGGTCGGGATGGTCATGCCGTAGATGCGGATGCTCGTGCACCGGCCGCTGCCGCTGGCGCAGTCGTGGCAGCGCCCGCAGCGCAGCACCTCTTCGACCGCCACGCGATCGCCTTCGCGCACGCCCCAGTGCCGGCAGGCCTCGGCGCCCGCGCGGGCGACGCGGCCGACAATCTCGTGCCCGGGGATGGTGGGGAACACCGCGCCGGCGGCGCCGAGCCTGCCCTCGAACTGCGCCCAGTCCGAGCCGCAGATACCCACCGCCTCGACCTGGAGCAGCCCGTCGTCCGATCCGATGGCGGGCAGCGGCAGCTCCTGCAGATCGAGGCGGTGCGCGGCCGTCAGCACCGCAGCGACCGACACTGCGCTCACGCCGTCCCCCGCTCGAGCTGATTCAGCCGCACGACCGGCGCCGAGTCCATGTAGGCGCGCACGTGGCGGATGCGTCCGTCGGCAGCGAACTCGATCACGTGCGCGCCGCTGTTGGCGTAGACGTTGCCGGCGCGCGTGGTCGCGGTGTGCTCCCACTCGATCACGCCCACGTTGCCCTCGACCACGATGTGGCGCGGCACGAACGCCAGCGGACGCATGAAGCGGGCCGCCATCTGCTCGTACAGCCAGCGGATGGCGGCCTTCCCGGTGCACGGCTCGAGCCCGAGAGCGCGCGGGAACGAATAGGTCGGCGCGTCGTCGGTGTAGAGCGCCACGGCCGCATGGAAGTCCCCGGCCGAGATGGCGGCGAACAGGCGGCGGATGGTCTCGCGCCGCGCCTCCGGGTCGTCGGCCGTCACAGCTTGTAGAGCCCGACCGCGTTGTCGCCCAGGATCTTGTTGCGCTCGGCCGCGGCCATGTGGGGGGTCATCTCGTAGACTTCGTCGACGACGCCCATCTGGCCGTCGACGTGCGGGTAGTCGGACGCCCACATGAACTTGTCGGCACCGAGCAGGCCGGCCATCGCCTCGGTGGTGGCCTCGTCCGGATCGATCGACACCCAGACGTGGTCGCGGAAGTACTCGCTGGGGAGCCGTTTCAAGGTGGTGGCGAAGGCGAACATCCGCATCTTGTGGTCGAGCCGCTCGAGGAACGAGTACACCCAGCCGCCGCCGGCCTCGAGCAGCACCATACGGAGCTTCGGGTGGCGCTCGAACAAGCCTTCCATCAACGCGTGCGTGAAGCAGTACATCACGTCGGACGGGAACGTGACGCCGACGTGATGGACGTAGTTGCCGCCCCCGAACCAGCACGGCACGGCGCACTCGGTCGGCGGGCGGGCGATCACGTGCAGGCCGACCGGCAGGTCGACCTCCACACACACGCGCCAGAAGGGATCGAAGTGCGGGTCGCTCGGGCGGATGCCGTGCACGCGCTCGGGCTGGATGAACACCCCCTTGGCGCCGCGCCGGGCGACGCGCTGGACTTCCGTCACCGCCGCGTCGACGTCCTTCAACGAGATGTGTCCGATGGCGCCGAGCCGGCGCGGGTCGGCGGCGCAATAGTCGAACAGCCAGTCATTGTAGGCGCGCGCATGGGCGGCGGCGAGCGCCGGATCCTGGATGTCGCGCTCCCACAGAAGGCCGAGGGTGGGGTAGAGCAGCGCCACGTCGATCCGCTCCGCGTCCATCACCTTCAGACGCGCGCCGCCGTCCCGGCCGGCCTCGGGACACGCCTCGTGGTAGGTCACCTTGCCGGGGGTCAGCAGCGCGCGGGCGTCCATGCCGATGCCGCCCAGCACGCCGAGGATCCCGGGCCGCATCACCGACGGCTTGCCGTCGGCGACGAAGTACTCCCAGCCCTGCTCGTTGTGCTCGATGCGGAGGGCGCGGGAGCGGTACCGCGGCTCGAGATAGGTCTGCCAGAGGTCGACGGGCTCGGTCACGTGGCCGTCGGCGTCGACGATGCGGAGCGGGCGGGTGTCCATGCGTCGACGCTACCAACAGTCGCGACGCGCCGTCCAGGGTTTCGGCGTGCACCCCGGCTTGACCGGCGAGAGACGGATCACGACCGTTGCGGGGCCTGCGGGTTGCCGCCCATGGCGAGGAAGGCTGGGGCGAACGGGCGTTTCGCTCGCCAGGGCTTCGGAGATATGGAACATGGCCGTAGAGAGATGGCAGAGGACGCGGCGTTGGTGCTGGAGGGGGTGCGGATGGCGTTCGGCGACCGGGAGGTCTTCCGGGACCTCTCACTCGCCGTTCCCCGGGGCCACATCACGGTCATCCTGGGTGGCAGCGGCTCGGGCAAGAGCACCATCCTGCGGCTGATCGGTGGGCTCGTGCAGCCGCGGGGCGGCCGCATCCTGGTCGACGGTCAGGACATCACGCGCCTTCCGGAGCGGCAGATGTTCACCGTGCGTCGCAAACTCGGCATGATGTTCCAGGGTGGTGCGCTCCTCGACTCCCTCACCGTGTTCGACAACCTCGCCTTCCCGCTGCGTGAGCGGCGCGACCTGCCCGAGCCCGCGATCGCCGCCAAGGTGCGCGAGCGGCTCGAGGCGGTCGGCCTCGAGGACGTCGATCATCTGCTGCCCGGTCAGCTGTCGGGCGGCATGGTGAAGCGCGTCGCGCTCGCCCGCGCGCTCATGGGCGAGCCCAAGATCCTGCTCTGTGACGAGCCGTTCTCGGGCTTGGATCCGGTGTCGGTGAAGACGATCGAGGCGCTGCTGGTGCGGGTGAACCGGCGGATCGGCATCACCATCGTGGTCGTGTCGCACCACATCGCGTCCACCATGCGCATCGCCTACCGGGTCGTCCTGCTGCTGCCGGGGCTCACGGTCGCGGGTACGCCGGCCGAGCTGGCGGGGCACGCCGACCCCCGCGTCGCCGGTTTCGTCGACGAGACAGGCGGCCGTCCAGCCGCCGGGCTCGGGGCCGGTTCCGAGGTGCGACCGTGACCGCCGCAGTCCGCGATCTCGGCTGGCAGGCGCTCCGCTTCGTCGACCACCTGGGCAAGCTCGCCGGCTTCACCGGCCACGTGCTGCGCACGACGATCATGCGTCCGACACGCGTGCGCCTCTTCGTCGAGGAGCTGTACACGCTCGGGGTCCTGTCCCTCATCATCATCTGTGTATGCGGGGCTGCGGTCGGCATGGTGCTCGGGCTCCAGGGCTACAACACCCTGGTCCGGTTCGGGGCCGAGCAGTCGCTCGGCGCGGTGGTCGGTCTCAGCCTGATCCGGGAGCTCGGGCCGGTGCTGACGGCGCTGCTCGCCACCGGCCGGGCGGGCTCGGCCACCGCCGCCGGGATCGCAACCATGGTAGCGACCGAGCAGCTCGACGGCCTGCGCATGATGTCGATCGACCCCGTCCACCTGGTCGTCATGCCGAAAGCCTTCGCGATGGTGACGGTCATGCCGCTGCTGTCGGCGCTGTTCATCGTCTGCGGGTTGTTCGGCGGCTACGTGGTCGGCGTCGTGCTCATGGGGCTCGACCCGGGGATATACATGTCCAGCCTGCAATCGGCGGTCGACTTCCAGGACGACGTGGTGGTGAGCCTGCTGAAGGCGCTCGTGTTCGGCGTGCTCATCGGGTTGATCGCCACCTATCGCGGCTATGCGAGCAAGCCCACCTCGGCCGGCGTCAGCGCGGCGACCACGTCCACCGTGGTGGTGGCCTCGGTGAGCATTCTCATCTTCGACTACTTCATCACGGCCCTGTGGGGGGTGTGAGCGGATGACACGGGCTCCGGTGCGGGATTTTCTGGTCGGCTGCTTCGTGCTCGTGGGGCTCGCGGCGATGGCCTACCTGTCGATCAGGGTGGGCGGCCTGTCCTACGGGGGGCCGGGCGGCCTGCCGGTGCACGCCGACTTCGACCAGACCGGCGGGCTCAAGCCGCGCGCGCCGGTGGTCATCGCGGGCGTCAAGGTGGGGCAGGTCACCGGCATCACCCTGGACGACGGGTACCGCGCCCGCGTCGACATGGACCTCGATGCCCGGTTGAAGCTGCCGGTGGACACCACGGCCTCGATCGTAACCGCCGGCATCCTCGGCGACCGCTACGTCTCCCTGCAGCTCGGCGGCGAGGAGGCGATGCTCAAGCCGGGAGACGAGATCTCGTTCACCGAGTCGGCCGTGATTCTGGAGCGGCTCATCGGTAAGTTCATCCACAATGCGGACCTGCAAAAGAGCGACGAATAGAGGATCCGAGATGACGCGACTCGCCACCATACTGGCCCTCGGGCTACTCGCCTCCTGCGCTGCCCAGCGCCCCACCGAGCTGCGCGACCCGTGGCAGGGCTTCAACCAGAAGATATTCTGGTTCAACGACCAGGTCGACCGCTGGGTGCTCGAGCCGGTCGCGAAGGGCTACGATCACGTCACGCCGGTGCCCGTGCAGCACAGCGTGGTGAATTTCTTCGACAACCTGCGCTTCCCGATCGTCGTGTTGAACGAGGTGCTGCAGGGAAAGTTGGACGAGGGCGGGGTCGTCGCCGCCCGCTTCTTCGTCAACACCACCGTGGGGGTGCTCGGCTTCTTCGATCCGGCGACCGGCTGGAACCTCCCCCGCCACGACGAGGACTTCGGTCAGACGCTCGGCGTCTGGGGGCTGGCGCCCGGGCCCTACCTGGTGTTGCCGCTGCTCGGACCTTCGACGGCGCGCGACGTGGTGGGTCTCGGCGTCGACGCCGCCGCCTCCGTCCCGACGTGGTTCGTCGATTGGTGGATCTTGGGGGCGGCCCGGGCCCTCGAGACCGTGAATGCGCGCGCGCAGGCGCTCGACAGCGTGCAGCAGATCAAGGAAGCGTCGGTCGACTACTACGCCGCCGTGCGGAACGGCTATGCCCAGCGCCGCGCCGCGCTCATCGACGACGAGGTCGCGCCCTCCGCGGAGTCGCAGGAGGAGCTGTACTACCCGGACAGCGAGGAGAAGTGATGAGAGGTCCCGCCAGTGTGCTCGTGGGCGCGTCCCTTCTGATGCTGCCCGTCCTCTCCGGCGCGGCCGACCCCGGCGACGCCCCCCGCACCGTGGTCGAGCGCGTCAGCAACCAGGCCCTCGCGGCACTTGGTGACAAGAGCCTGTCGAGGCAGGAGAAGCGCAAGCGCGTCGAGGAGATCGTGTACGCCAACACGGACTTCCCGACGCTCGCGCGCCTGGTGCTGGCGCAGAACTACGGGAAGTTCTCCGAGGCGCAACGGGCGGCATTCATCGACGAGTTCCGCTGGCACTTGTCGGTGACCTACGGGCGCAACGTCGAGAGCTACCAGAACGAGCGCGTGCAGATCGTCGGGGCCCGCCAGGAGGCGCGCGGCGACTGGACCGTCAGCACGAAGATCGTGCGCGGTGGTCCCGACGACATCGACGTCGAGTACCGGCTGCGGCAGGCGAGCGGGGAGTGGAAGCTCATCGACATGGTGATCGAGAAGGTGAGCCTGGTCGCCAACTTCCGCGCCCAGTTCCAGGAGATGCTCTCCAACCAGACGCCGGATCACCTGATCCGGCTGCTGCACGAGAAGAACGAGAAGGGCGAGACGCTCGACAAGCACTGACGCCGGGAGGCCGGGCGCCTCATCCGTGGCGGTCACGGACGTTCCTGCCAGCTGCCAGCGCAAGTCCACCGCGATCACGGTCGGCGCGTCCGACCGTATCTGTGCGAAGAGTTTGTGCGTATCATGCGATGGGCGTATGGTCAGGCGTATGCCGCGTATGCAGGTCTATCTCCCCGAACAGCTCTTCCGAGAGGTGAAAGCGCGCGGCTTGCCTGCTTCCGAGCTCCTGCAGAGGGCTGTCCGACTCGAGCTGCGCCGGCAGGACCTCATGCGGGAGACAGATCGCTACGTCGCGGCGCTCGTCAAAGAGGTTGGCGTTCCGACATCCGCGGATCGCGCCCGCGCGCGCAGGCTCCTTGGCACGCCGAGGCGCTCCCGGGTGCGCCGGAGCGCGTGAGTGGCGGATCTGGTCCTCGACGCCGGAGCCGTTAGCTACCTCTCGAAGCCATCGCGGCTCATTGCTGCCATGATCCTCGAGCTTCGAGAGGACGGGCGTTGGCCACCGGCCGTGCCGTCGATCGTACTTGTCGAGTGTCTCCAGGGACATCCTGGTCGCGACGCGAACACGAACCGGTTCCTTCGGACGTGCGATGTCGTCGACGGTCTTCCCGAGTCGCTCGCACGGCGTGCGGCGTTTCTTCGGGCGCAAGCACGCCGCGGCTCTGCGGTGGATGCACTTGTCGTCGCGCTCGCCGAACCTGGTGGAATGGTGCTGACGTCGGATCCCGCCGACTTGATCGCGCTCGCCGCGCGCGCCACCGACGTGAGCATTCGGCGGGTCTGACGCGCGCAAGTCGGTCGAGCGCCATGGTGCGCACGGTGACTGCGCCCGATCGAGCCACGGCGCACGCAGCCCGCGTCCAGCGCCATCGCGTGGGACGGAGCCGGTTGTCATACACGCCGATGTGGCGTACGACACACACCATGGGGCGCATCGTGCAATCCCGACTGGATCCGGAGACCCTCGGCTTGCTGACCCGGCTTCGGCAGCGCACCGGCTTGAGCGACTCGGAGCTCCTCCGTCGCGGGCTGCGCCGGTTGGCAGAAGACAGCCCGCAACCCCCGCGCCACCGCATCATCGGGATCGGGAAGTTCGGATCGAAGGTCAAGGATCTCGGCTCGAACAAGAGGTACCTGAGAGGCTTCGGGCGATCGTGAAGCCGGTCTTGCTGGACACGGGATGCATCGTGGCGCTCCTCGATCGTAGCGAGCGGAACCATCGCCTCTGTGCGGAGATCGTGAGCGAGATCGGGGCTCCGCTGGTGACCTGCGAGGCGGTCATCGCCGAGGCGTGCTACCTGCTGCGTGGCCTTCCCGGTGCCGCCGACATGGTCCTCGAGAACGTCGAACGCGGTGCTTTCGAGATTCCGTTTCGTCTCGACCGTGCCAGCAGGGCGATCCGGACGCTCATGCGTCGGTATGCGACCGTGCCGATGGACTTCGCCGACGCGTGCCTGGTGCACATGGCAGAGGAGCTCGACAGCGGGCGCATCCTGACGCTCGACGACGATTTTGCGATCTACCGTTGGCGGCGCTCACGCGCCTTCGATCGACTGCCCGCAATCGGGCGCTGACAGGGAAGGGCTCCGATCGCTCAGCTACCCGCGCGAAGCCTTCCAGCCGGCACGACCCGCTGCGTCGGCGTATCGTTACGCACCTCGACGTCGCCTTCCGCCACCACCCCACCCTCGAACCATACGTCGCCCCGCACGACGAACCGCCGGCACCCGACCAACGACGGCGCGCCGGCTGGGAACCGGGCCCCCAGGTCCTGCACCGTGCGATAGAACCTGGCATCCAGGTCCACCACCAGCGGCCCCAGCGTCCGGGCCGGTGATGTGATCACGCGAGAATCCTCCGCGAGCGCATACGCGTCCGACCAGAGGGCCAGGAGATCGCTGGTGGTCTTCACCGGGACCAGCCGCGCACGCGACACGTGCAGCGCCCGCGCCCCCTCGAACACCGCTACGGCGGCGCCCATCGCGGTCTCCAACTGGAGCACGCGCGGCGAGCCCGGGTCCTCGGGATCGACCGGCTTTTCGTTGACGATCATGGGCAGGCCGAGGAATCCCTTGCGGGCCTTCAGCACGGCGGCGAGCACGCGCAGGTTGATCCACAGATTGTTGGCGTTGAAGTGCGGGTACCGGCGCACGTCCTGGAATTCCTCCAGCTCGTCGTCGGGGCACTGCGCCACCTCGCGCAGCATGAGGCGGTGGTCTTTCAGGCGCGCCAGGTGGCCGCCCTTCCGGTCCGCCTCGGTGCGGTCGACCACCTCCATCAGGAAGGGGATACGCTCGGCCGCCAACCAGCCGAGGATGTCGACATCCAGCACCGCGCCCAGGTTGTCGGCGTTGGAGACGAAGGCGTACTCGAAGCCGCCGTCGAGCAGGGCGGGCAGCATGCCGGAGGTCTCGAGCGCCAGGAAGATGTCGCCGTGGCCGGGCGGACACCACTCGTGCTCGCGGTCGCGCGGCCACTCGACCGGGGTCAGGTCCGCCTTCAGGATGCGCGGCACGCGGTGTTGCAGGAAATCCGCCGGCACGCCCACGTCCATATCCGGGTAGCGCGCCAGGATGCGCTGCGAGTCGGCGCGCGTACGGAAGCTGTTCATGAGCACCAGCGGCAGCCGGCAGCCGTGCACGCGCCGCAGGTGGAGCGTCTGCCGGACGATGATGTCCAAGAACGAAAGGCCGTCCTTGGCGGGGAGTAGCGACTTGGCGCGCGTCATCCCCATGCTGGTGCCGAGGCCGCCGTTCAGCTTGACGACCACGGCGCGCGCGAGCGCCGAGGTGCCGGTGGCGCGGAACTCGGCCAGCCCGCTCGCGTCGGGCACGTCGCCCACCGGGTCGAACTCGGCGCACGACACCTTGCCGGCGGCGCCGGCACGGAGCTGGTCGTAGTAGTGGCCGAAGGCGCCGATGAGCGCCTCGGGGAGGCCGTCGGCGCGCATCTTGGCGGCAAAAGGGGTGAAAGCGGGCGTCATCGGTCCCGGGCCCCTTAGCAGAAAGCGGGCACCTGCCCCAGCGCAGACGCAGGCGCGCGGGTCACATCGACGCCGTGCACGAGCGCGGCCGCAGCGTCCCCTCCGGGCCACGAGGCGGGACGGGACGGAGGAGGTCCCGTCACCACCCGCCTCGTGCGGGCCGGCGCATGCCCGTAGTCAAAAACACTCGCGAACGATTTCACCCCGAGGGACGCCGTTCGAACAGCATCGTGCCGAGCGTGTCTCCTGTCTCGTATGTCAGCGCCAGGTGCCCGAGCAGGAAGCCGAACTTCCGGACGCCGGCCAGTTGCTGCAGGAAACGGGCCTCCATCGTCGCCATCCGCTCCGGACACGCCATGCGGGTCGCGCCAGCCGGTCCGACCGCGATGTCTCCCGGTTGGGCGCCCGCCTTCACCCCGGCGAAGTACCGGTTGCACCCGGCGCTGCCGGCGACGCGGCCACCGGCGACGGCGAGGGTGATCTCCGGCTCCGCCGGCGCCGGCTCGCCCACATCCCACCAACGCAGAACCCATTCGGCTCCCGCCAGTGTGTCGAGCGACAATCGGCCGGCAGCGCCCGGAACGGCGACCGGCTGGAGGGTGTCGCCGGCGAGCGTCCACCCCCACTCTACCAGCTCGCCGGGACAGCAGGCGGCGTCCTGCTTCCCGACCCGGACGGCGCTCACGAGGATGCGGCCGCCCTCGATCCTTGCCGATCGGATCTGCACTCGGTCGCCAAGTGCGATGGTGGCGACATTCACCACCCCGCCCGGCCGGCGGGCGACCACGGCCAGGTCGGACACCGTCCCCGACCCTCCCCCGCTCTCCGCGAGCACCACGACGACCTCGTCGGCACCGGCATCGTCCAGATCGCCGACCAGACGAAAGTCCCGCGCCAGGGTGACGGTCGGGCGCGCCGCGCCGCCCGCGACGTACGGCTCGCCTTCCCAGCGGCCGTCACGGAGCGTGACCGGCCCGGTCAGATCCGTCAGCCCGCGGTAGGTCGCGTTGCGCAACTCGTCCGACGTGGGCGGACCGGACATCGATGGCGCGGTACCACCGGACGGACGTGGACGGCAAGCGGACGAGCACGCGAAAACCGCGATGAGCAGGACCAGGATAAGACGAGGGCGCATGCGGCTCCCTCGTACGTTGGCCCAGTCGCTGCAACGACGAACCGCCTTGCCCTGGCGAGCGCCCGACGCTACAGCCGCGGCCATGGCCGGCGCCATCGCAACACTCGACTGCCGATGAGTACGACCGTCTGGTACTTCGCGTACGGCTCGAACATGCAAACGGCCACGTTCCGGGGCCGGCGCGGTGTCGTCCATGCGCGTGCGGTGCCGGCGCGGCTGCCGGGCTGGCGCCTCGTCCTCGACAAGCCGCCGCTCCTCCCCATCGGCGAGGCGATGGCCAACGTCATCCCTGACACCGGTGCCGTCGTCTTGGGGGTGGCCTACGAGATCACGCCGGCCGACCTGGCGCACGTGGATCTCACCGAAGGGGTCCTGATCGGCAACTATCGTCGGGTGGCGGTGTCGGTCACACCGCTCACCTCGCCGCTCGGGCCCATCCCGGCGTTCACACTCACATCCGACCGGCGGGACGACACGCTCCTCCCGTCTTTCCGGTACATGGCCTGCCTGATCGCCGGCGCCGAAGAGCACGGATTGCCTGAGGAATACGTCGACTTCCTGCGCACGGTGCCCGCACGCGCCGAAACGGCCGAGGCCGCGCAGGCGCGTGGCCTCGTCGACACCGGGCTGCGTCGCACCAAGCCGCGGCCGTAGGTGGGAGGCCTCGACCAGCGATAGCCACGATAGGCCAACGGCTGTACACGACGGAGAATAATTTTGTGAACTCACAGTTTGGTGCTTGACGGCACATGCCTTAGGGAGTTAGCGATAGAATATCGCATCCGGTGGCGAATGGCGCGGACCGTCGTTGCCCCCAACAACAATCCCTTGGGAGACCAGACAATGAACATCGCATGTCGCTGGCAACGCCTGGTGATAGCAGCTGCAGTCGCAATGCTCCTCGGGATGTCCGGAGCGGCACGCGCCGTGGGCAATCCGGACTTCGACGGCGTGACGTGGGTGCCCGCATGCGACGTCGACCCGCCCGAGGACGAAAACCCGGCCAGCGCCGATCTGGTCGGCAACGCGACCTATCCCACGACCTATTTCGCGCAGGACGCGGACTACATGTACTTCCGCTATCGCGTGAACGGGAATCCCGACGGCCCGAAGGGCTTCGATCAGTTCGCCTGGGTGGCGCTGGTGCACGTCCCCGGTGGCAACCCCTTCCAGTATCAATACCTACTGTCACTGAACGGCGTCGGCAGTCCCGACGACTTCGGGAACACCGGCGGCGCCAAGGGCGACACCGTCGAGGTGTGGGCGAATACTCCGGCGGAGCCGGTCGATTTCAACCCGCTGTTCAACGACCCGGCCGAGACCCAGCTCTACGCGCAGAAGTACGACTTTGCGAGCGGGCTCACCTTCAACACAACCCCGCTGGCCCGCCACGTCGGCCCGCTCGCCAGTCCCGCGCTCAGCGCCAACTTCAGCGCCGACCCCGACTACTTCGTCGAGTTCGCGGTGCCGATCACCGTGCTGATCAGCGAGGGCGTGGTCGCCAACGCGGCGCAGCTGGCCGCGTCGAGCTTCTTCCTGGCCACCTCGGCCAACGCGAACAACTACAACAAGGACACCAACTGCGGCTTCACGCCGGCGGCCGACCTGTCGATCACCAAGACCGTCGCGCCGACGAGCGTGCCCGTGAACCAGACCACCGCCGTCACGTACACCATCGTCGTGCAGAACACGCACCCCACGATCGCGGCCACGGGCGTCGTGATCGAGGATCCCGCGCTGCCGTCGTACCTGACCGGCATCGGGGTCAGCGTCTCGTCGAACGACATGTCGGTGTCCTGGACGGTCGTGTCCACGAACCCGCTCGAGGTGGACGTCCTCAGCCTCCCGCCCGGTGCGTCGGTGACGGTGCAGATCACGGCCAACGCCTCCCCCACCTGCAACAGCAACAACTTCACGAACATCGCGACGGCGTTCGCCATCAACGCGGATCAAGTCAGCGACGACGCCACGCTCACCGTCACCGTCAACGCGCCCGAGACCTGCAACGGCATCGACGACGACTGCGACGGCCAGGTGGACGAGGGCGGCAACGCGCTCTGCAACAACGGCAACCCGTGCGACGGCGTCGAGACCTGCGCCGGCGTCAACGGGTGCCAGCCGGGCACGCCGGTCGTGTGTATCGCCTCCGACCAGTGCCATGACGCGGGCGTCTGCGATCCCCAGACGGGCACGTGCTCCAACCCTGCCAAGCAGAACGGCTCGACGTGCAACGATGGCAACGCCTGCACACAGACCGACACCTGCCAGAGCGGCACGTGCACGGGTGGCAACCCGGTTCTGTGCACCGCCCTCGACCAGTGTCACGACCCGGGCGTGTGCAACCCCGGCACGGGTATCTGTTCCAACCCCGCGAAGCCCGACGGTAGCTCCTGCTCCGACGGCAACGCCTGCACGCAGACCGACACCTGCCAGGCCGGCACCTGCGCCCCCGGAACCCCGGTGACCTGCGTGGCGCTCGATCAGTGCCACGTCGCCGGCGTGTGCAACCCCGGCACGGGCATCTGTTCCAACCCCGCCAAACCGGATGGCAGCGCGTGCAGCGACGGCAGCGCCTGCACCGCCGACAGTTGCCAGGCCGGCTCGTGCGTCGGCGTGACCAACGTCGTCTGCACCGCCCTCGACCAGTGCCACGACGTGGGCGTCTGCAACCCCGGCACCGGCGTCTGCTCCAACCCTGCGAAGCCCGACGGCAGCTCCTGCTCCGACGGCAACGCCTGCACCGCCGACACCTGTCAGGCCGGCTCCTGCGTCGGCGTCTCCAACGTCGTCTGCACCGCCCTCGATCAGTGTCACGACGTGGGTGTCTGCAACCCCGGAACCGGCGTCTGCTCCAACCCCGCCAAGCCCGACGGTACCACCTGCTCCGACGGCAACGCCTGTACCGCCGACAGCTGCCAGGCCGGCTCCTGCGTCGGCGTCACCAACGTCGTCTGCACCGCACTGGACGACTGCCACCAGGTGGGGACGTGCGATCCCGGCACCGGCATCTGCTCGAACCCGATCGAGCCGGACGGCACCGCGTGCAACAACCCGGGCAACCTCTGCAACCAGACACACACTTGTCAGGCGGGCACCTGCACTCCGTCGAACCCGGTCGTGTGCGCACCGACCGACCAGTGCCACGACGCGGGCGTGTGCAACCCGGTCACCGGCACCTGCTCCAACCCTCCGAAGCCCGACGGCAGCTCCTGTACCGACGGCAACGCCTGTACCGCCGACAGCTGCCAGGCCGGCTCCTGCGTCGGCGTCACCAACGTCGTCTGCACCGCCAGCGACCAGTGTCACGACGTGGGCGTCTGCAACCCCGGCACCGGGGTGTGCTCCAACCCCGCCAAGCCCGACGGTACCACCTGCTCCGACGGCAACGCCTGTACCGCCGACAGCTGCCAGGCCGGCTCCTGCGTCGGCGTCACCAACGTCGTCTGCACCGCCAGCGACCAGTGCCACGACGTGGGCGTCTGTGACCCCGGCACCGGCGTCTGCTCCAACCCCGCCAAGCCCGACGGTACCACCTGCTCCGACGGCAACGCCTGTACCGCCGACAGCTGCCAGAGCGGCTCCTGCGTCGGCGTCACCAACGTCGTCTGCACCGCCAGCGACCAGTGCCACGACGTGGGCGTCTGCGACCCAGGCTCGGGCCTCTGCTCCAACCCCCAGAAACCCAATGGCAGCTCCTGCACCGACGACAACGCCTGCACGCAGACCGACACCTGCCAGGGCGGGGGCTGCGTCGGCAGCAACCCCGTCGTGTGCGTCGTGCTCGACCAGTGCCACACGCTCGGCGTGTGCGATCCCGATACCGGCACCTGCACCAACCCGACCAAGCCCAACGGCACTCCGTGCAGCGACGGCAGCGCCTGCTCCGTCGGCGACGCGTGCGTGAGCGGGCAGTGCATTCCGGGCGATCCGATCGTCTGTACCCCGCTCGATCAGTGCCACATCGCGGGCACGTGCGATCCCGACACGGGCGACTGCTCGAACCCGCCCGCGGGCGACGGCACCGACTGCGACGACGCCAATCCGTGCACCACGGAGGACGCGTGCGACGGAGGCCTATGCGTCGGGGGGCCGCCCCCCGTGTGCGACGACAACAACCCCTGCACGATCGACGACTGCAGCCCGTCCTCCGCGGGCGGCTGTTTCGTACTCCCCGACGACTCGGCGTCATGTAGTGATGGCGACGCCTGCACCGTGGGCGACGAGTGCGTCAACGGCACGTGCCAGGGCGGTGGCGCGACTCAGGACTGCGAGGACGGCAACGTCTGCACCGACGGGCAGTGCCTCTCTCCCAGCGGCTGCATCCAGATCAACACCGCCCTGCCCTGCGAGGACGGGGACCAGTGCACCGACGGCGACGCCTGCAGCGGAGGCACCTGCGCCAGCGGTCCGCCGACGGTCTGCATCGACACCAACCCCTGCACCGACGACACGTGCAACTCGAACACGGGCTGCGTCTACACGAACGACGACACGAACGTGTGCGACGACAGTTCCTTCTGCACGCAGCCCGATCAGTGCATGGGCGGAGGGTGCGTGGGCGTACCAGTCAACTGCGTGGACGACGACTTCTGTACGGACGACAGCTGCGACGAACAGGCGGGCGGGTTCCTGTGCATGAACATCTTCAATCCCGAGCTCCCGGGCTGTAACCTGCTCCCGCAGTGCGGAAACCTGGTCCTCGATCCGGGCGAGACCTGTGATCCGCCGAACCTGAGCCTCGATCCGGTGACGGGGCAGATCATCTGCCGCCTCGACTGCACGAGCTGCGGCGACGCCGTCGTTCAGGGCGGCAACGGCGAGACCTGCGACGACGGCAACACCGTCAGCGGCTGCAACAACGTGCGCAAACCGCTCGACGGCTGCCAGAACAACTGCACCCCCCCGATCTGCAACGACCCCGCACGGGTCCAGTGGAAGGAGCCGCACGACCTGGTCACGTTCCACGGCCAGCTCATGACCGACGCAACAATCGATCTCCTCGGCGAGCACTTCGTGTACGAGCTGCAGGACATCGACACCAACGTGCTCTTCCGCACGTCGCTCCTGGCGGGCTCGCTGACGATGCTCACCGACACGACATTCGTCTACCTCAACAGGGCGGCGAAGTTGGTCGGCGGCGTCTACAAGCTCAAGATCAAGGTCAAGCCTGGCGTCGAGTACAAGGTCACCCTGAAGGCCTATGGCGAGGGCGGCGCCTCGGTGTCCGACATGTCATCGCACGTCTACGTCGGCACGGCCGAGTGGGTGGTGCGCGGGCTGTGGGACCAGACCGGCAACGGCTGGAAGCTCACCGGCAGGAGCACGTTCCTGCCGGTACTGTAGCAAGGACCACGCGACGGAGGAGGGCATACATTCCCGCCCTCCGCCGTCGCGCTCATCTGAGGGGACATCGCCGTGGAATCGACATGACCACGGCAATGTCCCTCGTCGTTTCGTTCCTTCACGCTCTGAGCGGACGCGATGCGGACCGCGGCCCGCGTCGCAGCCTGTGTACCGGACTGCCGCAGCCACGGCAGTGGTAGCCTCACCCCGGCCGCAGCATCTCGAACGCGCGCAGGAAATTCTCGCCCAGCACCTTGCGGATGCGCGCCTCGCCGAAGCCTCGATCGAGCATGTGCTGCACCAGTCGGGGATAGGTTTCCGCCCCGGCGAGGTCCGGCGGGGGCGTGATGGCGCCGTCGTAATCGCTCCCGAGCGATACGAACTCCTCGCCCGCCACCCGGATCACGTGCTCGACGTGCTCGATCACCATGGCACCGTCGCGCGGGCCGCCCGGGCGCGACAGGAACGGCTCGTTGAAGATGATGCCGATGGTGCCGCCGGTGTCGGCGACCGCCTTGATCTGCGCGTCGGTCAGGTTCCGCCAGTGCGGGCGCACGCCCGCGACGCCGGTGTGGGTGACGATCAAGGGCTGCGTGCGGTCGTGGACCGCGACCGCGTCGTGGAAGGTGCGCTCGTGGACGTGCGCGAGGTCGACGAACACGCGCCGGGCGTTCAGCTGCGCAATCAGGCTGCGCCCGGCGGCGGTGAGCCCCTTCTCGGCGCGCATCTTGTGCAGGGGGCTCGAGGTGGCGCCGTAGACGGAATTGGTGAGGTGTACGAGCGTGGCGCGCACCACGCAGTCGTCGGGGATCGACGCGACGCCGGCCGGGGCGCCCTGGACCGCGTTGGCGCCCTGGATCGCGAGCAGACAGGCGTGCGCGCCGGTGGCCCGGGCGGCCCGGTACTCGCGCACGTTGCGCGCCTCGACCAGCCGGCCCCCGGACCCGGCGATCAGCCGCCGGAGGGCGCGCAGGTTGCGGAGGAAAACCTGCCAGCGGCCGCTCGTCCGCCGGAAGGGGTTGGTGGTGACCGACCACATCGCCGCCGCCAGGCAGCCGTCGACCAGGCGGGGCAGGTCCAGGTGGCCGAAGAACCGCCGGCCGAAGAGTGCGCCGCGGTGGCGCGCCAGGATGTCGTACCGCCACAGACGAACCGGGATGAAGGTGTCGACGTGCAGGTCGACGATCTCCGCCCGGCGCGCCAGCTGCACCGCTTCGAGCGAGCAGCCCAGGCGCGTGGCACACGCGGCGTCGTCGTCGGCTCCCGCGGACACGGCGAGCCCTGTTAACGTAGACGCTGCACGGGTGCAATGCGCCGGCGGCCCGAAAGTACGATTGTCGATCGCCCAGGGGTGGGGTAAGGGTGGGACGGGCCTATAGCACACCACGTAAAGGGGAAACGTACATGTCGAGCGCGTCGCGTCTTCGAGGGCTGTCCATCCTGCTCGCTACGGTGATCGCGCTCGCGAACGCGCGCACCACCCTGGCCGGCTGCACCACCACCACCGACGCCAGCACGGTGCGCAAGAGCATCGGCCAGGTGGTGCGCTGCAACAACAAGAAGTTCTCGAACCCGGCCGCCGTGTGCACCATCACCCCCGCGCCGGCGTGCGCCGAGACGCTGATCACGGACAGCATCGCGCTCGGGTACGGGCCCAACAACCCCTCCACCGTCCCGGTCGACACACGAGCCCTGAAGGCCCAGCTCAACTGCCAGAAGGCGATCGGGCGTGCCGTCAAGTCCTACGTCGGCAGCAAGCTGAAGGACCTGATCGCCGGCAAGCCGCTCGCCGACGCCGAGGCGCGCGCCACCAAGGCGCTCAACAAGCTGCCCGAGAAGTGTCCCGTCACCGTGGCCCAGGACCTGAGCGGCGTGGTCCTCCCCGCCGTCGGCCCGCAGTGCGCCGCGGCCGTCGGTGGGCCCGGGACCCCGGTCGACCCGGCCAGCCTGCGCGACTGCCTGCACACCCTCCTTCAGGTGTGGGTCGACCGCTTCGGCCCGAGCCCGCAGCCGCTGCGCCCGAACATCGTCCTCATCCTGACCGACGACCAGCGCTGGGACACCATCGACGCCACTCACTCGCCGTTGGGCGCCTTCATCATGCCGCGCGTGAAGGCCGAGCTGATGGACTCGGGCGTCACCTTCCCCAACGGCTTCATGACCACGCCGCTCTGCTGCCCGAGCCGCTCGGCGCTCTTGCGCGGGCAGTACGCGCACCGCACCGGCGTCTACAAGAACTGCGGCACCAACGGCGGCGCCGACGACTTCGACGACAGCGTCAGCATGGGCACCATCCTGCAGGACGCCATCTACCCGCCCATCGGCGGCACCGGCTACCACACCGGCTTCGTCGGCAAGTACCTGAACGGCTACAGCAACCTCTGGACCAGCCCCAATCCGCCGTACGTGCCGCCCGGTTGGAGCGAGTGGTACGGCATGAAGAACGTCGCCTTCTTCGACTACACCATCGTCGAGAACGGGGTAGAGGTGGCCTACGGCTCGGCCGAGGCCGACTACTCCACCGACGTGCTGCGCGAGAAGGCGCGCGCCTTCATCGCCAACGCCGCCACCCTGGGGAAGCCGTTCTTCCTGTACTTCGCGCCCAAGGCGCCGCATCTCCCCGAGATCCCCGCGCCGCGCCACGACGGCATGTTCTCGCTCCTGCCCGCGTGGCGGCCGCCGAGCTACAACGAGCCCGACGTGTCCGACAAGCCCACCTGGATGCAGAACACGCCCCAGCTCACACCAACGCAGCAGGCCAACCTGGACGTGACCCGCATCCACCAGCTCGAGATGCTGCAGGCGGTGGACGAGGCCATCGGCGGCAACCCGACCTACGCCATCGAGGGCATCATGGACGCGCTCCGCGACGCCGGCGTGGACGACGACACCATCGTCATCTTCATGTCCGACAACGGCTGGCACTGGGGCGAGCACCGCACCCAGGCGAAGAACAAGCCGTACGAGGAGTCCATCCGCACGCCGTTCGTCATCCGCTACCCCACGCTCGCCCCGCTGACGCGGGTCGAGACCCAGACGGCGCTCAACATCGACCTGTGCGCCACCCTGACCGAGCTGGCCGGGTCGACGCCACCCATCCTCCAGGACGGCACCAGCCTGCTGCGGCTGATCGACGGCACGGCCCCCACCTGGCGCACCGACTTCCTCACCGAGGGGTGGCCCAACAACCGTGTGTGGGCCACCGTGCGCGAGGACGAGACGGGCGGCCAGCAATGGAAGTACACCGAGATCCCGGTCGACGAGACCAATCCCGCCACCACCTTCGAGTACGAGCTCTACGATCTGGTGAGCGACCCCTATGAGCTGGACAACGTCGCCGGCAACCCGGCCCACGCGCAGCGCCTGCTCGACATGGGGCTCCGCCTGCGCCAGCTGCGCCCCAACTGGCCGGTCGACGCCAACCCGAACGGCCCCGACCCGGAGGAATGATCGTCCCGGCGAAGCTGGCGCACGTCGTCTTCCGGACCCGGTGCCTCGAGGACATGCAGCGCTGGTACTGCACGGTCCTCGGGGCACGGATCGTGTTCGCGAACCCGTTTATCGCCTTCCTCACCTACGACGACGAGCACCACCGCATCGCGCTGGCCGAGATTCCGGGGCTGGCGCCTGCGCCCGACGAGCCGGCGGTCGGCCTCGAGCACGTGGCGTTCACCTACGCCACGCTCGGCGATCTGCTCCTCACTTATGAACGCCTGAAGGGCGAGGGCATCACGCCCTACTGGTGCATCACCCACGGTCCCGCTACGTCGCTCTACTACCGCGATCCGGACGGCAATCAGGTGGAGCTGCAGATCGACAATTTCCCCACCGCCGAGGCGCTCGCCGCGTGGTTCCAGAGCGGCGCGTTCGCCGACAATCCGATCGGCGTGGTGTTCGACCCCGAGCGCCTGCTGGCGCGCTTCCGGAACGGCGACCCAGTGGCGGAGTTGGTGCAACAGGGATCGGCCTGACGCGACGCGCGCACCGCTGGCGTGCGTGAGACGCTGCCGGGCGCCGCGTCAGTGGCGCTCGCGCGCCCGCTGCGCGTCGATCCACGCATCGACGTGCGCCCAGTGCTCGTCGAGCCAGCGCACCCGCTCCTCGCGCGTCCGCGGGATGGCGGCACACGGCACCCACGCCGAGCGTTTCCCAGACGACGTAGAAGGTCAGGAAGAGCACGCGCCGCGCCTAGCGCATCTTCACCTTCCGGCGCATCGCCATCGCCGCCCGCGTCGCCGCCTGAGGCCGCGGCCGGGCACCACTCAGACGGCGGCGGGCGCCGCGTACCAGAGGACGGCGAAGAAGTGACAGGCGCTCCCGCCAAGAACGAACAGGTGCCAGACGGTGTGGCTGTGGCGCTGCTGCTCCCAGGCGTAGAACGCGAGCCCTCCCGTGTAGAGGAGGCCGCCTGCCAGCAGCCAGAGGAGCCCGGAGAACGGCATCACCGCCGTGATCGGCTGGATCGCGACCACCGCGAGCCAGCCCATCGCCACGTAAAGCAGCATCGCCGCCCGCTCGTAGCGCATCCGGAACACGGTCTTGAGCAGTATCCCGAGGGCCGCGAGGCTCCACACCAGGCCGAAGAGCGTCCATCCGAGGGCGCCGCGCAGCACCCCCAGGGTGAACGGCGTGTAGGTGCCGGCGATGAGCAGGTAGATGGCGGTGTGGTCGAGCACGCGCAGGATCTCCTTGGCGCGCGACGGTGGCAGCGCATGGTAGAGCGTCGAGCTGGCGTAGACCGCCACCAGCGAGGCGGCGAAGACGCTGCAGCCCACCACCAGGAGCGCGTCGCCCCGGCCGGCGGCCGCGAGCACCAGGAGCGGCACGCCGACCAGGCTCGCGAGCAGACCGACTCCGTGGGTCAGGCAGTTGGCGATCTCCTCACCCAGCGACAGAGGACGTTCTCCGGCCACGCGCATCTCCCATCCGCGCGCCGGTACGCTGCCCGACGCGACCAAGGCGGGCACTCATAGCAGAGCGTGGGATCGCCCGATAGCGCTTCAGCGCATGGTCGTCCCTCACCCGGCGGACCGCGCCGTCTCCGCCGCGTCGTCCCCCAGCTCCTGGGCGAGCAGGGTACGCGACGCCTGGCGCGCGCGGTGCAGTCGGACCTTGGCGGCGTTGGGGTGGAGCACTACCGCGGCCGGCCCGGCCGGGCGCGCACCGTTGCCGTCAGCGGATCCTCGGGCCAGGCATGCTTCGGGTACCGTCCCCGCAGCACCTTCCGCACCTCCGCGTACGTCGTGCGCCAGAAGCTCGCCAGGTCGTCGGTGATCTGCACCGGGCGGTGGTTCGGCGCCAGCAGCTCGACGACGATCGCGACCCGCCCTGCCGCGCAGCGCGGCGTCGCCGTCAGGCCGAACAGCTCCTGGATGCGTGCGGCGATCACGGGGGGGCGCTCCGGCTCGTAGCGTACACGCACCGTCCGCCCGTTCGGCAGGCCCAGCGTCGCCGGCGCCTCGCGGTCGAGCGCCGTGCGCTGCGCCTGCGTGAGCAGGCCGCGGAGCGCCCCCAACACGTCGGCGGCACGCAGCTCGGCCAGGCTCCGCCGGCCGGCGCAGCAGTGGACGACGGCGTCGGCGAGCAGCGCCCCCGGATCGGCGGTCAGCCCGAGCTCCGGCATGGTGCGGGCGAGAAAACGCAGACGCGCGAGCACCTGCTGCCCCTCCTCGTCGAGCCCGACGGCCGCCGCCGGATCGACCCGCACCGCCTCGGCCAGGATCGTTCCCGCCGCCCCCGGATCGACGTCGGTACCGACACGTTCGGCCAGTACGAGGTCGTGATAGCGCTCGCGCACGCGCGCCACGACCCGCCCGCGGGCGGCGTCGAACACCAGCTCGCGGGTCGTCGTGAGGGCATCGGGGAAGACCGCCGCCAGCCAGGCACGCTCGACCGCGCTCGCCACGCGCACCCGCGCCTCGGGTCCGCCGCGCTGTTCCAGCTCGACGCCGACGAACAGCTCGGCCTCGCGTACCACGCTCTCTGCGGCGAGCGTCACGCCGGTGCCGCCCACCATCACGGCACGCGCCGACCCGGACTCCCGGCGACGCGCCACCCGATCCGGGAAGCCGGCCAGCAGGCACCGGCCCAGCGCCGCCGCGTCGGCCGTGCCGCCCGGACGCACCAGGCGCGCCAGCTGGCGCCGGGCGCGCTCGACGGTGTGCACGGCGCGCGGCTCGAGCCCGAGGCTCCGGCAGGCATCGGGCGCAAAGCGCCGGCGAGCGGCGTCGCCGAACAGCTCGGCGCGCAGGAGGAGATCCGAGGGTCCCGGCGGTCGATCGCGCACCGGGCCGCCGAGCGGGCCGGCACGCGCCAGGATGTCGCGCTCGCTCGCCAGCGCCGCCACCAGCGCCACCTCGTCACCGCATCCGAGCCGCTCGGCTTCCACCAGCATGCGCGCCAGCCGCGGCTCGACGGGCAGCGCCAGGAGCCGCGTGCCGACCGGCGTGAGCGTGCCCGTCGTCACCTCCACCGCGCCGAGCTGGATCAGCAGCCGCTCGGCGCGTTCGAGCGCCGCCGGCGGCGGGGGATCGAGCCACCGCAGCCCGGCGGCCGCCCGCAGGCCCCAGGCGCGCAGCTCGAGCACCATGCGCGTAAGATCCAGACGCAGGATCTCGGGCGTTTCGTGCGCGCGCCGGGCGGCGTGTGCGGCCCGCGACCAGAGGCGGACGCAGCACCCGGGAGCGAGGCGTCCCGCCCGTCCCGCGCGCTGCTCGGCCGCCGCCCGACTGATCGGCTGCACGCGCAGCACGTTGACGCCGTGGCGCGGGTCGACGCGCGCCACACGCGCCAGCCCGGAGTCGATCACGGTCGTGACACCCTCGACCGTGAGCGCCGTCTCGGCCACGTTGGTGGCGAGGACCACGCGCCGGCGAGGCCCGGGCTGGAGAACACGCGCCTGCGCGTCGAGGCCCTGCTCGCCGTGCAGCGTCACCACGTCGAGTCCGTGCGCCGACGCCAGCGGGGCGATGGCCTCGGCAGCACGCCGGATCTCGGCGGCGCCAGGCAGGAACACGAGCACGTCGCCCGGGGTGTCGAGCACGCGCCGGAGCGCGCCCGCGACCCGCGCGGCCAGCTGGCGCTCGCTGCCGTCCGATTCGTCGTAGTCGACCGTCACCGGATGGGCGCGGCCCTCGGACGTGACCACGGCCGGGTCGCCGAGGGCGCGCGCGAGCGCGTCGGTGTCGAGCGTCGCCGACATGACGACCAGCCGCAGATCGGGCCGGACCGTGTCCTGCAGTTCGCACACGGCGGCCAGGGCCACGTCGCCCTGTAGGTGGCGCTCGTGGAACTCGTCCAGGACGATCGCGCCGACGCGCTCCAGGAACGGGTCGGCCGCGAGCTGGCGCGAGAACACGCCTTCGGTGACGAACCAGAGCCGCGTCGCCGCGCCGCCCCGCTGCTCGAAGCGCACGCGATAGCCGACTTCGCCGCCCACACCACCGCCGCGCGTCCGGGCCACGAACTCGGCTGCCGCCCGGGCCGCGATGCGGCGCGGCTCCAGGACGACCACCTCGCGCTCACCGGCCAGCCCGGCATCCAGAAGCGCCGCCGGCACACGCGTCGTCTTGCCCGCCCCGGGCGCGGCGCGCAGGACGAGTCGCGTGCGGGTACGCAGGTGCGTGACGATCTCGGGCAGGAGCGGGTCGATCGGCAGGGCACGCATGCGAGCGCTCTCAGCGCGCGAGCGCGATCGTCACCGGCCCGCGGCACACCACGAGCGCCTTGGTGGAGGACGTGCCTTGATCGATGGCGAGGACGTTCACGCAGCTCGTCCGGCGCTGGCCGGACGAGCCGCGGTATGACGGGGAGACGCGGGGCGGTCAAGCTGCCCCGCGTCCCCCGGGACGGGCTAGCTAGTCGTCGCCGCGGATCTGCCCGCGGATCTCGCCCGGGGGGTGCTTGTCGGTATGGACGTTGACGTAGGCCGCCTGCGCGCGCATGGCGCGTACCACCTCGTCCAGTTCCATGGGCGCGACTCCCTGGCCCGTGGGCCCGATCACGTCGGCGGCGCCAAACGTGCCGCGCACGCGCCCGGGCGACGGCGGGCACGCCGGGCGGCCACCCCCACCGCACAGGAACACCGCCACGCCGCCCGCCGTGTGGCGTTGTCCGACGTGAATGTGCGCCACGGCCACGGCACCCTCGAGACCCTCGTAGCTGAGCTCGAACTCGACCGTGTCCTCGTCACGACTGATGCGCGCCCGGAACTGCCCCTTTCCGGTGCTCGACACCGCAGGGGTCTCGTCGAAGCCGGCGAGGCGGGCGCGCAGAACGCGCGCGTCGTCACCGTCGTCGTCCGCAGATGCGAGCGATCCGGCGAGAGCCACACCGCTCAAGATCACCAGGGCGAATCCTCGTCTCATGCTCATTGCGATCTCCTTCCGTTGCTGCGTGATGGTCGAGAGCTGCATAGACGCTGGCCGAGCACGCCGTCAATCCCGACGGCAGGGGAGCGGAGATGCTATGGCACTTGCCGTGTGGTCGTCCGTTGACCAGTTCCGGATCTGCGGTGTACTTTACGAGCCTCACTCACAACCGCTTGACTACATAGAAGGAGGCTCAAATGTACAGATCGCTCGTCCGTTGCCTGATCGCTCTCACCGCCGTCGCTGCCGTCGCCAACAGCACCCCCGCACGCGCGGGTGCCGGCGTCGACGCCAGCATCGGCATCCCGTCGACCATGGTCGCCAGCATCACGGCGGACAGCTGCAGCAACAACCCCGGCCCGTTCATCACCCTCGAGGGCGAGCTGCGCCTGGGGGGCCTCACCGCCCGCCTCATCTTCCGCAACAACGTGAAGGGTACGCACACGCACACCGAGGACGTGGCCGCGGACGTGGTCATCATCCCGGCCGGCGAGTCCATCCGCTTCGCCAAGCAGCCGCCCCAGGGCGGCGTGGGCGGCAACCCGCGCATCTACCTGCAGCTCCTCGACGGCGCCGGCAACGCGCTCACCAGCCCGACGTTCCTCGGCCGCTGCGTGCAAGGGCTCGACGCCGCGGTGCCCTTCGTCCTGCCCACCGACGTGGCGCTGGACGTGACCAGCGGCGACTGCCTCAACCACCCCGGTCCGTTCATCACGCTCGAGGGCGAGTTGGCCTTCGGCGGGCTGAACGCCCGCCTCATCTTCCAGAACAACGTCAAGGGCACGCACACCCACACCGAGGACGTGACCGTCGACGTGGTCATCCTCCCCGCCGGCGAGTCGATCACCTTCGCCAAGCAGCCGCCGCTGGGCGGCGTAGGCGGCAACCCGCGCATCTCGCTCCAGTTCCTGGATGGGAACGGGAACGCGCTCGGCGGCGAGATCTTCCTCGGCCGCTGCGTCCAGCTGAATTAGCTAGTGGAGGGCAAGCGAGGCGCGGCTTCGCTGCGCCTCGCGCGGGGTCCGGGGCCATCGGAGGAGCGCAGCCCGCGCAGCGGGCGAGCACCGCACGGGGCCCCGGAATCTGCTCGACGGCGGGGGGTCACCGGAGTAGAGGGACGGGAGGTGCGCAGCCTCATGATCGCCCTGCTCTGGCTCGGGTCGGCCGCCGGCGCGGCCCCGCCTGAGGTGGCCCGCCCCGCGGCCGGTCGGCTGCGCCCGCCCGAGGTGGTGGCCTGTCCACGCGATCACCTGACCGTCTACGCCGGCCGGGTTCTGACGTACGACCGCGGGCCGCGCAGCCTTTCCGTCCGCATCCGCACCGACTGGGATACCACCGAGGAGGTGCGGCTCGCCGTCCCCGCGGGCGGGACGCTCGCCAGTCGTTGTCTCCTCGACGGGGCGCCGTTCGGCGACGACGACTGGGCGACGATCGAGGCGAGCCCGGGCCGGCTCCGGCCCGGGATGCGGGCGGCCGCGTGGGTGTGCGACGACGGAACCCCGCCTGTGCTCGACTGGCGACCCGGGGCGGGCGAGCCGCCGGCGCGCTGACGATCGCCTACTGGCGATAGCTCCCGTACATCGTGTTCATGCGCACGGACTGGCCGGCGGTGAAGCGGTACATGCAGGCGTCGTCGGAGTAGTCCATGAAATTCTCGATCGGATCGCGGCCCGTGCTCCGGCAGGTATCACGCCCGACGGGGCAGCCGAAGGCCGGGAACTGCTCCCCCGCCGTGTCGCTCACGTAGTCGCCCCACTTGGAACAGCCGCCCTGGAAGGTGTGGTAGAGGCCGAGCCAGTGGCCCACCTCGTGGGTGGCCGTGTCCCCCAGGTGATAGGGCACGGCGCTGCCGCCGGGGAGCGAAGCGTGCAGGACCACGATGCCGTCGTCGATGGGATTGCTGGCGGCGCGCCACGGGAAGGTCGCCCACCCGAGGATCCCGCCGCCGGGATCGCACGTATAGAGGTTGAGCACATTCCCCCCAACCTTGCGGAGCGCCGTCTTGGCCTGCCGTTCCTCCAGCGACCCGGGCACCATCGTGTACCAGGCGGCGTTGGTGGTTCGGTCGACGCCCGCGAGCGTGAAGGAGAACAACGTGGCCGCGCCGCCGCTGACGCCCCCGAAGGCGGCGTTCAGGACGGCGAGTTGCTGCAGGATCATGGCATCGGACACGTTGCCGTTCTGGACGCCGGGCCCGGTGTTGATGACGTGGACCCAGACGGGGATGCTGACCGGCGTCGTGATGACCACCGGCGGCGCCGGTCGCTTGTGGCCGTTGCCGCCGCCGCCGCGGTCCGCGAGCCAGCGCTCGACGTCCTTCTCGACGCGATCGGTCTCGATGTCGTCGACGTGGCGGGTGGCGCAGCGCGCCCCGCTGTCGACGAACGCGGCCTGGCTGCGCCAGCTGCGGCCGCCGAGCGCGAACGGCCGCTCACCCGCGTCGGCCCCGAGCCCCTGTGCCGCCGCCGAGAACGCGCACAGCCCCATGCCCGCCGCGGCGAGCGCCGCGATGCGGAGATCCTTCTCCATTCTCATAGGCCCATCCCCCCTTCGGCAGCGACCCTAACAGCCCGCGCCGCGACTATCACGCGCGACGCACCCGGACCAACGCCCTCAGCCGACCGGCGGGGGCGCCGCCTGCCGGTTCGTGCGCGGCCCGCGCGGCCGGAACGCCTGCCGGAGCTCGCGCTTGCGCACCCGGACGGCGTCGGGCGTGATCTCGACCAGCTCGTCGTCGTCGATCCAGGCGAGGCCCTCTTCGAGCCCGATGTGGCGGTGCGGCACCAGGCGGACGGCCTCGTCGTGCCCCGACGCGCGCATGTTGCTGAGCTTCTTCTCGCGACAGACGTTCACGTCGAGGTTGACGTCGCGCGAGTACTCGCCCACCACCATGCCCTCGTACACGGGCGTGCCGGCCGGGATGAAGATCACGCCGCGCTCCTGGAGGTGGAAGATGGCGTAGGGCGTGGCCGTCCCCTGGCGGTCGGATACCATGGCGCCGTTGGTGCGCGCCGGGATGGGGCCGGCCCAGGGGATGTAGCCGTTGAAGAGCGCGTTCAGCGTGGCCGTGCCGCGCGTCTCGGTCAGGAAAAGCGACCGGAAGCCGATCAGCCCGCGCGACGGGATGGTGTACTCGACCCGGACACGCCTGCCGCCGGTGTGGTCCATGCGCGTCATGATCCCGCGCCGCACGCCCAGGAGCTGGGTCACGACGCCGACGTAGTCCTCGGGAACGTCGATCAGGAGCAGCTCGGTCGGCTCTTCCACCTTGCCATCGCGCTCGCGCACCACGACCGCGGGCTTCGACACCTGCAGCTCGAAGCCCTCGCGCCGCATGGTCTCGATCAGGATGGCGAGCTGCAGCTCGCCGCGGCCGAGAACGCGGAAACTGTCGGTGGAGTCGGTCTCCTCGACGCGCAGGCTCACGTTGCGGCGCCCCTCGTGGAACAGGCGCTCGCGCACGTTGCGCGTCGTCACCCGGCTGCCCGAGCGACCCGCCCAGGGGCTGGTGTTCACGCCGAAGATCATGGCGATGGTGGGCTCGTCGACGCGGATGAGGGGCAGCACGTGCGGTCGCTCGCGGTCGGTGACCGTCTCGCCAATCTGGATGTCCTCGATGCCGGCGATGGCGACGATGTCGCCGGCCAGCGCGCGCTCGACCTCGACGCGCTTCAACCCCTGCCAGCCGTACACGCGCGTCAGCTTGCACGCGACCTGGGTGCCGTCGCCCCGGCAGAGCGCGTACTCGCCCGCCGGCACCAGCTCGCCCGCCACCACGCGCCCGATGGCCAGCCGGCCGACGTAGTCGTCGTAGTCGAGGTTATTGGCCTGGAAGCACGGAAGCTGGTCGGGTTCGTGCAATGGGCCTGGGAGCCCGTCGACCACCGCCTGGAAGAGCGGCGTCAGATCCTCCGCCTGGTCCTCGAGCGTCCGGCCGGCCGTGCCGGCGCGGGCGTTGGTGTACAGGACCGGGAAGTCGAGCTGGTCCTCGTTGGCGCCCAAGTCGATGAAGAGGCCGTAGACCTCGTCCAACACCTCGGTGGGGCGGGCGTCAGGGCGGTCGATCTTGTTCAGGCAGACGATCGGTGGGAGGCCGGCGGCCAGCGCCTTGCCGAGCACGAACCGGGTCTGCGGCAGCGGGCCCTCGGAGGCGTCGACCAGGAGGAGCACCCCGTCGACCATCGCCAGCGTGCGCTCGACCTCGCCCCCGAAGTCGGCGTGTCCCGGCGTGTCGACGATATTGATGCGCACGTCGCGCCAGATGACGGTGGTGTTCTTGGCCAGGATGGTGATGCCGCGCTCGCGCTCGAGGACGTTCGAGTCCATCACCCGCTCCACCACCGCCTGGTTGGCGCGGAAGACGCCCGTCTGGTGCAGCATGGCGTCGATCAGCGTCGTCTTGCCGTGGTCGACGTGCGCGATGATGGCGATGTTGCGCACGTCGGCGCGGCGAGCGGAAGCAATCGTGGTGGCGGGAACCAACATGAGAATCGGGTATATTGACGCGCTGCGCCGGGCGGGTCAACTCGGAGACAGGCGACACGGCTGGAGGCCAGGCACGGAGCACCCACCGCTGGGACGGGCCGATCGCCTTCGCCCTCGACGTCCTGCCCGCCGTCGGGCGGTGACCCGCCTGGCGGCATCCCGGCGGCCGGGCTAGGATGCGCCGCAGAGTGGAGGGCACACGATGATCGAGCAGGTCGAGTTGCACCGCGATTGCGACGCGGTCGAGGTCCCGGCCGGTACCCCGGTGGTGCTGGAGAAAGGGACGGAGGTCATGATCACGCAGGCCCTGGGTGGGTCGTTCACGCTCCGGGTCCCGGCCTACGGCGGCCTCTTCCGCATCGCCGGCAAGGACGCGGATGCGCTCGGGAAGGAGCCCCTGGCCACACCCGATTCGACGGCCGCGGGCGGCGATCTCGAACAGCTGGTGTGGGACCAGCTGCGCACCTGCTACGATCCCGAGATCCCGGTCAACATCGTCGACCTCGGCCTAGTGTACGACATGCGTGTCACGGCGGAGGCCGGGGGCCAGAGTCGCGTCGACGTGAGGATGACCCTCACCGCGCCCGGGTGCGGCATGGGCGGGTCGATCGCCGCCGACGCCCGCCAGAAGCTGCTCGGCCTGCCCGGGGTGGGCGATGCCGACGTGGAGATCGTGTGGGACCCGCCGTGGAACCCCCAGATGATCTCGCCCGAGGGCAAAGAGCGCCTCGGGATGGCGTAACGCCCCGGCTCAGAAGTCGTATTCGACGCTCAGCCGGACGACCGAGCCCTGACGGCGCACCCTGTACGTGCTCTCGTGGTCGTAGACCAGCGCGGGCATCCATCCCCGATGGGCCCTGGGCAGCAGGTCCAGGGACAGCATGCGATCGGTGTCGATCGCCTCGGCGAACTCGGCCGGGTCGCGGTCGAAGTCGACCGCGTAGAGATCGGGGATGTGCATCCGCGGCGGGATGATCCACAGCCCCGCCCCGTGCGACGCATGGTGGGCGCCGGTCACGGCCGACGCGCCGAGTGCCACGGCGGCCACCAATGGGAGAAGCAACTGCGTTTCGCCATCGGCTGCGAAGGCACGCGCCGGTAGCATCACTACCGTCATCAATGCCGCGAGTGCGTTACGCGCCGCGGCGTTCCGCCGCGTGATCCTCATGCAGCAAGTGGCGTGCCCCGTCCATGCCAGCACGGCGGGACGACGGTTCGACGCGAGAACCCGCGCGCGCTCCTACCGATGGCGGGGTCAGGACCGGCGATCGCGTGACGCTTGCAGATAAGTCATATCGTGCAGCTAGATCTCATCTCTACGACCAAACCCGTGGTCTTCGGGACGCCGCGTCATCGTCCTCGCTGTGCGCCTTGCGCAGAGGACGACAGGTGGGGCGACTAGGCGGGAGGCGCAGCCGGCTGCCCAGCGCCCCGGCCGCGGCGGCGGCGCCCACCACGCCGGCGCCGCCGCCGTGCGCCGGTGCGCGCCGGTTCCGTCCCGGTGCCTTCCTCGGCAGCGGCCGCGTCCGCGGGCGCCTCGCCACCTTCGCCTTCGTCGTCGTCCGGGGGAACCTCGGGGGTGTCGTCGGCGCCGCCCACGGCCTGATAGGCCGTGTCGTCGCCGGCGTCGGCCACGCCCGAGGCTGGGGCTTCGTCGACCAGCCGAATCGTTCCGGCGCGACTCACCTCGATCTCTTTGATGCGTCGCAGACGGGTGATCAAGCGGAGCGAGCCCGTTGGCCGGCTGAAGCCGCGCACCTTCAAGGCGTTGGACAGCGCGTCCAGCGTGATCGACCGGCCAGGGGTGGCGTCGATCAGCTGGCGGACGACGGCGATGATCTCGTCGTGGGGTGCGGTCTGTCGCTCGACGTCCTCGTCGGCAGTGTTCGCCGCCGGCGCGCGCGCGACCATGCTGGTCCCGCTGCTGCGGCGGGTGCCGCCCCCGCGACGCCCGCCACGGCTGCGACGGCGCGAGCGTCCTTCGACCGCCGGCTCCTCGACCGGAACCTCGCCGACGACCCCGGCCAGTGCCCGGTACGACAGCCGACGGAAGGCGACCCCGAGACTGGCGGCCACGTCGCCCACGGCGTCGAAGGCCTGGTCGTCGGTGATCACCTCGATGGAGTCCCCCGCCCGTGCACTGGCGAGCCAGACCCCGGCCCCGACGGCGATGCGCAGGTCGCTCCAGTCGCGGACACCGACCGACGGCGCGCTATGGACGAGCTGCGCGCCATGACGGGCCAGGTAGCGGGCCGTCTCGTGCGACACGACGCGCCAGTTGCCCACCGCGATCAGATCCGTAGCGCGGGCGATCCGATCGATGGCCAGGTGCGCCATCACTTGCGCCACGTGGGCGGGCCGGCTGGTGTTCTCGACGTCGAAGAAGATGGCGCGCCGGCTGGTGGGGTGGGGGCGCGGGACCGGCGGCACGTAGCGGGAGGCGAACCCCGGCTCCGGCGTGCTCGTCGGTGGGAGCTCATGGGGTATCGCGTCGGCCGGGAGGTCATCCGCCGGCAACTCGTCGGCCGGAAGCGTCTCGACCACCAGCACAGCGGGCTCCGAGGCCGCCGGCACCTCCGCGTCATCCCCGGCCACCGCGGCCTGGCTGTCCACCGGCACCGCCCGTCGTCGACGGGACCGACCGCCACGGCTCCTGCGCTTTCGTCCCGGGGGCTTCTCGGCCGTCACGACCTGCCTCGCATGGACGCGCACCATAGCAAACGCTGTGCACCGGCGCGACGGGCGACGGGCTCCCGTCACGATTTCGTCGCTGCGTGTGCCACCCGCGCCCGTCCACGCTGGCAGCCGCCGTGGCACAGTCGATGCTGAGCCACGCATGGGTCCGCCGAGGGGCACCGGAGCGCCCGCTGCAGGCACCTTCGATCTCGCCACCTTCAACCATTGGCTGTGCCTCACGCGCGTGCGGGCGGCCGGCGCGATCGCGGCCTTCAGCCTGGCGCTCGCCTGGCTCGAGGTGGGCGGCGTCAGCGTCGCACCAGCCCTCGGTGTCTGCGCTGGCCTCCTGCTCACGTCCTGGGTCGGGCTGGCCTGGCGCTGGCTGCCGCGGCACCCGTACATCTTTTTCCACGGCCAGACCCTCGTCGATCTCGCCGCGGTGACCCTCGGCCTTCACCTCGCGACCGAAGGCGTCACGACCATGGTGTTCCGGCCGGTGTTTGCGCTGATCGTGGTGCCGGCGAGCCTGATCTCGGTGCCGAGCGGTCTCGCGGTCGCCGCCCTCGCCAGCCTCGGGCACGAGCTGCTGCTCGGCCTCGAACGCGGCTTCTCGCTGGCGACGCTGGTGAGCCTCGAGTCGCTGGCTCCGAGCTTCCTCTTCTTCCTGGTGGCGCAGCAGTGCTTCTTCTACGGCGCCCACCTGGAGCAGAAGAACCAGGCCCTGGCCGGGCTGGCCACCCGCCTCGAGGACAACCGGCTGCGGCTCGCCGCCGAGCATCGCCTGTCCGCTGCCTTGGTCGATGTCGCGCGGACGCTCAGCTCGACCCTGGAAGCGCCGGAGCTGCTCGCGCGCATGAACCGGACCACGAGCAAGCGCCTGCGGGCCGACTGGACGGCGACCTTCCTCGTCGATGCGGCCCACGCCACCTACCGGCTCGCCGCCGTGACCGACGCCCCCGCGCACGCCCTCGGCGACGTGGCGCTCCCGCTGCGCAGCTTCCGTCCGGTGGAGCGTCTGCTCGACGAGCCGATCCTGGTCGTCACCGGCCCGGATGCCGCCCGCCTGCCCGCCCTGGTCGACGGCCCCGCCCTGCCAACCGTGGTCCTGGCGGCCCTCTACCGCGACAAGGTCCTGATCGGCTTTCTGGCCGTCGGCTACCACGCGATCCAGGACGCGGAGCTCGAGCCGGCCCTCGACCTCCTGGCGGGCATCGCCGAGCACGCCACCCTCGCGCTCGGCAACGTGCGCCTCCTGGACGAGGTGCGCCAGGCCAGCGCCATGAAGTCGGAGTTCGTCGGGGCCATCTCGCACGAGCTGCGCTCGCCCCTGAACGTCATGCTCGGCTACCTGGAGATGCTGCTCGACGGAGGCTGCGGCCCGCTCACCGCCGAGCAACGCCAGGTGCTCGAGCGTTCGCAACAGTACAGCCTGTCGTTGCTCGAGATGATCACTGCCCTGCTCGACCTGAACCGCCTGGAGGCCGGCCGGCTGCCCGTCGAACGCACCGCCGTCGCCCCACGTGCCCTGCTCGAGGAGATGGAGCGACAGCTCCCCGAGACGTGGCGGCGGCCGGAGGTGGCGTTCCGGGTCGACGTGTCGGCCGACCTCCCCGCCATCGCCACCGACGCGGGGAAGCTGAAGACCGTCGTCCGCAACCTGGTCCACAACGCGCTCAAGTTCACCGACCGGGGCCACGTCACCGTGGCCGCCGGGATGACGCCGGCCGGACACCTCGCGATCACAGTCGACGACACCGGGCACGGCATCCCGCCCGACGCCCTCGCCTACATCTTCGACATGTTTCGCCAGGTCCCTGGCGCCGGCGGCGGCGGCGTGGGTCTCGGCCTCCACCTGGTCCAGCGCCTCGTCCAGCTGCTCGGCGGCGACGTGCACGTCACCAGCACCGTCGGCCGCGGCACCCGCTTCACGATCACGCTCCCGCTCGGGGCGCCCGCCGACACGGCCGAGGCCGCGTAGCGTCGTCGGGCGCCGTCGTCCCCGTTACGGGCGGGCGGGACGGCGGGGGCGACGTCTCCGTTTCGATCGGCGCCGAGTGGAGCGGGCAACCACCGGCGCACTGCACATCGTCGCCTCAAGGCACTCCGACGTCGCCCCCGCCGTCCCGCTCCATCGCACCAACAGGACGCCACCGCGCGACGCGCACCGCGACGGCCGCTGCGCGTTCCGCGCGCACCGGCGTCGCGCACGCGAGTCGCGGGGGCGGTGGTGCCCTCGGAGCGCCTTGAGCCGCCGTCGCGCAGCGCATGTGTGGCAGCGCGCGCCGACCGGCGGCGAACGAAGCGGAGAGGGCACCGCCGCCCCCGCGGACTGACGCCCGCCGGCCCCAGCCCGCGCGCTACGCCGCCGCAGCCACCGCCGACACGTCGCGCGGTAGGCGAACGGTGAAGACGGAGCCCGCACCCGGCGTGCTGTCGACGGCAACGGTACCGCCCAGCTGTTCGACGAAGCGGTGCACGATGTAGAGTCCGAGCCCCGTGCCGCCGTAGCGGCGCGAGTCCGACCCGTCGCCCTGACGGAACATGTCGAAAATCACCGCACGGTCCTCGGGACAGATGCCGATGCCGGTGTCGGCCACGCGCAGCACGAGCGCGTCGCCCTCCGCGATCAGCGCCACCTGCACGCTCCCCCGTTCGGTGAACTTGAGCGCGTTGCCGACCAGGTTGCGCAGCACGATCGTGAGCTTGCGCGCGTCGGACACGAGCGTGACCGGCGGCGCCTCCTGGGCCCACTCGAGCACGACCCCCGGGTTGCAGGGAATGCGCGCGCACGACTCCCCCAGCGCCCGCCACCACGCCGGCAGCGCCACCGGGGCCAGCTCGAGCTGGTCGCGCCCCGCCTCCAGGCGCCCGATCTCGAGCGTGCCCTCGATGAGGGCGAGGAGCTCACGCCCGGCCAGCTCGATGCGGGACAGACACTCGAGCGTATCCACCTGCGGGTCGCGGCCCATCTCGGAGAAGCCCAGGATCACGTTGAGCGGCGTCCGCAGCTCGTGCGACATCGTCGACACGAACTCCGACTTGAGACGGCTGGCGCGCCGGAGATCGGTCACCAGCTGCGCGTTGTGCAGGGCCAGCGCCGCCTGGTCGGCGAGCCCGCGGGCGAGCAGCTGCTCGCTGGCGGTGAAGGGCACGTCGTCCTTGCGAACGAAGGCCAGAATGCCCAGCACCTCGGCGCCGTAGCGCATGACCACATAGAGCACGCGATGCACGCCCCGTTCCCGGAGCAGGGGCACGACCGCACTGTGCGGATCGTCCTCCGGCATGCGCAGCGCATCCCGCTCGAGCACGCTGGCGACGAAGGGCAGCTCGTCCGGCACCTCGAGACCGAGAAGCCACGCCATCCGCTCGTCGGCCGGCGCGGCCACTTCCACGCGATGCATGCGCCGCTCCCGATCGCGCTGCGCGAGCACGGCCGCATCCACCGCCAGGAGCTGCCTCCCGCGCTCGACCACCCGGGTCATCACCGATCCGAGGTCCGCATGCCCCACCAGCTCGCGGGTGAGCGCCACCAGCTGTTCCTGTTGCCAGGTTTGCTCGAACAGGCGCGCCCGGTAGGCATCGACCAGGTACGCGCCGACCATCGCCACGGCGCTGCCGAGGAGCATGGCCGGCACGGCAGACATGTTTCGCGGCTCGGGCAGTCCGAAGTAGATGTGGAGGTAGCCGGCCAACGTCACCCCGGCGACCACGACCTGCGGTCCGAGCCCCCACGGCAGCAACAAGGTCGTGCCAAGCAGGATGATCGCCAGCACCGCCGGCGCGATCTCCGGCCCGCCGGGAAGGCGATTCAGGTAGGCCGTCAGCCCGAGCGTCAGCACCACGACGTACGCGAGCGCCAACCGCACGACGTGCTGGCGCAGCGCGGGTACGGTCGTGAGGACGGAGACGCCGACGCAGACGGTCGCATACGCCACCAGGGCGTCGATGCGGAGGGCGCGTACCGCCGAAGGACCGACGATCAGCTCGACGATCCACACGACGATCCCGAACAGCCCGAGCCCGAGGCACCAGCGCAGGCGCGTCAGGACGAGGTCGTTGCGCTCGGCACGGTAGATCGGGTCCCAGGCGCTCGACGGCTGCGCGTGCCGTAGCATACGCCCCTCACCGTGCAAGGCGTGTTCCAGCGTGATCTACACAGCGGGTGCGGGATCGGCGGCGGGGACGGCCGGCCGTGCGCCCGTCTTCTGACACCCCATCAGGCGGCAAAACAGCTTGACGCTGCAGGGTCGATAGGCTTTTGTTCCCGGGTCGGAGGATTTCGCCCCATGTGTCACCGGTTGCCCCGTGCCCTGCTCGTCCTCACCTGCCTCTGTCTGTTCCCGTTCACGCCCCAGGCGGCCACCAAGGCGCGCATCCAGTGGTGCGACGCCCGCTTCATCGTGCCGGGAGCCCGTCTCACCCTGGCCCCGGCTGCCGCACCCGCATTCGACGTCGTGGCGCTGGGAGCACAGCGCATCCGGATCGCCAATTGCGCCGCCGTCACGCCCAGGGGGAAGGCCCTGCGCGACGGCAGCATCAAGCTGTCGGCGACATGGAAGAACTGCGGCGGCTTCAAGAAGCTCGTGCTGCGTGGCACGCTCGACGCCGACTGCACACGCCTGGCGGGCGTGATGAAGGCCAAGAAGTGGAAGCCGCGCTTCACGGCCACCGCGTCGTCATGCGGCGACGGCATGCTCGATGCCGGCAACGCCGAGGAGTGCGAGCCGGCCGGGGGCCCGACCTGCAGCCAGGCCTGCCGCGCGATCGTCGCCCCGCCGCTCACGTCGACGACGGTCACCCCGGTCACGTCGACCACGGTCACCTCCACCACGATGCCGGGCTGCGGGGCCCTGTGCGGCAACGGGCAGATCGACGCCGGCTGCGGAGAGGAGTGCGACGGCGACGACATGGGCGACGCCGCGTGCCCCGTCGGCGGCACGCCGGGCGCGGTGCCGGAGTGCACCGGCGATTGCCGGCTCGACCTGAGCGAGTGCGGCTGCGACGGGGGCGCGTTCACCAGCACGTGGGAGGCCATCCAGACGGTCGTGTTCGCCCACGGCCAGTGCGCCGACGCCGTGTGCCACGGCAGCCCGGCCCTGCAGGGCGGCCTCGACCTCACGCCCGTCAACGCCTACGCCAACCTGGTCGACGTGCACGCTGCCAACGGCCCGCTCCTGCGCGTCAAGCCCGAAGAGCCCGAGGAGAGCGAGCTGTTCCTTCGCCTCGCCGCGCGCACGGCGCCGGGCGCGTACGACGCTCCGCACGGCACCCCGATGCCGCTCGGCGCGCAGCCGGCGATCACGGAGAACGCGCTCGAGGTATTGAAGCGGTGGATCCGCGTCGGCGCGCCGGACGAGGGCGTCGTCCTGGGGACCGCCGAGCTCCTCAACGTCTGCCTTCCGCCACCCACCCCCCAGAAGATCGACCCGCTGCCGCCACCCCCGGCGGGCGAAGGGCTGCAGCTCTACGCCCCGCCGTGGCCCATTCCCGCCGACGACGAGGACGAGGTCTGCTACGCCACCTATTACAATGTCACCAAGGTCGCCGGGCTCGTGCCCGACGACGCCCTGGTGCCGTGCCCGAGCCTCTTCCTCGGCCCTACCAATCCAAGCCAGCAGTGCTGGGCGTACAAGTCGTCCGTCCTGGCCCAGGATCCGAACTCGCACCACAGCCTGATCTACGTCTACAGCGGCGTGCTCGGCGTCGGCGACGCGTCGTGGGGGGCCTGGACCTGCAAAGGTGGCCCGCACGACGGCCTGCCCTGCGATCCCACCCGGATCGGCGAGCCGGCTACGGCGGGCGGCGCCGACTGCGGACCGCGCAGCGGCTGCACCACGCCGATCACGACCGGCGTCGGCTGCATCGGCTTCGGGCCCTACGACTACCAGCAGACCAACATCCAGATCGGCGGGTCTCAGGAGCCCCGCTTCGACCTGCACTTCGCGCCCGGCGCCTACGCCCCGATGCCGTCTCAGGGCGTCATCGTGTGGAACTCCCACGGGTTCAACCTGACCGACATTCCCACCACCAACGAGCAATACCTGAACCTCGACTTCGCGCAGCAGAGCGCCGGGGATCAGCGCTTCCAGGTGCAGCCGCTGTTCGACTCGCGGAGAATATTCTGGGACGGCGAGAGCGTGCTGCCGTTCCAGAGCCGGGAGTTCTGTGCGACCCACACCTTCGACCCGAACACGCAGCTCTTCTACATGAGCTCCCACACCCATCGCTTCGGCCGGCGCTTCCGGGTCTGGGAACCACCCAACGCGAGCTGCCAGACCGTGCTCGGGTGCCTCCCCGACGAGACACGAACCCCGCTCTACGAGAGCACGGACTATACCGATCCGGTGCAGCTCTACTTCGATCCCCCGGTGGCCATCACGGCGCCGGAGGCCCGCAACCGGCGCTACAAGTTCTGCTCTCTGTACGACAACGGCGCCAGCGACCCGGGCAAGGTGAAGCGTCGCTCGACATCGCCCGCGGCACCGCCCCCACTGACCGGCCTGCTGGGCGGCCCGTGCGCCATTACCGAGGTCGCGTGCATGGACGGCCCGCGCAAGGGCCAGCCGTGCGGTGGCGGTGGCGGTGGCGAGCCCGATCACGCCGTCTGCGACTCCAGCCCCGGGTTGGGCGACGGGCTCTGCGATGCCTGCCCGGTGAAGGGCGGCGTCACCACCGAGGACGAGATGTTCATCCTGCTTGGCGCGTTCTACATCGCGCCCTGACCCGTGCAGGGGGCCCGCATGCTGCTGCTCGTATTGTCGGTGCTGGCGCTTGGGGCCGTGATCGCCGGCGGTGCCGGCTTTCCGCCGCCGATGACCGACGCCCTCCGCACCGCGAAGCACATCTACGTGTCCACGCGGCGGGCCGACGGCAGCGAGAGCCAGGTCGTCCCCGTGTGGTTCATCTACGACGGCGACGCCATCCTCTTCACGACCGGCCCGAGCAGCCACAAGGTGCGCCGCATCCGCCGCGGCAGTTCGCTGTTCGTCCGCGTCGGCGACGCGAGCGCGGAGCGCGTCGTCGGCCACGCCGAGCTGGTCGACGATCCCGCCGTCGCCGTCCGCATGGCGCCGGTGTACCGGCAGAAGTACTGGATCGCCTGGCTCGGGTTCTTCGTGCCGGACCCGGAGCGGGTGCGGACCGGGAAGACACTGCTGGTGCGGGTCACACCCGAGAGCTGACCCCGCCGGGCACGTGTCTGCCGAACTGGGCGATGCCTCCTGCGCGTACCAGCGCCGGACGTGGCGCATGATCCCGTACGTCTACTGAGGGGTACGGCCCGGGACGGGCGTGCTCACGACCTCGCGCCGGCCCGCGTCGTAGCGCATGGACAGCTCGCCGCGGGCGATGGCAAGGAGCGTGTCCCCCACCAACGTGCGCCGCCAGCCATGCACGACGGCGACGTGGGCGAGGGCCGCCTCGTCGCCGGGGGCCAGGGCATAGGTGGCGAGCGCCTCGATGTCGCGCGCACTCGCGATCACCTCGGGGGCAACGTCCTGATCCTCCGCCACCGTGTGGACGGCGGCACGCAGGAGCGCCGTGAGTCCGGGCGGGGGTGTCCGGCGCCGCTGCCGCTCCGGCGCCTCGGGCCAGTGCGCTTCTGGGCAGACGAGGCCTTCGCGGATCGCAGCCAGCAGCGCGCGGCCGTGGCGGTCGACCGTGCCACCCGAGAGCCCGCGCACCTGCCGGAGCTCGTCCGTGCTCTCGACCGGTCGCATCGCCAGGGCGGTGAGCACGACGTCGTTTGCGATGAAGTTGGGGCGGATGTTGGCGCGGCTGGCCGCCTGCTCGCGCCAGGCTGCCACCGCGCGCAGCACCGCGAGCTCACGCCCGCGTAGGCGCTGCCACCCTTTCACGCTCCGGTAGCGCTCATCAGGAGGGGTGGTCACGAAGCGGGCGGCGTCTTCGAGCTCGCGCAGCTCCTCCTCCGCCCACGCCACCCGTCCGCGGCGCTCGAGGTCCGTGCGCAGGGTATCGTGCATGGCCAACAGGTGGAGCACGTCCTCGCTGGCGTACGACAGCTGCTCGGGTCGGAGCGGGCGGCGGGTCCAGTCGGTGTAGGTCTGATCCTTGCGCAGGCGTATCTTGCTCACGCGCTCGAGCAGCGCCCCGAGGCCGACCTGCAGTCCATAGCCGAGGAACGCCGCCACCACCTGCGTGTCGACGACGCCCCGCATCGGCTCCCCCATGAGGGTCGCGAAAATCTCGAGGTCCTGGCCCCCGCCATGGAGCACGACCGGTACGGCGGGATCGCGCAGCAGCGGGAAGAGCGGGGACAGGTCCGGCATGGCGAGCGCATCGATGACCGCCACCTCGGCGCCATCGGTCGCCACCTGTACGACCCCCAGGATCGGCCGATACGTGCGCTCCCACACGAACTCGGTGTCGAGCGCGAGCCGGCCCGCGGCCCGGATCTCCCCCACCAGCGTAGCGAGCTCGGCGGCGTTGGTGAGCAGACGAGTGGAGGCGATCACGGTGGAGCTGTCAGCTATCCTGCCACGCGTCCACTCGCAACACCCGGCGGCCCGCCCACGCCCGGCCCGAATCCACCCTGGGACATACAGAGTGCGATCGGATTGACCGGATGACGTAGTCCTACCCATTCTCTCCCATCATAGGTAAGCGCGAGTCACTACGACGGGGGAGGCGGATCACATGGACGGCCACGGGGGAGGCGCACGGATCCACGTGCTCGTGCTTGACGCGGACGCGGACGAGGCCGCCCGGATACGCCAGGCGTTGCTCGACGCCGACATCGGCGTCCGGGTGACCACCGTGACCCGGCTGCGCACCGCGCTCGATCTCCTGCACGATCCCACCGTCGGCTGCGTGCTGACTGACCTGCGGCTCCCCGACGCCGACGGGGTCGAGATCGTGCATACTCTGCGCACGCGCCGGCGCGACGTTCCGGTGCTGGTCGTCACCGCGGCCGGCTCGGACACCCTGGCCGTCGCCGCCCTCAAGACCGGCGCCGCCGACTACGTCCGTCGCGACGGTCACCATCTGCAGACGCTCCCCGGGCTGGTGCGCGAAGCCCTCGGGCGCTCGGCCCTGACGCGCCTGGACGACGGGTCGGCACTCAACGGCCACCACCCCCCGCTCCCGGCCCGCCCGCTCCCCTTTCTCGCCACCACCGCCTGCATGCGCGCGGTGACAGGCCAGGTCGAGCGGGCCGCGTCCAGCGGCGTGCCCGTCCTCATCGAGGGCGAGACCGGCACCGGCAAAGAACTCATCGCGCACGCCATCCACGATACCGGTCCGCGGCGCGACGCTCCGTTCGTCGTCCAGAACTGCGCCGCCCTTTCCGAGTCGCTCCTCGAGAGCGAGCTGTTCGGCCACCTGCGCGGGGCGTTCACGGGCGCCGAGCGCGACCGGCGCGGCCTGTTCGACGAGGCGGGCACGGGCACCGTGTTCCTCGACGAGATCGCCGAGACGCCCGTCGCCATCCAAGCGAAGCTCCTGCGCGTCCTGCAGCACGAGGAGGTGAAGGCCGTCGGTGCCGACCGGGTACGGCGCGTGCGCGCCCGCATCGTGGCAGCCACCAACCGCCCCCTGGAAGCCGAGGTGCAGGCCGGACGCTTCCGCGCCGATCTCTTCTACCGTCTGAGTGTGTTTCCCATGCGTGTCCCGCCCCTCCGGCACCGTGCCGCCGACATTCCCCTGCTGGCGGCGCACTTCCTCGCGCGGGCCGAGGCTCGCGAAGGGCGCACCACCGGCGGCCTCGACGCGGAGACCGTGCGCCTGCTGCGCGGCTACCGCTGGCCCGGAAACGTCCGCGAGCTGGAGAACGAGATCCACCGCCTCGTGCTGTCGGTCGATCCCGGCGAGCGCCTCCGGCCGCACCACCTCGCGCACCACGTCCGCCAGGGCGACCTCGCCCGCATCGACGAGCCGCTGACCCGCATCCTGGCCCGGGTAGAGCTGGCCCTCATCCTCGAGCGCCTGCGGCACAAGGCCACCAAGAGCGAAGCCGCCCGCAGCCTCGGCATCACGCGCGAGGCCCTGTACCAGAAGATGCGGCGCCTCGGCATCGCCACCCGCGGCGCGTAGGCCCACAACCGTGCAACCGGGCTCGCAGCCACACGCGGGCTACGCTAGCATCGCCTGCCCCATGACCCGCATGCTCGACATCCTGCACGTCGACGCGTTCACCACCACGCCCTTCGCTGGCAACCCGGCGGGCGTCGTCCTCGATGGCACCGGGCTGAACCCGACGCAGATGCAGGCCATCGCCGGCGAGATGCAGCTGGCGGAGACCGCGTTTCTCGACACACCCACCGACGCCCTTGCCGACTACCGGCTGCGCTGGTTCACGCCGACCCGCGAGGTCGCCTTTTGCGGTCACGCCACCGTCGCCACCGCGCACGCACTGGTCGAGGCCGGCCGCACGCGTACGGACCGGCTCGTCTTCGACACGCTCGGCGGACCGCTCCCCGTGGCGATCGATCGCGGCGGCGACGACACCACCTTCTGGCTCGAGCCCGCGCTTCCCACCTGCACCCCGTTCGCGGGCGTGCTCACCGACCTGCTCTACTACCTGGGTATGGACGGCTGCGGCGCGTGGGCGCCCGCCGTGCTCTCGAGCGAGGGCGACGTGCTCATACCGGCCGAGAGTCTGGCCCAGCTCCGCGGCCTGATGCCCGACCTCCACGGGCTCGGTACGCTGACGCGGAGCGCGGACCTGCGCGGGGTATGCGTCGTGACGCGCGAGGGGGTGAGTCCCGGCTCGCAGACGCACGCGCGCTTCTTCGCGCCCGCCTACGGAGTCCCGGAGGACCGCGTCACGGGCTCGGTGCACGCGGCCATTCCCGTGTGGCTGTGGGAGGCCGGCGTACTGCGAGCGCCCGGCGGCGTTGCCCGGTTCACCGCCGAGCAGGGGGACGACCTCGGGCGGCCGGGACGGCTGCAGGTCGAGTTGCACGTCGCCGGCGGGGTCCCGGCCCGCGTTCGGGTGGGGGGCCGTGCCGTCACCGTCATCACCGGACGGGTCCGGGTCCCGTAAACCTGCTACAAGACACTCCATGCGGACCATCGGCGCCGTCACCCTGATTGTCACCGGAGCATTCTCCGCGGTTGCTCGTGCGGCCGACTGGACCCCGAGCGCCTGGGCCAAGGAAAGCACGGTCGACCTCCGCACTACGGCGGCGGGCGACAAGGACCACTGGTTCCCGGTGTGGCTGGTCGTACTCGACGATCAACTCTACGTCCGGCTCGGCAGCCGGGCAGCCGGGCGGATCGAGGGCAGCACCACCAAGCCGATCGTGGGCGTGCGCATCGCCGGCCAGCAGTTCGACCGCGTGCGCGGCGAACCCGCACCCGACCTCGCCGGGCGGGTTGCCAAGGCCATGGGCGACAAGTACTGGTCCGACGTGTTCGTGCGCTGGGTCGACCACCCGCTCACGTTGCGGCTGGTTCCCGAGTAACCGTCGTCAGGCGCGGGCGGTCGCGGTCGAGCACCCGCTCCACCAGGCGCAGGAGCGAGTCCGCCGGCGTCGCGATGTGACAGCGCACCCCGCCGTGCACCAGGCCGACGATGCGCGCCGCCACGTCGACCAGCGGCGCGCCCGAGTCGCCCGGCCGCCCTTCGATGCCCGTGAAGAGCGCGTTCGGCAGCCGCGGTAGGGAGTCGCAGCGACCGATGCGGTCCAGGCGCGCACCCTGGAAACGCGGCTCGTCGGGGTGGCCTTCGAAGTAGAGCACGGTGCCAGGGATCTGGCGGCGGTGTACAATCGGCAACGGCTCGATCGCCACCGGCGCGTCGAGCACCAGGACGGCCTGGTCGGCGGCCGGGTCGGTGGCCGCCACGCGCGCCGTGCGGGTTGTGCCGTTGGTGAAGCGCACGCGCACCGCACCCGCCTCGTCGTCCACGCAGTGGAGCGCGGTGACGACGATGTCTGGCTCCTCCGCCAGCACGCCCGAGCACCCGATGGGCTCGAGCGCCGCGCTCGCAGCATGCAGCGCCCGGCGCACCCCCGGGGGCGCCGGGGCCAGACCGGGGGCTGCACCCACGGACGCCGCCAGAGAACAGAGGAGAAAGGCCACCGGCCGTCGCACGAGGGCGCCATTGTGGACAGCACGACGGCTCGTGCCAACCCCCCCCGGGGGAGTCGCCCATCAGCGGCAGGTGTAGGTTCGCCGCTTGCGCACGCAGGTCTGCGGCGGGAAGGCGACCGTGCCGCACTCGCCGGCAAGCCCGGCCGCCGCCTCGGCGCTCAGCACGAGCGTCACGCGCAGCGGGCCCACCGGCGCCGGGATCGTCGCCCCGGCCAGCACCGCCCGGAAGGCGATACCGCCCCCGCGCACCCGCCGGTCCTTCATGCGTAGCAGTGTGAGCCCGTGCGCGCTGCCGGCGAAACACACCGGCGGATCGAGCGCGTTCGACAGGTTGCGGTAGGTGTTCCCGCGCCAGCCGTCGCGCGGGCCGCACCCCGTTCCCGGAAGCCCGGGGCGAATGGGCGTGGTGCGGGCCGTCATTTCGATCAGCGCGCTCGGGCCGCTGCCGAGGTCCTCCACCAGAAGCTGAGCGCCGCGCTTGGCCGGCACGAACTCCGCCGGCACGTCCGCGGGCAGGGCGAGAACGCCGCGCAGGACCATCCCCTGCCGGCTCGGTCCCGCGTCGACGCGCGTCAGGCGCACAACGCCGCCGACCACGGGCACGCCCTGCTGGCACAGCGGTGGGAGCGTCGTCGTGGTCGACGTGGTGGGACTGGCGGTCGTCGTCGAGGTCCCCGTGGTGGAGGTGACCGACGAGGTGGTGGTGGTCGGCGCCGTCGTCGTGCTGGTCGTACTCGTCGTGGTGGTCGGCGCGGCCGTCGTGCTCGTCGTCGTGCTGGTCGTGCTCGTCGTCGTATTGCCGAGGCTGCCCGTCACCGTCAGCGTGTAGGTGCCCTGATGCCGGCTCGGCTCCGCCGCGCTGCCGTTGCTGTAGAAGGAGTCGATGTAGAGCGAGTACGTCCCGGGGGCGAGGCCGCTCACGTTGAACGTCTCGGTCGCCCCGAAGGTGTCGAAGTCGATGCCCGTCTCGCAGGTGTTCGCGTCGCCGCAGCCGGCGAGGAGAAAGATGGACGTGTCGTAGCCGTTCCCCGGATCGACCGAGAACGTCAGGTTGTTGCCGTCCGTGACATCGAGTGTGTAAATCACGTCGGGCCCAGCGACCTCGGTGTAGGTGGAACAGCCGAACGGCAGCGTGTTGATGTCGCTCACGGCGCCGACGGTCGTGCCGGTGCCGGTGAACGGGAGGGCGGTGATCGCGGTCGCCGCCGCGCACGTGTCTCCCCCGGGAGGTCCCGACGGCGGCGGGGCCGCCACCGCCGTCCCGCGGGCCACGAGCGCAACAAGCACCGCTGCGACCGCCAGGGTCCGTATTGGTCTCGAGTCCATGCTGTCGGAGCACTCATGACACCACGCGGCCGGCCAGGTGAAAAGCAGGTTGCTCGTGCTGTAGCACCTGCTACGACGTCTGCGAGTGCGTTCCGTCTTCCGCCGGCGGCCATCCGCTCCGCTCTGGCCGTTGGCCGCGCTCGTGTTCTCCGCGTGCGCCGGCGAGCGGTCGTCCCCACCGAGCCTGCTACTGATCACGATCGACACGCTCCGCCCGGACGCGCTCGGCTGGGTGGCGGGGGCCAACGAGACGCCGGCCATCGACGCGCTGGCGCGCGCCGGCTTCCGCTGCCGCGCCGCCGTCTCGCCCACGCCGCTCACCCTGCCGGCACACACGTCGATCATGACCGCGCGCGTGCCTCGCCGTCACGGGGTCCGGGACAACGGGCAGGTCCTGGGCGACGACCTCCCCACGCTCGCCGCCACGCTTCGCGGGCGCGGCTTTGCCACCGGGGCGTTCGTGAGCGGCTATCCTCTGCGCGCGCTCTTCGGCCTCGATCGCGGCTTCGACACCTACGACGACACCCTGCCCGTCGGGCGGGAGGGGTGGCTCGAGCGGCCCGCCGACGACACCACCACCGCGGCGCTGGCCTGGCTCCGGACCACGCGCCCGCCCTGGTTGCTCTGGGTGCACTACTACGATCCGCACGACCCGTACGAGCTGCATGCGGATGTTCCGCGCAGCGGCCCGCGCGCCGCCTATGACAGCGAGGTCGCGTACACGGATCGCGCCGTGGGCACGCTCCTGCGCGGCGTGGCTGCGGGCGGTGGCCCCGTCGTCACCGTGCTCACCGGGGATCACGGCGAGGCCTTCGGGGAGCACGGCGAATGGACGCATGGCTTCTTCCTCTACGACACCACCGTCCTGGTGCCGCTCGTGGTGCACGCTCCCGGTCTCATCCGCCCCGGCGAGTGCCCGACCCCGGTGCGGCTCGTCGATCTCGCCCCCACCCTGCTCGACCTGACGGGCACACCCCTCTGGTCGGACATCGATGGGACCAGCCTAACCCCCATGCTACGCGGCGAACCACAGGTGATGCCGGCCGCCGACCTCGAAACGCTGCAGCCGTGGCTCACCTACGGCTGGGCACCCCTGCGAGCGCTGCGGCAGGCCGACCGGAAGCTCATCGTGGCGCCGCGCCCGGAGCTGTACGACCTGCAGGCCGATCCGGAGGAGACGCACAATCTGATCGCGGCGCGCCCCGACGACGCGCAGGCGCTGCGCGCGAAATTGACGCAGCTCGATACGGCGGCGCCGCGTACGGCCCGGCGCACCGACGATCCCGAGGCGGCGGAACGGCTGCGGGCGCTCGGCTACGTGGGCGGCGGGACCCCCGACGACCTTTCCCCGGACGACCTGCCCGACCCCAAGGACCGGCTCGCCGAGCGCGCCACCCTGGTACGCGCCGAGCAGATGCTTCGCGACGGCGATCTGCGCGGCGCGCTGGCGGCGTTCGACGCCGTCCTGGCGACCGACCCCCACAACCCCTTTGCCACCCTGCGCTCCGGCATCGCGCTCCTGAAGCTCGGCGACCTCGGCACCGCCGTCTCCCGGCTGACCGCATCCGTGGCGCGCGATCCCGACCAGCCCGAGGCCCGCTTTGCGCTCGCCGACGCGCTCACCCGAAGCGGTGCGTACGAGCGGGCAATCGCCGAATGGCGCGCAACGGTGCGGCTACAGCCCCGACGCAGTGCCGCGTGGGGCAACCTCGGCACCGTCCTCTCGCTCGTCGGGCAACGCGACGAGGCGCGTCAGACGTTCACGCGCGCCCTCGAGCTCGAGCCGACGAACGATCGCTTCCGCGCCAACGTCGCCGCGCTCGCCCGCGCCGCTGGCACGCCGGAGTGAGCGGCGACCCCTACCCCGCGTGGGCCGCGAGCCACTTGCCGAGGCCCGCGGCCGTCCGCTTCCGCAGCTCCGCGTTCAGGCGGAACATCTCCAGCGCCTGCTTCACCGCGCGCGTCGCCTCCGGCACCGGATGGGCACGGAAGAAGCGCCCCACCTCGCCGGCGTAGCGCGGCTCGCGCAGCGAGGGCGTCGCTTCGACCAGGCGGGAGAGCATGAGCGGCGGGATACGCTTCCGCAGCACGCTCCAGCGCTTGGTGAGGAACGCCCAGGCCTGGCGCTGCACCGGCGGGTTACCCAGGAGTCGCATGAGGACGAAGGCCACGTCCTGGGTCGGAATCTCCGGCGTGAGCACGGCCGCGAGCGTGCGGGTCAGGGTGGCGGGCGTGCGGAAGGAGCCCAGGGCAAGCAGAAAGCGACGCCGTTCCTGGGGCGTGCGCGCCTCCGCCACCAGCGCGAGGTAGCGCTCGTAGAGCGCTTCGTCCCCGGCGCGTGCGGCGAGCCCGGCGACGGTGTCGGCGAGGTTTGCATCGAGCGTGCTGCGGTCGGTCAGATACGCCTGCAGGCGGCGTCCCGCTTCCGCGAGCACGGCCGGCGCCTCGGCGAGGCCACCCACCAGGCGGAGCAGCGCCGCCCGGCGCAGCCGCACCGGATCGTCCTCGCCGGCAGCGGCCGTCCACCCCAATGCGTCGAACCCCGGCCCGAAGCGACGCACGATCCACGCCCGGAACTGCTGCTGGACGGGGCTCCCGGGTGCGACCACCTGCTCGTCGATCACCGCCAGCGGACCCCCGAGGCCGTCCAGCACATCGTAGTCGGTCTCGGTCGCGAGCGCGTCGGCCACCTCCAGGAAGCCGTCGATGGTCAACCGGCCCGCGCGTACCAGCGCCCACTGGTCCTCTGCGAACGCCAGCCGCTCGACCGCCGTCAGTGCGTCCGCCAGGCTCGCGCGCAACGCGGTGCGATCCGCCACGTCATGCTGCACGCGGTAGAAACCGCCGGCATCGGCGTTGCCGAAATACCACGCCAGCGGCACACCCGGCGGCAGCTCGACCGTCTGCGCGGCGCGATCGGCCAGGAAGCGCTCGACGCCGCTGCGGCCATTCCCCTGCCAGCGCACCACCAGCGGCACCGGCCAGCGCACGCGCCGGCGAGCCACGGGGATGCGGGCATCGGCGAAGAAGCGCTCCTGCCGCACGCGCAGGAGCGATTCGTCGCCTCCCTTGGCGGGGCCGATCGTCACCAGCGGAAATCCCGGCTGCGAGATCCACGCCTGCGCGACGCGCGTCACCTCGCGCCCGGACGCTTCTTCCAGCGCCCGCCACAGGTCCGCCGCTACGGTGTTGCCCTCGCGGTGGCGCTGCATGTAGAGGCGCACGCCGGCGCGGAAGGTGTCCGGGCCCAGGTAGTGCTCGATCATGCGCACCACCGCCGCCCCCTTCTCGTAGGTGATGGCGTCGAAGTTCTCGGTGGCCTCGGCGACGCTCTTCACCTCGGCGTAGATGGGATGCGTGCTCACCAGCGCGTCGAGGGCCAGCGCGCTTCCCCGGTCGTGCTCGAAGCCCTGCCACATACGCCACTCGGGGCGCCAGTCGTCGACCACGCGGTACGCCATCCAGGTGGCGAACGCCTCGTTCAGCCAGAGGTCGTCCCACCACGCCATGGTGACCAGGTCGCCGTACCACATGTGCGCCAGCTCGTGCGCGATCACCTCGGCGGCGCGCTTGCGCTCGTTGAGCGAGGCGGTGGCCGGGTCGAGCAGGAGGAGCGTCTCACGGAAGAAGACCGCGCCCGCGTTCTCCATCGCACCCGCCTCGAAGTCGGGCACGGCCACCAGGTCGAGCTTGCCGTACGGGTACGGGATGTCGAAGTAGTCCTCGAGCCGGCGCAGCGCCTCGGCAGCGGCCTCGAGGCCGAGCTCGGTCATGTGGCCTTTGCCCGGGACGTGCCAGACGCGGATCGGCGTCCCGCCCACCATGCGCGTCGCCGAGCCTTCGAGCGGTCCGACGGCGAGGGCCAGCAGGTAGGTCGAGAGCGGCGGCGTCTCGGCGAAGTGCACCGTGCGGTAGCCCGCGCGCGCCGGCACGTCGCGCTCGACGGGCGCGTTGGAGAGCACGGTGTCCTCGCTGCGCGCGGTGACGGCGATGCGAAAGCGCGCCTTGTACGACGGCTCGTCGAAGCACGGCAGGACGCGGCGCGCTTCGGCGGCCTCGCACTGCGTGAATGCGTAGGGTGTGTCGCCGGCGCGCGCGGCGTAGAAGCCGCGCAGGTGGCGGTTGAGCGCCCCGGAGAACCGGAGCGCCAGCGTCGCCTCGCCGGCCGGCAGCGGGCGGGCGAAACGCAACGTGACCGTCTCGTCGACCTTGTCGAGCCGTGCCCGGGCGGCGACCTCGGCGTCGCCGACGCGGGCCGCCGCCTCCACGATCACCAGGTCGGCGGCGTGCAGGGTGATGTCCTTCCGGGGCTTCTGCAGGCGGACCGCGATCCGTACGTCGCCGGCGAACGTTCCGGCCGCGAGATCGGGCGCCAGGCGCAGGTCGTAGCGGGACGGGCGCACGTCGGGCGCCAGACGGAAGCGGGAGGGACGTCGGGCTGTCGGCATGGCGCGCCCGCTCTAGCGTGCCGTCGGGCAGCGTTGCAATCGGCCTTGCCTGCTCCCGCCCCGTCGTCTATCACGACGACCGTTCCGGCCATCCGCCGCCCCGGGACCCTACTACGCCCCAAGGCCAGCCACCAGCAACCCCAAGGAGGACCGTGTCATGAGTATCGTCGGCAAGCCCGCTCCGGATTTCAGCCTCGAGGGCTACTTCAACGGCAAGCTCGAGACCTACAGCCTGAAGACCTACCGCGGAAAGTGGGTCTACCTGCTGTTCTACCCGCTCGACTTCACCTTCGTCTGCCCGACGGAGGTGCTGAGCTTCTCCGAGCAGCAGCCGGAATTCGACAAGCGCGGCTGCCAGCTCTTCGGCGTGTCGGTCGATTCCAAGTACACCCACAAAGCGTGGGTAGACACCAAGAAGGCCGACGGCGGCCTCGGCGGCAGCCTGCGCTATCCGCTGCTCGCCGACCTGCGGAAGGATACCGCCACCGCCTACGGCGTCCTGGAAGACAGCGCCGGTGTGGCGCTCCGGGGGCTCTTCCTGATCAACCCCGAGGGCACGGTGATGCACGCCACCGTCAACTTCCTGCCCGTCGGTCGTTCGGCCAAGGAAGCGCTGCGCACGCTGAAGGCGTTCCAGTACGTCGCCAGCCATGCCGGCGAAGTGTGCCCGGCCGACTGGGACGAGGGCATGGACACGATGAAGGCAAATCCGGAGGGTATGCGCGCGTTCCTGAGCGCGCACTGAGCGGACGAGGTGAAACCCGTGGGCGCCGCACGCGGCATCCCACCAGAACCGCGAGGAGATCACTGATGCGTGTCGTTGCAACTCTGGCCGCCGGGGCGTTCCTGCTGTCTGCAGGCCTGGCCGCGGCCGCGGGCGAAGAGCAGCTCATCAAGTACTACCGCAAGAAGGCCAACGTGCCCCCGGCCGCGAAGGTCGCCGTCACCGGCCTGAAGGACTCGCCCGTCAAGGGGCTCAAGGAAGGCGTGCTCGAGGTCGGCGAAGGCCCGGCCGCCCGCAAGGTCCCGTTCGCGGCCTCGGCCGACCTGCACTACGCGATGTTCGCGGGCGTGGAAGACGTCACGTCGGACCCGTCCAAGGCCGTCATGGAAAAGCTCTCGCTCAAGGGCGAGCCCTTCAAGGGCGGCGCCAACGCCAAGGTCATCCTCGTCGAGTACTCGGACTTCCAGTGCCCCTTCTGCACCAAGGCGTACAACACGGTCGAGAACCAGGTGTTGAAGGAGTACGGCGACAAGGTCAAGTTCTATTTCCGCAACTACCCGCTGCCGTTCCACCCCTGGGCGGAGCCCGCCGCCATCGCGGTCGAGTGTGCCAAGCAGCAGAAGCCAGAAGCGTACTGGAAGCTCTACTCCGACCTGTTCACGAACCAGGCACAGATCAACCCCGAGAACGTGAAGCAGAAGTGCACCGAGTACCTGGCCGGCACCGGCATCGACATGGCCAAGTGGACCGACTGCTACGACAGCAAGAAGACCCAGGCGCAGGTGAAGGCACAGATGGCCGAGGGCAGCTCGGTCGGCGTCAACGGCACGCCCGGCTTCATCATCAACGGCCGGCTGCTCTCGGGCGCGCAGCCGTTCGACAGCTTCAAGGCGATCATCGACGACGAGTTGGCGGCGGCGAAGTAACGCGTGCGGTGTCCGGGGGCCCGGTCGACGGGCCTCCGGACGACGGGGCCTCCCCTACACCGTGACCAGATGCAAAAGCAGGTCAAACCGGGGGCCACGGCGCCGGGGTCGGCAGCCATTGCGGCGGAAGTCCGATTGTCGTCTATACCCCCCATGTCGACGGATCCCCGCTTCTCCCGCCGCCGTTTCCTGCAGGCCTCGACCGCACTGGCCGCCCTGCAACTCCTCCCCCCGTGGGTCGCGCGTGCCCGCGCGGGCGGCATGCCACTCTTCTCGCTCGGCGTCGCCTCGGGCGACCCCGGGAGCCGCAGCGTCGTCCTGTGGACGCGCCTGGCGCCCGACCCGCTGAACGGCGGCGGCATGGGCGATGCCGACGTGCCGGTCGACTGGGAGGCGTTCGCCGACGAGGGGCTCACCCGGCGCGTCCGGCGCGGACAGGTCATGGCCAAGGCCGCGGACGGACACAACGTCCACGTGGTGCTCGGGCGCCTGCAGCCGGGGCAACGGTACTGGTATCGCTTCCGGGCCAACGGCGAGTCCAGCCGCGTCGGGCGCACCCGGACCATGCCGTCCCGGTCGGCCTCCGTCGACCGGCTACGCTTCGCACTGTGCTCGTGCCAGGACTACCAGAACGGACACTGGGCGGCGTACCGCGACATGGCCGAGCAGGACCTCGACCTGATCGTCCACGTCGGCGACTACATCTACGAGTACGCGGCGCGGGACGGGGCCGTCCGGCAGCATCGCGGCGGCGAAACGCAGACCCTCACCGACTACCGCAATCGCTACGCCCTCTATCGCCTCGATCCGTTCCTGCAGGAGGTGCACGCGCGCTTTCCGTTCGTCGTCACCTGGGACGACCACGAGGTGCAGAACAACTATGCCGGCCGCCGGTCGGAGAATCCGAGCCTGACCGAGGAGGAGTTCCTCACGCGCCGCACGCAGGCCTATCGCGCCTACTACGAGGCGATGCCGCTGCGCCCCTCGGCCCGCCCGCGCGGCACCACCATGACCCTCTACCGGCGGATCGACGTCGGGCGCCTAGCGAGCTTCTTCGTACTCGACGGGCGGCAGTTCCGCACCGATCAACCCTGCGGCGGCGGGGTCATCGTGCCAGAGTGTCCCGGGGTCTCCGACCCGGCGGGGACGTTCCTCGGAGCGAAACAGGAGAAGTGGCTGGTGCGCGGTCTCGGCCGCTCGCGCGCGCGCTGGAACGTCCTGGCGCAGCAGGTGATGATGCTGCGCGGCGATCTGGGCGAGGCGCTCGGATCAGAGACGCCCTACTACAACCCCGACGCGTGGGACGGCTACCAGGCGCAGCGCCAGCGCATTCTCGACGCGCTCGTCCGCGAAGCCGTCCCCAACCCGGTCGTGCTCACGGGCGACATCCACTCCGCCTGGGTATCGGACCTGAAGCAGAACTTCCTCGATCGGGCCGCCCCGGCGATCGGCACCGAGTTCGTCTGTACGTCGATCTCGTCCGAGTTTCCCGCCGGGTTCGTACCGCTGATCGAAGCGAACCTCGGCCCCGACAGCCGCAACCCCCACATCAAGTACTTCGACGGCACCCACCGCGGCTACACCCTGTGCGAGGTCACCCGGGCGGCGTGGCGGGCGGAGTTCCGGATCGTCGCCGACGGCGCCGACCCGACCTCCGCGGTGACAACGGCGGCAGCGTGGCAGGTCGATGCCGGTACGCCCGGCGCCAGGCGGGTCTGATGGTCCGTGTCCGTTCACCGGTCGCGTAGGGGACCGGTCGCGAGCAACGCCTCGCGGGCGGTCGCGGACGGCGTCAACGTCGCGGCGACGATGAAGCCCCCGTCCGCGGTGGGCCTGCTGGTCGCGAAATCGATCTGGCCCCCGAGAGGCGTCACCGCCACATACGTGAACACGCTGCGGATGCGACCGCCGCGGACGACGAAGACGCCCGCTTCCGCGGCGCCGGCGGCCGTGACGCGCGTCCCCTCGTAGCCGAGCAGCCTCCCCCCCGTCGCCACCTGGTCGATCCCGCCCACGTTCCCCCCGCCAGCGACCGCGTCGGACTCGCTGACCACCCGCCTGAGCGTCCGCGTGCCACGGAAGAGGGCCGCGCCGCCCGGCTCCACCGTGGCACGGAACAGGTCGCCGCCCCCACGAACCAGCGTGAAGACGCCGAACGTTCCGCCGTCGGGTGCGGATTCGCCGGTGCTCGCGATCCGGCGGATGCGCGGGACGCCGCGCATCCGCGCGGTGTAGAGCGCCACGCTCCGGCCATCGTCCGCATTGACGGTCGTGAATCGCAGGCGTCCGCCGCTCACGTCGATGTCGGCCAGGCGTTCAAGCGGCCCCATCCCTTCGCCCTCGACCACCAGCCGCGTCATGCGCCAGCCACGGATGACGAAGACGCCCGTCTGTCCGGCCGACAGCTCCGCTAGGAAGAGCGGATGCGGGGCGTCCGGAAACGGCAGCCAGGCGAGGCTCGCGAACGTCTCCAGACCCGGCGCCCGGTCGCCGGCCCTGAGGAGGATGCGCGCCGGCCGGCCGACGCGATCGACACGGAAGAGCGCCGGCAGCGACACCCCGTCGAGGCCGGTGATCGTGCCGTCGAAGAGCAGCGCGCGTCGAGCAACCGTCACCGCCGCCGGCGACCCGACGGTCGAGAGGCTTCCCAGCGGCGACAGCGGATCGCCGTCGGCGGCGATCTTCCGGACGTGTCCGCCCCGCGCCAGCAGCAGGACGCTCGCTGTGAACTCGGGATTCGAGGCCTGCACCACCAGCGCCTCCCCCTGCACATCGTACGCGCCGATCTCCCCGATGCGACCGAAGCCGTCGACCGTCGCCCCGTCCCACAGCACGGGCTCTGCACGACCGCGCCGCAGACGGTAGAGTGCCCGGCGGTTCGCCTGGCAGACGAGCGTGCCGCCGGCCAGCCGCGGCCCGCTCAACGCTAGCCCGGGGGCGAGCCGGGCATCGACTGGCGTAAGGACCGGGCCGGCGAATCCCTCGAGGATACCGTCGCGCACCCACACCACACCGCCCGGGGTGGGCGACCCGGCCGCGAACTCGACGGCGCCGAGGGCGGTGACCGCCAGCACGGCTCCGCCCGCGGCGACGATCGCCCGACGCCCACCGCTCGCCTGGACCTGGAATATGACCAGGCCGGCCGGATCGACGGCGACGAAGGTGCGCGCCGCACGCAGACGCCTGCCGTCGACGTCCGCGTCCGTCGCCACCAGGGTCGTCTCGCGGGTGGCCACCACGTGCCGGAAGACGGCGATACCCTGATTCGTCTGCGCGGTGAAAGCGAGGACGCCGGCGCCGTTCATCGCCACCACCGACCGATCGTCGCGGGTGATCTGGAGCCCCGCGATCGTGTCGCCGACGCGCGCCACGGCGCGGACCCCCGCCCCTGGCTCCCACACGAACACCCCACCCCCCGGGGCGCCCCGCTCGCGCTCATCCGCCGCGAACGCGATGACGCGATCGTCGCTCAGCGCCAGCGGGCCGCGCAACCGCCCGCGCCGGAGGCCGGTGCCTGGCTCGGGGAGATCGGCGACACGCACCTGCTCGCCGGTGCTGCGGCGCCAGAGGTAGATCGTCTGTCCGCGCGCGTAGGCCAGGTCGCCGCTCCCGTTGAGCGTCAAGCGACCCGGCAGGAACCCGGTCGCCACCGCGAGACGCGGGCCGGCGCCCTCGTACAGGAACGCCCCGGCGACGGACGACCCCGAAACATTCAGGGTCGCACCGAACGCCACGACGCCGGCGGCGTTCACGGTCGGACTGGCGACGACGTTGTAGGATCCCTGCAGCGGGGCGGGGAGCGGGTCGCCGGTGGCCGCCAGAACGCGCACGGTACTGTCGGCGGTCCGCACCACGATGGCGCTGCTGTCGCCCAGGAAGGTCACGTCGCGCGCCGTACGCGCCCGGACCTCGCCGAACGACGCAATCCCCACACCGTCGGCGGCCCGCTGGCCCGAGGCGAGCACCACCCGCAGCGGCGGCGGGCTGCCCTGCGCGACCTCCGTCCAGGCGATCAGTCCAGCGATGACGGCCGCCAGCACGGTCGCTTCCATGACGCTTCTCTACTCCGGCGCCGGCCGCGCGGGAAGGGTGTCGTCCTATGTCTGCGCCGCGAGGAGCGCTACAGTGGCAGCATGCACGCTACCCGTGTCGCCCCGCTCCTGGTCGCCCTCGCCCTGACCGAGGCCCGCGCCGCCGATCCCCTCCCCATCGTCGGCCGCGACACGCGGAAGGACGTTGCCATCACCATCTACAACCAGGACCTCGCCCTGGTGAAGGACACGCGCGAGATCCCCCTGCCCTCCGGCGAGAGCGCGCTCCGCTTCGAGGACGTGGCCGCCAAGATCGATCCGCGCACCGTCGCCGTGCACTCCACCACCGCACCGGACGCGCTCGCCGTCGTCGAGCAGAACTACGTCTTCGACCTGATCTCGCCCGAGAAGCTGATGGAAAAATACGTCGGCCGTCAGGTCGAGCTGCTCCAGACCGACGAGGAGCTGAAGACGCAGTCGACGCCGGCCGTGCTGCTGTCCACCAACGGCGGGCCGGTCTACCGCATCGGCGACCGCATCGCCGTCGGGCACCCCGGGCGCGTCGTCCTGCCGGAGCTGCCGGACGAGCTGTACGCCCGGCCGACGCTCCTCTGGCGGCTCGCCAACAGCGGGCCCGCCAAGCACCGGGTGGAGGTGTCGTACCTGACCGGCGGCCTCGGCTGGGCAGCGGACTACGTCGCGCTCGTGAACAGCGACGACACCAAAGCCGACGTGACCGGCTGGGTGACGCTCACCAACCAGAGCGGCGCGCGCTACGACGACGCCACGCTCAAGCTGGTCGCCGGCCAGGTGCATCGCGCCAAGCCGCCCGAGATCGCCATGATGGAAGCGATGCCGATGGCCAGGGCCGCGCGCGCCCCACGCTTCGCCGAAGAGGAGTTCTTCGAGTACCACCTCTACACCCTCGACCGGCGCACCACACTTGCCGACAACGAGACCAAGCAGATGCGCCTGCTCGGCGCCGGCGCCGTGCCGCTCACCAAGACGTATCTGGTGGTCGGCCAACCGGCCTGGTACCGCTCGCCGCTCGGCGACCTCGGCCGCAACCTGCCCGTGAGCGTGTTTCTGCAGTTCAAGAACGACGCCGCCAGCCACCTGGGCATGCCGCTCCCGGCCGGCACGGTGCGTCTTTACAAGGAAGACAAGTCGGGCGCCGAGCAGTTCATCGGCGAGGATGCCATCAAGCACACCCCGAAGGACGAAGTCGTGCGCCTCAAGGTCGGCGACGCCTTCGACCTGGTGGTGTCGCGCGCGCAGACCGACTTCAAGCAGCTCGGCACCAAGCCCTACAGCGTGGAAGCTGCCTTCGAGCTGACCTTCCGCAATCACAAGAAGGAGGCGGTCACGGTGACGCTGCGCGAGCCGGTCGGCGGCGACTGGAAGGTGGTCGAGTCGAGCCTGCCGTCGGTCAAGGTGGACGCGGCGACGCTCGGCTTCGAGGTCCCGGTGCCTGCCGGCGGCGAGACCGTGCTCCGCTACCGCGTGCAGGTAGCGGCCTGAGGCATCGCTGCGGGATGATGGCGCTCGCGCTGCTGGCGGCGGCGTGCCGCGACGCGACGCACGAGGACGGGAGGACGGCAGCGATGACTGAGTGGGTGGAACGGGTGGCCCCGGCACGGCAGGCGAGCAAGGGCCCACCGCCGCTCGTCGTCCTCCTGCACGGCATCGGCGCCGACGAGAACGACCTCTTCCCGCTCGCCCGCGCGCTCGATCCCCGCTGCACGGTGGTGAGCCTGCGCGCCCCGCACCCGTACGTCGCCGGCTACGCGTGGTTCCAGATCGACTTCCGGCGGGGCGGTGAGATCGTTCCGGACGTGGCGCAGGCGCGCGGGGCGCTCGCCGAGCTGATCGCCTGGTTGACGCAGGCCCCGGCACGACTCGGCACCGACCCAGAGCGCACCTACCTGCTCGGCTTCAGCCAGGGGGCGATGATGAGCCTCGGCGTCCTCGGCGCGGCGCCCGAGCGGCTGGCGGGCGTGATCGCACTCTCCGGGCGCTTCCCGGCCACGCTGTTCGAGACGCCGGCCGCGCCGGAAGCGATCGCGCACGTGCCCGTGCTGGTGGCGCACGGCACGTACGACGACGTGCTGCCGGTCGCCAACGGACACGCCACCCGTGACGCGCTCGCGCCGCGCGTCCGCGACTTCACGTACCGCGAGTTCCCGGTGGCGCACGGCATCAGCGACGAGGAGCTGCGGCTGGTCGCCGAGTGGCTCACGGCGCGGCTGACTCGCTGAGCGGTGCCGCGGGCACGGCGGCGGCCGGGCTACCGGGACCCCCGGAGGGCTGCGTCATTCCGCACTCCTAGTCCGCGCCAGTACCGTCTGGACGTCGCCGTCGGGAATGCCCTGCTCGAGCCCGTCGCGCACGCGCCGTTCGATGAACACCGCCATTTCGGCGGCGGTCAGCAGCCGATGTGCGAAGGGGTCGTCGAAGAGCTTCGGCTGGTCGTGCAGATGATGCTGCGCGCGGTAGAACGCCGCCGCGAGGGCGGTCTTGCTGGATTCGTCTCGCACGGCGCGCAGCTACGACGGCGTGGCAGCGGTCACGCGCGCTTGCCGACAACGATGTCGCCGTACGTGCTCTGCACGATCGCCTGCAGCTCGCCCTGCTCGGCCTTGGGAACCTTGAAATCGTCGACCACCGTCGCGATGCTGTACACGCCACCCGGGCGCTCGTAGAGACTGCCCTGCGACTTGGAGGTGGGCATACGATCCTCCTTTCGGCCCCCCTACCATACACCGGGGAAGAGCCGGTAGCGGACCCGTTCGGCGTAGCGGTCATAGCCCTCCAGCTCTGCGCGCAGGATGCGATCTTCATCGGCCGTCCGGCGTATCACCGCGACAAACAGGAGCAGACCGATCAGCGTGGCCAGCCAGGAGCCGAGCGCCAGGCCGCCGCCGACGAACAGGAGCGGGGTGACCGCATAGGCGGGGTGGCGCACGAAGCGGTAGGGACCAGCCGTGATCACGCGATGCCCCCGCTCGGTCTGGATCCGAATCACCGACGAGAAGAAGCGATTGACGCTCGTCGCCCAGAGCATCGTCGCCAGGGCGATCGCCATCGCCGCCAACCCGATGACCTGCACGGCCGGCGACACGGTGTCGCTCCAGTGGAACCGCCCCACGTCCAGGCCCGCGACCACGAGTTGCCCCAGCAAGAGGGGAACGAATGCGATGGTGAAGCCGTAGTCCCTGCCGCCGGGGCCAGGGAGGAGGCGCTCCGCGACGAGGTCGGGACCCATCACCAGCGGGCCGACCACGCACGTCACCGCCCAGACGCCGACGTAGGTCCAGAACATGGGCAGGTCCCACCGGCCGGCACTGCCGAACAGGAGCGCGACGTACAGCGCGACGACGATGGCGCCGCTCACGAAACCGAGAACGATACCGTTGCCCCTCGTCACGGCGCCCTCCTCCAAGTACGATTCGTGTCGTCCGACCAGTAGTTACCACCAGACCGCGGGGCCGCGAAGGGGCTAGCGCGACTGTGGCTGGCCGCGGCCGCCGCACACACCTGCGCTTCCAGAGCCTCCCAGCCTGGGAGGGCGCGGATGGAATCGAGCGCAACCAGCCCCAGGCGGGCCGAGTCGCCGAGCAGGACCAGCGCCGCGCCCGGGTCACCGTCGAGCGCCCGCAGGCAAGGTCCGGTCGGGATAACCGGGGGTGTTGACGTAACGTCCCTTTCAGCCGAACGCGGCGGTACTCGATGCAGGCCACACGCCATTGGGTGCGGCCGGAGACGACGCGGCCAGGACGGTCCCATCCGGCAGATGATCGAACCCGGCACGGCGATCAGCTCGCACCTCCCCGGCCCCGTGCTTGTTCTCGCCACGGACGACGGGTATTCCCTCCGTAGGACAGTCATGGCAAGGACGTGGCGACTGCTCGAACCTCACGCGACGTGGCGAGGTCGTTCATTCGTCGAGCGTGCTGACGCCATCGAGGCAGCGTGTCGCGGCGCCATGCAGGTGCTCCAGGGTCTGCCGGACGGCGCCGCCCGGCTCGCCCGCGTCGATCCGGTGCCCGAGTCCACCCGGATGCTGCTGCGACGCCTGGCGTCCGCTGGCCGACATGGCTGAGCCGCTGACGGCACCCGAGATTGCGCGGGGCATTGCCGACCGGCTTGACGAGCGAGGTATCCCGTATGCGATTGGCGGCGCCATCGCCCTTGGTTACTACGCAGCGCCACGTGCGACCGTGGACGTTGACGTCAATGTGTTCGTGCCGCCGGCAACCGGGCTCGACCATGCGCTCGATGCGCTGTGCGCCGCGAGCTTCGTCCCATCGGCAGATCGCGCCACGCTCGATCGGCAAGCGCTCGCGGACGGACAGTTTCGCGGCACGATCGGGAACATGCGCGTCGACGTCTTCGTCCCTGCAATTTCCTACTACGCCGAGCTCGCTGACCGCAGGCGGCAGGTCCCACTGCTCGGCCGCCCCGTCTGGATTCTCGGCGCGGAGGACCTCGTCGTACTGAAGCTCATGTTCTACCGCCGCAAGGACCTTGCCGACATCGAAGCGATTCTCCGTGACCAGGGGGCAGCCTTGGACCGCGGTTTCGTCCGCACCAAGCTGGCCGAACTCGTCGGACCGGCCGACGAACGTCTCGGCGCGTTTGCGGATATCGCGCACGACGTCGACACGGACGAGTGAATCGCTGCGGCGCACATGGGCCGAGGAAGGTTTCCGAGATCACGACCATCAGCGACGAGGAGCTGCAGCTGGTCGCCGAGTGGCTCACCGCGCGGCTGACGTGCTGAGCCCGCAGCGGGCGAGCGGACCTGCCGTGCAGTCGCGGCCGCGCCCCATTCGCTCCGGGCGTACGTCGGCTACGCCGCCCGCGCCCCCACCACCACCGGCATCCCCTCCGACGGCGCCAACGTGATGCTGCGCCGCACCACGCGCACCGCGTACCCGGGCGCCGCCTGCAGGGCGACGCGGGACAGCATGCGCGCCAGCACGATCTTCATCTCGTAGAGCGCGAACGCCATCCCGACGCAGCGCCGCACGCCGCCGCCAAAGGGCAGGAACTCGTACGGCGTCGGCCGGCTGCCGAGGAAGCGGGTCGGATCGAAGCGCTCGGGATCGGGCCAGCGCTCGGGGCGTCGATGCGCCAGGTAGATGCACGGCGCCGCCACCACGTTGGCGGGCAGGTCGTAGCCGCCGATGCGGAGCGGCCGCACCAGCCGCCGGCCGACGAGCGGGATGATGGGCGTCAAGCGGAGCGTCTCCTTCACGATCGCGTCCAGGTACTCGAGGCGCGCCAGCGCGTCGGGCGCGTCGGGCGCCGCGCGCAGCTCGGCCAGCAGGCGCGCCAGGACCGGGGGATGCGCGAGCACGTGATGCACCGCCCACGCCAGCGACGTGGCGCTGGTCTCGTGCCCGGCGACGAGCGTGGTCACCAGCTCGTCGCGGAGGTGCCGGTCGGTCATGGGCACGCCGGCCTCGTCGCGGGCGTCGAGCAACATGGCAAGGACATCTGTCCGCCCCGCCGTGCCGGCCGCGCGCCGGCGCGCGATCTCGGCGTAGAGGATGCGGTCGACGCTGTCGCGCAGCTCGACCGCCCGGCTGCGCGCCCCGTTGGCCGCGATGCTGGCCACCAGGAGCGGGTTGGCGATGATGCCGAGCAGCTCGGTCAGCTGCCGGCGGAGATCGACCAGCGCCGGGCCCTCGTCCATGCCGAACACGGTGCGCAGGATCACTTCCAGGGTGATTTTCTGCATCTCGGCATGGACGGGGAACGGACGGCCGACGGGCCAGAGGTCGACCACCCCATCGGTGATGCGCGCCATCGCCTCCCCGTAGGCCTGCATGCGCTCACCGTGGAACGGCGGCTGCATCAGGCGGCGCTCGTGCAGATGCTCGCTCCCGTCGAGGAGGAGGAGCGATTGCCGGCCGAGCAGCGGCTCGAGGACCACGTTGGCCTCGCCGGCGCGCAGCTCTTCTTCGTTGCCGGTGAAGATGTCGCGGATGGCGTCGGGGTGGCTCATGAACACCATCGGCGGCCGGCCGGGGATGCGCAGCGTGAAGGCGTCGCCGTAGGTCGCGCCGCACTCCTCCATGAACGGGATTGGCCAGCGCAGCCAGCGGAGTGCTTGCAGGAGCGGCGGCATGGTCGGCCCGGGGGGCAGCCCGTCGGGCACGGCGTCGCCGCCCGGGGCCCGCGACGCCAGCTCCTCGATGAGCGCGCGCTGGATCAGCATCTGTCCCGGCGCCAGCGTGTGCGAGAGCCCGTTCAGGAGGATCATGACGCGCGCGATGAGCGCAAAATGGCTCGGCACGCGCGCGACGCGATTCTGCGCCAGCAGGTCGACCAGGCTCAGGTCGTCGCTGTACTCGCCCATGAGCGCCATCACCAGCGCCGGGATGGCCGCCGGGTTGCCGTCCTCGACCACGAAGCCGGCACTGCGCGCCGCTGCCAGCGTGCCCGGCACGTCGCCCACCAGGCCGGACAGGATCATGGCGGCGATGGCGTCACCGAAGCCCGCCGGCAGCTCCTTGGCGAGGCCGAAGTCGAGGAGCCCGATCACGTCACCGGGGAGGACGAGGAGGTTCCCCGGATGCGGATCACCCTGGAAGAAACCGTGGCGGAAGATCATGGTGGCGTACACGTGCGCGACGCACGCGGCGACGCGCCTGAGGTCGGCGCCGGCCACGCGCAGCTGCTCCAGCTCCGTCACCTTGACGCCGTCGAGGTACTCGAGGACCAGCAGCTTCCCGGTCGAGAGCGCGCGATGCACGCGCGGCACGCGCACCACCGGATCGTCCGCGAACGCCGCCCGCACACGCTCGGTGGACTCGCCCTCGCGCGCGAAGTCGAGCTCGAGGCCGACGAACTCCGCCACCTCCTCCACCACGCTGCGCAGGTCGAAGTTGGGCTCAAGGCGCGCCACCACCGTCAGCGCCCGCCGGAGGCTGCTCAGGTCGACGCGCGCCAGGCGGGCGATCTCGGGGTACTGCACCTTCACCACCACCGGCGTCCCGTCGCGCAGCGTGGCACGATGCACCTGCGCCAGCGACGCGGCGGCCAGCGCCGTCTCGTCGACGTGGGAGAACACCTCTGCCAGCGGGCGGCCGAGCTCGCGTTCGACGTGCGGGCGGAGCGTGCTCCACGGGCGCGGCGGCACGCGGTCGTGGAAGCGACCCAGGCGACGGATGAAGGGCGCGGGGAACACGTCGGCGCGCGCGCCCACCACCTGGCAGACCTTGACGAACAGCCCGGCCAGCTCGACGCCGAGGTCGTGCAGGGCCGCCGCGGTGCGCTCGTGGGCGCGGTCCCAGTCGGCCGGCGTCGGGGACCATCCCAGGCGCTCCCGGAGGCGCAGCCGCTCGTAGCGCGTGAAGGCGGCTGCCACCATCGACGCGATCCGAAAGACGCGATAGCCGGCCATGGACGCGAGCATCGGGCACCTCCCTCCCCCGGCCTAGCAGTACCCGGAAGACGGCGAAAGGTTCAGGACAGGTCGACGCGGAAGAAGCCGCCCGCGCTCTGGTCGAGGACGGCCACGGGGGCGCGCCCCGCCAGGCTCCCGAGGGCATTCATCACACGTATGATCCAGTACTTGCGCACCAGCAGATCGTACTCGCGGCGCTTGTCCGGGGCAGTGGTGACGGGGGTGACCGTGCCCGTGAAGCGCTCGGGCCCGATCTGGAGCTGCACCTGCGGCGCCTGCTGCACGTTCCGGACCCAGTGGCGGCTCCGGTCCATGGTCGTCAGGTAGACGGTGTCACCGTCGACGACGAACCAGATGGTCACGTCGTAGGACTTGCCGGTCTTCCGGCCGTGATGGGTGAGGACGAGGGTCGGACGGTCGGCGATGCGGGCGAGGCGGTCGCGGAGCGGGGCGCCGGAGGTGGCGGCAGCGTTTCCGCCCAGGTCCACCATGTCGTGCAGGACGAGGACCACGACGGCGCCGACGAGGATCGCGAGGGCGGTCAGGACGCGGCGTCGCATCGGGTCGGTTCTAGCGCAGCTCGGGTTCCCGATGCTACGCCAGCCAGAACCGGTCGCAGGCACGCTGGTCGGCGAAGCGGGCGCCCATATCCGCGCACCGCTCACCAACCATACGCCAGACCACACACACAATCCTGGTCGAGTACGCGTCCGCAACGGCGACAAGGTACGGTGCTCGGCGGTGCGGGATTGCGGTCCGCCGCAACCATCGCCTACAAGTGTTCGATGCCGATTCCTGGCGCGACGCCGCCGGTGCTGGCGCTGGACGACCCCGAGTTCTACCTCGCCGACCCGGACGCCGCGTTTCGCTCGCTGCGCGAGAGTGCGCCGGTGTACTGGTGTGAGCGCGCGCGCCTGTGGGCGATCTCCAAGCACGCCGACATCCTGCACGTGGGCCGGAACCCGGAGACGTTCTGCTCCGGGCGCGGCGTCCTGATCCACGATGGCTTGCGAGACGGCACGATGACGGAGGCGCCGCCGTCGATCATCTTCATGGATCCGCCGCACCACAACCGCTACCGCAAGCTGGTGAGCCGCGCCTTCACGCCGGGGATGGTGGCCGGGCTCGAGGGACGCATCCGCGCGATCGCCCGGGAGAGCCTCGACGCCATCCGGCCCGGCGAGACGCACGATTTCATCGAGGCGGTCGCCGTCCCGCTACCGATGCTGGTCATCGCCGAGATGCTGGGCGTCGGGGCCCAGGACCGGGAGACCTTCAAGCGCTGGTCCGACGCCATCATCGCGGCAGCCGACACCGGCACGTCGCCCGAGTCGATGCAGCACGTGGGCGAGCTGTTCGCGTACTTCTACGCCAAGCTCGGCGAGCGGCGCGCGCAGCCGCACGACGATCTGCTCTCGGCGCTGGCGGCGGCGGAGGTCGACGGGGAACGGCTCGCGGACGAGGAGCTCCTGCTGTTCTGCATGACGCTGCTGGTCGCCGGCAACGAGACGACGCGCAACCTGATCGCCGGCGGGACGAAGGCGCTGCTGGAGTTCCCGGACCAGCGGCGCGCGCTGGCGCGGAACCCCGCCCTCCTTCCCGGCGCCGTCGAGGAGATGCTGCGCTGGGTGACGCCCATCCGCAGCTTCGCGCGCACGGCGACGCGCGACACGGAGCTCCGCGGGCAACGGATCGCCGCCGGCGACTACGTCCTCTTGCTGTACGCATCGGGCAATCGCGACCAGGAGGTCTTCGGCCCCACCGCCGACGCCTTCGACGTGGCGCGCCCCGCGGAGCCGATGCACGTGTCGTTCGGGTTCGGCGAGCACTTCTGCCTCGGCGCCAGCCTGGCGCGGCTGGAGGCACGCGTGCTGTTCGAGGAGCTCCTCGGGCGCTTTCCGGACCTCGCATCGGCGGGCGAGGTCGTCCCGCTGCGCTCGACGCTCATGAACGGCATCGTCCGGATGCCGGTCCAGTTCCGGTGAACGCGATCGGCGACAAAGCGGCCATCGTCGGGATCGGCCAGACGCCGTTCGCGCGCAGTCTCGGTCGCTCCGAGTTCGACATGGCGGTCGAGGCGATCTTCAACGCCTGCGACGATGCCGGCATCTCGCCCCGCGACATCGACGGGGTCGTGCGCTACGACATGGAGACCACGGACGAGGAGAACCTGCTCGCCGTCCTGGGGAATCCCGAGATCCGCTACCAGGCGAGCACGAGCTGGGGCGGCGGTGGCTCGGTCAGCGTGCTCGTGCACGCGGCGGTCGCGATCGCCGCCGGCATGGCCGACACCGTCCTGGTCTTCCGCTCGCGGGCGCGCGGCAAGACGTCGGTGTTCGGCAAGGACGCGCTCCTCGGTGGCCGGTACTGGGAGCGCCTGGCGGATCGACTGCCCGGCCTCAACCAATGGCACGTTCCGCACGGGCTGGTGAGTGCGTTTCAGGAGATGGCGATGATCACGCGTCGCCACATGATCGAGTACGGGACCACGGACGATCACTTCGCCGAGGTGGCGGTCACGTTCCGCACGCACGCCGGGCGTAACCCCCATGCCGTGATGCGCCAGCCGATGACGATCGCGGACCATCACGCTTCCCGCGTCGTCGCCGACCCGCTGCGCGTCTTCGACTGCAACATCGAGACCGACGGCGCGTGCGCCCTGATCGTCACCTCGCTCGAGCGCGCCCGCGACCTGCGCCAGCGCCCGGCGATCATCCATGCCGGCGCGCTCGCCGCCGGCTCGCATCACATCCGGCTCTCGACGTTGTTCGCGCGCGACCGCGACCAGGACAGCGCGGTCCGTGTCGGCCGCCAGCTGTGGGACAACACCGGCCTCACCCCGCCCAACATCGACGCGTTCTTCTGCTACGACTTCTTCACCTCGTTCGTGATCATGGCGCTCGAGGACTACGGCTTCTGCGATCGTGGCGACGGCGGGCCGTTCGTGAGCGGGGGCGCGCTCCGCTTCGACACGGGGTACCTGCCGACCAACACCAACGGGGGACAGCTGTCCGAGGCGTTCATTCACGGCCTCAACAACAACCTGGAAGCGGTCCGCCAGATCCGCGGCACCTCCACCGCGCAGGTGGTCGGGTGCGAGCTCGTCCTGCTCGCGGGCGCGAACACCGACCCCACCGGGGCGGTCATCCTGAGGAGATGACGGCGATGGCCAATCTACGCGAGCAGGCGATCACCCGCACCCGCCCCCTGCCCCAGATCACCCTCGACAATCGCGAATTCTACGACGCAACCCGCAAGGGCGAGCTCCGGTTCCAACGGTGCTCCGACTGCGGCACCTGGCGGCACTATCCGCGGCCGGCCTGCCCGCAGTGCCTGTCCCGGCGCTACCGCTGGGAGCTCGCGAGCGGACGCGGGCGCATCTACACGTGGACCATCGTGCACGGCCCGACCCTGCCGGCGTTCGAGGGCGAGGTCCCGTACAACGTGATCGACGTCCTCCTGGACGAAGGCATCCACTTCCAGAGCCAGCTGCTCGACTGCCCCCCCGAGGAGATCCGCGCGGACCTGGTGGTGCAGGCGATCTTCGTGCCCGTGAGCGAGGACGTCGTCCTGGTCAAGTTCCGTCGCGCGGCGACGTAGCACTGCGGCTTGGTCGACTCTCAATCATGCTCGTCGGCGGCGCCAAGCCCCTGGCGCCCGACCTTCCTTCCTCCGACGATGGTCCCGACGACGCCAATGTTCCTGATCCGGTCCGGATCCACTTTCAGCGGATTGGCGTCGAGGATCGTGAGATCCGCGTCCTTGCCAGTCTCGAGCGTGCCGGCATCGTTCTCCATCCGCAGGAGCCAGGCGGCACTGCGGGTGTAGCCAGCCAACGCCTCCTCGGCGGTCAACTTCTGATCGGGGCCCAACACCGTGCCATTGGGCGCCCGACGCATGACTGCGGTCCACATCGAGTGCAGCGGATTCGGCGGGGTGATGGGAGCGTCGTTGTGCAGGCCGTACGGAATCCCGTGGGTGATGGCGTCGCGTACGGCGGTGATCCGCTGAGCGCGTTTCGGGCCATAGGTGTTCACCTGGTGCATGTCGCCCCAGTAGTCGAGGTGTACGGTCATGAACGAGATGGCCACCGTCACGCCCGAGTCCGTCCGGATGCGCTCGATGCGCTCGAACTGGTCCGGGCGGATGTACTGCCCGTGAATGATCACCGGGCGAACGTCCGTGCGGCCCGTCTCCTTGATGGCGTACTCGATCGCGTCGAGGTACCAGTCGGTCGCCTGGTCGCCGTTGCAGTGCACGTGCGGGTCGAGCCCCGACGCGAAGATCCACTTCACCTGCTGCTCGAGGTCCTCGGGCTTGATGAAGACCGGCGGATTCGCCCCCGGGAAGTTCACGTAGCCCCCCTTGATGAGCGCGGTGCCGCCCTGCGAGGAACCGTCGTTCCACAGTTTCACGAAGCGGTACTTCGTCATCGCGTTCTCGTACTTGGCGCGGTCAGAGACCATCGCGCGGACCTTGGGCTCCATGTAGGCAAAGCCAGCGACCATCCGCACCGGCCACTCGGGCGTCGACGACGCTTCAAGCAAGATCGCCGGCGCCACGTCGCTCAGTATCCCCCCCTCGGTGGAGGTCGTGATACCCACGCGGGCGTGCGCGTTCGCGCCGCGAATCGCGGTCTCGACCGTCGAGGTCGGAGGGGGAAAGACCGCGAACATCGCCGAGAGCTCGATCAGCCGCCCCGTGAGCTGTCCGTCCGCACCCTTCAGGTATTCACCGCCCGGAGGATTGGGCGTTTTCGGCGTCAGCTTCGCCATCTCCAGCGCCTTCGTGTTGGCGGTGGCGGCGTGACCCGACTGGTCGATGACGAAGACCGGCACGTCACTACGGACCGCGTCGAGATCGGCGCGGGTCATGGGCCGCTTGTCCTTGTAGAGCTGGATGTCGAAGCCATACACCGCCACCCACCCCTTCGCGTCGGGCTTCGCGGTGCGGAGTTTCTCCAGGAGCTCGGCGATGCTCTTCGTGGTCGACGGGTACACGTCGATGAAGCCCAGCGTGGCACCGTAGTCGAGCGTGTGCGAGTGGGTCTCGATGAATCCCGGGGTCACGGTCTTGCCGCCCAGGTCGGTCACCTTGGCACTCGCGCCCGCTGCCGCCTCGACCTCACCCCGCGACCCGATGGCAATGATTCGGCCGTCGCGCCAGGCAATCGCCTCGGCCCAGGGCTGCGCCGGGTTCATGGTCACGATGTCGGCATGCACGAGAATTTGTGCCGAGTTCGGTGCGGTCGGCTCCTTCGTCGGTGACGCGCCCCGCTGACAGCTCACGGACAGCAGCGTTGCGGGAATGACAACGGCCGTTACGGCGAGGCGTCGGATCGTGGTGCGGCATGATTTCATGGCTCGGCCTCTTCTCGAGTTCACTGCGTGTGTGGATCGCGTTGCGCCCGGCGGCTAACGACTTGGCGTTGAGTAGCGCGCGCGCACCGGGGCCCGGCCATGACGAGCCGTTTCTGCGCGGGTCCGCTCCAACGCCGTGTTAGACCACGCCCGGGTGGCTGTAGTGGCGCTACTCAAGGTCGGGTAGCTGGTCACGACGCACCAAGACGCGGATCGATCGCGCCTTACCCGGGAGCCGCTCGATAAGCCTGCGCGCCTCCAGCGTGAGGACCATCTCATGGACCGCGGGTGGGGATACGCTGAAGTAACGCTGCATCTCCGCCTCCGACGGAGGGTGACCCTGGATCCTGGTGTAGTAATGGAGTATTCGCCACCATAAAGGGCAGGTTCATTCCGTGGGCGATGACGTGACCTGCCGCGGCTTACATACGCCAGGTCATTCACTGCTCTCATGGTCCAACCCGCCCTCATATCCCCAACTCCTCACAGTTCTCCTCAATCTTCGTCGCCAGCTCCGCTGCTTCCTTGTTGAGGTCGGCCGGCTCGCTGCGAACATCGCAGAATCCTTCGATCGCGCTCATTCTGTCGCCTCCAGCAGCTTGGCGATCTCATCCGGTGAGGGGAGCATGCCTTTGAGTTCCCTGGGCAGGCGCTTCACCAGCCGGTAGGTGGCCACGCCGATGGGTTTGCGGGCGTCGTACAGGGCGTACTCGACGACCGTGCGGTTCTTCTCCTTGCACAGGATGATGCCGATGCTGGGGTTCTCGTCCGCTTCGCGCATCTGCCGGTCGAGGGCAGTCAGATAGAACTGCATCTTGCCGACGAACTCGGGTTGGAACTTGCCGATCTTCAGCTCGATCGCCACGAGGCTCTTCAAGCGGCGGTGGAACAGCAGCAGATCGATGAAGAACTCCTCGCCGTCCACCTCCAGCCGAAACTGGCTGCC
>CAZUDO010000069.1:0-4261 GCA_964618895.1 uncultured Binatia bacterium (SeqCode)
TTCGCAGGATGGCTCGCGCACATGGGCGGGACCGCGCTCGCCTTCAGCGTCGCGGGCCTCACGTCGCTGGCGACGATCGGCGTCGCCAGCTTCCGCCGGGCTAGTCTCCCGACGCCGGCTTGACATCAGCGCGCATTTCGATCTAGCGTCGCCCAATCAAAGCAAGGGAGGGATGATGAAGAGAGGCAAACGCTGGGTGATCGGAGCGATGCTCCTCAGTGCGGCGGTGGCGCTCCTCATACCGGCCGGGGTCTTCGCCGGGCCGGATTCGGCCGCGACCGTGCGCTTCGGCAACCCGTCTGCGGGAAGCCCGTTTCCGCCGCCGGCCTTCGAGCACGATTCGTCGTCGAATGCGAGGGACAACCTGATCCCGCGAACGTCCGTGATCTCGGCTGGGGGCAACGTGACGTTCAACGTCGCCGGCTTCCACCAGCCGGCGGTCTACGCGGCGGGCACGACGCCGGACGACATCGACGTACCGCCGTTCCCGGTCCCGTTCAACTTGTTCATCAACGACGCGAACGGACGACTCGCACTTGGGGCACCCGTGGAGGGAGCATGGACGCCGCCGGCGGACACGTTCGATACGCCAGGACGCTACCTCGTCCTGTGCAACGTCACACCGCATTTCGCGTTCTTCAACATGTACGGCTGGGTGATCGTCAAGTAGCAATCACCATTGGGGGCGCCTCTACGGCGCCCCGGAGACCTTCCAAAGCAGATCAGACGCCGGGTAGCGTCGCGCTTTTGCCCTCCTGACCGGAGCGTCTGAGTACGAGATACGCGACGACGACCATGACGAGCGTGAAGGCGAGCATCATCGCGGCCGTCGCGTTGATCGCCGGCGTGACGCCGAACCGAAGCTGCCCCCAGATGTAGATGGGGAGTGTCTCCGACTCGATCCCCGTCACGAAGAACGACGTGATGAAGTCGTCGAACGAAAAGGTGAACGCCAAGAGCCCGCCCGCGAGGATCGCCGGTGCAAGACGCGGCAGTGTCACCTGACGGAACGTCGACAAAGGCCCCGCGCCGAGGTCGAACGAGGCCTCCTCGAGCTGCTGCCCCATCGAGACGAAGCGGGCGCGGACGACGAGCGCGACCACCGAGGCATTGAAGACCACGTGGGCGATGAGGATCGTGTGCCAGCCGAGCGGGCTCTCGATCCCCAGCCGGCTGCCGGCCTGGACGAAGAAGACGAGAGCGGCGATCGCGAAGACGATCTCGGGGGTGACCAGCGTCATGTACGCGAGCGCGTCGATCGGCGTCCGAACCCACGGTCGCATTCGCGGCAGTGCCAGCGCAAGCATCGTCCCGAGCACACACGCGACCAATGCGTTTCCGAGCGCGATCAGGATGCTGAGCTTCAGCGCGTTCGTGATCTCCGGAGTCCGGAGCGCCGCCTCGAACCACTTCGTTGAGAACCCTTGCCAGTACAGAACGTCGCGACTCCCGTTGAACGCGAAGACGACGACGACCGCGATCGGCGCATACAAGAAGACGTACGCGAGCACCGCGTAGCCGCCGAGGAGGCGCCGCCCGGTCAACCGTGCTGCTCCTGGCGCCCGAGCGCTCTTGCGTACACGAGGAGCGCGACCGTCAGTGCCGCGATGACGACCATCGCGAGTGCCGAGCCGAGCGGCCAGTCTCGGGACTCGAGGAACTGCTGCGCGATGAGGTTGCCCGCGTAGAACGTCTTGTTGCCGCCGAGCAGCACCGGGATGATGTACTCGCCCGTCAGCGGGATGAACACGAGCAGCGAGCCGGCGAGAATGCCCGGAAGGGCGAGCGGGAGCGTAATTCGGCGGAATGCCCGCCACGGCGGATCGCCGAGATCCTGCGCGGCCTCGACTAGCGACCAGTCGATCCGCTCGAGCGCCGCGTAGAGCGGCAGCACCATCAGCGGCAGGTAGTTGTAGGCAACGCCGATGTACACCGCGTTCGGCGTGAACAGGATCTCGTGGCGCTCCATGAACCCCGAGAGACCGAGCGCGCGAAAGACCGGGAACTCCGGGTCGAGGATGATCAGCCAGGCATAGGCACGGATGAGGAAGCTCGTCCAGAACGGCACGATGACGAGCAGGAGCAGAAGCGTCTTGTGCTTTGCGTAACGCGCGATGTAGTAGGCCAGCGGGAAGCCGATGACGAGCGTCGACAGGGTCCCGATCACCGACAGCTTGAACGTCTCGAAGAAGATGTTCCGGTAGAGGTGGAACTCCCCGAAGAAGTCTTCCCAGAGGTAGCGGTAGTTGTCGAGCGTCCACGTGTAGGCGACGTCCGAGAAGCCGACGACCTCCCCGAAGCTCGTGACCGCGATGAACGCGAGCGGGATGAGGAAGAAGAGGAGGTACCACGCGACGGCCGGAAGCGCAAGCCAGCCCGGATACCGAGGGCCGCCGGCACCGGCGCGGGTCTCCCCACGCCGGTGCTCCGATGACTCAGCCTCGTGAGAAGCCAACGACTATGACGCCTTGAACTCCGTCCAGATCCGCTCCCGGAGCCTCGTTCCCTTGGCCGTGACCGTGTTGAGCTCGAGGTTCTTGACTGCCGCCGCGGGCGGGAACACGATGGGGTTGTTGAGCAACTTGCCGGCCAACGTCCCCTTGAGCAGCGACCGCTTGAGCGGGGAGCCGTAGTACGTGAAGGACGTCTCGAGCCCGTTGATCTTCGGCTGGTAGACGAAGTCCATCCACGCGTGCGCCGCATCGGGGTTGGTCGCGCCGACCGGGATGTTGTAGTACTCGATCCAGAGTTCCCCGCCCTCCTTGGCGACGATGTACTTGGCGGGAACCATGTCCGCCAAGGCGAGCCCGTCGCCGTTCCACCCGAGGCCCATCCACGCCTTGCCCTTCGCGATCAGCGTGTCGTAGTTGAACGAGTGCAGCGCGACGATATGAGGCTTCAGGTCGAGCAGGAACTTCTTCACCTCGTCGAGCTCCTTCTGGTCCTCCGTGTTGTACGAGTAGCCGAGCATGGTCGCGATCGACCCGACCACCTCGGGTGAGCTGTCGACCATCGTGGTCTTCGAGTACTTCTTCGTGAGTGCGAAGAACTCTTTCCAGGTGGTCGGTCGCTCCTTGATCTTGTCCGTCCGGTACATGAACCCCGTCGTTCCCCAGTCCTTCACGACCGAGTATGTGCTCTTGGGATCGTCCGGCGTGTTGTGGAACTTCGGGTCGACGTTCTTCTTGACGTTCGGGAGCTTCGACCAGTCGAGCGGTACGAGCCGCTTCTCGCTGATGAGGACCTGCGTCAAGTACCCGGTCGGCACGATCAGGTCGTAGCCACGTGCGCCGCCCTTGAGCTTGGCATGAAGCGTCTCGTTCGAGTCGTAGAACGACTTCTTGACCTTGACGCCGGTCGCCTTCTCGAACGCAACATACGTCTTCGGGTTTATGTACTGCGGCCAGTTGTAGAAGGCGAGCGTCCCGTCGGCCCCGGCCGCCTCGGTCGCGGCGAACGCGTCACCCGCACCAAGACGCCCGAGTCCAGCCACCGCGAGCGCGGCCGCAGTGGCGCCAGCCATGAAGCCGCGCCGGCTGACGGGCTGCTCCAACAAAGTGAGCTCATCGCTCATTCGTTCCCTCCTTCGAGTGAGAGGGCCTCTTCCGGGGCCCAAGAAACAAAGACGCGCTCGCCCTCCGCGAGCGCTTCGACTCCACTCTCGCTACCTGAACGCTGTTCTCGCACCAGCACCTCCTGACCGTCGTCGAGCCTGATGAGGCACTGCACCATCGGCCCGATGATCATCGTCGTCGAAACCTTGCCTTCAAGTCCGTCGCCTTCGCGTGCGACCCGCACTCGCTCGGGACGTATCGCGACCTCGCTACCGTCGACCTCGAGAAAGTTCGTGTCCCCGATGAAGCTCGCGATCCACTCCGTCGCCGGGCGGTCGTAGATCTCGCGCGGCGCGCCGATCTGCTCGATGTGCCCGGCGTTCATCACGACGACCCGGTTGGACATCGCAAGCGCTTCCTCCTGGTCGTGCGTGACGTACACAAACGTGATGCCGATCTCCTCCTGGATTCGCTTGAGCTCGATCTGGAGCTCCTTGCGCACCTTCAGGTCGAGCGCGCCGAGCGGCTCGTCGAGGAGCAGCACGCGGGGATTCATCACCAGTGCCCGCGCGAGCGCCACTCGCTGCTGCTGTCCTCCCGAGAGCTGTCGCGGCTTCCTGTCACCGAAACCGGGGAGCCGCACGAGCTCGAGCATCTCGGTGGCTCGGTTCCGGCGCTCACTCCTCCCAAGTCCTCGCTGTTTCAAC
>CAZUDO010000070.1:0-30595 GCA_964618895.1 uncultured Binatia bacterium (SeqCode)
CCGGACCTCGCGCCCCGGCACGTGCGCATTCACAGCCACACCGAGGCGGGCCAGGCGCGCCTGCTGCCGCGCGCGCGCCGCGACCACGCGGGCACGGATGGTCGCCGAGGACTCGCCGCCCGGCGTGTCCTCGGTGAGCGACGCCACCGCCACGCGCGGCACCTCCACGTGCAGGTCGATCCGGTCGAGCAGCGGCCCCGACACCCGCGCCCGGTACCGATCGATCACCGGCGGCGAGCACCGACACTGATCCGACGCATCCCCCAGCCATCCGCACACGCACGGATTCATCGCCGCGATCAGCTGGAACGCCGCCGGAAACGCGACCGTCCCCGCACCGCGCGCCACCGTGATGCGACGCTCCTCGAGCGGCTGGCGCAGCGGCTCGAGGACGTTGCGGCGGAACTCCGGCAGCTCGTCCAGGAAGAGCACGCCGTGATGCGCGAGCGTCACCTCGCCCGGCCGGATGGGCACGCCGCCGCCGAGCAGCGCGGCGTCCGAGATCGAGCAGTGCGGGGCGCGCACCGGGCGGGCGGCGACCAGCGGCCGGCCGTCGAGCAGGCCGGCGACGCTGTGGATGGCTGTCACGGCGATGGCCTCGTCGATGGCGAGCGGGGGCAGGATGGAGGGCAGGCGGCGCGCGAGCATGGTCTTGCCGGAGCCGGGCGGCCCGATGAGCAGCACGTTGTGCGCGCCGGCGGCCGCCACCTCGAGCGCGCGCTTGGCGTGCTCCTGACCGCGCACGTCGGCGAAGTCGCCGGCCGCGAGTGGTGCGGCGGCCAGGAGGGCCTCGACGTCGGTCACGGTGGCGGCGCGCGGCGTCTCTCCCCGCAGGTGCGCGACCGCCTCGGCGAGGGTGTCGACGCCGATCACCTCGATCCCGCCGGCGAGCGCGGCCTCGGCGGCGTTGGCCGCCGGAACGAGCATGGCGCGCAGGCCGGCGGCGCGGGCGGCGGCGGCGATGGAGAGCGTGCCGCGGCCACCGTGTACGCGGCCGTCGAGGCCGAGCTCGCCGAGCACGCACCAGCGGCTCAGGTCGGGCAGGGGCGGAGCGGCCTCGGTGGCGAGGATCGCGAGCGCGATCGGCAGGTCGTAGGCGGGGCCTTCCTTGCGCACCCCCGCCGGCGCGAGGTTCACGGTGACGCGGCGCTGCGGATAGGCGAAGCCGGCGTTGCGGAGCGCGGCGCGGATGCGGTCGCTGGCCTCACGCACGGCGCCGTCGGGGAGGCCGACGGTGGTGGTGTGCGGCAGCCCGGCCGAGACGTCGACCTCGACGTCCACCACCAGCGCGTCGACGCCGCGCAGCGCGCCGGAGCGCACGCGAGCCAGCATTGGTCCCAGGTGCCGGGCCGGGCGCGCCGGCGCAATCGCTGGATGCGGAACACCCCGGGGCCACACACGTCAGTCGGATGACACCGCGCGCCGGCGAGCGGGCGCGGCGCGTGCCGATGCCGCGCTCGCACCGGCCGGGGGGTGTCGGTCCGTTGACGCGCCGTTCGGGGAGGCGCCCGGAGACCCCGGGCGGCGCTTGAGACTCGGCGACGCCGCGCCGACAGTCGGAGCATGCGTCGGAGCATGCGTATGACAGGCAGGGTAGCTGCGGCGGTCGGGGTGTTGGTGCTCGGCTCGGCGAGTGTTCTTCGCGCCCAGAGCTTCCAGTATGAGCGGACGCTGACGGCGACCAACCTGGGTGCCGCGATGGTGACCAGCCACCAGGTGCTGGTCTCACTCGACTCCGGCAACTTCGACTACGCGCACCTGCGTGCCGATGGGGCGGACATGCGCTTCACCGCCATCTCCGGCGACGGCGGTGGCACGTTGCCCTACTACGTCGAGACCTGGAACCCGGCAGGCACTAGCGCCATCTGGGTGCAGCTGCCGTCGGTGCCGGGCTCGGGCAGCCGGCAGTTCGTCATGCGTTACGGCGACCCGAGCTTCGGCACGTCGGGCTCGGACTTCGCTGCCACGTTCCCGAACGCCTTCGTCGCCACCCAGCACGGCGCCGACGGCGTGCTGACCGCCGTCACCGCCACCTTCACGGCGGCCACGGCCAGCTTCGCCTCCGGTCACGTGGGCGAACGGATCGGCATCGCCGGATCGGGCGCGGGCAACGACGGTGTGTACACCATCGCGACGGTCGTGAACGCCACCACGGTCACCGTGACCCCGGCGCCGCCGGCGGACGAGAGCAGCGTGACCTGGGACCTGCGCCTCACGGCCCAGGCCACCAACAGCTACGATTGGTTCGAGGTGGCCGCCGGTGTGACGGCGTACGTCCAGTCCGGCAGCGTGCTGACCGTGCGTGCCCGCCGGGTGATCGTCGGCGGCATCCTGGACGGGAACGGCCGCGGCAACGCGGCATCGGCGTCGCTGCCCGGCACCGGTACCGGGAGCGGGGGTGGTACGGCGAGCGCGAGCAACAACTCCGGCTCCGGCGGTGGCAGCTACGGCGGCGTTGGCGGGACGGGGGGACAGGATGCCGGTGACACTCCTGGGACGGGCGGTGCGGTCTACGGCACCGACAGCGGGGCCGACATCGACATGGGCTCCGGCGGCGGCAGCTCGGACAATACGGCGGGCGGTGCCGGTGGCGGTGCCATGGACGTCCGCGCGCACCTGATCGACGTGACCGGCACCATCAGCGCCAGGGGCGGCGATGGCACGCTGCCTGGCGGCTCCCGGGGCGGTGGCGGCGGTGCGGGCGGGGGCATCCTGCTCGCGGGCTACGCCGTCGCGCTGTCGGGCACGTTGTCGGCCGACGGGGGCACCGGGTCCATTGGCACCTCGAGCGCCAACGACAGCGGCGGCGGGGGCAGCGGGGGTCGCATCAAGGTGGTCCACGAGAGCACGGTCTCCAACACCGCGACGCTCTCCGCCGCGGGTGGCGCGGGCGGCCCCAACGGGGGCGCCGCTCCCGGGCAGACCGGGGGTACGGGCGTCGTCTACACCGGGATGGACACGAGCCTGTACGACGAGGTCGTGGTGTCGGTGGGGTCGGAGCCCACCACCACCACCACTGCGACCACGACCACTACGACCGCGACCACCCTGGCGCCGCCCGCGTCGGGGCGACGCCTCGGCGCCCGACAGCTCGTGCTGAAGACCAACAGCGTGAAGCTGCTCTCGAGCGATCCCGCCGTGGCGCTCGGCGACGGCAACGGGAGCGCACACGACCCCGTGCTGCATGGCGGCAGTCTGCGTGTGGTCACCAGTGCCGGCGACGGGTTCGACACCACCTACGCGCTGCCGGCCAGCCAGTGGCGCCACGTGAAGAAAGCCGGCCTCGGCCGCGGCTACAAGCTGCGCGGGGTGCCGCCGATCAAGGCCGTGCTCGTGAAGCCGGGGAAGGGGATCAAGGTCGTCGCTGCCGGCGCGGGCCTCGGGCACACGCTCGGCGCTAACCCCGACCCCGTGCACGTCGTGCTGACGCTCGGTACGTATCGCTCGTGCATGACGTTCGGCGGGACCACGACCTTCACCGCCGGCAAGGCCTACGTGGCCCGCTCGGCGCCGGTGGCGGCAGCCTGTCCCTAGTCGTCACGCCAGGAGGACACATGCCGCTCGTCGTTTGCGAAGACTGCCGTCACGACATCTCGGACCGCGCCGACGCCTGCCCGCACTGCGGCCGGCCGGCCGAACTCGCGCCGCCCGACCGGACGTGGGCCTTCGAGCTGGCGGCGGTGATGGGCGTGTTCGGCGCCGGGTCGATCGGCTACTCGCTGCTCTTCCCGGAAGACCTGGGGGTCAGCGAGGCGCGGGTCAAGTTCTGGTTCGGCTTCCAGCTGGTGGCGATGGCGCTCGCGTTCGTGGCCCTCGGCTGGTGGAAGCGGATCCGGCCTGTGAACGCATAGCGTCTCCGGCTCAGAACGGCGCGGCGCTCTTGTCCAGGAAGGCGCCGCTCGGCGAGCACGCACTGACGGTGCACCCGGCCGGCGCCGGGGTGCTCTTCACCTTGAACGTCTTGTCGGTGTTCGGGCTGAGCAGGGAGGCGGGGTAGGACGCGCAGTACTCGTCGCCGCCGGCGATGCGGAAGTTGGTGTCGCCCTGCACGCCCGGGTTGGGCGGCACCAGCGTGACGTGCGGCTGCGGCCCGGTGCCGAACTTGCCGAGCGCCACCACCTTGTTGAGGAAGACGCCGCGTGCCGTCTTCTTGATGAAGGCGACCTTGACCGGTCCCTGCGATCCGGTCGGGTCCTTGTACTTGAAGCCTGCGCCGATCGCGCTCCAGCCGGAACTCGGCATGACGAAGCACTGCGTGCTCGAGTCGACAGTCACGCGCAGGGTGGCGCCGGCCACCGACGGGTCACCCACGATGGTGTTGGTGCTGGTGAATTCCTTGGCGAAGTAGACCACCTTGCGCTTGGCGGCGTCGAGCGGGTTCGGGTTCTTCACCATGAACAGCCTGCCATCGAGCGTCTGCTGCGCCGCCCAGGCGACACTGCCGCCGAACGCGGCCACGATCAGCGCCAGTCCAAGTCTTCCCCTGCGTCCGTGCATGGGCGTCCTCCGTGTGGGGGCAGGATGTACCACTGCGGGGCCGTGCCGGTCGAGCGGAAAATGGGCGGGTGTCGAGGGCGGGTTACGCGCGGCGGAGCACGATTTCGGTGATCTCCGCCGGGGCCCCGAGCCGCATGGCGGGGCCCCAGAAGCCCGTGCCCCGGCTGACGTAGAGACAGGCCCCCTGGCGCCGGTACACGCCGGCCACGAACGGCGTCGCCAGGCGCACCAGGTACCGGAACGGCCACAGCTGCCCGCCGTGGGTATGTCCCGAGAGCTGCAAGTCCACGCCCAGGCGCGCCGCCGTCGGAAACGTCGCGGGATCGTGGGCGAGCAGCACGACCGGGCGTGCCGGGTCGCGGCCGGCGAGCGCGCGCGGCACGTCTTCACGCCGCTCCGCGTGCACCAGGTGGGCATGGTGATCTTCCACCCCGGCCAGGTCGAAGGCGGCGGCGCCGTCGCCGATCGTGACCCGCGCATTGCGCAGCACGACGATGCCCAGCGTCCGCACGTGCTCGGCCCAGCGGTCCGCGTGCGAGTAGTAGTCGTGGTTCCCGGTGACGAAGAAGACCCCGTGACGGGCGCGGAGCGCGGCAAACGGTGCGACCTCCTCCGCCAGTCGCCGGACGCTGCCGTCGACCAGGTCGCCGGTGATCGCGAGCACATCCGGAGCGAGCGCGTTGCAGCGCTCGACCACGGCACGCGCGAAGCGCCGATCCAGGACCGGGCCGATGTGCAGGTCGCTCACCTGCACGATACGGAAGCCGTCGAGCGCGCGCGGCCAGCGCGCCAGCGCGATCTCCACCCGCTGGACCGCCGGGCTGCGAAGCGCGGCGCGGAGGCCGGTCACGCCGGCGGCGCCCGCGAGCGCCACCACGCCGAGGGCGCGCACCTGGGCCGCGGTGGTGGCCGCTGATCCCGGCGGGACGGCGGCGCCGAGCAGCAGGGCGAAGGCGTCGGTCGCGGCCAGGAGCACCAGCAGGAAGAAGGCGCCGCCCATCCAGACCGACGACGCCCACGCCACGACCCGCGCCGCGCGGCGTGGCAGCAGGCGATCGGTAACCGGCTGCAGCACTATGGTGGCGCCGAGGAGGGCCAACGCCGCCAGCGCGATCTGGCGCGCGGGCGCCGGCAGCGCGGGGTCGAGGACCAGGCGCTCGGCCAGGTAGAGGTGCCCGCCGGCGACGGCGGCGAGCAGGACGGTGACGAAGGTGGCGGCCAGGACGAGGCGCGGCATCGCGGGCGTCAGCGCCCCTGAAAGCGCGGTGGTACCGCCGTGTGGCCGCGCTTCTCGACCAGGAGGTCCGGCATGGGGTCGGATCTACCGTGCGTCACCGGCGGCGTCCACTGCGCCCTTGACAGGTGGCATGGTGCGGCGCTTCTCATCGCGCCGCGATGGACACGCACCCTGCGCCTCCCGACATCCGTCTCCTCGACGGTCACTTCTACACCGCCGATCCGCACCGGCACTTCGCCTGGATGCGCGCCCATGCGCCCCTCTACTGGGACCCGACGGGTGAGGTCTGGGGAGTCACGTTGCACGAGGACGTGCTGCGCGTCTCGCGCGACCCCGAGGTCTTCTGCTCGCGCATGAGCTCGCGCCCGGACGCCCCACCCATCCCGTCGATGATCAACCTGGACGACCCCGACCACCGGCGGCGCCGGAGCCTGGTGAACCGGGGCTTCACTCCGCGGCGGGTGGCCGAGCATGAGCCCCGCATCCGCGCCATCTGCAGCGAGCTGATCGACCGCGTGGCGCCGCGCGGCCGGTGCGACTTCGTCCGCGAGCTGGCGGCGCCGCTGCCCATGATCGTGATCGGCGACCTGCTGGGCGTGGAGCCGGCCGACCACGACATGCTGCTCCGCTGGTCGGACGACCTGATCGCCGCCACCTCCGCCACCGCGTCTCCGGAGGTGCAGGCGGCCGCCTCGCAGGCTTTCCTCGAGTACGCCGACTACAACCGCCGCGTGGTCGCCGCCCGGCGCGCCCACGCCACCGACGACCTGATCGGCGTCCTGGTGCACGCCGAGATCGACGGCCAGCGTCTCGACGACGAGGAGCTGCTGCAGGAGAGCCTGCTCATCCTGGTGGGCGGCGACGAGACCACCCGCCACGTCATCACCGGCGGTATGGAAGCCCTCCTCCGGCACCCGGCCGAGCGCGCCAAGCTGGTGGCCACGCCCGCGCTCATCCCGACGGCGGTCGAGGAGATGCTGCGCTGGGTGTCGCCGATCCAGAACATGAACCGCACCGCCACCCGCGACGTGGAGCTGCGCGGCCGGCACGTGCGCGCCGGTGACAAGCTGCTGCTCCTCTATCCGTCGGCCAACCGTGACCAGCGCGAGTTCGCGCGCGCGGATACCTTCGACGTGACCCGGCGCCCGAACCCCCACGTCGCCTTCGGCGGGCCGGGCCCGCACCACTGCCTGGGTGCCAGCCTCGCCCGCCTCGAGCTGCGGGTGATGTTCGAAGAGCTGCTGCGCCGCCTGCCCGACGTGGAGCTCGAAACCGATGCGCCGCTGGCACTCCGGCCGTCGAACTTCATCGTGGGCATCGAGCACATGCCGATCACGTTCACGCCGCGCGACTGACACGTCAGCGGACTACAGCTTGTGGCAGTACGCGCACGCGCTCGACTACGACGCGTCGCCCAAGGAACTGCTCACCAAGGACAAGCAGCAGCTCGTGGTAGACAACTACGTGCGCTGGCGGATCGTCGATCCGCTGCAGTACTACCGCACGCTGCGCACCGAGAGCGGCGCGCAGTCGCGCCTAGACGACGTGGTGTACTCGAACGTCCGCGAGCGCCTCGGCCGGCACACGCTCCGCGACGTCGTCAACGAGCGGCGCGAGACGCTGATGCGGGAGGTCACCGCCGAGAGCGATCTGAAGGCGCGCGAGTACGGCATCGAGATCATCGACGTGCGCATCAAGCGTGCCGACCTGCCCGAGAAGAACGAGCTGAACGTCTTCAATCGCATGCGCACCGAGCGCGAGCGGCTCGCCAAGAAGTTCCGCGCCGAGGGCGACGAGGAGGCGCGCAAGATCCGGTCCGAGGCCGATAAGCAGGTGCAGATCCTGATGGCCGACGCGCGCCAGCAGGCGGAGATCCTGCGCGGCACGGGCGATGCCCAGGCGGGCAAGGTGTTCGCCGACGCCTACGGCCGCGACCCCGAAGTCTACGAGTTCGTGCGTACGCTCGAGGCGTACCGGAAGTGCTGTATGGCTGGCCCGTCGCGGCGATGCAACGCAGCCGAGTGGTGCTCAGTCGCGCAGGTCGCCGGGCACCCGCCAGTGCACGAGGTCGCGCGAGCGCGCCAGCCCGATCTTACCGTGTCCACGGTAATTGAAGCTCGTGCCGTCGTCCGAGCCGGAATACGAGAGGTAGAAGAAGCCGTCGTGGGTACGCCAATCGGCCAGATGCCCGGAGTTGGCGTGCATGATCGTGTTCCAACTCTCGAAGGGAATGCGCAGCGGCATGGCGTGCCGCCATTGCGTCCAGCTGGCCAAGTCGGCCGTCGGCGCCTCGATCGAATAGATCCAGGGCTCGTGGTCGCAGGTGTAGAAGATGAAAATCGCCTCGGCGCAGCGATAGCGCTCCGGATCTCTGCCCGTACCGATGACGCGTAGCGTGCCATCGGCGCGCAGGAAGTGAAAGGCCTCGGAAAAGCCGAAGACCGGATCGTCGGACCCCGCGATGGCGCGCACCGGTGGTTCCCAGGTGCCGTCGATCGCGCCGGTGAGCGAGCGCGTGACGAACGGCTTCTGGAGGACCCGGTCCTTGAACGCGAGGAAATAATAGCCGTCCTGCCGTTCCAAGGCGCCGTCAATGATCGAGTTGGGCAACAGCGCCGGCGTGATCGACACGCGGGGCGGCCAGTTGATCAGATCCGGCGACGTCGTCATGCAGATCTCGACCTCGCCCGTCGTCGGCGAGGTGCAGTTGGTGGTCTGGTGCCAGATGCCGTCGAAGCGGCTCACGTCACCGAAGTACCCGGGGACGTCTGGATCGCTCACGTCTTCCCAGATGATGAAGTCCTGCGTACGCAGGAGCGCACCAGGGACGAAGAAGTAGAACCAGCCCCCGTCGAAGACGACCGCCTGGTTCTTCAGCAACCGGCTGTTCGCGAGCACGGGGTTCTGCAACGTCGCCCAGTTGACGAAGTGGGTCGTCGGCCGATCCGCCACCCCACCCCGCTCCGCGCCGGTCATGAGCAGGGCCTCACGCCGGTGCGAGCACGCGAGGCAGTCCGTCGCCGTCGCCGGATCGGCCCCACAGGCGTCGAGCGCCGCTAGCGCCGCTGGGGTGCACACGCGCGTCAGGCGGGCCGCCAACTTCTCGCGCGCGCGGCTCAGGCGACCGGCAGTGCGCGCATCCTCGGGCGGCACGTCGACTCCCAGCTCGATACTGCCGAGGCACTGGCGCGCCGGATGCCAGCCGGACGCCGAGTCGAAGCGGGCAAGGCACCGGGCCTGGGCGGCGAGGACCGCCCGCACGAACCCCTGTCCGCCGCGGGCAACCGCTCGCTGACAGGACCGCGCCACCGGGTCCGCAACGGCGGCGGCTTCCCCGTATTGCCGTTCCAGCATGTGGGTGACGTGCTCGCGATGGTCGGCGAGAACGCACGCGGCCAGCGCATCGGGGGTGGCACCGCACGATCCGAGCGCCGCGGCGGACGGCGCGTCACACGCACTCACGACGGCTGCCGTCAGCTCGGCCTCGGCGGCCGTCAGTCGCTCGGCCGCATCCGGGTCCGTCGGCAGGATCCGCGTGCTGCTCGCAAACTTGAGGACCCCCAGGCACGCCGTCGGGGCGGGCTCGGTGACGGCGCCGGAGAGAACGCGATCGAAACAGCGCCGATGCGCCCCCAGCGCGCGCTCGACGTACCGCCTCCCCGCTTTCGCAACCGCCTCGGCACAACTGGCCGGTGCGCCCGCGGCGATCGACAACGGGTTGATCGGGAGCAGATCAGGACATCCCGTCAGATCGCGGTACGCGTACGCCGGCCACGACCCCGACAGGAGGACGGACAGGGCAACGACATGCCGAGGCAACATCGCTCGCACACTACCGGCCCCTCAAGCTCAGCGTCAACAACAAACCGAGCTACCAGGCAGCAGAATTCGCCACCACAGCACAACCCAGCGCGGGTGGGGCGGACCAGCGTGCGATCGCGGACTGACGCCGCGAAGACGGGTCACCCGAACAGCACCGGCAGCCGATCCGGCGACCGGAACGCCAGCCCCACCACGCGGCACGACTGCCCCGGGTCGAGCCGCAGATTCGGCAGCCGGTCGAGCAACGCCGTCAGCGCGATGCGCGCCTCAAGCCGCGCCAGGTGCGACCCGGCGCAGAAATGCGGCCCGAGGCCGAAGGCGACGTGGTCGTCGTTCTGGCGCCGGATGTCGAAGCGATCGGGATCCGGAAAATGGCGCTCGTCGCGGTTGGCGGAGCCGACCACGACCGACAACATGGCCCCCTCCGGGACCTCGACGCCGGAGAGCACGGTCGCCGCGGTGGCCTCGCGCGAGATGTACTGCACCGGCGATTCCCAGCGCAGGGTCTCCTCGATGACCAGGTCGAGCAGCGACCGGTCGGCCTGCAGCTCCGCCAACACGTCGGGGTGGGTCAGGAGCGCGAACAGGATGCTGCCGATCAGCCGGTAGGTGGTCTCGGCGCCCGCCGGCAGGAGCAGGCGAAGGAAGCTGACCACCTCCTCGTCGGTGAGCCGATGCCCGTCCACCTCGGCCTGGACCAGCCGGCTCAGCAGATCGGCGCGCGGTGCCGCCTTGCGCTCGGCGAGAATGGGCCCGAGGTAGTCGACGATCGCCTGCGCGGCCGCGAAGCCGCGCGGCGGGTCGTCGCCGACGCTGACCAGATCGAGCGCCCAGCCGTGCACCTGCTCGTAGTCGTCGATCGGGATGCCGATGATGTGCGCCATGACGCGCAGCGGGAAGGTGAACGTGAACGCCGGCACCAGGTCGGCGTGGCCGGTGGTCGGGAAGCGGTCGATCAGCTCGTGCGCCAGGCGGGCGATGACGTTCGGCAGGTCCCCCTTGAGCGCCTGACCCATGAAAAACGGGGCGACGATGTTGCGGTGGCGGAGATGTTCCTTGCCCTCCATCTCGAGGATGGTGCGTCCCATCACCAGGCCGGCGCCGCGGGCGTTGGCACGCGAGGAGAACAGCACCGGGTTCTTCATCACCGCCAGCACGTCGTCGTAGCGCGTGACCAGATGGAAGATGCCCATGAGTCGCGAGTCCATCGCCAGCACCGGCGACTCCTTCCGCAGGCGGCGGTAGACCGAGTACGGGTCGGGGATGGGGCTCATCATCAGGCCGCCAAACAGGTCCATCGAGGTCTGCATCAACGTCTCCTGGGTGCCGGTAGCGTCAGCATGCGGTAGGCGGCCGTGAGACCCCGGGCCATGTCGTCGGGCGCGGGGTCGGGGAAAAGAAAGGCCGAGATCATCATGCGCGTGAGCCAGTCGACCAGCTGCTCGACGGTGGTCACGCGCGCGCGCACGAGACTGGTCTCGCGCAGCAGCGGGGCCAGCAGCTCGCCGATCAACGCGCGGATGGACGGGTACTGCGTGCGGATGGCGTCCAGGACGAAGGCGGAGTCGGTCTCGAGGATGCGGCGCAGCACGGGGTGCTCGCGCGCGTGGCGGGTGGCGTGCTCGAGCGCTACCTGCAGGCGGGCCGGCCCGGCCGGGGCCCGGCGGACGGCGTCGGCCACCTGCTCCTGGAAGCGTAGCCCTTCGCGCCGGGCCAGGCTGACCAGCAGCTCGTCGCGGGTGGGAAAGTACCGGTACAGCGTGCCGCGCGACACCGCCGCCTGCCGGCTCACGTCGTGCATGCCGAGCTTGGTGAGGCCGTGGCGGGCGAGCGCACGCGCCGCGCCCTCGAGGATACGTTCCCGGGTGCGCGCGGCGGGGGAGGCGGTCACCCCGCCAATAGAACAGATTGACGATTTTTGTTCAACCTGCGATGCGCTTGCCGCCGGTGTGGATGGGGAAGTCGGGGTAGGCGATGGTGCCCATCTCCGGCCCGTCGAGGCCCTCGGCCTCGACCTCGCGGTCGACGCGCAGCGGGGTAATGACATCGCTCACCTTGAACCACACCCACGCCATCGCGAAGGCGAACACCGCCACCACGACACAGTTGAGCGCCTGCATGACGAACTGTGACGGGTCGCCGTACAGGAGGCCGCGCACGCCGTCGGAGCCGTAGCGGGTGACGAACTCCTCGCGCACGACGCCGTTCCAGCCGGCGCCGTACTGGCCGTTGGCGAAGATGCCGAGCGCCAGCAGCCCCCAGAGCCCGTTCATGCCGTGCACCGAAATGGCGCCCACCGGATCGTCGACGCCGCGATTCTCGAAGAAGAACACGCTCTGCACGACCAGGACGCCTGCCACCGCCCCGATCAGGGCCGCCGCCCACGGGTCGACGAATGCACACGGCGCGGTGATCGCCACCAGGCCGGCCAGCATGCCGTTGCACAGCATCGTCGGATCGGGTTTGAGGCCGCGCACCCCCAGCGTGACCATCGCCGCGATGGCGCCGGTGACGCTGGCGAGCATCGTGTTCACGACCACGAAGCTGATGCGCAGGTCGGTGCCCGAGAGGGTCGAACCCGGATTGAAGCCGAACCACCCGAAGGCGAGGATGAACGTGCCGAGGACCACCATGGGGACGTTGTGCCCGGGCAACGCCTGCGGCCGGCCGCCGACGAACTTGCCGATGCGCGGCCCGATGACGATCGCCCCCGCCAGGGCGATGATGCCACCCATGGCGTGCACCACGCCCGAGCCCGCGAAGTCGACCGCGCCATGGCCGAGCCCCCAGTTGAGGCCCCCCTGTGCCAGCCACCCACCACCCCACACCCAGTTGGCATACAGGCAGTACGGCAGGGCCACCCACAGCGAGAACAGACAGAAGTTCTTCCACGACCACCGCTCGGCCATGGCGCCGGTCGGGATGGTCGCGGTGGTATCCATGAACACCATCATGAAGAAGAAGAGCGCCATCACGCTCACGTCATCGAGACCACCGCTCAAGAAGAAGCCCTTGGTGCCCATGAGGCCGTACTTGAAGACTCCGGTGGCGTTCCCGGCCGCGTCGACCGCGGCGCCGAGGCCGATGCCGCCATTCAGCACCGACGTGCCCGGCCCGAGCGTCGAGTACCACCCTGGCGCGACCGGCCCGTTGAACCAGTTCCCCCAGCCGATGGCGAAGCCGTACGCCCAGAAGGCGAGGCAGCCGAGCGGATAGACCATGAAGTTCATGGCCGCGGTGTGGGCGGCGTTCTTGGCGCGGATGAGTCCGGTTTCCACCATCATGAAGCCGGCCTGCATGAACATCACCAAGAAGCCGGCGATGAGCACCCACACCATGTTGATGGAGTACAGGTTGTGGGTGATGCGGTCGTAGAGATCCGGGACGGCGAGCGCCGCTGGGGCGTCGCCCTTGGCGTCGCCCGCCGGCGTCGCCCACACACCGGCGGCGGCGCCGGTGGGGTCGGGCCAGGCGGGCTTGGCGGGATCGGCGTTCGCGCCGGCAAAGTAGGCCGGTAGCGGCGGCGCGTCCTCGGCCCGCACGCGTTCAGGATGACCAATTCCCACCGCCATCAGGCCCACGATCCCCAGCACCCCCAGCCAACGTTTCGCAGTCGCTCGTGTCATTAGATGGCCTCTCGTCCGCGCTCGCCGGTGCGGATGCGGACGGCATCGGCGACCGGCATGACAAAAATTTTCCCGTCCCCGATGCGGCCCGTGCGGGCCGTCATCATGATCGCCTCGACCACCTGCGGTACGCGGGGGTCGTCGACCAGGACGGCGAGTTTCACCTTGGGCAGGAAATCCACCACGTATTCGGCGCCGCGATAGAGCTCGGTGTGCCCCTTCTGCCGTCCGAAGCCCTTCACCTCGGTCACGGTCATGCCCTCGACGCCGAGGCGGGAGAGCGCCTCCTTCACCTCGTCGAGCTTGAAGGGCTTGATGATGGCTTCGATCATCTTCATGGTTGGTCGGCTGCGAGAGCAAGCACGGTGCCATGCGGGGTGCGCCGTGTGGGCGCGGGCTGGAGGCCACGCGGGGGCGGCGGTGGTGCCCAAAGCAGCGTCGTACTGCCCACGAACTGGGCAAGCTGCACGACGGGCGGGAACGCGCTACTCTGGCCGGCCCCGCGCGAGGGGCCCGGAGTGGATCGCATCGTCCAAGAAGAGCTGGCGCTGCTCGGTGCCGTGAACGCCCGGCTGACGGCCGTCGCCAGCGCGGTCGTGCCGTCGGAGGCCGGGGTCGTGCGCGAGCTGGAGCACCTGCGCGAGACCCTGCGCGACGGCGTCAAGGCCGAGGACCAGGCGGCGCTGCTGCAGCAGTGGGACCGCCAGTCGGCGCTCCTGCGCCAGCTGCGCACTGCCGAGCGGCCGCCGGACATCGACCCGGGCTCGCCCTACTTCGCTCACCTGCGGCTGCGCGAGCGGGGCCGCGAGCACGACATCCTGCTCGGCAAGACCACCTGCATGCTCCCCGGCCTGCCCATCGTCGACTGGCGGAACGCCCCGATCTCGCGCGTCTTCTACCGCTACCGCCAGGGCGAGGACTACGAAGAGGAAATCGCCGGCCGCGAGCGCACCGGCGAGGTCGCGGTGCGGCGCACGGTGACCATCCGGGACCAGGTCCTGCGCCGCGTCGACGCGCCCGAGGGCATCTTCGAAGCCGACGGCGACGGCTGGCGCGCGGTGGTGCGCGAGCCGCCCCGGCTGGCGGGGGGGCAGGGGGCGGCGGTGCGCGTGCACGACGTGGCGGCGGGCGAGCACGGTCACCTGCGCGGCGGCCTGTCGGGCTTCCGTCGCCGCGCCGACAAGCACCTGCCCGACATCGCCAGTCTGATCGACCCCGAGCAGTTCGACCTGATCACCCGCCCGTCGAGCGGCTTCGTGGTGGTGCGGGGGACGGCCGGGTCGGGGAAGACGACGGTGGCGCTGCACCGGATCGCGTACCTCGCCTACGCCGACCCCGCCGTCGACGCTCCGGAGACCCTGGTGGTGGTCTTCTCGCCCGCGCTGCGCGACTACGTGAGCCACGTGCTGCCGGCGCTCGCCGTGCGCCGCGTGCAGGTGCGGACCTTTCGCGAGTGGGCGGCGGAGCAGTGCCGGCGCGTCTTCCCGCGCCTGCCGCGCGAGCTGCGCGCCGTGGCGCCGGCCGACGTGCAGCGTCTGAAGCTCCACCCGGCGCTGCGTGTGGCGCTCGCCCGCCAGGTGGCGCGCGTGGCCGGACCCGCCACGGCGGCACAGGTGATCGACGACTGGGCGAGCGTACTCATGGACGAGGCGTCGCTGGGCGAGGTGCTGGCGGCCGAGGCGCCCGGGGCCTTCACTGCCGCCGAGCTCGCCCGCGCGTGCGCCTGGAACCGCCGCCGGCACGAGGAGCTGCAGGCGTGGTGGGCGGGCGAGCCGGAGAGCGAGGCGGCGCTGGACGAGGAAGACCTGGCCCTGCTCCTGCGCGCCTGGCAACTGCGCGTCGGCGCGTTGCCCGGGCGTGGCGACGCCCCGCTGCGTTACCGGCACGTGGCCATCGACGAGGTGCAGGACTTCTCGCCGCTCGAGGTGCAGGTGCTGCTCAATTGCCTCGACGACCGGCAGAGCATCACGCTCGCCGGCGACACCCAGCAGCACCTCGCCGAAGCGGGCGGCTTCACGTCGTGGGCCGAGTTCCTGGGCCAGCTCGGGCTGGCGGGCGCCGAGGTGAGCACGCTGCAGGTGAGCTACCGCTGCTCGCACGAGATCGCCACCTTCGCCCGCGCGCTGCTCGGCGACCTGGCCGAGGAGTCCGAGCCGCCGCGCACCGTGCGCTCCGGGCCGCCGGTGGAACTGTTCCGCTTCACCGACCACGGCGCGTGCGTGGCGTCCCTGGCCGATGCGCTGCACGAGCTGCTGCGCGCCGAGCCGCTCGCCTCGGTGGCGCTGCTGACGCCGTCCGCGGACCTGAGCGCGCTCTACCACCGCGGGCTCGCCACCAGCGAGCTACCCCGCCTGCGGCTGGTCGCGCACCAGGACTTCACCTTCGCGCCCGGCGTCGAAGTCACCGAGATCGAGCAGGTGAAGGGGCTCGAGTTCGACTACGTCGTCCTGGTCGAGATCAGCAGCACGCACTTTCCGGACACGGCCGCCGCCCGGCGCCGGCTGCACGTCGGCGCGACGCGCGCGGTCCACCAGCTGTGGCTCACCAGCGTCGGCACGCCCGCCGCCCCCGTGCGCGCCGTGCTCGCCGGCTTGCAGACGCCGACGGCCGGCGCGTAGAGTCACCAGCGGAGGAGCGCACATGGCCCACGAGGTCGTCGTCTACCACCAGCCCACCTGACGCCCCTGCCAGACAGCGATGGAGTTTCTATCGCAGCAGGGCGTGCCATTCACCGCCAAGGACGTGTCGACCGACATGGAGGCGCGCCAGGAGCTGATCGCGCTCGGCAGCCGGTCCACGCCGACCATCACCGTCGACGGCGAGGTGCTGATCGGCTTCAACCCCACGAAGTTGACGGCGCTGCTCGGCCTCTGACGCCGCGTAAGGTGCCAGCGACCGCGCTCCGATGCGCCGGGTCCTGCGCGCGCGCGTCACGTCGTCTCGAGGAGCCGCAGCACGCGCTCGGTCGGCACGCGCACGAACAGGCCCTCGGCCTCTGCCGTCACCGTGTCGTCGTGGCGCAGGCGACCGCGGGCGTGGATGCGCTTGCCCTCGACGCGCTCCTGCCAGCCCTCGAACACCAGGTCGACGCCGAGCGGCGTGGGCTTGCGGAAGCGGAGCGACAGGTGCGCAGTGGGGCCAGGAGTGGCGGACATCACGTTCGCGACGTTCAGGACCTGATCGAAGCAGGCGGCGATCACGGCGCCGTGCACGCACCCGGGCGGGCCCTCGTACGCCGTCCCGAAGCGGACGCGACCGATGGCCTTGCCGTCCTCCCACGTGAACTCGACCGGCGGCGCGAGCGGGCTCATGCGGCCGATGATGGGATCGAACGGCATCAGGTCGTTCGGGCTCGCGAACGGGCCGGGCCCCGGATAGCGCGGCGGGCGCCCGGCGGGCAGGTGCGGCGTGAGGGCGGCGAGTGCCTGCTCGACGGCGGCGGTGGCGGCCTGCAGCGCCTCGCAAGGGGCCTCGGACGAGACGGTGGCGTCGATCAGGGCGCGCACGCGGCCGGCGAGGCGTGCGAGGTCGGTCCCGGTGGCGTCGAGGCGTTCGCGGAGTCCGTTCGGCATCGGCGGAGAGTGCCGGGCCGGGCGCGAAACGGCAACTGGCGCCGGTCACGCGCGACGACCCGGAAAGGTTACAGCACGGTCTCGGCGAGCAGGCGGAGCACGCCCTGGTCGCGCGTGGCGGCCAGCAGGGCGGTCACCGGGCTGGCCTGCCAGGCGGCCAGCCGGTCGCGGATGCGCGCCGCCGGGCCGGCGAGCGAGATCTCGTCGGCCAGCTGGTCCGGGACGGCGTCGACGGCTTCGCTGCGCTTACCCTCGAGAAAGAGCGCCTGCACGCGCCGGGCCTGGTCGCCGAACCCCATGCGCTCCATGACGTTCAGGTGGAAGTTCCGCCCGCGCGCTCCCATGCCGCCGATGTAGAAGGCGAGCATCCACTTGATGGGCTGCAGCGCCTGCGCCAGGTCGTCGTGCAGCGACACCGTCACCGTGGCGGCGATCTCGAAGCCGGGCCGGCGGTCCGTGAGCGAGTCGGCGAACACCTCGTGCCGGTACGGCGAGTAGAACAGCGGTAGCCAGCCGTCGGCGATCTCGGTGGCGAGCGCCACGTTCTTCGGCCCCTCGGCACCCATGTAGATGGGCACGTCGGCGCGCAGCGGGTGGATGATCATCTTGAGGGGCTTGCCGAGACCGGTGCCGCCGGGATGGGGCAGGGGGTAGTGCTTGCCGGGGAAGATCACCGGCCCTTCGCGCCGCAGCATGGTGCGCACCAGCGTGATGTACTCGCGCGTGCGTGCCAGCGGCTTGGGGAACGGCTGGCCGTACCAGCCCTCCACCACCTGCGGCCCCGACACGCCCAGGCCGAGGATGAGGCGGCCGCCCGACAGGTGGTCGATGGTGGCCGCGGTCATGGCGACGCACGCCGGCGTACGCGCTGACAGCTGCATGATCCCCGTGCCGAGCTTGATGCGCGAGGTGCGTGCGCCCATCCAGCACAATGTCGACACGCAGTCGTTGCCGTAGGCCTCGGCCGTCCAGACCGAGTCGTAGCCGAGGCGCTCGGCCTCCAGCACGAGGTCGAGCGGGTCCTCCGGGCCGAACATCCAGTAGCCGAGCACCAGGCCGAGCTTCATGGGCGACGTGCTTACTGCGCGCCCGCCCGCGTGTGCAAGGCGTGGGCTACGTTCGCACCGAGAACTCCATGCCGTCGCCGATGGCGAGCGCCAGCGAGCGGAAGCCATTGGCGGGATCGCGCACCCAGGCGCGAAATGGGGCAAGTGCGTTCCAGAACGTGAACAGGTTGTCGGCCAGCACGACCGCGCCGGGCCGGAGCTGCGGCGCCAGGAGTCGCAGGACAGGGAGGTAGAGCTCCTTCCAGCCGTCGAGCAGGACCATGTCGATTGGCCCACCGGCGTCGCGCAGCGTCTGGCGGGCATCCCCGGCGCGGATGTCGACCACGTCGGCGAGTCCCGCCTCGGTCAGGTTGGCGCGCGCCGCCGTCACCTTGTCGGGCTCGAGCTCCGTCCCGATCACGATGCCGCCGCCGGTGTCGCGCACCGCCGCCGCCAGGTACACGGTCGAGACGCCGAACGAGGTGCCGAACTCGACCACGCGCCGCGCGCCGGCCGCGCGGGCCAGGCTGTACGCGAACAGCCCCTGTTTCGGGCCGAGCGGCAGATAGAGGTCTTTCGCGCGCGCCGACACCTCCGCGGCCTCGGAGGCGCGGCCGATCAGGCTCCCCACCAGTTCGCCCACGGCGAACGGGACCAGCTGCCACGTCTGCCGCCCGGCGGCGGCGTGCAGTCGGTCGAGGACACGGCGGACGGTGGGCTCGTCGAGGGTACACGGCATGGGCGGCGTGTAGGCCGTCCCGTAGTCTTCTGGCAAGAGGCGGGCTCGCATCGCGGGCGACGCCCGCGCTATGGTCCCGCGCCGAGGAGGACCCCACCATGGCCGCCTACAGCCGCGACGAGCTGGAGCAGGCGTTCCGCACCTACTGGCGCGCCGGCGCCGCGGGCGAGGACTGGGACGCCTGGGCCGATCTGTTCACCGAGGACTGTGCCTACATCGAGCACATGTACGGCACGATGCGCGGCCGTGAGACCGTGCGCGCCTGGATCATTCCGATCATGAAGAAGTATCGCGAGCTCTACACCGCCTACGAGTGGCACACGGTCGACGCCGAGGGCGGCCGGGTCGTCTTCTACATGCAGAACCGCCGCGATCATCCCGGTGGCAACGGGACCGTCGATTTTCCCGGGGTCTCGATCCTGGAATACGCCGGCAACGGCAAGTGGAAGAAGGAAGAGGACTTCTGGTCGGTGAAGGGGCGCGAGGTGGCGATGAAAGCCTACGAGGAGGCCTGCCGCACGCACGATCCCGACCATGCGCGCAAACACACGCGCCTCGACTGGGGGCGCGGGCCGGAGTGGACGCGCGGCGGGCGGTCGTACGCGGAGCGTCTCCGGGTACGGTAGCAGGTCAGGCGTCGGGCTCACGCGGCGAATGCCGTGGGCGCCTATCGTTAGCACCGATCGAGACCCGGCGCTACGCACCACGCCGACGGACGATCCAAAGCCCACAATGGTCCGGAGCCACCGGGTGTCCGAGGAGGGCGCCGACGGCCGATGCGCGTTGACCAGTATGGCGCGGCACCGATATGGTGCGGCGCGCGCGATGACCGACGACCGTGGCCAGTGAGCGGTGACCAGTGACCAGGATCCCACCTGTGACAGCCGCCCGACCGACCGCCGGTTTCCGGTCACCCCTCCCGCCGCTCTTCGCCCTGCTGTGCGCGATACTGCTGGCCGGCGGGTTCGGCTGCCAGCAGCGGGGCGACGAGATTCGCATCGGCGAGTTCGGCTCGCTTACCGGCGGCACCGCGACGTTCGGCACGTCGAGCCACGAGGGCACCATGCTGGCGCTCGACGAGATCAACGCCGCCGGCGGCGTGCTCGGCAAGAAGGTGCGCGTCATCACCGAGGACAACCAGAGCAAGCCGGAGGAGTCGGTGACCGCGGTGCTCAAGCTGATCAAGCAGGATCAGGTGAGCGCGGTGGTCGGCGAGGTGGCGTCGAGCCGCAGCCTGGCGGCGGCACCGCAGTGCCAGGCCAACGGCATCCCCATGGTCTCGCCGGCGTCGACCAACCCCAAGGTGACGCAGGTCGGCGACTACATCTTCCGCGCCTGCTTCATCGATCCCTTCCAGGGCTCGACCATGGCGAGGTTCGCCATCGAGAAGCTGCATGCCAAGCGCATTGCGATCCTGACCGACACCAAGAACGACTATTCCGTCGGCCTCACCGAGTTCTTCCGCGACACCGTCAAGCAGCTCGGCGGCAACATCGTCGCCGAGGAGAGCTACGGCGAGGGCGACATCGAATTCAAAGCCCAGCTGACGGCGATCAAGGCCGAAAACCCCGACGTCATCTACGTCCCCGGCTACTACACCGAGTGCGCGCTGATCGCCCGCCAGGCGCGTGAGCTGGGGCTCGACGCGACCCTGCTCGGCGGCGATGGCTGGGACAGCCCGAAGACGGTCGAGATCGGCGGCAAGGCGGTCGAGGGCGTGTACTTCACCAACCACTACTCGCCTGAGGACCAACGGCCGGAAGTGCAGAAGTTCATCGCCGACTACCGCAGGAAGTACGGCGGCAAGACGCCCGACGCGATGGCGGTGCTCGGCTACGACGCGATGAAGATGATGGCGGACGCGATCCGCCGCGCCGGATCGACCGACGGGGCGAAGATCCGCGACGCCCTGGCCGCCACCACGAAGTTTCCGGGGGTCAGCGGGGAGATATCGATCGACGCCGAGCGCAACGCGCGTAAGGCGATCGTGGTCCTGCAGATTCGCGACGGGCAGTTCCGCTTCGTCGAGTCGATTGCCCCCGGACCCGCCTGAGTCCCCTCCCGGCCTTGGACCAGCTCGCGCAACAGCTCGTCAACGGCCTGGCCTGGGGGTCCATCTATGCGCTGATCGCGCTCGGCTACACGATGGTCTACGGCGTCCTGCGGCTGATCAACTTCGCGCACGGCGACGTGTACATGATCGGCGCGATGAGCGCCTTCTACTTCGCCCACTGGCTCGGCTTTGGCGCGGCGCCGTCGCTGCCCGGGTTCGCGCTGGTGATGCTCCTCTCCATGCTCACCTGCGCCGCACTGGGGGCGCTGATCGAGCGGGTCGCGTATCGCCCGCTGCGGCGGCAGCCGCGCTCGGCCATGCTCACCACCGCGATCGGCGTCTCGATGTTGCTCGAGTACGGCGGCCAGCTCGTCTTCGGGCCGGATCCGAAATTCTTCCCGCAGCTGATCGAATCCCGTCCGATCGTCGAACGCGGCGGAGCGGTGGTCACCAACATCGACCTCCTCGTCGTCGCCGTGTCGGTGGCGCTCATGTTCGGCCTGCGCTGGCTGGTGATGCGGACCCGTGCCGGCATGGCGCTGCGTGCCGTCAGCGTCAACTACGACGCGTCGGCGCTAATGGGCATCAACGTGAACACCATCATCGCCATGACTTTCATGCTCGGCTCCGCTCTGGCAGCCGCCGCCGGCACGATGGTGGCGCTGCGCAACCCGAAGATCGAGCCGCTCATGGGTCTCATGCCCGGCATCAAGGCGTTCGTCGCCGCGGTGCTGGGCGGCATCGGCAACTTTCCGGGCGCAGTCGCCGGCGGCCTGCTCATGGGCGTCACCGAAACGCTGGTGTCGGGGTATGTCAGCTCGACCTACCGCGACGCTGTCGCCTTCGTGATCCTGATCGCGGTGCTGTTGATCAAGCCGGCGGGCCTCTTCGGCACGACCGCGGCGGAAAAGGTATGACGGGGGCGTTCGCCCAGCTGGTGCGGCGCAACGCCGCGACGGCCGCCGTGCTGATCGGGCTCTGGCCGCTCGAGCTGGTGCTGGGCCACGCGTTGAACCCGTACCACCTGCAGATCGTCGGCTACATCGGCATCAACATCATCCTGGCCGTCAGTCTGAACCTCATCAACGGCATCACCGGTCAGTTCTCGCTCGGCCATGCCGGCTTCCTGGCGGTCGGCGCCTACGTGAGCGCCGCGGTCACCCTGCTGGTCTGGCCGACCGGCCACGCGTCCGAGCTCGGGTTCGTGGTCGCGCTGCTCGCCGGCGGGATGGGCGCCGCGCTGGCAGGCCTCGTCGTCGGCGTTCCGACGCTGCGCCTGCGTGGCGACTACCTGGCCATCGCGACACTCGGTTTCGGCGAGATCATCCGCGTCGTCATCCTCAACACCGACGCCGTCGGCGGCGCGCGCGGCCTGTCAGGCATCCCGGTGCTGGCGACGTTCGCCAGCGTCTATGCCTGCGCAGTCCTCTGCGTCGTGTCGATCTGGCGCCTGGTCTACTCGCAGCGCGGCCTGGCGTTCTTCGCCATCCGCGAGGACGAGATCGCCGCCGCGGCGATGGGCATCGATACCGCCCGGTACAAGATCCTCGCCTTTACCGTCGGTGCCTTCTGGGCCGGCCTCGCCGGCGGGTTGCTCGCCCACTTCATCGGTTACATCCACACCAACTCGTTCACCTTCCTGCGCAGCGTCGAGATCGTGGTCATGGTGGTGCTCGGCGGCCTTGGCAGCATCACCGGCGCGGTGCTGTCGGCCGCCGTGCTCACGGTGCTCCCCGAGGTGCTGCGCTTCGGTGCCGAATACCGCATGGTCATCTACTCGCTCCTCCTGATCGTGCTCATGCTCACCCGCCCGTCCGGATTGATGGGCAGCTCGGAGATCACCCGGTGGCGTTTCTGGAGCTCGACGACTGCTCGCTGAGCTTCGGCGGCCTGGCGGCGGTCAGCCGGGTGTCGCTCGCGCTCGACCCCGGCGAGCTGATCGGCCTGATCGGGCCCAACGGTGCCGGCAAGACGACCGTCTTCAACCTCGTCACCGGCGTCTACGCCCCGAACCGCGGCACCATCCGCCTCGGCGGTGAATCGATCGCCGGCCTGCCGCCCTTCCGTATCAACCGACGCGGCATCGCCCGCACGTTTCAAGGGGTCCGCCTGTTCCCGACGATGAGCGCGCTGGACAACGTCGTGGTCGGCTACAACTCGCGCGCCGGCGGCCTGCTCGACGCGGTGGCCGGCACCCCGCAGGCGCAGGAGACGCGCGCGCGCATCGCCGCCGAATGCCTTGAGCTACTGCGCATGCTCGAGCTCGAGGATCAGCGCGATGTGCCGGCGCGCGCGCTGCCGTACGGCGCTCAGCGGCGGCTGGAGATCGCGCGCGCGCTGGCGACCGGGCCGAAGCTGCTGCTGCTCGACGAGCCGGCGGCCGGCACCACCCCGCAGGAAAAAGTCGAGCTGATGGCCCGCATCCGCTGGCTGCGCGACGCGCTCGGGCTCGGCATCCTGGTCATCGAGCACGACATGAAGATGATGATGGAGATGTGCGAGCGGATCACCGTGCTCGACCACGGCGAAGTGATCGCCGTCGGCGCACCGGGCGAGATCCGCGCCAACCCCACGGTGGTCGAGGCGTATCTCGGTGAGTAGATCGGCTATCAGCCAATCCTGTCAGCGTTCAGCTCCACCGCGCCCGCGCACGGCGAGGCGCAGGCGGACGGCTGAAAGCTGAAAGCTCCCCCATGCTGCTGACCGTCGAGAACCTGCACGTCGCCTACGGCGCCGTCCACGCCGTGCAAGGGGTGTCGCTGTCGGTCGCGGCCGGCGAGATCGTCACCCTGATCGGCTCGAACGGCGCCGGCAAGACGACGTTGCTGCGGGCGATCAGCGGCCTGGCGCGGCCGAGCGCCGGCGCGATCATCTTCGACGGTGCGACGCGGCTCGATCAGATCCCGCCGCACGTCATCGTCCGCCATGGCATCAGCCACGTGCCGGAAGGCCGCCAGGTGTTCGGCAACCTGACGGTACGCGAGAACCTCGAGCTCGGCGCGTATCAGCGCAGGGACCGCCGCGAGATTCGCGCCACCATGCAGCACGTCTTCGAGCTCTTCCCGATCCTCGCCGAGCGCCTGCGCCAGGCGGCCGCCACCCTGAGCGGTGGCGAGCAGCAGATGCTCGCCATCGGCCGCGCGCTGATGGCGCGCCCGCGCTTGCTCCTGCTCGACGAGCCCTCGCTCGGCCTGGCGCCGCTGGTCGTGCGGACGATCTTCGCGATCATCCGAGAGATCAACGCGCAGGGCACCACGATCCTGCTGGTCGAGCAGAACGCCCATATGGCCCTGCGGGTGGCGCAGCGCGGCTATGTCATCCAGACCGGCCAGATCGTGCTCGAGGACACGGGTGCGAACCTGCTCGCCAGCCCCGAGGTGCGCGCCGCGTATCTCGGAGAGTGAGAGCGCCACCGGAAAGGATCGGCATGCGCATGAGCTCTCTGTCCGCGCGCGCCGCCCGTCTCGGCGGTGCGCTGTGCCTCCTCGCATGGGAATACGGCGGCAACGGCAAGTGGAAGAAGGAAGAGGACTTCTGGTCGGTGAAGGGGCGCGAGGTGGCGATGAAGGCCTACGAGGAGGCGTGCCGCACGCACGATCCCGACCATGCGCGCAAGCACACGCGCCTCGACTGGGGGCGCGGGCCGGAGTGGACACGCGGCGGGCGGTCGTACGCGGAGCGCCTGCGGGTACGGTAGCCGGTCGGGGATTCTTGCGCCGCCTCGAAGTGGTATGTAGGAAGTGTGTATGTCGAGGATTCAGGCCTATCTTCCGGATCAGCTGCACGCCGAGCTGAAGCGCCGTAAGCTCTCGGCCTCGAAGCTCCTGCAGGAGGCCGTAGAGCGCGAGATCCGCCGGGTCGCGCTGAGGAGAGAGGTGGACCGGCACCTGGCCGCGATGGCCGCGCGCCATGGCGCCATCTCGCGTACCGAGCAAGCGGCCGCCGAGGCTTGGGTCGACGCGATTCAGACGGCCAGGCACCCCGTTCGGCGCAAGCGAGCGAGCTGATGCAGCTGGTGCTGGATGCCGGCGCGGTCTCGGCGCTGGCCGGTCGCGACGGACGTGCGCGCGTACAGGCTTTGCGGGATCGGGGTCTGTGGCCGCCGATCGTGCCGAGCGTCGTTTGCGTCGAGGCGCTCACCGGGCACAGCGGACGCGACGCCGCAACGAATCGCCTGTTGAAGGCATGCGACATCGTAGAACACCTCGACTTGCGAACCGCCCGCCGCGCAGCGTCGTTGCGCTTTGCCGCGCGGCGGGGCTCCGCAGTGGACGCTGTCGTCGTCGCCGTGGCCGAACAGCAGGGCGACGCCGTCGTCTTGACGACGGATGTTCCGGACCTCTCCGCTCTCGCCACGGACACCGCGCGCGTGCGCGTCGTCAAGGTGGCCCCACGCCCTCCTGGCCGAGTGCCGCATGCGCCGCCTTGGTGGCCTTCTCGGCCGCTTGCTGCGCCGCGAAGCAGGCCCACTCGTGATGACCGTCGGCGAGCGCGTGGCGGGCGTGCTCCACGTCCGCTTCTACATGCAGAACCGCCGCGATCATCCGGCCGGGAAGGGAACCATCGATTGTCCCGGGATCTCGATCCTGGAGTACGGCGGCAACGGCAAGTGCTGCCGCGCGCACGATCCCGACCACGCGCGCAAACACACGCGCCTCGACTGGGGGCGCGGGCCGGAGTGGACGCGCGGCGGGCGGTCGTAGGCGGAGCGTCTCCGGGTACCGTAGCAAGTCAGGCGTCGGCGTGAAGCCGTCGTAGCCTTTGCACGGGACCTCGCACGGGACCTCACCCAGGGCGTTCATGCGTCCGGTCTCGCGGAGAGCGACGAGGGTCATCTCGCCGGCGCGCTGGCGTTCTTGATCGCCTGGATCGGCAGCCACATCGCCGTCGGTCGCGGGCGTGCATACGACTGGCCCTCGAGCGGCTCGAAAGGCGTGAAGCCGTACTTCGCGTAGAAGTCGACGGCTCCAGGTTTCGCGCCAACCACGACGCCGGCGCAGCCGAGCTCGTCCGCCATCTTCGCCGCGAGATTGAGCACGAAACGAAGAAGCTGCGCGCCGAGCCCCATCGACTGCGCGGACCTGTCGACCGCGAGTCGCGAGTCGTGCGAGCCCGAGCACAGGAACCGGGTAGTGGGGCATCTTCTTCCGGGTTCGCTCGGGAAGATCCTCGATGTCGACATGCCGCGGCGCCACGGTGGCGAAGCCAAGTATGCGGCCGCCATCGACTGCGACGTATGTCACGCCGAGGTAGCGCCGGAATTGGTTCTGGCCCGGTAGCGGTGGAAGAAGCGGTCGAGGGCCTCGTCGCCAGACTGGAGGGTCGAGCGGTCGTCACTCGGGCGCAGGGCCCTGATCTCCATCCCGCATCAGTTATCGGAGGGCAGGTGTGGGCGCCGCCGACTCGGCCTGGTGAAGCATCGCCTGGCCGGTCTTTCGCGAGACGACGATGCGCGGGTGGATGATGTACTCCGCCGGCAATTCGTCGACCGCCTGGATGTGGTGGAGGAGCGCCTGCTCGACCAGGTGGCCCTTCTTGACCCCGGTCTGACGGACGTGTTTCTCCATGAGCACCCTTGTTGTCTCGGAGATCTGGGCCGAAATCTGGGTTTCCTTCGGCCAGCTCCACGCCCCGCCCGCGGCGCTGCAGGCGGCGTTGCAGGGCCACGTCACCGACCACCATCGGTACTTGCTCCGGCTCCACCTCGCGCAACTCGATGCGCTGGACGCGGCGGTCCGCGACGTCGAAGCGCGCATTGGGGCAACCCTGGGCCCACTCGGCGCGGCGGTCGACCGCCTGACCACGATGCCTGGGGGCAGTCAGACGCTGGCCCGGGGCATCGTGGCCGAGATCGGCACCGACATGACGCGGTTTCCTCCCGCGGGCCATCTCGTCTCGTGGGCCGGCCTCTGCCCGCGCCTGCACGAGAGCGCTGGGAAGCGCCTCTCCACCCGTACGCGGCCGAGTGCGCCGTGGCTCAAACCCAACCTGGTGCAGGGGGCCTGGGCCGCCGTCCGCGCGCGGGACGGCTACTTCCACGCCCAGTTCCTTCGCCTGAAGAGCCGCCGGGGCCCAAAGAAAGCCGTCGTCACCGTCGCCGCGTCGATGCTCACCGCCGCCTATCACATGCTCCGCGACGAGGTGCCCTATCGCGACCTCGGCGCCGACCACTTCGACCGCCGCGACAAGACGAAGCTCACCAATCGCCTGCTCCGCCGCCTGAAGGATCTCGGGGTCGACGTGGAAGTCCGCCCCGCCGCGTAGCCGGTTTCCTTCTAGGAGCCTGTCGGTAAAAAAACTCTCCGTGAGGGATCGACAAGCGCCGTATGGAACTTACCTTGCGGTGCATGGCGAAGGGGTATCTGCCGTACGACATTGATCAGCGGCTGCTGTTGCCGCCGGACATGCGCGAGTGGCTGCCGGAGGGACACCTGGCGCTGTTCATCCTGGACGTGGTGGGCGAGCTGGACCTGACGGCGATCGAGCGTGTGTACGAGGCGAAGGATACGCGCGGGCGCGCCGGCTACGACCCGCGGATGATGGTGGCGCTGCTGCTCTACGCGTACTGCGTGGGCAAGCCATCGTCGCGACGCATGGAGCGAGCGACGTACGAGGACGTCGCGTTTCGCGTGCTCGCAGGCGATCAGCACCCCGACCACGACTGCATCGCGGACTTTCGCAAGCGTCATCTCGATGCGCTCGCAGGGTTGTTCATGCAGGTGCTGCGGCTCTGCCAAAAGGCGGGGCTGGTCAAGCTCGGGCACATTGCGATTGACGGCACCAAGGTCAAGGCCAACGCCTCCAAGCACAAGGCGATGAGCTACGATCGCATGAGCGAGGCCGAGACGAAGCTCGAAGAGGAGATCCGCGGGCTGCTCGCCGAGGCCGAGCGCATCGATGCGGAGGAGGACGCGCAATACGGCAAGGGCAAGCGCATCGATGAACTGCCCGAGGAGCTCAAACGTCGCGAAACTCGGCTGCGCAAGATCCGTGAGGCCAAGGCGGAGCTGGAGTGCGAGGCGAAGCGGAGGGCCGAGGTGAAGGCAGCCGAGGGCGAAGAGCATCTGGCCGAACGCGCGCGGCAGGAAGCCGAAACGGGGCGCAAGACCGGGGGGCCGGAGCCAAAAGCGCCCTGCCCGGAGCAGGCCAAGCCGGCGCCCAAAGCGCAGCGCAACTTCACCGACCCCGAATCGCGGATCATGCCGGACGGGGCGAACAAGGGCGCGTTCGTGCAGGCGTACAACGCGCAGATCGCGGTCGATGCGGCGGCGCAGATCATTGTCAGCACGCACGTCACGCAGCAGACGAACGACAAGCAGCAGCTGGTGCCGATGGCCGAGGCGATCTTGGCAAACGTGGGACAGCTCGCGGCCACGACGTCGGCGGACGCGGGCTATTTCAGCGCGCAGAACGTCGAGCATCCCGCGCTTGCGGCGACGAATCTGCTCGTGCCACCGGACCGACAGAAACATGGCAGCCCGCTTTCTGCGGGCTCGTGCAACGCGGATGCGACGGCAGCGCAGCACATGCGGCACAAGCTCTCGAGCACCGAAGGGCGCGCCAAGTACACGATGCGCAAGGCGATCGTCGAGCCCGTGTTCGGACAGATCAAAGAGGCGCGCGGCTTGCGGCGATTTCTACTGCGCGGGTTGCATGCGGTGCGTGCCGAGTTCGATCTCATCGCCCTGACGCACAACCCCGGCAACCGTCTGGGCGTGCTTCGGATCGTGGCTCCGGACGATCCGACCCGGTATCCCGCCTTCCGAGAAGGTCACCGCCATGGCGCTGCGACACGCGCTGCCCGAATTTCTCGCAGGCAGCCCCGCCGACCATGCCCTCGTGAAATTCCTGCGCCACCGGATCGACCTCAACAGATACGAAGGCCTACGACTTGCCGGATAGGGCGGAACTCGGGACTCTCAAGTAGTATTAGTCCCCTTGCTCAAGATGCCGCCGCGCCCCATGTCGGACGTGGAGGACGTGTACGGTGTTCCCACGAATCTCGAAGAGCACCCGATACCGACCACTGCGCCTGCCGTGGAGGAGCTGCCGAATCTCACGGCCGACTTCTTCGGCCTCGGCTGCGAGCGGGCAACGCTGGGGATTCGTCGCCAGGCCGAGGACTGCTTCCTGAAGCGTGTTGAACCACCGGACGGCATGCTCTGGCACGCGCTCTCCGAGCCAGGTGTAGGCCGCGTCGATGTCCAGCCATGCCGGCGCCTCGATGACGACGCGATATCTCACGCCTCGCGGGGAATCTTGTGCTTTCGTCGGAGCTTCTCAAACACCTCCGCAGCGGGCCGCCCCTCCCCCCGCTCGACCGATTCGAGCCCGCGACGGATGGCCTCGATGGCCTCCATGCGGTCCTGGGCCTCCATGAGCTTCTGGTAGGAATCGGGCGAGTCGAGGACGGCGGCGACGCGGCCGTTCACGGTCAACACGAGCGGTCCCCCCTTCCGGAGCCGCTTCAAGTGCGCCTTTGCGTTCCGCAGGAAGTCCGTGAGCGGATGGACGTTCGCGAGCTGGACCATATGCGCCTCCTACAGCAGATAATGCTTTGCTTTATTCATGATGCCACGACCGGCTGCACGGCGTCAACGCCCTGCCCCCCGTCCATAGACAGGCGACAGGGCACCTCTCGCCTGCCGGGGACGTGGGGTAGCTCCCGAAGGGGAGCTCAGAGAGTAACGGGCTCGCCACGGGAGAACTCCGGCATCTCTGAGAGCGCCGTCTCGTGTGCGGCCGTGTCGATGCCTTCGGCTAGCTCGTTCAGAGCAGCTGCAGCGCGTAGGAGCGTAGATGCCATAAACGGCCATGTTGACGGATCCCCCGTTATCAGACGTCCACAAGACTCCGTTCTAAAGCGGGTAGCCCTGCGGACGGCTCGAGTTGCCCGGTCGCCGGGGCCTCCCCCTGTGGCCTGGAGCTCCGTGACGTTCGCTTCGAGCGCCTTCATCCCGACCTCGCGGGCCGTGAAGAGTGCCTGCGCGGCGAGCGCCGTCGCTCGCTCCCGGTCGCCGGGACGATCGCGCGCGACCAGCATGCGCGCGTAGTCGTGCTGGGTGTGCGCTACCCAGATGCGCGCACGGATCCTCGCGTTCATCTCGAGGGCGGCCTCGAAGTGTCGCTCCGCCTCGTCGTAGCGGGCGAGCAGGGTCGCGAGAAGGCCGAGCGACCGGGAGAGCGATCCGCGGCAGGCGGCGAAGCCGCCGACGGTCGCACATCGATCTGCGTAGGGCAGGAGCATGTCGTAGACGATGGCCGCGCGCGACGCGTCGCCGAGGAAGCTCACCACGTCGCAGACGCGACACATGGCGTACGGCCACATCAGGTCGCGTGGGATGTCGCGGAAGTCGTTGGCCGCGAGGACCTCGAGGTCTCTTCGCGCCACCTCGGTCTCCCCCAGCGCCACCCGATACCCGGCCTCGGCGGCACGCCACAGGGGGACTCGCGGGAAGGCGGCAGCGAGGCTCGTGACGTTGGGGAGGAGCTCGTGCGCTCGCCCCTGCTGTTCCAACAAGAGATTGCGGAAACCCGCCCAGCTCAGCAGCAGTAGACCATTGTGGCCGATATCGGTCTCGACGAACCGCATCACCTCCTCGCATTCGTCGAATCGTCCCGCCAGCACCGCGCTCAACCCCCGGTGCAGCGCCATCACCGTGCGGTGAAAGGCGTGTCGAGACGTCTTCGCGAAGCGTTCCTGGATGTCCCTCTCGCGATCCACCGCGGCGATGTCCCCGATCTCGATGTAGTAGCCCGCCTTCCACACGTGTCCCTCGGCGGCCAACCGCTCGTCCCCCGTCTCGGCGGCGAGCCGGATCAACTCGTCGACCCGCGCGAGCTGGTCAGCCGCGTCGTCGGGGTCACCGATCGCCCACCACGTCGCGCTGAGCACGTTCGCCAGCGCGCGTGCGTCACCGACGCGCCGGGCCATGGCGATCGCGGCGCGCGCGAGCGGCTCCTTCCCGGCGGGGTCGCCCGCCACGGCCCGCAGCCCGGCGAG
>CAZUDO010000071.1:0-30788 GCA_964618895.1 uncultured Binatia bacterium (SeqCode)
GGAGCAGCTGCTCCTGCACGTAGTTCGTATCTTGGTACTCGTCGACCAGAATGTATTTGAGGTTTCGCGTGATTGCTTCAGCGGTCGCATCGAGTTGCAGTAGATCGAGAACGGAACGCTGCAGGTGCGCGAAATCGATTCGATTTGCGTCGCCCAACGTGTTCTCGTAGGCTTGATACGCCTTCCCGATAGCGTTCAGGAATGGATCGCGGGACTCGGCAAGCAGCGCGGCGTCCACCAGCTCTTCGGTAATCTTGTCGAAGTAGCCGCGGGCGCCGTCGATCGCAGTCCAGCGTGTCGTCCATCGACCAAGGAATAAGTCGTTTTGTGCCGGACCGATGATTTCGTCGAAGTGCTCGAAGATGAAGAGCAGTTGGGTCAGTTCGTCGAGCGTGTCGAAATTGTGCCCGAGCGACGTGCGATGCCGGTGCTGCATGAGGACGCGGTTGCAGAGACTGTGGATTGTCGAGACCGTGAGTTCCGACAGATCTCCGGCATAGCCGACCTTGCGCGCTGCCGCAGCGAGCCGGTCGCGCATCTCGAACGCGGCCTTCTCGGTAAAGGTGCAGAGGATAAGTTCTTTCGGCTCTGCTCTCCGGAGAAGCAGTAGATTGAGCGCCCGCAGAACGATGCTGTAGGTCTTGCCGGAGCCCGGACCGGCGATCACGAGCAGCGGCCCATCGAGGTGGCCGACAATTGCGCGCTGAGCGTCGTTGAGCCCGGGGTAGTGCTGCTCGATGGCGGGCGCGATGCTCACAGGAGCCCCGCCTTCCGGAAGCTGAAAGTCTCCTGCGCCGACACGATGAGGTGATCGACGACCTTGAGGTGCACGGTCTCCGCGCCGAGCACGATGGCGCGGGTGAGCACCTTGTCGTGCTCGCTCGGCGTGACGTTGCCGTTCGGGTGGTTGTGGGCGAGCACCAGCGCCGCCGCGCCGCGCTTCAGCGCCGCCTCGATCACCCTGCGCGGGTAGACCGCCGCCCGGTCGATGGTGCCCTCCTCGAGTGTCTCGACGCCGTCCCGCAGGAGCCGGTACGCCGAATCCAGGTAGGCCACATCGAAGACCTCGTTCTGGAGGGCCCCGATCCGCATGCGCCAGAAGTCCGCAAGTCGGGCCGGGTCCGCGAGCGAGTCGCGGCCCTCGCCGCTCTGCTGCAGGTAGAGCGTCGCCGCCGCCTTGATGATCTGGAGGGCAACCGGAGTGACGCTCCCGATGCCGGAGATGGCACGAAGCTCCCCGATGGGCGCGTCGAGGATGCCCCGCAGGTTTCCGAATCGCGCGATCAGGGCCTTGGCTGGCTGTTTTACGTCCGAGCGCGGGATGGCCAGCGTCAAGAGCAACTCGACCACCTCGTACTCGGCGAAGCCGGCCAGTCCGGATTTCAGGAAGCGTTCACGGAGACGCTGCCGGTGGCCGTGATAGTGAGGTTCCTTCTCCCTCATCGTTACTGCACCCAGGCGAAGTTGGCGTTGCCCGCCGGCGGCGCGCCGTAGTGCCAGCGCTTGTCGCCCTGCAGGCGCTCGCCGCCCCAGTCGGAGATGTTGAAGGGCGGGTTGGCGAGGATGAAGTCGGCCTTCAGGTCGGGGTGGCGGTCGTTGTGGAAGGTGTCGCCCTGCGCGATCTGGCCGCTGTCGATGCCGCGGATGGCGAGGTTCATGCGCGCCAGGCGCCAGGTGGTGGAGTTCGACTCCTGGTAGATCGAGATGTCGGGCCGGGCGCCCTTCGCCACCTTGCCGCCGTTGCCGCTGCCCCCGTTGCCATTGCCGGAGGCGTGCGCGCGGATGAACTCCACCGCCTTCTCGGCGAGCAGCGCGGTGTGGCGCTCCTCGAAGGCGTCGGAGATGTACTTGAGGAAGAGCAGACCGAGGCAGACGTGCTTGTACTCGGCGGCGTCCATTGAGCCGCGCAGCACGTCGGCCATCTGCCAGAGTTGGGCTTCGTAGCCGACGTTGGCAGAAGTGGTGCTCGCGGGAGCCGAGTTCTTCTTCACTTCGGGCACGTGTTACCTCTTGGGGGTACGCCTAACTCGTTGCATGCGACCCGGAGCGTGGCGCGGCCGAGGAGCGGGCGGAGCCGCGTCGCGAGCGCCTCGAGCCCGGCCTGATACGGATCCGTCGCCGGCGTGCGCGGCCAGCTGCGAATGCGCGCATCGAGCGTCGCCTCCTCGGTCGTGAGCGGACCCCCGGTCGCGCGCCGGCGCGCCTCGCAGGCTTTCAGCTGCGTGACCAGCTCGCGCGGAGCGTCGGCGGGCACGGCGCCGTGGCCGACGAGCACGACCGCATCAGCAGGCATCATCGTGGGGGACACTCTGACATTTCGCTGCGTGCATTGACACATCCCCCGCGCACTCAGCGTCAGACCGCCAGGAACACATCACGGCTTGTCCCACAGGAGGAGGCACACGAGATGGCAGAAAACGCTGGGAACCTGGTGCGATCGTTTCGGCACCAGATGAACATGACGCAGGAGCAGTTTGCGCACGCCCTGGCGGTCACGGTGTCGACCGTGAATCGCTGGGAGAACTCGCATTCGGCGCCGAGCCGGCTGGCGTGGCGGGCGATCCACGAACTCGCCCGCCGGCGGGGCATCGACGACACCTTCGAGAAGCCCGACGCTGCGTAGGCATCGGGGAGGTGGGGTGGGTCCGGGCCGTGACGACCCCTCCGTCGTCGCGGTCCGCGTCTGCTCCCAGATCACGCGCGCACGTTCACGGCATCACGCACGGCACGAAGCCGACGCTTCAGAACGCCGCCTCGATCCCGGCCAGCGGGATCACGTCCGAGCGGAACCCGTCGTCGTTCAGCGGCAGCAGGACGTTCACGTAGCCGATTAGCGTCTCCCGCCACAGCACGACGCGCCCGCCGACCGACAGGTCCCAGTACGCCGGCCGGCTGCGATCGAGCCCGAGCAGCGGTCCGGAGAACGAGCGCCCGGTCTGCGGGTCGACGCGGCGGGTGTCGAAGAAGCCGGGGGGGGCGATGGCCGCGAACGGCTCGCGTGCCAGGAACGCGATCGCGGCCGTGGCGCGCCGTCCGACGGCGCAGTCCAGGCCAATGCCGAACCGTCCTTGGCTCGACGACACGTCGTTGGCGTTCAGGTCGACGACGGCGTTGGCGTGCGCCTGCAGCCGGACGTGGTCGCTGACGGCGACGAAGGGCGTCGTGCCATAGAGGCCCGGGCTCACCTCCCAGACGCCGATCCCCTGGAAGTTCTCCTCGTTCCCGGTCGGAATGCGGAGGCCGAGGCTGAGGGCGGCGTCGCCCCAGCGGCTGCGCACGGCGTGGTACTTGCCGTGCAGGAGGAGGTCGCCGACGCCGAATGCCGACATGCGCACGTGTGCGGTCTGCGTGCCGGTGAACCCGGTCGGGCGGCGCAGCACGGCATCGGTGGCGAAGCTGCTGGCGAGCAGCGGCAGGGCGATGCTCACGTCGAGGTCGTCGGTCACGCCGTAGGTGCCGCCGAGGGTCACCTGCTGCACGACGAGGCCGAGGCTGAACTGGGGCACGGTGATGAAGCCGCTGCCGTCGGGGTCGACGATCAGGTCCGAGGTGTCCGACAGGGTGTCCAGATTGCGGCCGTCGAGCGTATCGAGCTGGAGCCATTCGTAGGTGATGCTGGCGTTCCACTTGTGACGGCCGAGCGTCTGGGCCCGCTGGAGGAAGAGCTGGCCGAGCACGGTCGTCGAGCGTTCGAAAGCGCCGGTCTCGGGATCGTAGCGGAAGCTGACGCCCGGGGACGCGGCCACGAGCGGGATCGAACGTGCCGCCGTGTCGCGCATCGATTTGGCGAGGGGGCGGAAGAGTGGTGCGCTCCCGAGCGTGTCGTAGAACGTCGCCGTCCGGCCGGGCGACGCGCCGGCCAGCCCGAGTGCCAGCGCCAGCCAGAAGGCCGGCAGCCCGACGAGTCGCGCCCTCACGACGGCCCCCGCAGGCCGACGATCTTCCAGGCGCCGTCGCGTTTGGCCAGGATGCCGCTCGTGCGCACCTCGAGCCGCATGCGCCGGCCGGTGCCACCGTCGACGAACAGATCCTCGCGGGTGAAGGTCGCGACCGCGTCGGCGCCCTCGACCAGCACGTCGATGTCGGACAGGCGCACCTGCAGCTCGCCGGCGTTGTCGAAGTAGCGCTGCAGTGACGTGCGCTGCCGGTCGCCCATCTCCACCTGCAGGGTGGTGAGCTGGTCGACGCTCTTGGCCTGCAGCGCCAAAGCGTAGTCCGCCAGCAGGGCACGAATGGCGATCTCCTCCGGGTCGGCGTCCTGTGCCCACGCGAGCGAGGTCCAGCCGAGCCACGAGGTGCGGTCGGGGGCGGTCGGGGGCTGGGGTGGGGCCGGGGGCGCGTCGCCCAGGGTCTCGGTGAACATCTGATACGCCCGCAGGGTCTCGTTGCCGCGGTCGGTCAGGATGGCGCTCACCTGCGCCGGCGTCGGCTCGACCCCGAGCAGGCGGACGGCGCGCAGCGCGAGCTGCGTGCCGAGCTCCATGAACTGGTCGCGCGGCCCCTGCACGCGCTCCGATGCGGCGAGCATGCCGCTTCCGATGTCGATCACCTCGAGATCCAGGGTGACGTGGGTCTCGTCGGCGGCCACCGACGTGGACAGCATCTTGGTCATGCCGAGCGCCTCGGCCGCCTCGATCTCGCTCAGGCTGCGCTTGGCGCGGACGAAGTCGATCTTCTGACGCGAGTACACCTGGATGCCCTCGAACTTGCTCAGGATGGTGTTGAGGCTGTCGCGCGTGATGTCGCGCATCCAGTCGGGAACGGCGCGGCCGCGGGCGCGCACCTCCATCACGCCGACGACCAGCGGGGCGCGGGGAGCCGGCTGGCGCGTGGCGAACAGCCCCGCGATCGTGACCGCGACCACGAACAGGGCGGCGGCCGACCATGCCTGCCGGCTCCGGATCCGCGCCGGGGCGGCGGCCGCGGTCGGGGCCGGCGCCGGCCGCGCCGGCGGCGTCAGCACGGTGACCGTGGCGCTGCGCTTGGCGGGCGCCGACACCTCGGGCAACAGCACCTGAGCCGGGTTGCCGTACAGCACGAACGAGAGCCAGGTGGGTGACGATGCGCTTCCGGGATGCGCCCGGCACCGTCCGCGCGCCGCGCGCAGGGCCTCGCCGATCGGCTCGCCGTCGAGCGCGCGGCGGTAGAACTCCTCGGCCAGTACGCCGGCGTGCTGGTCGCTCACGTCGCACAGGGTGCCTACCACCCCGAGCGCGCCGCCGAACAGGAAGCCGTAGGCGACGCTCGCGAAGGTGGCCTCCCACCGAGCGCCCGCCGCGGGCGCCGCGCCGCGTGCGCTGGTGCAGCCGTTCAGGAAGACGAGCGGGCGGCCGGCGACGTTGGCCTCGATGGTGCTGGCGGAGAGTCCCTGTTCGTCGGCCAGGAGCAATGCCGGGCTGCCGTCGTCGGCGACCACGACATGGCCGCAGTAGTGGATCAAGTCGAAGCCGGCGCTCAGGTACGCGGTGACGGTCTCGAAAGTGGCGAGCCGGTCGGTGACGCAGTCCACGTCGGCGAACGGGTCGAGGGCCTCGCAGATGGCCTCCACCTCCTGGCGCACGAACGGCAGGTCACGGCGCGGATCGGAGCCGATGACCAGCGCGCGTGGGCGGAGGTGGCCGGGGGCGGCACCGAGCGCCGGGGACGGGCGGCTCATCACCAGGCGCTTGCCGAGCGCGTAGCGCAGGCCCCAGAATTCCTCGTCGTCGTGGAGCAGCTCCCAGGGCAGCCCGAGGAGCGGCGTGCTGACCAGCAGCGGCCCGTGCAGCGCCTTCAGCTGTGCACGCAGCCGGGTCGGGATGAGGGTGCGATACAGGATGACGCCGCGCTCGCGCGCGTCGCGCGGGAAGGCCAGGCTCTCGGCGCTGCGCAGGAGCTGGTCCGCGCTCTGCTGCAGCGCGCGCAGCGTGCCCTCGTCGAGCGGGTGGCGGAACTCCTCCTGCAGCGGGCCGCCGGCATCCGGCACATCGAGGCGATAGCGCAACGCGCCCGCCGACGGCTCGACGGACAGGACGGCCGCGAACGTCACGGGCGGCTCCGCAGCCGGACGGACATCGGGTACCGGCACACGGTGCGGGACGCGGGTGCGGGGCCGACGCACGCGCGCTCCAGCACGCGGCGGGCGTGGGGCGATGTCAGGCCAGCAGCGGCGGGCACGGGCGTCGTCTCGGAGGAGCGCACCTACCACTGCGGGCGACGTGGGTCCACGACACGCCCGGGGGATCTCGCAGGGCCAGGCCACCCCCGGCTCCGATCACGCCGGCGTCTCGACGTCGAAGCGCACCTTGAAGCTTCGCGCCGGCTCGCGCTCGCGGATCTCGAGCAGGTACTGTCCTGCCCCGAGGCCGCGGAAGACGACCGCATCCTCACCGCGTACGGAGTGTCGTGCCACCAGGGCCTCCTGGGCGTCGCGCAGCTCATGGAGCAGGACCGAGAGGCGCGCGGGGATGCCGCCGGAGAAGCGCAGCGCCACGCCCACCCGTTCGTCGTGGCGCGGCTCGAGCGTCAGCTCGGCCGAGAGCGTCGAGTCGGGGAGCGCGAACTGCAGGAGCTGGCCCGGGCTGGCCGCGGCCGGGCTGTTGCCGCGGAGCGCGCCCGCGGTCGCGAACGGGACCACCGTGAAGCCCTCCGGCACGGTCGTGATGGCGGCCGCAGCGCGACGCACCCGCACCACGACCCGTCCGACGACCTCGTGCACGCGCACGCCGGCACGCGCCGCGACCTCCCGCCAGCGCGCTTCGGCCGGGGCGATGACCGCCGGTCCGAACTCTTCCCGGGCCACGGCGCGCTCGACGACCAGTACCTCGGCCAGGCGCTCGCGGCAGGCGAGGCACCATCCCAGGTGCCGGGCGTGCTCCGGGTGGACGGCGCGCATCTCGGAGGCGGACAGGATCGCGAGCAGGTAGAGATCGTCCTGGACGGAGGCGCATCCATAGGCGGCAGCCATGTGCCCGGCGTCCTCCGGGGGGGCCCCGACGGCCAGCTCGTGGAGGAGGACCAGGACCGCCCAGCAGTCGGAGCACCGGGCGGCATGGGCCCGGGCCTCGTCGCGCTGGCCGGGGGGCTGGGGCGTCTCGCCCTTGGGGCCGGCGAGCAGGGTCGCGATACAGTCGTGGTGGGTCACGTCCGCTTCTCAGGGACGGTCGCCGCGGGGCCGCTGTGTCATTCGGGCTCCTCCAGGGCGATCCGCAGACCCTTGCGCAGACGCTTCAGCTGACCCGCTACGGCGTCCCGGCTGATGCGCTGGCGGGCGGCGATCTCCTTCTCCGGCAAATCCTCTATGAATTTGAGGCGGGCGACCTCGACCTTGTCGACGCACCGGGCCACGATGGCCAGGCGCTCGTGGTAGGCGGTGGTCTCCTCGGGCGTGGGGCGGTCCGCCGGAACGTGGTCGCGCAGCACGTCCTCGGGATCCTCGTCGGGCTGTCCCAGATAGGCCCGCCGGCGACGGTGGCGGGCGCCGTCGCGGGCGAAGTCCATCACCGTGTTGATGAACACGCTGCGTGCCCAGGCCTCCAGCCGGCTCGCATCCTGGAGGCGATCGAGCCGATCGCCCGACAGCAGCTTCAGCAGGGCCGTCTGGACCGCGTCCTCGAGGTCGTTCTGCAGCCCGGGGTAGCGCTTGCGGGCGATGGCCAGCCACTGCCTGCGGAACGCCTCTAGAACCTCATCCAGACGCGGGTGGGGTGCCCCGGACTGCGCAGAGCGAAGGATGGCGAGGATCGCCTCTGGCGGTCCGGTGAGCACGACGATAGCCGCGCGGGAACATGCCCCGCGGGCGGAAGTGGGTCAAGGGACGGCCCGGGTTACAAGCCGATGACACAACGGATCTGCGGTGCGCGTCCCTACGGCAGGTCGGATCCGACAAATGCACACCGCGCAGGACAGCTCTTTAGGGGTTGGGGTTGACGCCCAAGGCGGGGTCGTAGGAGCCTCCATCGCGCGACCGTGGGAGTCCTCTACCCGATGCGTGTCATGTCCCCGCTCCACCGCCTGACCATCGCTCGACCGACCCGGACGGCCCTCGTCGCGGTCCTGCTGCTCCTCGCCCCGGTGGTGAGCCGGGCGCAGAGCGACGTCGCCTCCGGCCTGATTCGCTGCGGCGACACGCTCGCGCGCCGCATCATCGAGCCGGGAGAGATCGACGAGATCACCTTCCAGGCACAGGGGGAGGAGGTGGTCAGCATCACCGCGATCGGGCTTCCCTCTCTGGCGGGTTCGCTCGCCGATCTGCGCTGGGCCGTGTACGCGCCCGACGGCCGTCTCGTGCCCACCAGCACCGGCGACAAGGCGTGTGCCGGACAGTGCGAAACGCGCCCGCTTCCCGGGAAGGGCACGTTCACGATCCGGGTCTTCGACGCCGACGACGACGGCGCGGGCGACTACCACCTGACGCTCGAGGCGGTGTCGGCGACGGCCGACGGGGTGCCCAACGGGCCACCGCAACCCACCTGCGCCCGCGTCGTCGCCGGACTCCCGGACGGCACCCGCCCGATCGACCGCCAGGAGAGCTTGTCCGGGTTCACCCAGGTCCTCGGCGAGACCGACACGTTCACGTTTCCCGCCGATGCCGGCGAAGTGCTCAACATCAAGGTGATGAGCGTCCTCGGCGATGCCGACACGGGTTTCGATCCGCAGTGGGAGCTGTTCGACCCGAAGGGCCAGCGCGTGCTCAGCGCCACCGGTGCGGCGCACTGCGAGCACGCGTGCAACACCAAGCCGCTGCCGGGCAACGGCGTATACACCATCAAGGTCTCCGACCGCGGCCACGATGCCCGCGGCGTCTACACCATCCGCGTGCGGACCGAAGAGCCCCCGCCGACCACGTCGACCACCAGCACGACATTGGAGCCGACGACGACCACGACGACCCTCCCGCCCCGGTGCGGCAACGGGATCCTGGACGAAGGCGAGGAGTGCGACGGTGGTCCCGGGGAGGCGACGTGTCCGGGCTCGCCGATGGGCGGCTTCGTGACCTGCGCAGCCGCCTGTACGCTCGACTACGCGACCTGCACGCTGCCCACGACCACGTCGACCACGAACACGACGCTGCAAGTCACCACCACGACCACGGTCGACGCCACGAGCACGACGACCACCACCACCACGATCCTGGCCACGACGACGACGGTCCTCGAGACCACCATCACGACCACGACGCTCGGCACGCCGGTCGAGCCGCCGCTGCCGTTCGAGCTCGGGATCACGCTGCGCGGCGCCGGGGCGTCACCGGCCGACGCGAGTGCCCTCGGTGCGGCCACCGCGCTGCACGGCGACATGCTGCTCCTCGGGGCGCCGCATGACCGTTCCGCGGCGGACGATGCGGGCACGGTGCTGGTGGTGGACGTGGCGGGTGTGCCCGGGGACCCCTCGTTCGGCCAGCGCTTGCAGTCGCTGGTGAAGCCCGGGACGCCGGCTGCGGGGGATCTCTTCGGCGCAACGGTGGCGAGCGTCGCAGGTGGCGTGGTCGTGGGCGCGCCCGGTGACGGCGACCTGGGCGCGGCCTATCTCTTCCACGACGACGGGCAGAGGACGGCGTTCCTGCCGCCGACACCGGCGCCGGTCGGGAGTCCGCGCTTCGGGTCCGCTGTGGCCGGGGTCGGGAGCGAGGTGGCGATCGGGGCCCCTGGTGCGGGGCAGGTGCACGTGTTCGCGGCTGCGGGCGGCCAGCCGCTGCGGACCATCGACAGTCCGGCGGGACCTGGATCGGAGTTCGGAGCGGCGCTGGCGGCCTCCGGGGCGACCCTGCTGATCGGTGCGCCCGGGAACGCGCAGCGGGCGGGGCAGGCCTTCCTGGCCGACGCCTCGACCGGCGCGGTGGTGATGGAGCTCGTGAGCCCCCACGCGGCGCCCGGCGACGAGTTCGGTGCCGCGGTGGCCGTCGCCGGCACGGAGCTGGTGGTAGCGGCCCCGGGCAACGGCGCCGGGCGGGTGCTGGTCTTCGATGCCATGACCGGCATGCTGCTACACGACCTGACCGACCCGTTCCCTGCGGCGGGTGACCGGTTCGGCGCGGCAATCGCGGTTACGCAAGCGGGTATTCTCGTCGGAGCACCGTCCGACAGCGCGCAGGTTGCGGCCGGCGGTGCCGCGTTCCTGTTCGATCCAACGAGCGGTGCCTTGCTGAGCGAGTTGCGGCGCCCCGACCCGCAGGCGGGCGCAGGGTTCGGCTCGTCGGTGCTCGGCATCGAGAGCCGGCTCCTGATCGGTGCGGCGCACGACGACGTGGGCACGGTCGGCGGTGGGGCCGCGTATCTGTTCGGCGCCATGGGCCCCGAGGCCGTCTTCCGGACGCGCCTGTCGGGGTCCGGGTACGGAACCTCGGTGGCGGCGGCGGGCACCGAACTGATCGTCGGCGCGCCCCGCGGCGGCAACGGGCTGGGGGCGGTGCAGCGTCTCGATGGCACGACCGGCGCCGTCGTTGCCACGCTGCAAAGCCCGGCCGGGGCGGCCGGCTTCGGCTTCGCCGTCGCCGCCGCGGGCGATCTGGTGGTCGCCGCCCCGAACGCGGGCAGCGGGGTCGCCTTCCTCTTCGACGGCAGCGCATTGATGGGCGAGCTCGCCAACCCCGAGCCGGCGGACGGCGATCAGTTCGGCTTCTCGATCGCCGGCGACGCCCACACCGTGGCCGTCGGTGTGCCGCTCGCCAGCGGCCTCGACACCGGGCGTGTCTACCTGTTCGACGCCCGTACCGGCCTGCGGACGGTCACACTGCAGAAGTCCACGCCCAGCACGGGTGACTTCTTCGGGGCGGCCGTGGCGATGACGGACGACAAGGTGCTGGTCGGCGCCCCGTTCGACGGCGCGGCGGCCCCGAGCGCGGGCGCGGCGTATCTGTTCGACGCCAACACCGCCGTGCTGCTGCGCATGTTCCGGAGCCCGGCGCCGCAGGCGGACGACATGTTCGGCGCGTCGGTGGCGCTGTCGCGCGATCGGGTCGCGATCGGTGTGCCGATGGCGGACACCGGCGTCGCGGATGCCGGGCGGGTGTACGTCTTCGAGCGTGCCACGGGCAATCTGCTGCTCACGCTCGAGAGTCCGACGCCGCATGCCGGCGACCAGTTCGGCAAGATGGTCGCGCTGACCGACGCACGCGTGGCCGTGGGCGCACCCCTGGCCGACGGATACGCGGCCGACGCGGGCGCCGTGTTCGTGTTCGACGCCGCGACCGGCGCCGTCCTGGAGACCTTCCTCGATCCCGCGCAGGGGCAGTTCGACCACTTCGGTGCCGCGCTCTCCCCGACGCCGAACGGCCTCCTGGTGGGCGCGCCCGGCTCGTCGCGGGTCTACTTCTTCGCGGGCAGTGCGGCGTCGTCCACTCCCGTGGCCCAGGCGGTGTCGCGCAGCCTCCGGCCGCTGGTGCAGGCCCTCAGCAGTCCGCGCTGCGGCAACGGCATCGTCGAGAGCGGCGAGGTGTGCGACGACGGCAACCAGATGGACTGGGACGACTGCCGGAGCGATTGCCAGGGGACGCGCTGCTGCACGCTCGACGCGCAGAGCACCCTGGCCCGCTGCGACGACGGCAATCCCTGCACCCTCGACTCCTTCGACCCCACCACGGGGTGCAGCAACGTTCCCAACGGCACCTGCTGCGACGCCCGGACGCCGTGTGCGGGCGGCACGTGTCGGGTGTGCTCGGGGTGCTCCTTCTTCCCCTGGGCGTGCTGCGAGCAGGGCTCGATGTGCCTGGCGCGCTCGCCGGAGTGCGTCGGGACCGAATGCCTGGCGGCGGCGTACTGCGAGTGCGGCGGTGGCCTCGCCTGCGCCGATCAGCCCGTACCCGACAAGGTGACGGCGCTCTTCGGTGCGGGGTGCGACCGGCTCCGGCTCGAGGAGAGCGTCGTCCCCGACGACACCTCGCCCGGCGTCGCACGGCTGCGCTCGGCCAAGGTCAGCGCGCGCACGGCGCGGAAGATGATGCAGAAGGCGGCCAAGGCCACCCGCAAGCTCGCCGCGCGCCGTGACCTGTCGCGCGCGTGCGGCCGCGAGCTGCTCGGCAAGATCAAGCTGGTGAAGCAGTCGATCCCGAAGAGCCGCCAGCTCCGGCGCTGCGTGCTCGGTCGCTAGAAGGAGACCCGCCGGTTCACGTCCACCATCACCGCGGAGGTGGCCGGGCATGGCTGGCGGGTTGAGAGGCGCACTGAACTCGTGTAACACGGGTTCAGTGGATGGCTAATCTCACCATCACGGTCGACGACGAGATCCTCAAGCAGGCACGCAAACGCGCCCTGGATCGCGGAGAGAGCGTCAACCAGGTGCTCGCGCGTACGCTCGCGGAGTACGCCCAGCACCAGAACCGGCATCGTCGTGCGCTGCGGACGTTCGTCCAGCTCGCGGAGCGGGTCGTAGGGAGGCCCGGGAATCGTCGGGGGGGCCGGGTCTGGACGCGCGCCGACCTGCATGAGCGCTGAGCGGGTGTTCCTCGACACGAACGTCCTCGTTTACGCCTACGACGAGAGCGAGCCGTCGAAGCGTGACCGGGCACGTTCGCTGCTGGCCGAGCTGGACGACGCCGTCGTCAGTACGCAGGTGCTCGCCGAATTCTACGTTGCTCTCACGCGATCCAAGGGTGGAGTGAAGCCACCCCTCGCGGCCGCAGATGCGGAGGCGGCCCTTGTCGCGTTGACGGATCTGACGGTCGTCCTTCTCGACCACGCGATGATCCTCGCCGGAGTTCGACGGTCGAGACGCCGCCGGATGTCCCTCTGGGACGCATTGATCCTCGAAGCGTCGCTTGCTGCCAACTGTCGCATCCTGCTTACCGAGGACCTGCAGCACGGCCAGCGGTTCGAGGGCCTCGTCGTCCAGAACCCGTTCCGGGCGACCTGAAGGTCGCCTGCGCGGGTGACGACTCATCCAGGCAAGGGAGCAGCACACGGACTGGCACCGGCGCGCGCCGGGGGGGATCGACATCAGGTAGGTCGTCGATCGTCCGTTGGGGGTGGGCCGCCCCAGATGAGTACGTCGGGTCGCGGCCATCCGGCGGGCCGACTGCCCGCAGTGAGCGCCGGTCCGATGGCGAGGCGGTACTCGTCCCGGCGCCGGCGTGCCTCGCGCGCGGCGAGGCGCCGGAGCGCCGCCATGACGGCGGCCTCGCGCGACATCTCGGTCGCCTCCCCGGACGGGTACAGCAGGCGGACCTGCAGGCCCGGCAGCTCCTCGACCCGGAAGCCGACGTGCACCAGGAACTCGCGTGCGACCTGCAGGTCGGCGGCGCTGGCGCGCACCGTCCCGGTGCGGAGCCAGTCGTCGGCCAGCCGGAGCGCCGCCAGCTCGAACCGCATCTCCACCGGGCGGGGTGGGCTGTCGAGTATCTCCATCGTCAGCAACGCGCTCGTCCTCCCGGGGAGGATGACGTTGCACCCGCGGTGGATGTGTCGAGGGCCTTTTTAGTGGATCAACCCCCAGAAGCGGGCCGCGTTGTCGCACACGATCTTGCGGCGCTCGTCTTCGGGTACGTTGACGAACAGGCTGTCGATGACCCGCCGTGAGTAGGGCCAGTCGTTGCCGTGGTGCGGGAAGTCCGTCGACCACGCCATGTTGCTGACGCCCACCTGATGCCGCACGGAGACGCCATTGTGGTCGACGATGAAGGTGGCCAGGCAGTGATCGTGGAAGTACTGGCTCGGCACCTTCGCCACCTTGGTGTTGGTCCAGTGGCGGTTGCGCCAGTAGCGGTCGTCGACCATCTCGAGGAAGTGCGGAATCCACCCCGCGCCCACCTCGACCAGCGCGAGCCGGAGCTTCGGGAAGCGGTCGAACACGCCCTGGAAGATCATCTCGATCAGGATGGGCATGGTGTACATGAACGCCGACGCGCCGATGGCCACGCTGCCCTTGTTGGACGCCCCCATTTTGGCCTGCTGCGCGGCCAGCAGCAGGTGGATGCTGACCGGCATGCCGAGCTGCGCGGCGGCATCCCAGAACGGGTCGTCGTTGGGGGACAGGTTGTCGCCGCCCGACGGCCAGGCCGACAGCGCGACGCCGCGGAAGCCCTCCTTCTTGGCCCGCTGGAGCTCCTGCACCGAGGTGTCGATGCCGACGTTCGGCGTCTGGAAGATGCCGATCAGACGCTCCGGATCGGGCGCGCAGAAGCCGTCCTTCAGCCAGCGGTTGTAGGCGCGGATGCCGGCCAGGTGGGCGTCCTTGTCGGTGCTCTTCATGAACGTGAGCATGGCGCGCTGCGGAGGATAGAGCATCTCGGCGTCGACGCCGTCGGTGTCCATGATCTTCAGGCGCTCGGCGCCGTCGTGGCAGGCGGGATGAATGGTGCTGCCGTAGCGTGCGCCCGTCCACTTGAGCTCCTCGGGATGGGTGCCGACGCAGGTGACCAGGCCGAGCGGCTCGGGCGTCTTGGCGCCCATGTACAGCCAGGCGTGTCCGCCACCGCCGTCGTCGACCAGCTTGGGGGCGGTGTCCTGATACTTGCGCTCGAGCCACTTCTCCCACAGATCGGGCGGCTCGACGGTGTGCGAGTCGGCAGAGATGATCGAGTACGAACGGGATGCGGTCGCCATTCCGAGATGTCCTCCGTGCGGCGCAGGGCCGAGTGGTGGCCGATGCTTTAGCGCGTTCCTCCAGTCAGGGCGAGGGTGCGAGCATCACCCCGCGACCGGCAGGACGCTCACCTGCACGTAGCCGCCGCGGGGGGGAAGCTGGTAGAGGGAAGGGCATGGCGCTCTCCCCCGAACAGGCCTTGCCCGGGCGCGCCGCGCGCATGCGTGTGGCGACGCGCCACCTCGTGCTGGGGACGCCCCTCGAGCCGCCGTTTCCGCCCGGCATGGAGCTGGCGCTCGTCGGCATGGGCTGCTTCTGGGGCGCGGAGCGGACGTTCTGGCAGGCGCCGGGCGTGTACAGCACGGCGGTGGGGTACGCGGCCGGATTCACGCCCAACCCCACCTATGAAGAGGTGTGCTCCGGCCGCACCGGGCATGCCGAGGTGATGCGCGTCGTGTTCGATCCCCGCGCCATCACGTACGACGCCCTGCTGCGCATCTTCTGGGAGAGCCACGATCCCACCCAGGGCATGCGGCAGGGGAACGACGTGGGCACGCAGTACCGCTCCGGTATCTACTGGGACGGCGAGGCGCAGCGCGAGGCGGCGGAGGCGTCGTGCCGGGCGTATCAGGCGCGCCTCACGGCCGCGGGCCATGGCCCGATCACCACCGAGCTCGTCGCCGCGCCCGAGTTCTACTACGCCGAGGACTACCACCAGCAGTACCTGGCGAAGAATCCGGGCGGGTACTGCGGGCTCGGGGGGACGGGGGTGAGCTGCCCGGTGGGGTTGGCTACGCCGACGACTTCTGTCACTTCTTCGACTTCATCGTGACGGACGCGTTCACGTCCACGGTCCGACCCTGGGGCGGACACATGTTCGTCGTGATGCCCACGACGCCGACCGGCAGGAGGCCCACCATCCTCGGAGTCTCGATCTTCCCGGGCGTCGCCGGCCTGTTCATGCTGTATCATCCCGCCAACGTGGTCTTCGGGCGGCGGGTCTACTTCACCGACGCGCCGGAGGTCGTGTGAGCCAAACGCCCGCGGTCACCGGCCCGCGGGCTCGCGGGCGATCGCCGCGCTCCAGGCCGCGTACGTGCGCTGCAACCCCTCCGCCAGCGGCGTCCACGGGAACGTACGCAGCAGGGGGTGGACGAGCGGGGCGGCGATGCGCGCGGAACCCCGCGCGCGCTGCTGGTCGAACTCGAGCCGCAGGCCGGGACGCACCAGGTCGCGGATGGTCTCGGCGAGGTGCCGCACGGAGCACGTCGCGGGCGGACTCACGTACGCGATCCCTTCGGCGCCGGCGTCGGCCAGCGTGAGGACGGCGGCGCTGAGGTCCTCGACGTACACGAAGGCGCGCTCCTGCGAGCCGTCGCCCCAGACCTGCAACGCGTCGGCGCTGGTGCGCGCCTTCACCATGAGCGCCGGGATCACGTGCCCGTCCGCCGCGAACGTATCGTGCGGGCCGTACACCCCGACCGGGCGCACGATCAACAGCGGGTAGGCACGTTGGCGCGCGGTGGTGAGCCAGACGAGGTCACCGAGCGCCTTGCCGAGGAGATAGCCATCGACGACGGGGGGGCGCGCCAGGGCGGCGACGTCGCCATCCGGGGGGACGTTGGCGGTGCTGAAGACGACCACCGGGACCGGCGCACGGGCTTGCAGCGCTTCCGCCAACGCGACCGTCATGGCGAGGTTGGCGGTCAGGATGTCGCCACAGCGCTCCTGGTGCACTTCGACGTTGTGGCAGCGACAGGCCAGATGGAACACGTGGTCGACGCCGTCGACGAGCCGGTGGCAAAAGGCGGGATCGCGGAGATCCCCGTCGAGCCATTCGACCGGCACGCCGTCGAGCCCGTCGAGCCGGCGGCGTGCGGAGTAGCGCGAGACACGCAGGCGCGCCCCCGCACGGGCGAGGCGTACCAGGAGCGACCGGCCGATGAACCCCGTCCCGCCCGTCACCAGGACGCGGCGGTCATGCCACGCTACTGGCACTCGCCTCCAACGGTGCGCCGACGAGCGCGCAGTCGGCCTCGAGCATGAGCGTTGCCAGCTCCGCAAGCGTCGTCCGGGACTCCCAGCCGAGGGTGCGCCGCGCCTTGCTGGCGTCGCCGACCAGGAGATCGACCTCGGCGGGGCGTTCGTAGCGCGGGTCGATGGCCACGATGGTCTTGCCGGTGCGTGTGTCGACGTAGGTTTCTTCACGGTCCGTGCCGCGGCGGACGAACGGGATGCGCGCGCGGCGCAGGCAGAGCTCCAGGAACTCGCGCACCGAGGCCGCGTGCCCGGTGGCGAGGACGAAGTCGTCGGGCACCGGCTGCTGCAGCATGCGCCACATGCCGTCCACGTACTCCTTGGCGTACCCCCAGTCGCGCCGGGCCTCGAGGTTGCCCAGGTAGAGGCATTCGAGTTGCCCCGTCAGGATGCGTGCCAGGCTCAACGTGATCTTGCGGGTGACGAAGTTCTCGCCGCGCCGGGGTGATTCGTGGTTGAAGAGGATGCCGTTCACCGCGTACATGCCGTACGCCTCGCGGTACATGCGCGTGAGCGTGAAGGCGTACGCCTTGGCGCAGGCATAGGGGCTGCGCGGATGGATCGCGGTGCCCTCGGTCTGCGGCACGTCCTGGACCTTCCCGAACAGCTCGCTCGAGCTGGCCTGGTAGAATCGGCACGGCAGCTGACTCGACCGGATCGCCTCCAGCAGCCGGACCGCGCCGAGGCCGGTCACGTCGCCGGTGTACTCGGGCACGTCGAAGCTGATGCCGACGTGGCTCTGCGCGGCGAGGTTGTAGACCTCGTCCGGCCGGACGGCCTGGACGATGCGCTGCAGCGAGCTCGAGTCGCTCATGTCGGCGTAGTGCAGCGTCAGCGGCAGCTGGACGGTGTGCGGGTCGCGGAAGAGATGTTCCAGGCGGCCGCGATTGAAGGTGGAGGCCCGGCGCACGATGCCATGCACCTCGTAGCCTTTCGCGAGCAGGAGCTCGGTCAGGTAGGAGCCGTCCTGACCGGTGATCCCGGTGATCAGGGCGCGTCTGCTCACGCCAGCCATGCCGGCGTAGTGTAGCGGCGGAGGGCCAGTGCCGTCAAAATCCGTAGCCACCGGGGGACGCGATGCGATACACTGCGCTCATGGCCGCCGCGAGCCCTCCGTCCGTGCGCATCCCCCTCATGAAGTCGACGTTCTACCGGGAGGCGGAGACGGCGGCGGCCCTGGCGGCGTTCGTGCAGCGCACGGGTCGGCTCAGCATGGGGGTCGAGTGCGCCGCGTTCGAGGCGGCGTTCGCCGCGGTCCAGCGCCGCCGCTACGCCGTGCTCGTGACCAACGGCAGCATGGCGAACCTGGTGCTCGTGCAGAGCCTGCTCAATCTCGCTCGGCTGCGGCCCGGAGATCCGGTGGGCTTCTCGGCGCTCACGTGGGCCACCAACGTGATGCCGCTCTTCCAGCACGGGCTCGCGCCGGTGCCGGTCGACTGCGAGCTCGGGACGCTGAACGTCTCGAGCCGGCTCCTGGCGCCGCATCTCGGCACCCTGCGCGCCCTCTTCCTGACCAACGTGCTCGGCTTCTGTGACGACCTGGCCGAGATCCGCCGGCAGTGCGACGCCGGCGGCGTGCTCCTCCTCGAAGACAACTGCGAAGCCCTCGGTTCGTCGTGCGCCGGCACGCCGCTCGGGTCCTTCAGTCTGGCCTCCACCTGTTCGTTCTTCGTGGGCCATCAGCTCTCCACCATCGAGGGTGGCATGATCTGTACCGACGACGAGGAACTCTGGCACATGCTCCTGGCGGTGCGCTCGCACGGCTGGGACCGGCACCTGCCGCCTGCCGCCCAGGAGGCGCTCCGGGCGCGGCATGACGTGGACCCCTTCTACGGGCATTACACCTTCTACGATCTCGCCTACAACGCTCGACCGACCGAGATCACGGGCTTTCTCGGTCACACCCAGCTGCCGTGGCTGCCCGAGATGACGGCACGGCGGGCGGCCAACTTTGCCCGCTTCCACGCCGAGACGACGCGGTATCCGGCGCACTTCCGGATGCTCGACCTTGGCCACATGGACTGCATCGCCAACTTCGCCATGCCGATCGTGTGCCGGAGCGAGGAGGCGAGTCGGCGACAACGAGAGGCCTTCGGACGCGGCGGCGTCGAGGTGCGCCCGGTCATCGCCGGCGATATCACGCAGCACCCGTTCTATCGCCGGCTGGCCGAACCGGCCTCGTGTCCGAACGCCGCTCTCGTCCACCAGCAGGGCTTCTATTTCCCGAACCACCCTGAGCTGAGCGTCGACGAGGTGGATCTGCTCTGCCGCCTGCTGCGTCCCTGTTGAGCGTCGACGAGGTGGATCTGCGTACCGCCCGTAGGTGTTCGAGTCGCCGAGGCAGACGATGCGCCGCCGGCCGTGGCGTTCCGTGGACCCGCGTAGTAAGCGTCGCGGCCATGACGACTCCGTCACGGCCTGCCAGCGGCGGGCTCCTCGCCGGCGTGCGTATCATCGAGAGCGCGCTCCTCGGCCCGGGCGGTGTGGGCATGCAGCTCGCCGACCTGGGTGCGGACGTGATCAAGGTGGAGGCCCCTGGCGGCGACTACGTGCGCCGCATGGCGTTTCCCATCATCGACGGCATCTCGCTCCTGCACTGGCATTTGAACCGCGGCAAGCGGAGCCTCATGCTCGATCTGCGCACGCCAGAGGGCGTGGCGACCTACCTCGAGCTGGTGCGCGGCGCTGATGCGGTGATCGAGGGCATGCGTCCCGGCGCGCTCGCGCGCCGGGGGCTCACCTGGGAGCGCCTGCAGGAGGTCAATCCGCGGCTCGTGTTGTGCACGCTCTCGGGCTACGGGATCACGGGGCCCTACAAGGACATGCCGAGCCACGGCATCGCGTACGACGCCTGGGGCGGCGTGGCGCGGCCGGCGTTCGACGCCGACGGCACGCCGTCGATCCCGAGCTACACCACCATCGGCATCAACGCGGGGCCGCTGTACGCCGCCCTCGGTATCTGCGCCGCCATCATCCGCGCGCGCGCGACCGGACGCGGCTGCCGCTTCGAGGTGGCGCAGAGCGACGCTGCGGCGGCCTTCAACTGGAACGGCATCGAGGGCAACAAGGCGTACGAGCGGCCGGAGGACCAAGTCACCGGCAACGACGGCGACGGCAAGGGCGCGCGCCGGCCGGTCGGCGACGACAGCATGAAGGAGGCCGTCCGCTACCAGTACTACCGCTCCAAGGACGGCATCGTGTTGTTCATGGCCTCGGAGCGCGAGTTCTGGAAGAACTTCGCCTACGGCGTCGGCCGTCCCGCGCTGTACGACCAGAACCCGGGCGCGCGCTACGCCGACCACGCGCGCGGCAACACGGCACTCCGGCGCGAGCTGGCCAGCATCTTCGCCACCCGCACCACCGCCGAGTGGCTCGCCTTCGGCCTCGAGGTGAACACGCCGCTGGCGCCCGTGAACGACGTGAAGTCGATCATGCGCGACCCGCAGTTCCAGGCGCGCCTGCCGCTCCGGCCCTGGTCGGAGGCGGGCACGGACCTGATGCCGTCGCCGATCAAGCTGCTCGACGAGGAGCTGCCGGTGCCCGGGAAGGCGGCGGTCATCCCCGGACGCGACACCGACGCCGTGCTGCGCGAGGTGCTGGGCTACGACGACGCCCGCATCGCCGCGCTGCGCGGTGCGGGGGCGCTCGGATAAGAGCGACCCGAGACCTTGTCTCGGGTCGGGTCCCAAGACTTGCCGTCGGTGGTGAAGGTGAAGGGCGTGCCGCGGCCGGCATAGCCGGGGCGGCAGACTGGCCAGGACGGAACGGCGGCGTGCCGACTCCCCGCTCGCATTGCCGCGCCGAGCATCTTCGTGACGATCAGCCGATTGGTGGCGCTGTCGTCGCGCTGCCCGCCGTCCGGTGCAGCGCGACCAATGGCGCGCAGGCGATCGATCAGCCTCTGGTGGTGACGTGACTCGTCGGCACGTACGGCTCGCCATCTCTGATGTTGGCGGGACCTGCGGATGCCATGAACGGGGCATGCGCGTCCGTGTGCGGGCGGTGACCATCCGGTGACGATTCCGGCCCTCCGGCGCGCTGGTATCCCCGTGGAGACGCTGGCACACTCGCTGCAGCGGGAGGCGCTGATGGTGGATCTCGACCGGATGCTCGAGCGCTGCGAGCGCGGGCAGTGGAGCATCGACGACTTCGACTGGGGCCGGCCGCCGGTCCCGCTGGCGCCCGACAAGGAGCGCCGCGTGTGCGCCTATTTCGTCGACATGGCGTACATCGAGCGGCTCGCCGGCGCGCTCTTCCTGTCCCTGTCGCAGCGCCTGGACGATCCGGTGCTGGCGGCGATCTTCCGTACCTTCCACGCCGACGAGCTGCGCCACAGCCACGCCGCGGCCCGGCTGGCGGACTACTTCGACGTGCACCACTACCAGGTGTACACGCCGAACCTGGCGCTGCTGCGCTTCATCCCGTACTTCACCGGCGCCATCGACAGCCTGCACCCGGCGTTTGCCACCTCGTTCATCCTGGGGGGCGAGCTGATCCTCGACATCGCGCTCCTGCGCGGGCTGAACGCCTACGTCGCCGACCCGCTCAGCGGCGCCGTGGTCGAGAAGATCAACCAGGACGAGTCCCGCCACCTGGCGATGGACATGCACATGACCGAGCACTTCGCGCGGGTGGCGAGCGCGGCCCCCGGAGCGAACCCGTGGCTCGGGGCGGACTGGTGGGGCGTGCTGGCCTGGGGGCCGCCCTTCTTCAACGAGGTATTCTTCCGGCCGATGGCGCTCTTCGATCCGTCGCAGGAGCAGATGCGCGAGGTGATCCGGCGCTTCCGCCGCTTCTACGACCGCGACGGGGTGAGCGGGAACCCGGCGGTGGAGCAGTTCCGGAGCGTGGTCGGGTTCCTCGAGACGTCGATCGGGGCGCTGGTCGGTGGGACGGTCGAGCAGGTGGTCCGGAGCGTCTCGGGGATCGACTTCGGCTTCGTGCGGGCGGCGGCGAGCGGGCAGCTCTACGGGGGCGGGGGCCGGTCGGCGGGCGTGCCGTTGGCGGTCTGAGTTCGGGCGCGCGGGTTGGTGACGGGCGTGTGGAACTGGACCGGCGATCGGGGCGCGTCGACACGGGGCGCGTCGTTCCTTGACGGCCGCTCGCGGTGGGGCGTAGCTACCCGGCCGACGTGATCGGCCTGCGCGCGCTCCTGTCCTTCGTCCTGCTGGCCGGGCTGCCGGCGTGGGCGGCACCGGGGGATCAACTCCTCGGTGGCGACATGCTCGTCCTGCGCGACGCGCCTGGACGGGCGAGGAAGCGTGCCCTGGCGCTCGATCGCCTCGTGCTGACCCGCGACGCGGGGTTCCGCCCGTCCGGCGTCGAACCGGCCGCGACGGTGCCATAGGGCCCATGGAGAGCGGGGTGTCGCGTCCGGAACGACGGCAGCAGGCGGCGTTCGGCCCGTTCTCTCCGTTCGCGCCGTTGCCGGCCTCCTCGCCCGGCGCGCAGCACCTGCTCGCACGCGCGGAGCACGACGCCGAGCGCCTGCTGCACGTGCTGCGCATGGGGATGTGGGCGGTCGCGATGGTCGTCGGACTGTTCGCGTTCGGATTCGTCGACGTCCTGCGCGCCTGGGGCGTTTGGGGTTGGTTCGGCGTGATCGGCCCGATCCTTCTCATGCTGGCGATCTCGCGCCGCTTGGCGCGCGAGCCGCCGTCGATGGCCTTGCGCTACGGGCTGATCCTGCTGGACGGGTTCGTCATCGCGCGCGGCGTGACCCTGCTGTGGAACCCGGGCGGGCTGCTGATGCGGCTCGCCCCCGGCGCCTATCTGGGCGCTCTGGAGCGCATCTCGCCAACCGATGTGGCCATCATCACGCCGCCGATGCTGGTGTTTTTCGCCGTCACCGGCGCGTTCCGGCTGGAGCCGCGGCTGGCGTGGTTCAGCACGTTCCTGGCCCTTGCGATCTATGTGTACCTGCGTGCCCTGGTGCCTGCTCCGTTCGCGCAGACGGCGGCGGTGGGTGCCGCGATCCTGTTCGCCGGCGCACTCGGCGCCACCGTGGCGCGCATGCTGCGCTTCATCGTGCTCAAGGCGAGTGAGGAGCAGGTGCTCGAGCGCTACGTCCCGACGGCGCTGACGCACGAGCTGGCGCGCTCGGGCGACCCCGAGCGTGCGGCACGGATTGAGGAGGTCTCGGTCCTGTTCGCCGATCTGCGCGGCTTCACGCGTCTCTCCGAACAGCTCACGCCGGCCCAGGCGGTCAGTCTTCTGAACGAATATTTCCAGGTCGTGGTCGCGCCATTGGCCGAGGAGGGCGCGGTGCTGGACAAGTACCTCGGCGATGGGCTGCTCGCGTTCTTCGAGGGGCCGGGCCATGCGGCGCGGGCGCTGCGCGCCGGCCGCGCGATCCTGGACGCGGTCGGGCGCTTCAACGGGCAGCGGCCCGATCGCCCGCCGCTCCGGACGGGGATTGCCATCCATGCTGGCCCGACGCTGGTCGGTACCATCGGCGCGCCGAGCCGGCTCGAGTACACGGTGATCGGCGACGTGGTCAACGTCACCGCGCGGCTCGAGGAGTGGAACAAGCGCCTGCCGGCCGACCTCATCGTCTCGGAGGCTGCCCTGCGGTTGGCGGGCGAGACTCCGGCACGGGACGGCCTCAGCGGCCCGCGCGTTCTCGACCTCCGTGGGCGTGCGGTGGGGGTGTCGGTGCACTACCTGGCAGTCACGGGGGCGTAGTCGGGAGGTGTCCGGCGCCCCGCCGGCGCGGACAAATGTATCGATGGCGATCGATCTTTGCCCGGGACATCGATCCGTGTCAATGTACGCGTGCGATGAAGAGCTCCGCTCCCGCGCCGCGGTCGGGATGCCGCCCGGCCGTTCTGCAGACGAAGCTCGGGAAGGCGGCGGCGGAGGAGCTTGCCGCCGCCCTCCGGGTGATCGCAGACCCGGCGCGGCTCCGCCTGCTGAGCTTTCTCGCCATGCAGGCGACTGGCGACGCCTGTGTCTGCCACCTCACCCGTCCGCTGGGGCTCACGCAGCCGACCGTCAGTCACCACCTCCGGGTGCTGTTCGAGGCCGGGCTCGTGGCGCGGGAGCGCCGCGGGACGTGGGTCTACTACCGGCTCCGTCCCGAACGCCTCGGTGCCCTCCGCGACGCGCTCGCCCTCCCCGCGCCCGCCGTGCGGGGCCAGTCGCCGGTGACGCCGATCGTGCGCACCGGTGCGCGGCCAATCCGGAGACGGGCGTGACCTTCGGCCGCCGCCTCACGGCCGAAGGGCTCGCGACGGCACTGCTGCTGGCGGCCGTCGTGGGCTCGGGGATCATGGGGGAGCGGCTCGCGGGCGGCAACGTTGCGCTCGCGCTGCTCGCCAATACGCTGGCGACGGGGGCCATGCTGGTGGTCCTGATCCTCACCTTCGGGCCCATCTCGGGCGCGCACATGAATCCGGCGGTGACGCTCGCGGCCGCTGCGCAGGGCGGGTTCGCGTGGCGCGAGGTCCCGGGCTACCTGGGTGCGCAGGTGGGCGGCGCCTTCGCCGGGGTCGCCCTTGCGGACCTGATGTTCGAGCTGCCGGCCTTCGCCCTGTCAAGGCACGCTCGTGCGGGGGCGGGGCAGCTCTTGAGCGAGTGCGTGGCGACCTTCGGGCTGCTCGCCGTCATCCGGACGTGCGCGCAGATCCGCTCCGGCGCCGTCCCCTACGCCGTCGGGGCGTACGTCACAGCCGCCTACTGGTTCACGGCGTCCACGGCCTTCGCCAATCCCGCCGTCACGCTCGCCCGGTCGGTGACCGACACCTTCGCGGGCATCCGCCCGCTCGATGTGCCGGGCTTCCTGGTCGCGCAGCTCGTCGGCGCGACGGCCGCCACGGCGCTCGTGCGCTGGCTTCTGCCGATGACTAGGGTGATCTTCGCCTGTGTCCACAACGCCGGCCGCTCACAGATGGCAGCGGCGCTCTTCAACGACCTCGCGGATCCGACCAAGGCCCAGGCGCTGTCGGCCGGCACCGAGCCGGCCGCGGGCGTGCACCCCGAGGTCGTGGACGTGATGCGCGAGGTGGGCATCGACCTGAGCGGAGCCCGCCCGCGCCTGCTCACGGACGAGCTGGCCGCCGGGGCCCAGCTCCTGGTCACCATGGGATGCGGCGATCGCTGCCCGGTTGTCCCCGGACTCCAGCGTGACGACTGGCCGCTCGCCGACCCGAAGGGCCAGCCGCGCGAGCACGTCCGGGCGATCCGCGACGAGATCGGCACGCGCGTGCAGGCGCTCCTCGCCCGCCACGACTGGCAACGGAGTCGCCGATGAAGGGGGAAGCGAGCCTGACGGATGCTGGCGTAGTCCACGCGGCGTGTCGCGCGTTGCGTCAGGTGGGGTTGGTCAGGAGTGCAGCATGCTCGACGCCGCGTCGCAGGATGCGGTGGCGGTGGTGCGTATCGCGCGGCCGCCGGCTAACTCCATCGAACTCGCGCTGGCGACGGCGCTGGAGCGCGGTCCCGGCTTGGTTGACACCGTGGGAATCGACTCTGCCCGAGCCGGCCGCTATGGACTTCCCGAGTCGGCTCGGGTACCGGTCGTACGTCGGGGTGGGGGTGCGGACGAGCGTGTTGGCGGGGGAGCAGTCGCTCGGCGGCTACGAGGGGCTGTGTCGTGGCTGCGACGATGACCGCCTAGCAGGAGCCTATCCGAGAAGTGTCCACTCGGACCCCGACTCGGGGGTGGCTTTTTGGTAGAGGATTCGCACGTCAGGTGAGAGCGGAGGGGCGGATGGCGAAGACGTACCGTGCGTGGGAGCCCGAGCAGCGGTGGTGGCTGCTGCCGGCCGTGCAGGAGTTCGTGCCGCCGGGACACCTCGTCCACGTCCAAGAGTTGGTGCCCGCCGAGATTGATCTCTCGGCGATCCTGGCGGTGTACGACAAGGAGTGCGGTCAACCGGCCTATCGACCGGTGATGATGACCGCGAGTACCTCCCTAAGACGGAAAGAGCCGATGCTCATCGTGCGCGGCGTTGCTCGGACGGACTAGGAGTTCCACAGAAATCCGATGATCGACATCGCATATGTGCTGGCTGGGGCCTGGCTGTTTGGATGGGCTATTGTGGCATGGGACGGGATATTGCGGGATAGGAAGCAAGTAACCCCGTACTTCATCGTAGTGCACTTCCTGCTGACCGGCCTGCCGGTTGTCCTCGACCTGCTCGTCGGAGAGCCAGAATACCGGCCTCAGCCAGGTTTCTATTCCGCCAATCAGGACCAGACGACGGCATTGGTGTATTGCGCGTACGTCTCGCTGTGTCCGGTTGTGTGGTGGGCGATGCGCCGGCCTTCCGGGCCACGGCAGCCCCCACGGGGACGGGCCGCCGGCCTTCCTGAGGCATTGGCCCTGGCCCCTTGGCGGCCGCTGTTTTGGCTCATGATCGTGAGTCCGGTGGCAGCGGTCGCCATGGCGCCGGCTCCCGTTTTGTACTTGCGGTATGCGGTCGTGCCGCTGAACGACGTCGGAGCCGCCGTGTCCGATCATCATCAGTTTATGACTCTTGCGACGACGCTGAGCACGCTAGGTGCCACGCTGCTTCTGGGAAGCCGTTCGCACCTACGGCCGCGACACTTGGTGATGTTGTGTCCGTGGCTGCTGCTGGCTTTCTGGCTGAACGGGAAACGAGTGATCGTGTTCGTCACCGTCGTGCTGATCGGGCTCTTGGTCTGGCACCGGCACCTGATCGCACGCCGCGCGCTCGTCGCCGCCAGCGGCATCGTGATTGTGATCCTGACCGTCTTTACGGTCGCGTATCAAACCGGCTTACGAGGGGTCACCGTACGAGAGGCGTATGACAGCGCCAGGATCGATTTTGCGCGCGATAACGCGATCAAGATGCCAATCTACGCGGAGCTCCATCCCGAACGCATGCGGATTCTCGAGCGGCGGGGTGACTCATTGCTGTTCAATTTGACGCTGTTCGTGCCACGCGCGGTGTGGCCCGACAAGCCGCTTCCCTATGCGCAATATTTTACGTCGGCGATGCTCGGGACAGAGGCTCGCCTGTGGGGGTGGGCGATGACCACGACGTGGCTCGGCGAAGCGCTGTCGAATTTCGGCTGGTTCGGGCTTCTTCTCGGCCCGATCGCTTTGGGCATGATGGCTCGGGTGGCGGATAAGCAAGGGACCGCGCTCGTGAGCGCGTTGACGGTGTTGGTCGGCGCTCTGCTGATGGCGGTCCAGCTTGTCGCCTTCCTGCCGTTGTTTGTGGGTTGGCTTTTGGTAGTGTGGAAGACTGGAAGAGAAGTGCGGCGTCAGCGGCGTCCTGTGACGCACGCCCCGGCGGCGGCGGGGCCAGTCGGGACCTCATGACGCGTCCACGGCGCGTTCATGCACTCAGCTAGGCGAGTGCTGGGTGCCGGTCCTGCTCCTTGCCGCCGTCCTCTGGCGCGCCCCTGCTCCGATCACAGTTCCTCCCGGTGATATCCACCGCGTACTCCTGCCGCCTCTGGCAAGCCCGGCGCAGCTTGGCTTCGGCGCACGCCTGAACTACTGGCGTCCGGCCGGTTCGACTTCCGCGTTGCGTGCGACGCTCAATGGAACCGTTCTGGGGCCGATGCGCGACCGGCGGACACCGCGCCTTGTCCACGCTCGTGGCCTCCCCGGCTACGACTCGCGCGGTGGCCTCGCGCCGTTTCGGGCAGGTCTCTGGCGAGTGCCATTCGCGCCGCTCGCCGCAGGTGGCGCCTCTCTCGTGCTCGACGTCTCCGACCTGCTGCGCAGCGACGCAGCGAACGAGCTTGTGCTCGAGCATCCCGCCGTGGCAGGCCGTCAGGTGCCCGTCACTATTGACGATCTCCGTCTCGAGCGCGGCCCGCCGGGCCGCGCGATCCGCGTCGTGCCGCCACCCGACTGGTCGCGGCCGCGGCTACAGTCGCCGCGTCCCCCAGGCTTCGAGGCACACGCGGCAGACGCCACAATGCTTTCCGTCTCGTGGGCGGGCAAGACGGTCGGCCTGCGCACCGCAGTCACAGGCGGGGTTCACGAATGGAATCGGACGCTCGTCCTTCATCCCACGCACGTGGAGGTGCGCGACACGATCCGCAATCCCGGACAGGAAGCGATCGGGCTCCACATCCGCCACGCGCTCTTGACGGACGCCGAATGGATCCACCTGGCGGGACGCTCCGACGTCGCCGTCATCCAAGCATACGCGCCCTGGAATCCCACCGTCTTCACGCCGGTCGGCACGGCCGGCCTAGGCCTCGTGGCCGAGGACGACGTTCTTCGCCAGCAGCTCTACGTCGACTTCGACCCGGCCAACAGCACGGCGGGGTTCGGCACCGATCTCTTCTGCCTCGGGCCCGGAGAGCGCCACACGCTAGTATGGAGCGTCTACCCCACGCGAACCGACAACTACTGGGACTTCATCAACACGGTCCGCGACGACTGGGGTGTCAACAAGACAATCGCCGGCTCCTTCATCTGGTTCACGCCAGATGACACCTTGGCGATCCCCGAGGATCGCCTGCAGGCACGTTTGAAGCGCCAAGGGGTAGCGATCGCCGCTATGTCGGGAGGCTGGGTCGATCCGCGGCGCCCGGAACGCCCGCCGCTCATCGGGTTCGGCACCTACGTGCTGAGCGACGTGTTCGCGGATTTCCGCGAACGCTTACGGGCAGCCATCGCGCGCCTGAAGGCGGCGCGGCCCGGCATCCGGTGCCTCGTCTACTTCGACGCGCAGCGCGACAGCTGGCCGGACGCGGCGGAGCGCTACGCCGACAGTGTGTTCGTCGCGCCCGGCCAGAGTATTCGGAGCACGGACTTCGGCGGCGCGTTCTCCCGCTCGTGGGAGATGGTGCCCACGGTTGACAACAGCTACGGCCGGGCCCTCGCCGCCGTCCCGAGCGATATGGCTGCCTTGGGTGCCGACGGGCTCTACTGGGATGAGATGGACGCAGTCGACTACGAGATGCCGCGGCTGACGGAGGGAATCTGGGACCACCGTACCTGCGAACTCGACGCCGGGGGAAGAGTAACCCGGCGCCTCGGCCTCACGAACCTGCTTAGCGATGCCGCAAAGCTCGCCTACGCGGACGGCCGCTTCGTCCTCGGCAACTCTCCACCTACGACCCGACGCTTCCAGGCGCGCCCGGACCTGCGTATGGTCGAGGCCCATCACGGCGCTGGCTGGGGGGTATTCGGACATCTCACTGATCCGCTCGGGTACATCGGCAAGCAGCGCACCGAATGGGGCGCCGTTCTCGAGTTGCTCGACGAGGGCCTGCTCGTCGCCGGCACCCGGCTCGATTACAGCTATGATGCGCCGGCCCGCATGTTTCCTTTCACGCCCGAGTACATCCAGCCGGGTACGCTACGCGGCCGAGAGCGCATCCTGACGGTTCGCAGCGGCACGCATGGGTGGGTGCACGCGACGGGCGAAGTGACCACGTTCCGTTACGACGCCTCGGGGCACGAACACCTCGCTCGTTGGCGTATCAAGCGTCGCGCCGGCGGCATCTTCGTGCGCGTCCGTTTGGCCCCGGGGGAGATGGCCGTGATCGAGCGGCGCGCAGGCTCCTGATGCCTGTGCTGAGCCGCTCCCGGCGAGCTCTGCCACGCGCGGTCGCCGTCGCGCGCGAGTTGGCCGCGCTCCCCCGCGGGGCGTACACGGGTATCAAGCGTCAGCTCCGGGCGCGCGCACTGGCCAGCAACGCCGACGTGATGGCGACGGGAGCCGACCTGTTGCTCGACGCGTGGCTCCGCGGAGACCGCGCCCGCCGCCACCAGTGTCCTTCGCGGTGAAGGGTAGAGCGGGACGCGGCGGCTACCGCGCCCAGAGCTCCTTCAGGCGCGCATCCCGCCCGCACCCGGTGCGGTAGAACTTGTACCGGATCGGATTCTTCTCGTAGTACTTCTGGTGGTACTCCTCCGCCGGCGTGAACTCCGCCGCCGCTACGATCTCGGTCACGATCGGGCCCGGGAGCCGGTACGCGTCCTCGAGGGCCTTCTTCGACGCCTCGGCCGCGCGCTGCTGGGCGGCGTCGTGGAAGAAGATCGCACTGCGATACTGGCTGCCCTGGTCGCAGAACTGCCGGTTCGGCGTGACGGGATCGATGTTGTGCCAGAACACGTGGAGGAGCTGCTCGTAGGTGACGCGCGCCGGGTCGTACACGATCTGGATGGCCTCGGCGTGGCCGGTGCCACCCGCCGACACCTCCTCGTAGGTCGGTTTCTTGGCATGGCCGCCGGTGTAGCCGACGGTCGTCGAGACCACGCCGCTCAGGGTGTCGAACGGCGGCTGCATGCACCAGAAGCAGCCGCCGGCGAAGGTCGCGGTCGCGCTGGCGGTGCGGGCCGGGACACTATCGGTCGCCCCCGCCGGCGGGCCGGCCGCCAGGACGATCGCCACGAGGAGGAGCGGACGAATGTAGATGGTCATGGTGGACTCTGATGCCGGACCGCGCGAGCCGGTGTCGCCAGGTGGAACGCCGAGCATGCCGCGGCCCGCCCGGGTCGGCAAGGGTGCCGGCTTGACCATGGTCCGCCGTTAGTATTCCGTAGTGACATGCAGAGGAAGCTCGTCCAGGTCGGCAGCTCGCTGGCGGTAACCCTGCCGGCCGAGGTCGTCAAGGAATTCAAGCTCAAGAAGGGGCAGGCGGTCGAGGTGTCGGTACATCCCAGCACCGGGGCGGTGACCATCCGGTCCGGTGTCCGTCACTTCGAGGACGGAAGGGTCACCGAACGCTATCGTCGGGGCGTTGCCGCGTTGCTCGAGCGGCGGGCATCGCTCTACCGTCAGCTCGCGAAGTGATTCTCTACCTGTCGATCGAGCAGGTCCTCGAACTCCACCGCGCCCAACTCGAGCACTTCGGTGGTCGCGGCGGCGTACGGGATCGGGGTGCGCTCGAGGCCGCCGTCGCGCGTCCGGCAGCGACGTTCGACGGCGAAGACCTCTATCCCGATCTCGCCGCCAAGGCCGCCGCGCTGATGGAGTCGCTGGTGATGAACCATCCGTTCGCCGACGGAAACAAGCGCGTCGGCATCGCGGCGGCCGAGTTGTTCGTCCTTGTGAACGGCAACGCGCTGGCTGCGACCGATGCCGAGCTGGAAGAGGTGACGCTGGCGTTGGCCCGCGGCGAAGTGGACGTGCTGTCCCTCACCATCTGGCTCCGCCAGCGGACGGTCCGGGGGGACTGAGAGTGTGAGCAGGAATCGATGTCCCCGGCAGGCCGCGACGCGTGCGTGAGCGTGACCTCTCCGGCGGCGTGGGACGGTCGTCCCTGCCGTGACCCGGTGCGACCGCGGGGCGCGGCCGGTCGTCAGCGTGGCCGGC
>CAZUDO010000072.1:0-137894 GCA_964618895.1 uncultured Binatia bacterium (SeqCode)
CGTCGACGTCTGGCCGCGGGCGTGGACGACGTCGCCCGCGTTCCGGATGCTGGCCGTTGGGCTGCAGGGACTGAACTCGGGGCCGCGGGTCAAGTGGACGGACGGGACGATTCAGGCGAGGTTCCACGTCAAGGCGTTGCAGACGCCGAAGTCGGATGATGGCTTCCGGGGCATCCACCTCTATGGCCGCTACCGCACCGACATGAACAAGTACGCCGCCAGTCTGTTCACGAACGGCGTGGTGAAGATCAAGAAGAAGGTCTGCGGGGCCTACACCACGCTCTACGAGGGACCACTCAAGGGGCCCAATGGGGCGGTGTTCAAGACCAACCACTGGTACACCCTCAGCCTGAGCACCATCGGCTCGACGCTCTCCTTCTCCGTCGACGGCGTCCCGCAGAAGACCCTCAGCGACCCCACGTTCTCGTGGGGCACGTTCGGCGTGCGGACGGACTACGTGGACACCTACGTGGACGACGTGCAGGTGAAGTGAGCCTCGCGACCGCATGTGGGGCTCCGGCGTCGGAGCCCCACATCTCACCGGCACCTCCGCCGCTTGTCCCGGCGGGCGAACACGCATGCGCCCCCCCGGCAGTGGAAGCTGCGCCGGCAGCTCGACCGCGACTACCTGCCGTCGGCGGCGATCGAGAAGGGGTACATGGCGCGCATGGAGGCGGACAAGGCGCGCTTCTTCCGCAAGGGGTCGTTCGGGCGGCCCACGTGGCGGCGGACCGGATCGGGTGATGGGACTGCGGGTCGCAAGGTGAAGGGGTTGCTTCGATAAGACCTGGCCGCTGCCGGACATCGAGAAAGTGAAATGAAAGAGTGCCAAGGGACGAGTGGCGAGGGAGGAGAAATGAAGCGGGTATTCGCTACGTTAGGCGAAGGGGTCGAATACCTTCAGGCCCGCCTTCTTGAAATCGCGCGTGTTTCGCGTGGCAATAGTGAGGTCGTGTTGGAGCGCGGTGGCCGCTATCATTCCATCCAGCAGCGGCATCGTCTCCCCTTTCTGTTTCAAGGCCACCACGAGTTTGGCCCAACGTCGGCTGATCGTGGCGTCCCACGGAAGGCACTGGATGGTCTGCATGAGCGCGTCAAACCACTGCTCGAGTTGTCTCCGCTTGCGCCCGGGCGGAAGCGCCAGAATGCCGATGCACAGTTCGCCCAGGATGATGGAGTCCACGACAAGATTCCGCTCGTTGGCGCTGAACCAGTCGATGACCTTGCTGCTGGGCGCAGGCTTCGTCGGCTCGCTGAGCACGTTTGCATCGACCAGGTAAGTCATCCGAGTTTGGGCACATTGATGTCGTCGGTCGTTTTGCTGCGATCCATCGGCTTGAACCAACCTTTGACCGGGCAAGCGAGCAGCAGCTTCACCAGGCCTTCATTGCGCCGCCGCGCCTTTCGCTTCAGCCGGTATTCGCCGCGGTCCATTCGTTCGACTTCGAATTCTTGCCCCGGCTCGATGCCATCCCGTTGCCGGAATGCGGCGGGGAGAATGATCTGGCCTTTCGTGGAAACGGTGGTTTTCATGCGAGTAAGATACTGTCTTACTGGCCTGCCGTCAATCGCCTTCAGTGTCTCGAGGAACTGGATCGGCGTTTGCCACGGATCTACCCGAGCTACGGGCGGGGCCCTCAGGCGCTCGACGGGCAGGTGATCGCCGGCCTGCTCATGTGGGTGCCGATGGCGCTCGCCTAGCTCGTCCCGGCGGGCGTGTTGACGGCACGCTGGCTCTCGCCCGGCGCGGGCGCCCCGCGTCACGGCGGACCGGTCTCCCGGTACACTTCCGACGCCTTGTAGCGTGCGATGGCGAAGCGGGCGACGACGCCGATCGCAGCGCACGCGGGTACCGCGAGCAGCATCCCGACGAAGCCGAACAGCGCGCCCCCGGCGATGGAGCCCGATCCGGTCGCCGACCAGACGCGGCGTCAGCATGTCGTCGGTGAGTACCCCCGCGTGCGCCTGGCGAGCGAGCTCTACAACCGGATCCAGGGTTCCAAGATCACGCGCATCATCCCGGCGCGGGCGGGGTCCAGGTCAGCGCAGCCACCCCGCACGGTCCATCGCCGGCCTCCACTCCCGATATCATCGAGCCAATGAGGTGGGACGCGCCTACCAGACCGTGTGGAGCCGGCGTTCGCTCTTCATCCGGCGGTTCGCGGTGAGCAGCCCCGCTCCGAGCCGCAGGGAGGTCCCCCCGATCAGTCGATCGTGCGGATCACGCAGCCCGCGCAGTGCCCGTGCTTCGTCGACACGCATCCGACATGGCGGGTGCGCTGCCGCCGATGCGCGCGGGCGACGTATCTTGATTGCGCGGTCGATTGCGTCGTAAGGGGGCGGCACACGAAGAAGGGAGCCTCAGATGATTCACTCGAAGCTACAGGGCCGGCGCGTCCGGTGGTCTGTCGGCCTGTTCGGGGCGTTGGTCGCGTTGCCGGCGGCGAGCCTGTCGGCTTCGGGGTTCGCAGCGAGCGTGCGCGACTTCGGGGCGGCCGGGGACGGGGTCACCGACGACACGGTGGCGTTCCGGGCGGCGCTCGCCGGCGGGGGCGAGGTGCTGGTGCCGGGACCGGGCACGTATGTGGTGGCGCCGAGCGGCGCCGGCGCGGTACTCCCGATCACCGTCTCGGGAACGACCCTGCGCTGCACGGGTGGGGCCACAATCAAGCTCCGCAACGGGTCGCTGGTCGGCGGGGCGCCCGGCCGGCTGGTCGCCAATGCCGACGCGACTGGCGCCGTCGTGCGGGTCCGCAACGTCACCATCGCCGGCTGCACCTTCGACGGCAACGACGCCGGCAATCCCGATCCGCAGAGTCCCTTCGCCCCCGAGCTGATCACGTGCATCAGCTGCACCGACCTCGTCATCCGGGACAACCACCTCGAGGATGTAACCTTCGCGGGCATCGGCACGTACTTCGGGTCGGCGATCCGCATCACCGACAACCGCATGTTCCGCCTCGGACAGACGGTGACCGCCGATGCCATCCAGGTGAACGGCGGGCAGCACGTGATGATCACCGGCAACGTGATCGAGAACGCCGGCGAGGGGATCTTCTTCCAGCACGCGACCGGCTCGCGGCCGGTGAAGGCGCAGGGCGGCGTCATCGGCCACAACCTGATCGCGCAGTACGCGGCCAACGAGATCTGTCTGTCGAACGGCCTGCCGTACACTTGTTGCACGAGCTTGCAGGCCGGCTCGGGGACGGGGCCCTGCGCGGCGGGACGTGCCGGCGGCAGCGCGATCGGCGTGCTGGCGGAAGGGGTGACGGTGGTGGGCAACACGGTGCGAAACGCGAACGTCGTCTCGGTGCAGTCGGGACGGGGGTTTCCAACGACCCATGTCACGGTGGTGGGCAACACCATCCTGAACAGCGCCGGCAGCGGCATCCTGGTCCAGCCCATCGACGGCATCCAGAGCCTCACGCACGTCCAGATCGTCGGCAATCACGTCGCCGGCACCGCCTCCGGCGGGAGCGGGCTCGAGATCGCCTCGCGCGCGCCCGTGGGGACCCGCGACATCACGGTCACCGACAACGTCCTCCTGGGGCATTGTGTCGGCGGGGGCACGAGCTGCGCTGGCATCTACCTGCACGATCTCGGCGGCGCCGGCTTCGCCGACGTGGAGCTGCGCGGCAACCGCATCGCCGACGGCAACGGTGTCGGGGTGCGGATCGAAGGACCGGCGACAAACGTGCGCCTGCAGGCCAACCAGGTCGACCGGAACGCAGCCGGTACGTACGCGGTGAGCGCGGCGATCCTGGTGGACGGGCTGCCGCTTACCGACGCCCCGAAATCCTGCGGGCGCGACCGGAACGGGCAGCGCTACCGCGACCTCTCTCTCGACGAGGAGTGCGTGTGCAACAGCCACTTCCCGTCCGGCGCGCGCTGGTGTCAGACGGACGGCGGTGGCTGCGGGACGAGTGGTGGCTGCGGCTGAGCGACCCGAGACCCTGTCTCGGGTCGTGAACGGACGGCGAGCATGTGGCCCGGTGGACAGGCCCACCGGCGTGCCGCGGCTGGCGGAGCCGGCGCGGCAGACGTTCCGGAGCGTGCGGGCGAGACTCAGGCCAGGAGCGCGCCCGGGTTCAACAGGCCGCTCGGGTCGAGCGTACGCTTCAGGTCGCGCAGCAACGGATAGGCGCTGCCCAGCTCCTGCTGGAGCCAGGGGACGCGCAGGCGGCCGATGCCGTGGTGGTGCGAGATCGTCCCGCCCGCCGCCAGCGTCGCCTCGAGCGCGCGGCCCCACGCCTCCAGATAGTCCGCCTCGGCGCGGGCGAAGTCGGCGGGCTTCTGCACGAACGTGAAGTAGATGTTCGTTCCCTGCGCATAGCCGTGCGAGCTGTGACCGCTGGCCATGACGACGCCCGGGGCGCTGGCGAGCGCCGCCATCACTGTGTCGTAGAGCGTTCCGATGCGGTCCCACGTGACCGCCACCTCGATGGTATCGGCCAGCATCTCGCGGTCGAGGAAGAAGTCCCACGCCGGGACATGGTTGCGCACCTCGAGCCAGTGGGTCACCGGCTCCGGGCCGACCGACGTCCCGCCCCCCGCGGCGGCGGCACGCGCACAGGCGGCGATCTCGCCGGCCACCAGGGCGGTGGGCCCTTCGCACACCACGACCAGCATGGCGGCGTTCGCCGGCGCCCAGGCGGTGAAGTGACGTGTGGTCTCGAGGGTGTCGTAGGCACGCAGCACCGCCGGCCGCCAGCCGGCGCGCAGCACGCGCCGGGTGGTGTCCAGGGCGGCGTGGATGGTGGGGAAGGCGAAGCTCGCCAGCGTGCGTTGCTCGGGTGTCGGGAAGAGACGCAACGTCACCTCGGTGATGACACCGAGCGTGCCCTCGCTGCCGAGGAAGAGTTCGCGCAGCGACGGGCCGGAGGCGGCGCGCGGGACGATCGGGAGGCGGACCGTTTCAGCGCTCGCCAGCACGACTTCGAGGCCGAGGCAGAGGTCCTCGATGTTGCCGTACTTGGTCGAGAACTGGCCGGCGGCGCGGGTGGCCACGTAGCCGCCGACGGTGGCCCGGTCGATCGACTGCGGGTAGTGACCCGAGGTGTAGCCGCGCGCCTGCACCTCGCTCTCGTACGCGCCGCCGAGCTTGCCCGCCTGTACACGGGCATAGAGCGCGGTCTCGTTCAGCTCGAGGAGCTGATCGAGCGCCGTCAAGTCGATGACGAGGGCGTTGGCCGGTGGGGTGGCACCGCCCACGACGCCCGAGCCCCCCCCATACGGGACGATCGCCACGCCGTGCTGCTGCGCTAGGCGGACGGCCGTCGCCACCTCGGCCGTGCTGCGTGGCCGGACGACGCAGGCCGGACCAACCCCGAGCCGCCCCTGCCGCGCGCGCAGGTGGGCCAGGATCCAGTAGTCCGTACGATGCGCCGCCAGCGTGGCGGCGTCCTCCGCCACCCGGTCGGCGCCCAGCTCGCGGGCCAGCAGCTCTCCGATCGTCGTCATGCGGGGAAGCTCCTCAGGCTGGTCGCCAGGCGGCGGTAGGCCTCGATCTCGCTCGCCGTGCGCGTAGCATCCCAGCCCAGGCGCGCGCCAGCGATGGCGGCCACCTCGTCGACGGCGCCGAGGCCCTGGTCGGGAGCGAACAGGAGGAGCCGGGTGCGGCGCTCGAGCAGGTCTTCCAGCGTGAGCGCCATCTCGTGCTCGATGGCGTGCGTGATCTCGGCGCGTAGCGTGTCGGGGTTCCCGGCAAGCGTGCTGGCCCCGCGTCGTAGGATGGCTTCGCAGTCTACGCCGTAGAGCCATAGGAGCCGCTCGGCCAGCGGGCCGGGCAGGGCGGCGCGCACGCGCGCCCCGAGCGCGGTGCGTCCCGGGGCGTCCAGCCAGCCCCCGGGCAGGGGGACCGTATCGGTCCGGCAGGGAACCGCGCCGCGGCCGAGGTGGGTGCACACCAGATCGACGATGCGCTCGGCCATGCGCCGGTGGGTCGTGAGCTTGCCGCCCGCGATCGACAGGAAGCGGCCGTCGTCCGCGGACATGATCTCGTCTTTGCGCGAGATCTCCGACGGCTGCTTCCCTTCCTCGTGCACCAGCGGTCGCAGCCCGGCCCAGGCGCTCACGATGTCGGCGTGGCCGAGCGGCGGGCCGGCGAACGTCCGGTTGGCGGACTCGAGGAGGTAGTCGGCATCGGCGCGCGTGATCTCGGGGTGTACGACGGGGGCGCCGTAGTTGGTGTCGGTCGTGCCGAGGTAGGTCACCCGACCGGAGGGTACGGCGAAGACGGAACGCCGGTCGGGCGCCTGCATGACCACGATGTGCGCGATCGGGAGCCGGTCGTGGCGGACCACCAGATGGATGCCCTTGGTGAGGTGCAGGCGCGTGCCACCGAGGGCGCCACCGAGCCCGCGGACCGCGTCGACCCAGGGGCCGGCGGCGTTCACGACCACACGCGCCCGCGCCGTGACGATCCGGCCGCTGCAGGTATCGCGCACGGTGACGGTGGTGGTTCCCGTGCCGGGCGCCAGCGCCGTCACCTCGGCGTGGTTGACGCACAGCGCGCCGGCGACGTGGGCTCCGCGGACGGTGTCGAGGACCAGGCGGGCGTCGTCGGTCAGGTACTCGACGAACGTCGCCGCCCCGTAGAGGCGCGTGCCGTCGAGGGTGGGCTCGCGCGCGAGGGTGTCGTCGCGGCTCCACATGGCGTGCTTCTCGTCGGCGGGGACGGTGGCGACCTTCTCGAAGGTCCACAGGCCGAGGCCGAGCTTGGCGTGCATGGCGCGCCCGTAGGTCGGCATCAGGAAGCGTTCGTCGCGCGTGCGGTGCGGCGCGATCCGGCGCAGGACCTGCCGCTCCGCGGCGGCCTCACGCACCAGACCCACGTCGCCCTGCTGCAGGTAGCGGACGCCGCTGTGGATCATCTTGGAGCTGCGGCTGCTCGTGCCGGCGGCCCAGTCGGCCCGCTCGACGACGGCCACCCGCAGGCCCCTCAGCACGGCGTCACGCGCCACGGCGGCCCCGGTGATGCCGCCGCCGATGACCAGCAGGTCGAGGTCTGCCCCCGGGAGGGCGGCGAGCGCTGCCTCGCGCGTCTCGGGAGAGAACGGCGAGGGCATGAGACGGGCGCGCTACTCGCCGGCGTGCAGCTCGCCCAGGAGCGCCTGCGCCTGGGCGATCTTGTCGGCGCGTCCCTGCTCGCGTGCGATCTGCAGGGCCCGCGTCACGTAGGAGAGCGCTTCCTCGTGGTCGCCGCGGGCGTCACAGGCGCGCGCCAGCGTGAGCCGCGAGGAGAACGCATTCGGGTCGATACGGATGGCCTCGCGCAGCATGGCCTCGCCCCGTTCCACGTCCCCGCCGAGCAGGCGGGGGAGGCGGAGCAGGAACGTCCCCTTGGCGGCCATCGCGTCCGAGTGACGGGGGTCGAGGGCGAGGGTACGGTCGAGCTCGGTCAGGAGCTGGCGCAGCGCGAACACCGACGAGATGCTCTCCCCGTCCAGGCGCATCAACTCGCCGCGGTTGCAGAAGAGCGCAAAGTGGGCCTGCGCGCAGGCGTCGTCCTGCGCCACCGCCCGCTCGGCGAGCCCGGCGCCGTGTTCGAAGTGCGTCTGGCGATCGCTCCGGGCCTGGGCTCGTCGGCCGGCCTCGCACTCTCCCAGGGCCTGGCGCACCAGGTCGGGGGCGACGCGGCACGCGGTGCCCTGGCTGCTGGCCGCCAGGACGATACCGGCCTCGTCCTCCGCTGCCGCCGCCATCTGCGGCGCCCCGCACAGACATCCAAGGGCCACCAGAGCCCCCCACCACTGGCCGATCCGCATGCGAGGGGCGGACCATGCCAAATCCGTGCCCGTGGCGCAATCGTCCCGGCCCGCCAGGGGGCGGGGGCGGATCGGGGCTCCGGGAGAGAAGTGGCCGATTTCGCGCACGAAAGCGACGCCAATCTGCCGCTTGCGCGGTGCGCAAGGGCTCGATGGAGCGTCCGCTTCAGTTCAGAGCCGGTTGAGGCCGTTGAGCGCCGCCACCCGGTAGGCCTCGGACAGGGTCGGGTGGTTGAATACGTGTTCGACGAAGTAGTCGACCGGGCCGCCGAAGGCGAGCACGGCCTGGCCGATGTGGACCAGCTCCGACGCCTTCTCACCGATGATGTGCACCCCGCGCAGGCGGTGCGTGTCGCGTTCGAAGAGGAGTTTCAGCCGTGAGCACCCGGCGGCGCAGCTTGGCCGCCTGGATGGCGGCCTTCTCGCCGGCCGGGCCCGAGCCGATCACGAGCACGTCGAAGGTCGGGGACATGGGGGTTCCACGCGACTATCGGTGCGACCTCGCCGTCGCTTGAGGTGGGGCTCGCGCCGCGCCGCGAATGTACCGCGCCCGTCCATTTCCGTACGGTTCCCGGCTGACCGACGCGCCGCGGCCCCGCTGCCCGGGGTACGGGGCCCGCAGGTCGTGCGGCACATCGGTTGCAGAAGGCCGCCGGATGGCGCTCTTGCGACGGAGTCGTCGTGCACGCTCGGGAGCCTCGGGGGAGGGCACGCCGCCGCCCCCGCCGACCGAGCTCGGACTCGACGAGCAGCTGCGCGCGATCGCGGCCGCAGCGGCGGCCCCCGAGGACGCCTTCGAGCCGGCGCTGCGCGCGATCCTGGACGAGACCGGCGCGCAGGCCGGCGCGATCTGTCTCTTCGACCCGCGCTACGGGCTCATGCGCCTGGCAGCCGAGAGCGGGCTCTCGGACGAGGGCTGCAAGCGGCTGCGCAACGTGCGCCGCGCCGATCCCAACTCGTGGGACATTCCGCTGCACGGGCTGCTCAACCGCCGCGCGTACCTGATCGAGAGCGCGCCGCGGAACCGCTACGTGCCCAAGCTGGTCGAGAACGTGGCCGCCATGCGGACGGTCATGTGCGTGCCGCTCTACAGCGGCTCGACACCGCTCGGGAGTCTCGTGCTGATCGCGCTCGCGCCGCGCGTCTTCACCGAGCGCGACATCCGCATCATCGAGGTGCCGCTCCAGGCACTGTCGGCGATCATCGAGGCAGCGCGCAAGCGCGGGGCCCTGGATGAAGCGATCGAGATGCCACCGCCTCCGCCGCTGGCGGTGCAGAGCACCCAGCTCGCGCAGGCCGTTGCGGAGCGCGATCGCCTGCGTGCGGAGCTCGCGACGTACGAGGCGGAACGGACCGGTCTGGCCGGGGAGCTGGGCGCGCGCGACGCCGAGCGGGCCAGCCTGACGGCCGAGCTGGCGGTGCGCAGTGGCGACGCCGATCGCCTGCGTGCCGCGCTCGAGACGGCCGGGGACGAGCGCGCGCGCCTCGGCGCCGAGCTGTCCCGAACGCGTCAAGACAGCAAACGGGGGCACGTGCTGGCCGCTTCGCTGGCGGCCGCCGAACAGGAACGGGCCCGGCTGGCCGCCGCGCTCGAGGCCGCGGCGGCCGAGCAGTCGTTCCGGGCGCGGGTGACGACCGAGCTCGAGCAGGCGCTCGCCGAGGCCGGCCGGACGGTGCAGGCGATGCGCACCGAGCTCGAGAACGCCCGCCGCGGACACGAGACGGCCGCGACGGCGACGACCGCACGCGAGCAGGCGCTCGGCGAGGAGATCGCGCACCTGCGCGCACGGCTCGCCGAGACCGAGGGCGCTGTGGCGCGCGAGACCGAGCTGGGGCGGACGCACGAGCAGCAGCACGAACGCCTCACGCTCGACCTGCGCGCGGCCGAAGCACGCGAGCGTCAGCTGCGCGAGGAGCTACGCACGGCCATTGAGCGGACGCTGTCCGACGGCCAGGAGGAGCTGCGGCAGGCGCTGGTCGCCGCACGCAGCGCGGACCAGGCCCGTGCCGTGGCCGTGGCGGAGACCGATGCGACACGAGCCGCCCTGACCAGCGCCCAGGCGGTCATCGAGGCGCTGGAAGCGGAAGCGACCCACGCGCACACCGAGATCGAACGTCTGGCCGGCGACTGCCGGACGGCCTCCGCGACCCAGGAGCGGCTCGAGACCGAAGTCCAGACCGTGCGTGCCGAAGCGCAGGCCACCTCGGCGCTGCTCGGCGAGGTGAGCCGCGAGCTCGGTGCGCTGCGCGAGCAGCGCACCCGCGGCATCGCCACCGGGCGCGAAGCCGGAGCCGCCCGGGCCACGCTCGGCGCCCGGGTCGAGAGCCTGTCGGCCGAGCGCGATCAGCTGCGCGAGACGCTGGCGGCGATCACCGCCGAGCGCGATGGCCTGGCGGCGGAGCGGGCGGAGGCGGCCCTTGCGCGCACGCGGGTGGACGAGGCCCTGGCGCGCGAATCGGCAGAACGGGCGCGTCTGGCTGCGGCCCTGGCACCGTTGCAGGCGGCCATCGCCGCCTACGAGGCCGAGGCCGTCGAGCGTACGACCGAGATCGAGCACCTGCGCGCCGAGCGCGCCGCCGCACTCACCGCGCACGCGGTGGCGACCGCCGAGACCGTGGTGCCGTTCCCCGAGCCGCTGCCCCCCCCGCTGCCGGCGGCGCCCGAGCCGCGCATGCGGGTCGTCACGATGGCGGCGGCGAGTGGCCGGCGGTTGCGCGACAGCGAACCCGTGCGCGCCGTGGTCGCGGTGCTGGATGCGGACGACACGTGGGAAGACCTCGAGATCCCCGATCACCGCATCGTAGTGGTGGCGCCCGGCGACGAGGCCGGCGCGCGCCTGCAGGAGCTCGCCCCCACGCGGGTGATCGCCAACCTGGCCACGCCCGGAACACTCGGGACGCTCACGGCGCTGCGCGCGACCGGCGCGACCGTCCGGTTCTGGGGCTGTCTCGCCACCCCGGCGGCCGACCGGGCACTCGCCGTCGGCATGGTCGAGCCTGCGGTGCGGCCGATCGATCCCGACGCCATCCTGACCGCACTTGCGGCCTACACCACCCGCGGAACGCGCGTGGTAACGGCTGGCGCGGACGTGGACTCGCTCATGAGCCTCCGTCAGGCGCTGTCGCGCGGGGGCATGTCGGTGTCGATGGCCTGGGACGCAACCCAGGCGACCGACCTGCTCGGAGTCGTGAAGCCCGAGGTCGTCGTGGTCGATCTCGACCTCCCGCGACGCGAGGGCTACAGCATCGTGGCCCGGCTCGCGACGCTCGACCCGGTGCCGAGCGCGGTGCTGATCCCTGGCGGCAGCGACGCTGCCGGCGCGTTCGCGGCCATCCTGGCCCAGCCCGTCTACACCAGCCGCTGCCTCGGGCTCCGCGACCTGGTCGCCAGGGTGGTCGGGCGCAGCGAGGCACCGCCGGAGGAGCGGCCGCAGAAGGTGCGCGCGCTCACGCGCAAGTAGCGCGCGCCGCCCGCATCTCCCGCCCGATCGTCGCCAGCAGCACGTCGGGGTCGACGGGCTTCTCGAACACCACGTCCACCCCCCGCGCGCGCGCCTCGTCGGCGCTGAAGTGGGAGCCCCACCCGGACACGAGCACCACGATCGACCGGGGGAGGTGTTGCTTGGCGGCGCGGGCGACCTCCCACCCGGGCCGATCCGGCAGCCCGATGTCGGTGACCACGACCGCAAACGGCCGGGCGGCGATCGCGGTCAAGGCCTCGGCCGCCGTGCCGGCGCTCTCCACCTCGTAGCCGTTGGCGGCGAGGAGCTCGGAGGTGGCGGTGCGGACGGTGGGATGATCGTCGACCACGAGCACGCGCCCGGCCCGACGGACGACGGGCGCGGGAGGTACGGGCGCGACCATCGACGGCGGTGTGGCGGTCGGGAGGGCGACGAACACCGTCGTGCCCTGGCGGGGGTCGGATTCGAGGAACACCGACCCGCCGTGCTCACGCACCACTCCGTACACCGTGCTGAGGCCGAGGCCGGTCCCACCCGGCTTGGTGGTGAAGAACGGGTCGAAGGCGCGCACCGCATCCTCGTGGCTCATGCCGACCCCGGTATCGCGTACGGTGATGCGGAGCTCGCCGCCGCATTCCGTCCCCGAGACGGACAGCGTGCCGCCGTCCGGCATGGCGTCGAAGGCGTTCAGAAAGAGGTTCAAAAAGGCCTCGGTCAGCTTGGTCTGATCGCCCAGGACCGGCGGAAGCTCCGGCACGTAGAGCTCGACCCGGAGCGGCTGATCGCCCCTATTGCGCACACGGGGCTCGAGCAGCTGGACCAGGTCGCGCAGCACGCGGCCGACGTCGAGCGGCTCCATCTGGCGGTGCGGATCGTCGCGGGCGAAGGTCAGCAGGCGCCGGGTGAGGGCTTGCCCCATGTCGACCGCCTGCTTGATCGACCACAGGGCCGGGGTCGCGTTGTCGGGCAGAGCCGGGTGGCGCCGGAGGGCCGCTGCCTGCAAGCCGATGGCCTGCAGGAGATTCCCGAACTCGTGCGCCACCTCGGCGGCGAGCTGGCCGAGGGCCTTCAGATGCTGCGCGCGCGTCAGGCGCGCGCGGGCGTCGTCCAGCTCGCGGCTCGTCTCGGCCAGCACGCGCGCTGCCTCGAGTGTGGCCGTGGCGTCGTGGAACGCGCGCAGGGTCCCGATCACACGGGCCTCCGCCGTGACCAACGGCACGACCCGCAGGTGGAGCACCTGTTGCGTCCCGTCGGGTCGTGCCAGGGTGTACGTGGTCATCTCGTCGGTCCCGGCGTCGCCGTCGAGGCGGCGGAGGCCGAGCCACGCCATCAGGTCGGCCATGGCGACGCCGCAGACGGCGGCCGGCGGGATGCCGAACAAGTGGTCGAACCACGGCGGCGCGTAGACGATCCGCTCCGTCATGTCGACCAGGAGCGGGCCGTGCTCTCTGTATGTGGCCAGCCCGCCGAGGCGGTTGAGCAGCTCCAGCAGATGGTCGAACGCTGCGCCCAGCTCCTGGAGCGCGGCGTCGGGGGCGACCGGTGCGGGGCCCCCAGTGGGAGGAGGAGCAGGGGGGCCCTGGTCGCTGCTGGTGCCGCCCATTGATCGAGTCGCCGCTCGGAACGACTACCTGGGCCATGCGACGCGCGTCAACCCCGGTGTGTCGCGTGTGTCGCGCGATAGGTTTCGATTGACACTGGGACGCGTCCGGCCGTAGCCTCGGCCGAGGTGGTGCGGCGAGATCTCCGGCGATGCCGTTCGAGCGCGCACGCATGATTGGACTGCTCGACGCATTCCAGGCTGCCGAGCATGCGGGCGCCGCTGCCTTGGAACGGTGGGTTGCGAGCTGCCGCGATCCGCGCCTGCGTGGGGGGCTACGCGTCATCCAGGCCCGGGATCGCCGGCATGCTGCCCTGGTCGAGGCGCGGTTGCGTGCCCTGGGCGGCCAACCGAGCGCACGTCCCAGCCGCGAGCTGACGGCCTTGTGCGCCGTCGTGGCCGACCCGGTGGTCTCGGATCGCTCGAAGCTCGCCGCCCTGCTGGCACGTGCGCCGGCCCCGGGCAGCAAGCCGCTGCGCGACGTGGTCGAGGGTGTCGCCGGGGATGCCGAGACCCACGCCCTGCTCGAGACCATCGATGACGAGGAGCGTGCCAGCCTGGCCTGGCTGCATCGCATGCGCGAGACGCTCGCGCGGGAGGAGGGCTGACGTGGCCCGGTGGCGCATCCTGTGCGAGGACGGCTGACGTGCATCCGGGACAGCGCGAGCAGGTGGTGCGGTTTCTCGACGATCTCCGGGCGGCCGAGGCGGCCGCGGCGGAGGTGCTGCTCGCCTGGCTGGCGGTGTGTGCGCTCGACGGCCTGCGCGGCGGGCTGCGCGCGATCGCCGAGCGCGAGGCGGTGCACGCAGAGCTGCTGACCGAGCGACTGCGCGAGCTCGATGCGCCCGTGACGGCGGCGGTGGCCGAGCCGGTGCAGCGGGCCGCGCTGGCGCGCTTCGGGTCGGCCGCCGTGTCGGACGAGGAGAAGCTAGCGCTTCTGCTCGCCCGCTACCCCGACGACGCGGCGGCGACGCGCCCCATCGAAGACCAGCTCGAGGAGCTCGATCACGACCTCGAGACGCGCGAACTGCTACGGCTGATCGCCGACGGAGAAGGGGCGACGCTGGCCTGGTTTCGCGCCTACCACGACGGCCTCGCGCGACACGCGAATCCCTGACGCGCGCGCGGAGGTTATCCCGGGTTTCGTGTGAACGCGCTGTCCGGCGCGAGCGTGTCCAGCCAGCGCGCCGCGACCGCGACCACCTCGCCCCACGTCGCGGCGTCGGTACGCCCCGTGCGCCGCGGCGCGTGGAACGAGTGGTCGCCCGCCGGGATCGTGTGCAGCGTGGCGTGTGGCAACGTCGCGAGCACGGGACGGAGGAGGGCGAGGTCGCAGAGGGCGTCGCACGCTCCCTGCACGAACAGCATCGGCACGCGGACCGCGGGCAGGTGTTCGGCGCGCAACTGCTGCGGCCGGCCGGCCGGATGCAGCGGGTACCCGAGCAGCAGGAGACCCCGGACCGGGGCGCCGGCGGCGGCCAGGTGCGAGGCGATGCGGCCGCCGAGCGACTTGCCCCCGATTACGACCCAGGGTGGCGCCAGCGTGTCCGTCACCGTGTCGAGCACCGCGCGATAGCAGGCCTCGAGCACCGGCCGCCGATCGGGCAGTCGGCGGCGGGCTTCGGTGTACGGGAAGTTGAACTTGACGCTCACGTAGCCGGCGTCCGCGAGCCCGGCGTGCATCGCGGAGAGAAACGCGCCGTGCATGTCGGCACCTGCCCCGTGTCCCAGGATGACGGCCGGGGCGCGTGCCACGCTCGGGCGGGCGACGACGGCCGAGACCGACCCGCCACCAGGAAGCGCGATGGCCACGGTGGACGTCACGCGCCCCGTCATAGCGCCGCGGCCGGACGGCGGCGAGCCTCGACTTCGTCCGGCAGGTGCGCTAGCGACGGCCGCCATGGCGGCCGCGCCGGTGATCGGTCTCGCCGGGGGTATCGGCACCGGCAAGAGCACGGTGGCGGCGCTCCTGGCCGAGCTCGGAGCCACGGTCATCGACGCCGACAAGATCGGCCACGAGGTCTATCAGCCGGGGAGCGAGGGGTTCCGCCACCTCGTCGACGCCTTCGGCCGGGGCGTGGTCGCGCCTGATGGCACCATCGACCGGCGTGCCCTCGGGGCCATCGTGTTCGCCGACACGGGGGCACGGGCGCGACTCAACGCGATCGTGCACCCGCTCATCGCCCAGGATCTGGCCGAGCGGGTGGCGACGGCGCGCCGAGCGCATCCCGATCGCCCGATCGTGATCGAGGCGGCGATCCTGGTCGAGGCCGGATGGCGCGCGCTGGTGGAGCGCCTGTGGGTCGTCGCCGCACGCTCGGAGGTGGCGGTTGCCCGGGTGATGTCGAGCCGCGGTCTCGAGCGCGCCGAGGTCGAGCGGCGCATGGCGGCTCAGCTGCCGGACGCCGAGCGGCGGCGTGCTGCCGACCTGGTGATCGAGAACGACGGCTCGCCGGCGGAGCTGCGTGCGCGGGTGGAGGCCGCATGGCGGACACTCGCGGCCTGACGCTGGCGTTGGCGCTCACGGTGCGGGTGGCGGTGGCCGCGCCGCCGTGCGAAGAAGATCGCGGCCAGACCGGGCTCGCGCTCAGCGCCGGCGACGTGGGGCTGAGCGTGACGGTCGTCGCCGAGGGCTCCAAGGGCGATGTGGCCGGGATGCGCCCGGGCGACGGCGTGTTGCAGGTGAACGGGATCGTGCCGCGCGGCTGTTCCGACTGGGCCCGGGCCGTGCGCGAGGCCCGTCGCGACCGGAAGGCGCTGCTGGTGTTCGTTCGCCGCGCCGGGACCGACGTGCCCCTCGTACTCGGCCCGGGGACCTGGGAGGTCGTGGTGAGCACCCCGCCGCCGACACTGCCCACGCCGGCGCCGAGCGTCCGCCCACTGGTGACGGCGACGCCACCGCCGTCGCTGCCGCCGGTCACGCAGGGATCGGTCGACGAGGTCCTGCGCGAACTCGCGGCGCTCACGCCCGCGGGGGATCGGCCGCCGCGGGCGACCGGACTCGATACCTACCGCGGTGCGCTGCGCCGCGTGCGCGCGCAGGTGAGCGGGATGACCACCGGGGAAGGATCGGCGAGTCCGGTAACCGGCGGACTCACGACCGTGCTCGCCTACCATGAGGCCGCGGCCGTGGCCTGGGCTACGGACGACACCGAAGGGCAGCGAACGCATCGGCCGCGGCAGCTGCCGGCCAGCGACCACGTCGCGCCGTACTACGCGGACTCGGAGTCGGCCGGCGTGATCGCGGCCTTTCCGTTCCTCGGCGGAACGGTGGTGCGCGAGCCGGCACCCGGCATGTTCGGGGCCGAGGCGGCCGGTGTGTGGCGGCCCCTGGCGGCGCGGGCATTGCTGTGGGAGCACGCCCGTGTCGAACTCACGCTGCTCACCGCCTGGCTGGCCGGCCGCGGCTCCTGAGCCGGGGGGACCCTCCGACCGGACCGCAGATGCCGTGCGCGACCAGCCGGCAACTTCGTAACGCAATCCGCACACGGGCGCGCCGCGGGGGCCAGGGTCATCAACGATTTCCCCTGGCCAGGCGCTTGCTTATGAAGTGTGCACCCGGGGGTCTCCCTGCTCCGTCGCGACCTGGTCCTGTGGATGGCCGACCTGCGACGGCTGGCCGTTCTGGTCGGGTTCGGGGGCGCGCTCGTGCAGCGTCTGACCGGGTCCGCCGGCCCGGCCATGGACGCCGTCGTCCTGGTGGTGCTCGGCGTATTCGCGGCCAACGAGATCGGCCGTCACCTGGTCGACGACGCGCCCGATGCCCGGGTGATCACGGTTGCCAATGCCCAGGTGACGTTCGACACCCTTGCGCTGCTCACCTTGCTGCACGTGGGAGGCGGATTCGGCAGCGCCGGCGTGCTCTTCCTGCCGGTGCCGTTCTTCGTGTACGGCGCCGTGCTGCCGCTGGGGCACGTGATGGCCCACCTCGGGGAGGCCTTGCTCGGGCTCAGCCTTCTCGGACTCGCGGAGCGCGGCGGCGTGCTAGCGCACCAGGTCGGCGGTATGTTCCTGCTGCCCGGCGCAGCGGGGGGCGGGGACCTGGTGGCCGTGACCATCGTGCTGGTGGTCATGGTGAGCGCGCTCGGCGCCGTCACCAGCCACGTCCTCAGCTCGATGCTGCGCGCGCGGGCGGCGGACGGTCGCGTCCTGGCCGCCGAGCGGGGCACGCTGATTGCCGGATACGAGCGCGAGGCCGGTCGGGTGCGGCTGCTCCTCGATGTGGCAGAGCGTGTGAGCGCAAGCCAGTCCGTGCACGAGCTCATGAGCAGCGTGTGCACGACCACCATGGCCTGCGGGCACATCGCACGCGTGGAAACCTTTGTCTGGGACGAGGACCAGAGCTGCCTGCGACTGGTCGTGGCCAGCGGCGGGGCTGGCCGGGGGGTCGACGAGCGCGAGCTGCGCTACGCGGGCGACCTGCCGATCGTGACCCGTCTGCGCGCCGGCGAGGTGGTCGACTTCGACGCGGTGCCGAGCCTCGCCATGGCGTCCATCCCCGTCCCCCGGCGCGTCCAGCGGGCGTTCGCCGTGCCCATGCTCTGCCGCGGGACGTTCGAAGGGGCGCTCGTCGTCGGGTACGACGGGGGCAGCGATCCGGGCGACCTCGTGGACATGGCGCAGGGGATCGCGTGCCAGGCCGCGGTGGCGCTCGCCAACGCGCGGGCGCTCGAGCAGCAGCGCGAGGATGCGGAGGTGTCGAGCGTCCTCCTCGAGCTGTCGCGCGCGTTCAGCGCATGCCACGACACGGACGAGCTCTGGCGGCTGATCACCCGCAGCGCGAGCGAGGTCCTGGAGCTACCGTGGGCGGTGGCCGCGGGCTTCGATGAGCGCGAGCGGGCGTTCTCGCTGGTGGCGGCCCAGGGGCTGCCCGACCCTGCAGTCGAGGCGTTTCGCGACGCGCGCATCCGGCCCGAGGATTCACCGGTGCTGCAGACGCTGCTCGCGCGGGGCGAGATTCTGGTGGCCGACGAGTCGCACGTGCGCGATGTCGTGGCCGCCGCGGGCTGGCAGGTGGGGGCCTGGCTGGTGATCCCGCTCTTTCGCGGCGGGTGGGTCGTGGGGCTGGTGGCCACGGGCTACGTGAGCAAACGGCGCACGTTCCGGCGGCGGCAGATCCGCCTGGCCGAGGGCCTGGCGCATCACGCGGCAATCGCACTGCAGAACGCCCGCCTGGTGGCCGACCTCGAAGCCGCCGACCGGCTCAAGTCCGAGTTCGTGTCGACCATGTCGCATGAGCTGCGCACGCCGCTCAACGTGATCATCGGCTACACCGAGATGCTGCGCGACGGGGCGGTGGGCGAGCTCGCGGCCGAACAGCGCGATCTCATCGAGCGGCTCGACGCGCGCGGGCGCGAGCTGCTCGAGCTGATCGAGGCAACCTTGCACGTCGGGCGTCTCGAGGCCGGGCGCGACGCGGTCGAGATCGGGCCGGTCGAGTTGGGCGACCTCGTGCGGGCCCTGCAAGCGAGCACGTCCGGCCTGCCGTGTCCGCCCGATGTGACGCTCGTCTGGGACGTACCCGCCAAGACGGGCGGCGTCGTCATGACCGATCGCGCGAAGCTCGCGCTCGTGATCCGCAACCTGGTGAGCAACGCCCTCCGCTTCACCTCGCACGGCACGGTGACCGTCCAGCTGCAGGTGCGTGCCGCCGCGCTCGCCATCGAGGTGCGCGACACCGGGATCGGGATCGCCCCCGAGCACCTGCCCGTCATCTTCGACATGTTCCGGCAGGTCGGCGGGTCGAGCGCGCACCGTCACGGCGGGGTCGGGCTCGGGCTCTACATCGTGCGTCAGTTCATGACCCGACTGGGGGGGGCCGTCGAGGTGACCAGCACCCCGGGACGGGGAAGCCGATTCACGGTGGTGCTACCCGACGCCGTGCAGGGCCGTCGCTGGGCAGCCTAGCGCTTACGCCTTCTTCGGGTGCTGGCGGCGCTTTTTGGCCTGTTCACGACGGCGATCGCGCAGCCGCTCCTTGCGGCGCTTGCGCCGGCGGCGGATCTCGCGCTGTCGTTCGCTAGCCATGGGCTGAGTCCTCCCTTACGATTGGCCGACCGCAGAAGTCAATCTGCGCCCGCAGGTCCTGCGCCGGGCCGGTGGCCGGCCGAAGTGGTTTGCGCTGCGCACGGGCCGTGCATAGAAGGCCGTCGATGCGCGGCAATCCCGGCAGCGGGCGACCGGTCGCGTGGATGGTGGCGGTCGTGTCGGTCGCGTGGTGTGGTGGCCGTCCGGCCGACGGGGCGACGGTGGACGGGGGCCGCCTCGGGCGCTGGAGCGTGAGCGGGTACGCCGAGGCCTACGGCGTGTGGGCGTCCGAGCACGGCAGCCAGCGCCAGCGGCCGCAGGGTATTCTCGACACCCGGGTCACCGGCGAGGTGCATCCCAAGGCGCGGGTGTTCCTGGACGTCCGGGGGCTCATCGGCGGGCCACCGGAGGACGCCCGGGGGCTCGGCTTCGCCAACATCAACGACACCTTCCAGAACATCTCGCCCGAGGTCGAGATTCCCGAAGGGTACCTCGATCTTTTCCTGCCGAGTCTGGATGTACGGGTCGGCAAGCAGAAGTTCGCGTGGGGGAAGCTCGACACCTTTCAGCCCACCGACGTGCTCAATCCGGGCCGCTACACCGACCCGTTCGTCACCGAGGAGGAGGACGCCAAGATCGGCGTCCCGGCGGTGCGGGCGTCGTATTTTCCGCCGGCGCTCGGCCCGCGCTTCCCGACCGACACCAGTCTCACCATGGTGTGGGTGCCGGTCCCCGTGGCGGTGCGCTTCCCGCTGCCGGGCGAACGCTGGTTCCCGTCGGAGCTCCTGCTGCCGCCCGCGTTCTCCATCGACAAGGGCGCGCTCGGGACGTCCATCCCCCGGATCGACGTCGAACAGAGCCTGCAGGCCGTCAACGTGCAGCCGCCCCGGCAGCTCGACGAAGGGGCCCTGGGCCTCCGGCTCGCCGGCTTGTACGCCGATGTCGACTGGGCGCTCTACTACTACAACGGTCCGGAGACCGCGCCCGCGTTCGAGAACGTCGCCGCGCTGCGCGCCCGCGATAGGTTCGTGAGCCCACAGGGGGCGTTCCGCGTCCACGCCGACGTCGATCTCCAACCCCGTTTCGGGCGCATCTGGCTCGCCGGCGGGGACGCCGCCATTCCGCTCGGGGGGTTCACCGCCCGGATCGAGGGCGCGTACGGAGCCAACCGCCTGCTCCCGCGTCCTGCGAGCGCTGCCCTCGACGACCGCCGGCTGACCAACAAAGAGCGCGACACGTTGCTCGACGCGCTCCCGAAGGGTGAGACGGTCCAGCTCTCCATCGGTGAGCTCGCCAAGGAGCGCGACACCATCGAGTGGGGGATGGGGGTGGACTACCGCTATCGTGGCTGGATGCCCGTGCTCCAGGTGAACCAGACCGTGGTGCTGCACAATTCGGTGGAACTGCTCGTCAACAACGTGGACACGCGCCTCTTTTTCGTCGTCCGCAAGAGCTTCCTGGGCGATCGCCTCGGGACCGAGGTGGGGGCGGTGCAGGGGCTCGAACGCAGCTACACCAGCGCCATCGCCCGCTTCACGTACGCCGTCACCGACAGCTGGCGCGTCCGGCTGGGATACCTCTTGATCGCCGGGACCATGAACAGCCGCATCGGCCAGTATCACGACAACGACGAGGCGTTCCTGCAGATCCGGTACGCCTACTGATCAAGGACCTTACGCCGGCTGTCCGTGCGCCCGGACCCGGGCGTTCAGCCGTTCGCCGACCAGGCGCCCGTCCTCGAGCGTGATGATGCGGTCGCCGTGGGCGGCCAGGTGCTCGTCGTGGGTGACCAGCACGACGGTAGGGCCGGTGGCGTCAATGCACGCGTGTAGCACGTCGAGCACGTACGCGCCGGTCTTGCGATCGAGGTTGCCGGTCGGCTCGTCGGCCAGCAGGACGAGCGGGTCGTGCACCAGCGCGCGCGCAATGGCGACCCGCTGTAGCTCGCCGCCGGAGAGGGCGTCGGGCCGGTGGGTGCGCCGGTGTGCGATCCCGACGCGCTCGAGCAACGCCTGCACGCGCGGGCGGATCTCGGCCGCCGGCCGGCCGTCGAGCCGCAACGGCAGGGCGACGTTCTCCTCGGCGGTGAGGGTCGGGACCAGGTTGAAGAACTGGAAGACGAAGCCGACGTGCCGGCGCCGGAACACCGTGAGCGTGTCGTCGCGCAGCTCGGCGAGCGGCCGGCCGTCGACCGCGATGCTGCCGCTGGTGGGGACGTCGAGACCGCCGATCAGGTGGAGCAGCGTGCTCTTGCCCGAGCCGCTCGGGCCCATGACGGTGACGAACTCGCCGCGCGCCACGTCGAGATTGATCCCGTTCAGCACGCGGACCGGTTCGCGGCCCTGGCGAAAGACCTTGGTGAGGGCGCGCACGACGATCATCGCGGCGCATCTTTCGCCGGACCGTCCGCGGACTGCAAGAGATTGCGACCCAAGACCTTGTCTCGGGTCGGGTCCCAAGACTGCGAGGCGGTGGAGCAGGCGAAGGTCGTGCCGCGGCCGGCGAAGCCGGCGCGGCAAAGCGAGCGGACGATGTGGCCGCCAGAGTTCAGCTCCGGCCGGCAAGGCGGCCGTGCGACACGTCGGCCGCGAGCAACGCCGGCGTGCTGTTCTCCCCCAGTTTGCCGCGCCGGCTTCGCCGGCCGCGGCACGGCCTTCGCCTGATGCACCGCCGCGCAGTCTTGGGACCCGCCCCGAGACAAGGTCTCGGGGCGACTTACCCGTTGGCCGCGAGCTGCTCGGCGCGCGCGGTGGGCAGCGTGACCCGGAACGTCGTGCCCGCGCCGACCTGGCTGTCGACCGTGATCTCGCCCCCGTGCTCGACCACCATCTGATGCACGAGCGCGAGCCCGAGCCCGGTGCCGGTGTCCTTGGTGGTGAAGAACGGCAGGAAGATGTCCTCGAGCTGGTCGGCGCGGATGCCGGGGCCTTCGTCGCCCACCTCGAGCACCACCACCGTGCCGCCGGCCGGACCGGCGACGCGGGCGGCCAGCCGCACCCGGGCGTTCTCCGGGCTCACCTCGATGGCGTTCAGCAGCAGGTTGAGCACGATCTGCTTCAGCTGGTCGGGATCCGCCCACACCAGGGGCAGCTGGTCGTCGAACCCTTCCACGAACTGGACCTGGCGCTTGTGTGCCGTCGACTCCATCAGGCGGACGACGGGCTCGATGGTCTCGCGCAACGCGACCGCGCGTCGCCCGGCCGTGGCCGTCTTTCCGAGCGACAGCAGATCGTTGATGAGGTTCGTGACGCGCTTGATCTCGCTCAGGCTGAGCTTCCGGAAGCTGTCCAGGAACTCCTTGTCGTCGAGTCGCTCGGGGAGGAGATCGAGGAACGTCTTCACCGCCACCAGGGGGTTACGGATCTCGTGCGCGATGCCGGCGGCGAGCGTGCCCAGCGAGGATAGGCGGTTGGCGCGCTCGAGGACGGCCTCCGACCGCCGCAGCTGGCGCGAGTAGCGCGCGTTCTCGAGTGCCACCGTGACCGAGCCGGCAAGGGTGCCGAGGAGTTGCAGGTCCTCGGCCGAGAAGATGCGCAGGTTGCGGTTCGGGCCGAGCCCGATGAAGCCCGACAAGCGCTCGTTCACCCGCAGCGGGATGACGACCTCCCAGCCCTGGCTGCGCAGCGCCGCCCCGGCGGTGCCCATGGTCTCGAGCTCGCTGGCCAGCGCCAGCTCCCGCAGCTGTTCGACGGCGTGGGCGATCGGCGCCTCGACCGGTTCGGCAGCGATCGGCGCGGGATAGGCGCGTACCAGCTGGCGGGTCTGCTCGTCGTGGACGAACAGCTCGCAGCGCTCCACCTCCAGAATGTCGGTGAGCTCCTCGCCGAGGCGTTTCACGAGCTCTCCCTGGGTGAGCACGTGCACCACCTCGGCGGCCAGCGCCCGCAGGCGGCGACGGTAGTCGTAGCGGTGGGGGTACAGCGCGCGCTGCAAGCGTGTCTCGACCGCCTCCTGCAGCGTGGGGATGACGACCACCGCCACCAGCGCGAGCGCCAGCGCGGCGCAGGTGTGGACCACCGGCTCGTCCGCGCCGATCGCCACCGCGAGCGCGTTCATCCCGATCCCGCCCGGCAGCAGCACCACGGTCGCCGCCAGCCCGAAGCTGAGGCCCTTGCGGACGATGTAGTCCACGTCCATCAGACGATGGCGGACGATGGCGTGGGCGATGATGCCGGTGAAGAGGACGTTCCCGAGGTTGCCGAGCGGGTAGATGTTGATGCCGTAGATGGGCAGGAGATTGGTGAGCGCGAACGGGACTTGCACCAGGCCCGCGAGCAACCAGAACTTTGCCTGCCCGCGCCGGCGCGCCGAGGGCGAGTGCCGGTAGGTGTGCCACACGCGCTCGAGCCACAGGAGGAGGAACACGACCAGCATGCCGCTGAACACTCCGTAGAGGGGGCCGGGCTGGACGTACCATCCCCAGTGGTGCGGGGTGAGCCCGGTTACCAGGAGGCCCTGCAGGTTCACCACCGCCAGGATGCTCCCGACGGCGTAGCCGGCGGCCAGCAGGCCGAACCAGAGCCGCCCGCGCGCCTCGCTCAGCACGAGGCCGAAGTGGAAGGTGACCGGAGGGGCGAGGCAGATGCCGACCCGCAGCACGCGGCTCCACCACTCGGCCTGCACGATGTCGGTGAAGTAGTAGAGCGCGAAGATGTCGAGGTTCCAGGCGACGATTGCGAGCGTCATCGCCACGAACGTGCGCCGCAGCTGATCCCGCAGGCCCTGGCGGGCCACGAGCACGCAGATGAAGAGGTTGGCGAGCGCCGCGGTGAGCGGGATGAGACAGTGATAGCGCACGGCTCTCGCTTCAATTCTCCGGCAGATGGCGCGACTCTCAAGACGTGCCTCGCCCGCACACGTTCAAAAATGTTCGCGGGCGTGGCGACGAGAAACTCGACGCTTTCGGCGCGTGCTCACGCTGCGTCTTGACACGATCGCATCGTCTGGGGTTTCGACGGCACCATGCAGACCGCGACCAGCCGTGCAAAAGCGTACAGCGTGGGGGCGGTGGAGGCGGGGAGTGGCAGTCTCGCTGGCTTACTGGCGGGCTATCGATTCGTCGTGTGCGAGCACGCGGCGCAGGTGGCGGAGGGACTCGCCGTGCGGCGGGAGGTGTACGTCGAGTCGAGTGGCTACGACGTGCCCGTGCCCGACGAGTACGACCGGCGCTCGTGGCTCTTGTTGGCCGTGCGGGCCGACTCGGGCGAGCCGATCGGGTCGGTGCGCATCTCGCCGCGTCAGGCGGGGCCGCTCGAGGCCGAAGAGTACTTCACGCTGCCCGCGTGGCTGCGCTCGCCGCGGGCGTACGAAATCACCCGTCTCGCGATCCTGCCCGCGCACCGCAAGAGCAAGACGTTCCTGCCGGTGGTGTCGCTCGGGCTGTTCAAGCTCGTGCACCAGTTCCTCGGGCGCTTGGACGCGCACTACATGGTGATCTGCTCGCGCCCCGAGCGCCTGTGGACCTTCGACTGGATGCGCTTCCAGCGCACCGGCCTGGTGGCGCACTACACCAAGCTGGCCGACGCCGCGCACGAGCTCTTGTGGTACGACTTCCGGCGCCGCGACGCCATTCTGGAGGGGCATCCCTTCCGGGACTTCTTCGTGACCCAGGAGTACGCCGAGGTGTGCGTGCCCGCCGGCGTGCCGGTCCTCGGGCTCAGCGGGCAGGGGCGCGTCGGGTCGCGCCTGACGGCGTAGGGGCCCCCCGATGCGGCCCCCCCGCGTCACGCGCGTACCCGCGCCGTGGATCGTCGCCTACGCCCGCTGGGTGATCCGCTGGCGATGGGCGACGCTCGCCGCCGTGCTGGCGTTGTCGGTCGCCTTCGGGGTCGCGGCGACGCGGCTGCACGTCGAGGTCGACCCGGACCGCCAGCTGCCCCAGGATCACCCGTACATCCAGACGCTGAACGACCTGCACCGGTTGTTCGGCGACAAGAACCTGGTCGTCATCGGCCTCTTCCCGCACGACCACCAGGTTTTCACGCCGGCCTTCCTCGCCAAGCTCGCCGAGATCACGGAGCGCGTGCGGCGCGTGCCGGGTGCCAACCCGGCGCTGGTGCAGAGTCTCGCCGCCCCACAGGTGAAAGCCATGCGTGGGACGGACGACGGCTTTGCGGTCGAGCGCGTGATGGCGACTCCGCCGTCCGATGCCGCCGGGGCGGAGGCCGTGCGCCGGCGGGCCTACGAGAGCGATCTGTACGTCGACACCCTGGTCGCCCGGGACGGGACCGCGGCAGCCGTACACGCCAGCTTCGAGCTCACCCCGGCCACCCCCGGCTACCGCCAATTGCACGCGGCCGTGCTGGCGGCGGTCCAGGCCGCCGCCGACGGCACGTTCGACTACCATCTGTCGGGGCCGGTCGTCTTCCTGTCGCGCGTGAACACATACGCCAGCCGGATCGCGTACTTCTTCCCGCTGGCGCTGGTGGTCATCGGCCTGGTGCACTACCACGCCTTTCGCACCCTGCAGGCGCTCTTCCTGCCGCTGGTGACCGCGCTCCTCTCGGTGGTGTGGGCGTTGGGGGCGATGGGGCTTCTCGACGTGCCGCTCGACCACTTCAATACCACCACGCCCATCCTCATCCTGGCCGTGGCGGCCGGGCACGCGGTGCAGGTGCTGAAGCGATTCTACGAAGAGTACGACCGCACGGCCGATGTCGACGCCGCGATCGTGGCGTCGCTGATACACGTCGGGCCGGTCATGCTCGCCGCCGGGAGTGTGGCGGCGGTGTCGTTCTGCTCCCTGATCACGTTCGGCACCGCGACCATCCGGACGTTCGGGCTGTTCACGGCGCTCGGGATCGTCTCCGCGCTGGTGATCGAGATGACCTGCATCCCGGCCGTGCGGGCCTGCCTACCTGCCCCCCGCGCGCGTGAGCGCTCGCGTGAGGCCGCGGCGCATCCATGGCTCGATGCGCTGCTGGCGCGTGCGAGCGGGGCGGTCACGCGCGCCGGCGCCTGGCGCGTGTTCGCCGCGGTGACGGCCGTGCTGGTGGTGGCCGCGGTCTCGGCGAGTCGCCTCGAGATCGACACCAGCATGAAGCGGGAGCTGCGCGCGTCGGATCCCGTGCGCCAGGCGGACGCCATCATCAACCGGCACTTCGCCGGCACCAACACGCTCGTCTTGATGGTCGAAGGTGCCGGCGAGGGCGCGCTGGAAGAGCCCGCCCTCATGCAGGCGATCTTCGCGCTCGAGCGGCGCCTCGAGGCGGAGGCGGGCGTGGGCAAGGCGCTGTCGTACGTCGACTTCGTGCGCCAGATGCACGTCGCCATGCGCGGCGAGCCGGCGGCGGCGGGCGCACCCGCCCTCCCGGCCACGCGCGCGCTCACCGCCCAGTACCTCTTCCTGTACTCGCTCTCGGGCGGCGCGGAAGACTTCGACACCCTGATCGACCCGACCCATCGCGTCGCCAAGGTGCGCGTGTTGGTGCACGATGACCGGACCCGCTTCGGGCAGCACCTGATCGCCGCGACCGAGCAGCAGGTGGCGCGCACGTTCCCCCCCGGGGTGCGCGTGCGCTACACCGGGACGCTGGCCTCGTCGGTGGCGGCGACGGAGGTGATGGTCCGGGGCAAGATCTGGAACATCGTCCAGATCGCCCTCATCACCATCCTGATCGCCGGCGCCCTGCTGCGCTCGCTGGTCGGGGGCCTGCTGGTCGCCACGCCGCTCGCCCTCACGGTGGCGGTGAATTTCGGCGTGATGGGACTTTTGGGGGTGCCGCTCGACATGATCACGTCGGCGATCGCGGCCATGGCAGTCGGCATCGGGGCCGACTACGCAATGTACCTGATGAGCCGGCTCCGCGAGGAGCTCGAGCTGACCAGCGATCTGGACGTGGCCATGCGCCGTGCGCTCGCCACGTCGGGAAAGGCGGTGCTGTTCGTGTCGTCGGCAATCGCACTCGGCTACGCCACCCTCTGCCTGTCCGGGTTCAAGATCCATGTCCAGCTCGGGCTGCTGGTGGCGCTGGCGATGGTGGTGTCGTCGGTGAGCACGCTGGTGCTGCTGCCAGCGCTGATCGGCCGCCTGCGGCCGCGCTTTCTCGGGTTGCGGGACGAAGCGATGCCGCTGGCCAGCGGGCGTCCGGTTCGTGTGCCGGCGGACACGACGAGCCCGGCCATCTCGTAGCGGACGCCCGAGTCCGCGCCCCGTCAGGTGGGGTCGCGACAGCAGGCGGGCTGTGGCGCCGACGCGCTCCCGATGCGCCCGTCTTCGGTGCGGACCCGCACGCGCGTGAGGGCACAGTCGTAGCTGATCTGGACGTGGTAGCGGTGCTCGCCGGCCTGGCGCAGGTCGGTCGTGGTCTTTCTCAGGTTGGCGCGCACGGCGGCGCATTCGAGGTCGGCCAGAACGCGCCGTGCCACCGCCTGCGCCTCTGGCGAGAAGGTGACGGCTTCCTCGCGCACCAAGGTGAGGAAAGCCCACACGCAGAGCGTGGTGGCGGCGATCGGGACGGCGGTGACCAGGCGGCCGAGGAGGGGGCGCTGGATCCGGAGGGGGCTCCACCACGGGCGCGTCAGGACGAAGGTGTTCACGGTGTTGAACGCCCCGCGGCCGAGGAAGACCAGCGCGAAGGCGCCGATGCGGCTGTCGTCGCCCCACTCGAAGACCTGGTACACGTAGCGAGCCGGCGTCCACGTGCGCCACGTGGGCCAGAGGGCGACGAGGCTCACCAGGAACAGATACGCCGCCAGCGTCTTCGCGAGCGCGAGCCACGGGACCGCCGCCCCGTCGCGCGCGAAGCCGACCACCATCGCCACCTGCACGGCGGCATACAGGGCCACGACCCAGACCGCGTCGCGATAGTGTTCGCGGTAGCCGGGCACGAACAGGTCGGAGCCGAGCACCGCCAGTGCGCTCGCGAGCGTCACCAGCGCGATCGCGACGTTCAGCCAGCGGAGCACGCGTCGCACTGCCGCCGGACATAGCGCACGGCGCGACCGCCGTCCACGCACGCGTGCGTCGATGGCGGATCGGGCTCCACAATGGACCGTCGGCGGCGTTGTGTGGTAACGGCCGCGCCGATGGGGGCGTCGCGGCGCGGGATGCTGGTCGCGTTCGAGGGCATCGACGGGGCCGGGAAGACGACGCAGGTGCAACTGCTCGCGCACCACCAGCGCGCCACCGGCGTGGAGGTCGTGTCCACGAAAGAACCCACGTCGGGCCCGCACGGCACGCGACTGCGGGCATCGGCGACGACCGGCCGGCTCTCTCCAGGGGACGAGCTGGCGCTGTTCGAAGCCGATCGGCGCGAGCACGTCGCCGAGATCATCCACCCCGCCCTGGAGCGGGGCGCGGTCGTGCTGGTCGACCGCTACTACTTCTCCACCGCCGCCTATCAGGGCGCCCGCGGCTTCGACCCCGAGGACATCCTCGCGCGGAACGAGACCTTCGCCCCCGCCCCCGACCTGCTCGTCCTCCTGGACCTTCCGGTCGAGGAAGCCCTGGCGCGCATCCGCCGCCGGGGAGACGGCAGCGGCAATGCCTTCGAGCGCCAGGAGGCGCTCACCGCCTGCGCCGCGATCTTCGCGCGCTTCGCCCGCCCGTCCCTCCTGCGGGTGGATGCGACCCAGACGCCCGAAGCAATCCACGCACAGATTCTGGAGCGTCTGCCCCAAGCCAATCCTTCGCGCCGGCACGACTGATCGGGGCGACCCGAGCGCGGTCCGTTCTACGCGTGCCAACGACCCGGCGGCGCGGGGCTGCCCTCACGGAGGCGAGAGCGCGGCCGCTCCGAGCCCTAGGCGAGGAGGCCGTGCGTCTTGTCGCCTCCGTGAGGGCAGCCCCGCGCCGCAGCGCATAACCTTGACAACGGAACCAACGCTGGGGCAGGTACTATCGATTCACCCCAAAGGAGGCTCTCCGATGCTGCTCGAAGGAAAAGTCGCGATCATCACAGGCTCCGGCCGTGGGATCGGCCGGGAAGAAGCACTGATGATGGCCAAGCACGGCGCCAAGGTGGTCGTGAACGACCTCGGCGCGCACTTCGACGGCACCGGACAATCGAACGCCACCCCCGCACAGGAGGTGGTCGCCGAGATCAAGAGGATGGGCGGCCAGGCGGTCGCCAACGGCGACAGCGTCTCCGACTTCAAGGCGGCCAAGCGCATCGTCGAGTGCGCCCTCGACAGCTTCGGCAAGGTGAACATCGTCGTCAACAACGCCGGCATCCTGCGCGACCGGATGATCTTCAATATGGCCGAGGAAGACTGGGACGCGGTGGTGTCTGTGCACCTGAAGGGCAGCTTCAACATGTCCCGCCACCTCGCCGAGTACTGGCGCGAGGAGCACAAGAAGGGCAACGTGCTGAACGGCCGCATCATCAACACGTCGTCGGACGCCGGGCTCCTCGGCAACGTCGGGCAGAGCAACTACGGGGCCTGCAAGGCTGCCGTCGCCGTCATGGCGGTCATCATCGGGCAGGAGCTGAAGAAGTACGGTGTGACCGCCAACGCCATCGCGCCGGTGGCCCGCACCCGCCTGACGGTCGATGCGACGCCCTCCACCGCGGCCCTCATGGGCGGCCCGGTGCAGGAGGGGCAGTTCGACATGTTCAGCCCGGTGAACATCGCACCGCTGGTGTGCTGGCTCGCCAGCGACGACGCGGCGGGCGTGAACGGGCAGGTGTTCCGCGTCGGTGGCAGCAGCGTGTGGCCGATGAAGGGCTGGCACTCGGCGGCGCGTGTGCGCTCCGAGAAGGGCACGTGGGACCCGGCGGCACTCGGCAAGCGCCTCAAAGAGGAGCTCGCCAAGGGCATCACCGCGCCGGAGAGCATGAGCGACGTCTTCGCCGGAGGGCTGTGAGCAGTCCGCGCCGGCGCGTTCTCTTCGTCTGCCACGCCAACACCAGCCGGAGCATCATCGCCGAGGCGGTGCTGCGCCGGCTGCTCGCCGAGCAGGGGCACGCCACGGTCGAGGTGCGATCGGGCGGCATCGCGCCCTACGCCCGCGACGGCAGCCTGGTGTCGCTCGACGCCCGCCTGGTGCTGCGCGAGGTGGGCATCGAGCTCCCGCCCGGGGCCGGCGCCACGGATCTCAAGCGCCAGCGCCATCTGCTGGCCGAAGCCGACCTCATCCTGGTCATGACCGACGAGCAGCGGCGCATGCTGGCGGCGTTCCCGGAAGCGATCGGCAAGGCCGTGCTCACCCTGCGCGAGCTGGCGGGCGAGTCGGGCGACATCGCCGACCCGTCGATGCAGGACGAGCATGTGTTCCGCCACTGCCGCGACGAGATCGCCCGCTGTCTCACCACCGGATTCGACCGGCTGCTCGCCGGATAGACGAGGGAGGAGAGCGCCATGCTGCGCTTCTTCAAGAAGACCCCCAAGCTCGAAGCGACCTTTCGTCCGGTGCGGGCGGTGGCGCGCGAGCTCTCGCGCGAGATCGACGTGGCCGGTGAGCTCGTGCTCCGGAACGCCGGCGGGGACACCGAGCTGACGGACCTGGCCGTCGTCCTGATCGCGGGCGGGACGCGCCGGATCGACCTCGAGCTGCCGGCGGCGTGGCGCGGCACGGTACGGTTGCCGGCGTCCGGGCAGCTCGCCGAGACGGTCGCCTGGGTGCAGACGCTGGCCGCGCCCATGCGTGCGCCGGCGGCCGAGATTCAGGTCATGACCACCGCCGGGGGCAAGCACACCCCGCTGGCGACGACGGCGCGCTTCCCGCTGTCCAACGAATAGGTGCGGCGGGCGGGAGGCCCGACGGCTCAGTCCGACATGTGGGTCAGCGTACGCAGCGAGAAGTACGACGGATCCCACTGTTGCTCGAGGAACGAGCTCTGGAACCGTCCGCCGAGCGCGGCGCGATTGACCTTGTCGTTGACGCCGATGACCAGGTTCGGGAATACCGCCGAGAAGGTCTCGTCGTTCTTCACGAAGTGGTAGCCGCAGGCCGCGGTGTAGAAGTACTCGCCGGCGCGGTTGTGCACGAGCTTCCAGTAGATGCGGTAGATATCCTGGTCGAAGTACATCACGACGCGGCCGAAGTTGTAGTACGGGTCGCTCGACTGTCCTTCCACGATCCAGACCCGGCGGGGGATGAAGGTGAGATTTTCCTGGATCCACCACGGGACGCCCTTGCTGCCGGGCTTTTCGTACCCCGCCGCCATGTACGGCGTCTCGACGGTCTGGCGGGTGGGGCTGACGGACTTCATCGGGAACGGGTAGGGTCGCAGCACCGGGGCCAGGATCTGTCCCTCGCCGACCAGCTTCCATTGGTAGTACTCGACCTTGCCGCCGTAGCAATTGAGGTCGTCGGAGAAGATGTCGAGCCCCGCCACCGGGTCCGAACGGGTGGCGGCGTTGACCCGTCGCGCGCGACGGGTGGAGGGGACGTAGGCCCAGAGCGCGTCCTGGCTGTCCCAGTCCCAGTAGCGCTTGGTGAGCGTCGACACGCCCTCCACGTCGAGCGGCTCGATGGCGGCGCCGATGCCCTGACCCTGGAGGTTCTCGGGGTTGTCCTGCTTGAGCTTGCCGAAATGTCTGCCCTGGAAGCCCTGCGTATGGATGAAGGCCTTGATGCGCCGGAACTCGCCGTTGGTGTCGATGCCGTTGAGTGTGAACGTCGCGCCGCCGCCGCCGCCCTGCAGGCCGGCAAAGTTGAAGTTCTGGGCGATCTTGCAGCCCGCCTGCGGGTCGCTCTTGTCGATCTTGGGGAACGGCAGACCGAAGACGAAATCCGGGATCTTGCCGGTCACCTTGTCGATGAGGCCGCAATCCTTCGGGTTGAGCTCGTACTTGCCCGCATTGGCCGCGGTCGCGTCCCAGAAGGTCTTGCTGTAGTTCTGCCGGAACTTCTCCGGATCGACCGGGGCCACCTTGAACCAGTACTCGCCCTTCTGCAGGCGCTTGAGCACCGGATCGGGGAGCAGATCCTTGCCTTCCTGCCAGTTGTTGGCATCCAGCGTCCAGGGCTGGTCGTCGGCCGCCCTCGCGTCCGAACCGAATCCACTAGTCAGCAACGCCACGACCACGGCGACGCACAGACGAACGGCCATCATCGGGTCCCCCCCTCGGCGAGTCACGGATCGCCATCGTTCGCTCGTTTGCAGCTCTTTTGTCAAGGCTTAGCCCTACTGTGGGGCGGTGTCGCGCACCTTTTCCAGCTCCCAACGGAGTATGCCCCCGAGCAGGACGACCTCGGGCCGGCTCCCCAGGCGGGCGTAGAGCGCCGTCCAGGCGGGGTTGCGGTCGCCGATCTCGAGCGTCAGGACCGGCGTACCGTCGGCTGCCGTGACCCGTACGCGTCGCGCTGGCTGCCCCAGTCCGTAGTCTGCCAGCGCGGTCGGATTCGGATCGACGACCATGAGCGGCCGCAGCGTGCCCAGGGTGTCGATCAGGTCGGAGACCGCGGTCCCCGACCAGGCGCGCCCCTCGCCGTCCGCCCACCCCCCCTCACGACGCATCGCGGTCAGCCGCGTGCCCTCTTCCTCGAAATCGATGCGGGCAACGCTGGCGGGCGGTACGGTCAGGAGGGGTGGAGCGTCGGGCACGTCCCGTGGGCGCGGTGGCCGCCGGAGCGCGGGCAGCTCGACGACCCACAGGTAGCCGGCGAGCACGGTCAGGATGGCGACCAACATGACGGTGCCGCGCGTGCTCATGCCGCGCTCATGCACGCCGCCGCCGGCGCGCCATGACGAGCGCGAGGGCGGCCATGACGAGGGTGGGGGCGACCACCGCGCCCAGGAACACCGTGCGGGCGTCGCGGGCGGTCAGCGTGAGAGGCGAGAAGGTCCCCCCGGGGCGGGTCTTCGGACGCGCAGCGGCGCTCGGCTCGGCGCGCGCCAGTAGCTCGGCGCTGGTCAAGAGCAGGTCGCGGTTGCCGAGCATGTTCACGTGCAGGTTGGTGACGAAGTCGGCGTCCCCGACCGCTACCAGCACCCCGCCCGGGGTATCCTCTCCGCCGGTGCGGACGATCGCCGCTACCGGGAGCGGGCCCCGCCGGTCCTGGCCCGGACGGAAGACGATCCCGTCCGCGGTCGGCCGCCGATCGACGTCGGCCCACGTCGTCTCCGTGGTCATGGCCAGATAATCCCCCCGGAACCCCGGCACGTCGACCACCCGCAACGACTGCGCCTCCGGCAACAGCGCGTGCACCTCGGGCGGTCGCGAAACCAGCTCCTGGTTCAGGTAGGCCACGCGTGCCGACCGGCCGTCGGTGCCGAACAACCGCCCCTGCTCATCCACCACCAGGTCGGCCGCAGGCTCGACCCCGAAACGGCCGAGGAGCCGGACCACCGACGGCGGCGTTCCCGGGTCGGTCAGGACGAGCAGGCGCCCGCCGCGGGTCACATACGAGGTCAGCGCGTCCAGCTCGGCGGGCTGGAGATCGCGCGCCGGCCCCGCCAGGATCACGAGCCCGGCATCGGCCGGGATGTCGGCGGCTCCGGCAATCGTCCGCACCAGGAAGCCTTCCGTGGCGAGCGCCTGCGCCGCGTCGGATGCGCCGGAGCGCTCGTCAGTGCTGCGCGGGTCGTGCTCCCCATGCCCGACCACGAAGTAGGTCGGGACGGGCGGTGTGCCCGCCACCGCGAGCACGGTCGACGTGACCCAGTCCTCGGTGACCAACTCCACGGACTCGCGTCGCTCCCCCGCCTCCACCACCGCCGTGTTGTAGGTGCTCACCCCGAGGCGCTTCGCCATGCCCGGGCTCCGGTCGAGGTCGAGGAAGCGGACGCTGATCCGGGGCTGGGCCTCGGCGTAGAGGGCGAGGAGGTCGGCCATGTCCCTCCGGAACGCGACCGTCTGGGTCGAGTAGAAAACCGTGATGCGCACGTCCTCGGTGAGTCGCTCGAGGACTTCGCGCGTGTGGGACGAGAGCGTGAACCGGCGCTCGGGAGTCAGGTCGAGGCGAAGCGGATGGAGCGTGGCGAGCGCCAGCACACAGCCCAGGATCGCGGCCACCGTGGCGATCTGCACGGCGAACAGGAGCGCGGGGCGCGTCATGGGGCCCTCACGCGAGCCCGCGCCAGGCACGCGCGCCCAGGACGCGCAACGCGACGAACAGGAAGAAGCCCGCGAACGCCACCAGGTAGACCACGTCGCGACTGTCGATCATGCCCTGCGCGAAGCCGTAAAAGTGGTCGAAGAGCGAGAGCTGGAGGAGGAGCGGCGCGATGCGCGCGTCGATGGCCGCTTCGTTCCAGGTCACGAACCAGGAGAAGACCAGCACCCCGTAGGTGAGCATCGCGCTCACCACCTGGTTCTCGGTCATGGTGGAGGCGGCGATCCCGCAGGCGATGAACGCGGCGCCGAGGAGCACCATGCCGACGTACCCGGCGACCACGGGCGTGAGCGCGAACGGGTGCATGGCGTACAAGATCGCGGGGCCGACCAGCGTGAGCCCGAGCGTCGCCAGGTAGACGATCAGCGCGGCCAGGAACTTGCCGGCCAGCACCTCGCGGTCACGCACGGGGAACGTCCACAGGAGTTCCAGCGTGCCGAGCTTCCGCTCCTCGGCGAACAGCCGCATGGTGAGAACGGGAAGCACGAGGAGCGCCACCAGGCGGAGATCGAGGAACACGTATCGCCACAGGCCGAGGGCCTGATTCGCGCCGCCCACGAGCACGAAGAGCACCAGGTCGCTGTAGAAGAAATAGCCGCTCAGGCCGAGGAAGATCGCGGCCAGGACATAGGCCTGCGGGCCCCCGCACATGGCTGCCAGCTCGCGCCGGCAGACGAGTCCCGCCTTTCTCATGCCGTGTGCTGCGCTTCGCGGCCGACCAGGGTGAGGAACGCCTCTTCGAGGGAGGTCTCGACGGGGATGAGGGCCAGCAGCTCCCACCCGTGCGACAGGACCCTGGCGGCCAGGGCGGGGCGCACGTCCACGGCGGGCTCGATCTCGACCCGGCAGCGGGCGTGCCCGGCCATGGCGGGCAATCCCTGGACCGCCCGCACGCCGGGCACGGCCGCCAGGACCGTCCGCAGCGCGTCGGCCGGCGCGACTGCTTCGACGTCCACTCGCGAGGCCGGGCGCAGACGGCGGGCGAGGTGGGCCGGGGACTCCGCCGCCAGGACCCGTCCGCGGAAGAGGATCACGACCCGGTCGGAGATGGTCTCCACCTCGGCGAGGGCGTGGCTCGAGACCAGCACGGCGCGCTCGGTGCCGAGGGCGCGGATGAGGCGCCGGGTGTCGGCGCTCTGCTCGGGATCGAGCCCCGCCGTGGGTTCGTCGAGCAGCAGCACCGGCGGATCGCCCACCAACGCGATCGCGATGCCGACCCGTTGGCGGAAGCCCTTGGAGAGCGCGCCGATGCGACGACGGCGCACGGTAGCGAGCCCGGCGCGCTCGACCGCGAGCTCGACCGCGGCACGCTGGCGCGGGCCGGCGAGATCGCGCATGGCGGCGGCGAAGGTGAGCTGCCCCTGGACCGTCATCTCGTCGTAGAGCGCGGGACGTTCGGGGGCGTAGCCTACTCGGCGCCGGGCGGCGAGGGGGGTGCGTACGACGTCGCACCCGTCGAGGAAAGCCTGCCCGCTGGAGGGCGGAAAGACCCCCGCCAGGATGCGCAGCGTCGTCGTTTTCCCGGCTCCGTTGGGCCCGAGGAACCCGACCACCTCCCCACGATCGACGCGTAGCGAGACCTCCTCGATCGCAGTCCGGGCGCCGAAGCGCTTGCTCAGCTGCTTGGCAACGATCACCCGACGGCCAGTCGCGGAGGTTCCTGCTCCGCCGGCCGGCGGCGGTTCACCAGGAACCCCGGCCGGAGCACCTTGATCCAGGCGGGCACGATGACGAGGCCGCCGAAGGTGTTGAACACCATCAGGAGCGTGAGCAGGAAGCCCATCTCGGCCTGGAACTTGAGATCGGAGAACCACCAGAAGATCGCCCCGGCGATCATCGTGCTGGCGGTGAAGATGATCGCCTTGCCGGTGGTGGCGGTCGCCCCGTCGACCGCCTCTTCCAGGCCGTGGCCTTCGTCCACCAGGTCGATCATGCGGCTGAAGTGGTAGATGCCGTAGTCCACCCCGACACCCGCGCCGACGGCAGCAACCGGCAGCGAGTTCACGTTCAGGTCGATGTGCATGAGGTACATGAACGCTTCGGTCGCCACCTGCGCCATCAACACGGGGATCATGAGGATGATGGTTCCCGTGAGAGTGCCGTAGGTGATGAAGAGGAAGAACGCCACGCCCACCATGACGAGGGAGAGCGTCGTCCAGTACGAGTCCTCGACGGCTTCGTTTACGGCGGCCAGCACGCCGAACAACCCGCCGGCAAGCAGGAACTTGACCTTGCCGTCTTCTTGATCCGCGGCCCACTCCTTCGCCGAGTCGATCGCGTTCATGATGATGTCGTGCGAGTAACCGTGGAAGAGCGTCACCACCGTGCCGTAGCGGGCGTCGGTAGACAGGAACCGGTCGAGGTCGCCTGCCTGGCCCGACTGCGTGAACTGGTAGAACAGCTCGGCGATGTACTTCTGTTTGTCCGGAACGAACGCCCACTTGGGCTCGCCCTCGTGGAACAGGCGCGAGAGCTGTTTCACGATGTCGATCACCGTGACCGAGGCGCCGGCGCCGTCCACCGCCTCCATGTGATCCGCCAGCTCCTCCATCGCGGTGAGCGGCGCCACGTCCTTCATGCCGTCGACCTTGCCCGTGTCGGCGATCACCACCAGCTGACTGGCGCCGAGGAACTTCTCGTTCAACTTCGCATAGGCGATGTTGTACGGGTGGTGGGGGAAGAGGAGGGCGGCGCCGGGGGTCATGTCGCCGACCTTCAGGTTGCGGCCGAGGTAGGGACAGACGATGAAGACGACGATGGTGAACGCGATGCCCGCCCAGCGCCGCCATCCGGCGCTGGCCGCGATGATGGCGTCGGTCAGGCCCTGGTAGATCTGCTCGTGCCAGCGGTAGAGCGCGATGCCGATGAGCAGCATGATCACTACGCCGACGGCGTGGAGCAGGTCGTACGTCGCCACCAGGGCGACGCCTCCGAAGGCGAGCGCCGCGATCGCCAGTGACGTACGCCCCAGGGCCCGTGCCCATTTCGGGAAGGTGCTCGGCACGCCCGGCGGCTTGATCACCGAGAGGATGATCGGGTGCAGGGTGACGACGCTCACCAGGATCGAGAAGATCCAGAAACACGAGAACACGGCCACTTTCTGGATCAACGGAATGGGCGCCAGTGTGACCAGGAGGATGCCCGCGGCGTCGTTCAGGATGGAGGCGATCGCGGGCGGGAAGAGGTGGGAGTACGAGTCGAGGATGGCGCGGTGGCGGTCGTGGGTGCGGTGGTACTCCTCGTGGTAGCGGTCCATGGACTGCACCGAGTGGGAGAGGGCGCGCGCGGAGAGGAAGATGGGGACGACGAGGATGAGCGGGTCGAGGTTCAGGCCGAGCAGCGGCACGAGCCCGAGCGCCCAGATGCCGGAGAGGATGCCGGAGAAGATGGGAACCCAGATGCCGGTCCAGGTGCGGAAGTAGTTCCACAGGAGGAACGACAGCGCCGCCACGGTGATCACGAACACCTGCGCCACCTCGGGCGTGTAGCGTTGCACCGAGGTGTAGAGCCACGGGAAGCCGGTGATGTAGACGGTGTGGTTGTCGTCCTCGATCGTCCGCTTGAGCTCCATCATGCGGTCGTAGAGGTAGTGGAAGTCGAGCTCTTCCTCCCAGAACCCGGCGTGAATCAGCGCGGCGGTGTCGTCCTCGGCCACGTACAGGCCGCGGATGCCTTTGGTGGCGTAGACCGCGAACTTGACCCGCTCGGCGTCGGCCTGCGTCTGCGGGACGTTCGGGTAGTACACCTCGCGGATCTGGATCATGCCGCTCGAGACGTTGATGCTCTTCATCTTGGCGTGGGCGATCGACAGGATCTGGTAGGGCACGACCCCGCGCGTCTCGACGATCCACTTGGTGGCCTGGTCGAGCTTCTGCAGGGTCTTCGGATTGTAGATGTCGCCCTGCTTCACCTCGACGATGACGGTGAGCACGTTGGCGCTCCCGAACATGCGCCGGAACTCGTTGTAGATGTTGATGTACGGGTGCCCCTTGCGGATCGTGAACTCGCGGCCGAAGACGCTGATCTTGCTCTCGCTCGGGTAGAAGTCGAGGAACTGCGGAATCACCCGGATCAGCGTGCACTGGTAGGCGAAGAAGACCGTCAGGACGGCGATCACGGTGGTGACCGCGAGGCGATTGCGCAGGAGGAACCGGAGGTAGGCCTCGACCCAGCGCTTGGGAATCATAGGGCGCTTCCTTTCGTCGACCCTTCCAGCTGGCGGTACTGCGCGCCGTCGATGCGATAGACGAGCCCTTCGGCGCCGACCGCGAGGCCGCCCCCGCCGGGGGACAGGCCCAGCGCCCGGATCCAATTCGCGGCGAGTGCGATGGGCGTGGGCTCGACGGACCATGAGCGCCCGCCGTCGACGCTCTTCAGGAGCGTACCCGAGCTGCCCACCATCCACCCAACGGTGCCGCGCACCATCACGTCGTACAGGAGGCGCTGGCCGACGGGAGCGGCCTGCGTCATCCAGGTGGCACCGCCGTCTTCCGTGTAGAGGATGACGGAATCGAGACCGACCGCCCAACCCCGGCGGGCGTCGGCGAAAAACGCGCCGAAGAGCGTGGTCTCGACCGGGCTGTGCTGCTGTCGGAACGTGCGGCCGCCGTCGTCGCTGGTCATGATGATCCCGAACTCACCCACGACCCACATGTGGTCGGCGTCCGCGTACGTGACGGCGTAGAGGTTGACGTCCCCCGGATCCACGCCGGTATCGATGGCGCTCTCCGGCAGCTGGATCTGGGGAGGAATCTGCATCGCCTTCCACTGCTGGCCACCGTCCTCGGTGTGGATCATGGCGCCGAAGTCGCCGACCCCGTGGCCGCGGTCGCGATTCGGGAACTGCAAACTGAAGATGTGGCGGTTTGCCCCGGTGCTGGCGGCGTTCCAGGTAGCCCCCCCATCGGTGGTGCCGAACACGATCCCTTCTTTGCCCGCCACCCAGGCAGTGCGCGCGTCGACGCAGCTGACCGTGAAGAAGGGGCGCTTGGTGCCGGCGTCCTGTCGATCCCAGGTGGCGCCGCCGTCGGCGGTGTGGAAGATGCGCCCGAGCTCGCCCACCATCCACCCCTCACGGTCGTTGACGAAGCACGTCCCGAAGAGGCTCTGGCGGACCTCCCGGAGCGAGACGGGGGCGGCCAGGGTGGGGCGGGCGAGGGCAGCCGCGAGGCCGGTCACGACGACGAGGAAACGGAGGATGATGTGGGTCATGCGGACACTCTCCGACGCGAGCCGGAGGTCAGGCTCGCCACGATGGCGGTGCGTGAGCGCACATTCACTCGCGGCGTTTAGCCGGGTCGCGATTTGCGTGTCAATGCCGCGCTCCATGCACGCGTGCACGTTGCGCGGCAGGGTGGTCGGGGGTGCCTAGAAGACGAACTCGACCTGGAACCGGACGTTGTCGCGATCGCGGAGCGCGGCGAGCTGGCCACTCCCGATCCCGCCGGTGATGAAGCTGTAGTCGAAGAGGAACCGGAACGGGTCGCGGACCAGCTGCACGCCCGGCTGGACGACCCAGGCCCCCTGCCAGTCGTAGAACATGCCGAGCGACGGGACGATGCGCCCACCGGCATAGGCGGTGGTGATCAGGAGCGTATGGAGGATCTGGTCGTTGGGGTTGTGGATGAGGCGCGGCTGCAGGAGGCACTGCCGGCCCTTCTGTTGCTTGCACAGGCTGCGCAGGAAGGCGGGGATCACGCCGACCTGTTTGTTGCTGATCTCGTAGTTGTACACCGGCACGGGGAGCACGGTGTCGTCCGGCGCGTCGAACATGTGCTTGTAGAACACCTGGGTGGAGATGAAGAAGCTCTGCTGCGGATTCAGGAAGCGGATGAAGCGGTTGGTGTCCAGGCCGAGCGCGTAGCTGAGCGTGTTGCGTTGCAGGAGCGAGCCCTGGATCGGCTTCGAGTTGTTGAGGAAGTTGGGGTACGAAAACGGGTTCAGCCCGCCTTCCAGGTTGCTGTGCGAGATGCCCTGTCCCTGACGGTTGAGCGGCTCGTTGGCGAAGTAGGCCAGCTCCGAACGCACGATCGAGTACCAGCTGGTGAGGGGGAAGGTGACCGAGGCGCCCGTGATCGGTGTACGCGGCGTCCGTTGTTCGGCCAGGATCTCGTGCTGGTAGCCCGGGAGGCCCGTGGGGATGGTGAAGACCACCCCTGGGGTGTCGAGGTAGGTCCAGTACTGGGCCAGGGTGAAGGTGGCGTCGAGCGCGTTGAAGACGAAGCGACCGCCAAACCGGATGTCCTCCGAATTGGGCTTCTTCACCACCGTCCGGATGGCCGGGTTGGGGTAGCCGAGCCCGCCGGGCTCCCACGGCGACCCGGGGGGGATGCCGGGCAGGTTCCCGATGGGGGTCGACTCGGCGGCGAAGGCCTCGACGAAGGCGTCGTTGAGCGGGCCGATCGACGCGAAGTGGTAGTTCGCGCGCACCATGTTGATCGGCACCCGCCGCTCGTCGAGGGCGAGCAGGAAGCCCCCGAAGCCGTTGTCGAGCGGGTTGATGTTGTCGAGCAGGCGGAACACGTCGGTCTCGCCCCAGGCGAGGACCTGACGGCCCACGCGTAGGAAGACGGGCCCCTTCTCGACGTCGAGGTAGGCGGTGAACAGACGGTTGCGGATGCGGGCGACGCGATTGAGACGAGCGGCGCGCTCCTTGGCGAGCCCGTAGGGGATGTCCCCGCTCGCGAGAGGAGGGCCGCCGGCGGGATTGGGAACGGTCACGATGTCCGTCTGCGTGCGCAGCGTGGTCTGGAGCGAGTGGCGGAACTCGTCGGGACCGTAGTCGTAGATGCCCTCCCACTCGCCGCGGTACTGGACGCTGTACTTGAGCTTGTCGGGGTTGAACCAGCCGAGCAACCACGCGAACCCGGTGCCGGTGGTGGCGATCCGCTTGATGTCGTGGTCGAGCTTGAGCTCCAGGAAGTAGCGGCTCTGGCGCACGTGCCCGGCACCGGAATTCGGGAACACGAGTGGGTTGTCGGTGCTGCCCATCGCCTCGGTGCCTACCCGGGCCGCCGTGTAGGCGCGCATCCCGAGGCGCATCTCGCCGCGGTCGTCGAGCGTGATCGCCCATCCGCGCGCGGGCAGGAGCAGCCTGCCGAGCAGCAGGGCCGCAAGCCCGAAGGAACCTCGCCACGTCGCCGTCGTCATCTGGACCTCCCCACAGGTCGCGCGGCACGGAGCCGCCGTCAGCGAGCGCACACGCTTTACAAGTGTAGAGTGGGCGGGGCGCTTATAAGAAAGGGCTTCTCTCGGTGTCAAGGTCACGCTGCGCTGCGCCGTTGGTACTCGGCCAGCGCGGCCAGGCCATCGGGGCAGAACCGGGCGACCCCGGCGCGCCGGAGCACCGCGTCAACGGCCAGGAATTCTCCCCGCACCACCTCCTCGGGCTGCAGCCGGAACGGTCCGTCATGGACCGCCCAGTAGACCATGCCGTGGACGATGGTGGCCGGGTCGGCGTAGCGCAGCGGGAAGAGTCGGACGAGGGCCAGGTCGACGCCCAGCTCCTCGCCCCCTTCACGCCGGGCGCCGTCGTCGAAATCCTCGCCGGCGGCCAGGACGCCACCGATGGCTACGTCCCAGTGGGACGGGAAGACGTCCTTGGTGGCGGTGCGCAGGTGGACGAACAGCTCGCCGCGGGTGTCGAACACCAGGATGTAGGTCGAGCGGTGGGGCAAGCGTCGGGCGCGCATCTCGCGACGGGTGACGGTGCCGACCGTGCGGCCGTCGTCGTCGACCACGTCGACCAGCTCGTCGCCCGGCAGGGCGCTCATTGGTCCTCGAAACGTCCCCCGACGGCAGCGAGCTCCTCGGGCGTGTTCACGTTGGTGAGGCTGTCGGCGGCCCCGCCCACACGGGCGAGCTCGTCGTCGCCCACGTAGTCGACACGTACCAGGGCGAGGAAGTCCCGGAGCGGAAGGCGGCCCGCGCGCAGGCAGGTCTCCATCTGGTCGAGACAGGAGCGTGCGTACACGGCGTGTAGTGGCTCCACGTCGCCGCCCCAGCGCGGCACGATGGCATCGGCCGTGCCGATGCGTGCGACCAGGAAGCGGATCACGTCGGTGGCGAGACGCGGCATGTCGCAGGCCGCCACGAACGCGTGCGGGTGGCGGCTGGCGAGCAGGGCGGCGTGGATGCCGGCCAGCGGGCCGCTACCCGGAAAGCGGTCGGCGACGATCTCGACGTCGAGCCCCCGGAAGGGCTCGGGCCGGTTGGTCGCCACCAGCACCTGCGGGAAGAGCGCGTGGAAGAGACGCACCGTACGCACGGCGATCGGCTCCCCGCCCACGGCTGCGAACGCCTTGTCCCGCCCGCCCATGCGCGAGGCCCGCCCGCCGGCCACGATGACGCCCGCCACGGGCACGCGGGCCGCCATGCCCGGGACTGATACCGCTCCGGGTCACGGTGTCAACGGGCGCGTTGACAGCGTGACGGGGCCGGAGCAAGAGTCCGCACGGCGGACGCGCATGGAGCCGTGGGAAGCCGCAGACCTCGACCGGGCTGCCGAGTGCCTCGCGCGCGCGCACTACGCGATCGCCTTGACGGGTGCCGGCTTGTCCGTCGAGAGCGGCATCCCGTCGTTCCGCGGTCCGGGCGGGCTCTGGACCAAGTACGGCGAGCCGCCGATGGACGGCTATCAGCGCTTCCTCGCCGACCCGCGGCGGGCGTGGGAGGAGCGACTCAATCCGACCGGCCCGATGCGCGACCTGTGGGAAGCGCTCGCCGCGGCGCGCCCGAATCCGGGACACATGGCGTTGGTGGACCTCGAAGAGATCGGGCTCCTCCGGGCGACCATCACGCAGAACGTCGACGACCTGCACCGCGCCGCAGGGAGCCGGCGGGTGATCGAGATCCACGGCAACGCCACCCTGATCCGCTGCATCGCGTGCGTGGCCCGTTTTCCGCGTGATGCGATCGACTTCGCCGAGCTGCCACCGCGCTGCGCGCATTGCCGGGGTATCCTGAAGAGCGACACGGTGTCCTTCGGCGAGCCGATCCCTTCCGACGTGCTCGAACGCTGCTTCGAGGAGGCCGAGCAGGCGGATTGCATGCTGGTGGCGGGCACGTCGGCCACCGTGTACCCGGCGGCACAGTTCCCGATCACGATCCATCAGCGCGGCGGCGACCTGGTGGAAGTGAATCCGTACGACTCCGAGCTGACGCCGCTCAGTCGAGTGGCGCTGCGGGGATCAGCGGCCGAGATCCTGCCACAACTGGTTACCCGCGTGCGGGCCCTGCGGTAGGGCCTACGGCTTCGGAAACCCGGACAGTGCCTGGGCGCGGCCGCGGGCGTCGAAGCTCACGCTGCGCCCGTAGCCGTAGTACCACGTCTCCGCCCCGCTGGTCGTGGTCTCGACCTGCAGGGGCTGGCCCGCGAGCCGCTGCACGTTGGCGCGCGACATGCCCCGCTTGAGCGAGCGCAGGGTCTCGAACCCGGGACGCGGCTGCGGCTCGCCATAGCTCGGTGGAAGCGGCACCGGGGGCGGTGCGGATTGCACCGCGGCGAGCGCCGTCGTGCGCTGCTCGAGCTGGGCGAAGAGCATCTCCATCCGCTCCTGCATCGCCGCCAGCCGCTCCGTCAGCTCGTCCATGCGGGCGAGGACCTCGCCCAGGCGGTCGGTGATCTCGGCCTGCACTTCAACTTGCTCGACGTGCGCGGCGTCGCGCTCGGCGCGCGTCTTCGCCGTGACCACGCGCAGGTCGTCTGGCTTCTCGACCTCGATCTCGGGCTTGTTGTCGACCTTGCGGATGGTGCCGCGCACCAGCACCCGCCGGCCGCTGTAGAGTCGATCGAGTTGGTCGGGCGGGAAGACGGCGAAGTGACGCGCCTGCACGACCGCCGTGAAGCGATTGAAGGACGGGTCGAAAGCGAGCAGGCACGAGATGGGCGAGCAGTGGATGCCCATCACCCGCCCCTCGACGAGAGCGTCCTCGCCCACGTGCTTGTCGGCTTCGTCCCAGCTGATCGGCTCGGCCGCGTGCGCCGTGCCGGCGGCAGCGACCACGAGCAACATGACGACGGCTCTCATGCAGGACGGCGGCCTTGACCCGGCAAAACGGGTCCTCCTATAAGCGCCGGTTACACGGACGCGGCACCGAAGTCCATCCGCGGAATCCCTATGCCCCAGTACGCCGGCCCCATCCCCGTTCCGACGCCAGAGACGCGGCCGTTCTGGGAGGCGGCCCGGCGGCACCAGCTCTGCCTGCCCCGCTGCCGCGCCTGCCGGACGCTGATCTACTTCCCGCGCGCGGCCTGTCCCCGGTGTCTCGGAGGGGATCTCGAATGGGAGCGCCTGTCGGGTCGCGGCACGCTCCACACCTTCACCGTGGTCCACCGCGGTCTGCGCGACTTCCCGCTCGGGTCACCCTACGTGATCGCCATGGTCGACCTGGCCGAGGGGGTACGCCTGATGACCAACCTGGTCGGCATCGAGCCCGACCCGGGGCGGCTCCGCATCGGCATGCCGGTCGAGGTCGTGTTCGAAGACGTGACTCCGGAGATCGCGCTGCCGCGCTTCCGTCCCGTGGGGGCCGGCGCATGAGTGCGCTCCGCGGGCGGGTGGCGATCGTCGGCGCGGCCGAATCCGACGAGATGGGAAAGCTCCCGCACAAGTCCGCCTTCGCGTTGCACGCCGAGGCCGCCCGCAACGCGCTCGCCGATGCCGGGCTCACCAAGGATGATGTCGACGCCGTGTTCAGCGCCGGTACGTGGATGGCGTCGGAGACCGCCGAATACCTCGGCATCCGCCCGCGCTACGTCGACGGGACCCAGATCGGCGGCTGCTCCTTCATCGCCCACGTCGAGCACGCCATGGCGGCCATCGCGGCCGGCCTCTGCGAGGTGGCGCTCATCACCCACGGCGAGAGCGGCGCGTCGCGCATCGGCATGCCGGGGACGCGCTTCGGACACGATTCGTTCCGCCTCCAGTTCGAGGCCCCGTTCGGGCTGGCGGGCCCGCCCACCGGCTACGCGCTGGCCGCCGCGCGCCACATGCACCAGTACGGGACCACCAGCGAGCAGCTGGCCGAGGTGGCGGTCGCGACCCGCAAGTGGGCGCAGCTGAACCCGCGTGCCATGATGCGCGACCCGCTCACCGTCGACGACGTGCTGGCGTCGCGGTGGATCGCCTGGCCGCTCCACCTCCTCGATTGCTGTCTGGTGACCGACGCCGGTGGCGCGGTGGTGGTCACGTCGGCGGAGCGGGCGCGGGATCTGCCCAAGCGCCCGGTGTACGTGCTCGGGACCGGAGAGGCATCCACCCACGTGCACGTGAGTCAGATGCCCGACTTCGCGCAGTGGGACGCGGCGCAGCTGTCGAGCGAGCGCGCCTTCGCGATGGCCGGCGTCCACCACGCCGACATCGACCTGGCCATGTTCTACGACGCCTTTACGATCGTGCCGGTCATGGGGCTCGAGGCGACCGGCTTCTGCAAGCCGGGCGAGGGGGGCGCCTTCGTCGCCGGGCAACGCACGGCGCCGGGGGGCGACTTCCCCATGAACACCAACGGCGGCGGGCTCTCGTACCAGCACACCGGCATGTACGGCATCTTCACCCTCATCGAGGCGGTGCGCCAGCTGCGCGGCGAGTGTGGTCCGCGCCAAGTGGCGGGGGCCACGGTGGCCATCTGTCACGGCCTGGGCGGCATGTTCAGCGCGGCCGCGACCCTGATCGCGAGCACGGAGCGGCCGTGACCCCGAGCGTGCGGTGCGCGAGATCGACGTCGGGGCGCGCCCTGAGGCGATCCCGGAGCTGCTCAAGCTGACGCGAGGGCGGCGGATCGTGCCGGTGCTGGTCGAGGACGGGCGGATCGTGATCGCGCCGGACGGGGGATCGGAGGTCTAGCTCAACTCGCGCGCTCGCCCGACTCCGGTAAGGGGCGTCCCCACGGATCCGTCCGCGGGATATGGAGCTTGCCGAGCGTGCGCTGCGTGTCCGGATTCACCCACGGCACCCCGAGCGCGCACGGTTGCGGCATGCCCTGCTCGTCGACCTGGTCGTAGGCGGGGAAGCCGCCCTTCTGGTAGTCGAGGAGCATCCGCTTGGCCATGGTCGTGGTGTAGCCGAGGGGGCCCGTGCCTCGCAACCGCTTCCCTTCGGCCCCGTCGCCGGGCTATGCGGCCCCGATGCAGCGCATCGGCATCGCCTTCTCCCCGCTCCGAGACGCGCCCCCGCGCGATATCGTCGCCTGGGCGCAGCGTGCCGAAGCGCTCGGCTACGAGGCCGTCTTCATCCCGGAGTCGTTCAACGACTCGTTGGCCTACGCGCAGGCGGTGGCGCACGCCACCACCCGCATCAAGGTCGGGACGGCGATCACCAACGTCTACCTCCGCCACCCCACGCTCCTGGCCCAGGCCGCGGCGGCCATCCAGGAGTTCTCGGGCGGGCGCTTGCTGCTCGGCCTCGGCGTCGGGCACCGCGCGGTCAACGAGCCCCTCGGCCTGGCGATGGACGATCCGCTGGCCAAGATGCGCGCCGTGCTCGGCACGGTACGGAGCGCCTGGGCGAAGGGCCCGCACCAGCCGCGGCCGGCGGTCCCGCCCCGACTGCTGGCGGCGGCGCTCGCGCCGCGCATGATCGAGCTCGTGGGCGAGCTGGCGGACGGGGCCATCTTCAATCTCTTCCCGGTGGCGCGCTATCCTCGCGCGCTGGCGGCGCTGGCACGGGGTGCGGCACGGAGTGGACGCGACGCGGCCGCCCTCGACGTGTTCCACTTCACCACCTGCTACCTGGGAGACGACCGCCGCGCCGCACTCCACGAGGCCAAGCGCATGCTGGCCCGCTACGCCAACCTGCCTTTCTACGGCAACATGCTGGCGGCGAACGGATTCGGTAGCGACGTGGACGCCGTGCGGACCGCGTGGCAGCGGCGCGACGTGCCCGCGGCCGAAGCCGCGGTGAGCGACGCGATGGCTGACGCGGTCGCGCTGGTGGGCGAGCCCGCGGCGTGTCGCGAGCGCTTGGCCGCGTACCACGCGGCGGGCGCCGGCTGCACGATCGTGTTCCCGAACCCCGTGGGCGAGTCCCGGGCGCAGGCGGTCGAGCGGACGCTCGTGGCCTTCGCGCCGTCGTCGTCCCTTTGAAAGCCCGGGAGCGCGCTGCTAGCGTGGCGCGCTCCGCGCCGCGATGGACTTCAAAGACACCCTGAACCTGCCGCGCACCGACTTCCCGATGCGTGCCAACCTGCCGCAGCGGGAGCCGGAGATCCTGCAGCGCTGGCAGGAGATGCAGGTCTATCGTCGCTTGCTGGAGACCAACGCGGACAAGCCGCGGTTCGTCCTGCACGACGGCCCGCCCTACGCCAACGGCCACATCCATCTCGGGACCGCACTCAACAAGATCCTGAAGGACGTGATCGTGAAGCACCGGGCCATGACCGGGCGGCTCGCTCCCTACGTGCCCGGCTGGGACTGCCACGGCCTCCCGATCGAGCTCGAGGTCGAGCGTCAGCTCGGGCGCGCCCGCAAAGAGGCGATGCCGAAGAGCGAGGTGCGTGCGCAGTGTCGTGCCTATGCGGATCGCTTCGTCGCCGTGCAGCGCGACGAGTTCGCCCGTCTCGGCGTGCTCGGCGACTGGGAGCATCCGTACCTCACCGCGGATCCGGCGTACGAGGCCGAAGAGATCCGGGTGCTCGGGCGCTGCATCGCCGCCGGGCTCCTCTACCGCGGCAAGAAGCCGGTACTCTGGTGCCCGTCGTGCACGACCGCGCTCGCCGAGGCGGAGGTCGAGTACCGCGACGACGAGTCCCCGTCGGTGTTCGTGGCGTACCCCCTGCTCGATCCCGTACCCGTGCCCCTGGCCGGACTCGGTCCGCTGGCGGCGGCCATCTGGACGACCACGCCATGGACGTTGCCCGCGAGCCTCGCGGTGGCCGTGCATCCGGAGCACGAGTACGTCGCCGTCGACCTCGGCGGTCGCCTCCTCCTGGTGGCTGCGGCCCTGGTTGCGCAGGTGGCATCGGCCCTCGGCGCCACGGCTGTGCGCGAGCGGGCGCGCTGCCGCGGCGCCGAGCTGGTGGGGGCGCGTTGCCGGCATCCGTGGATCGAGCGTGTGGTGCCGATCGTGCCGGCCGATTACGTGACCCTGGACAGTGGCACCGGGCTCGTCCACACGGCGCCCGGCCACGGCCAGGAGGACTACGAGACCGGGTTGCGCCACGGCCTGGACGTGCTCGCGCCGGTCGACGCGCGCGGCTGCTTCACCACCGACGTGCCGGAATGGGCCGGGATGCGGGTGTGGGACGCGAACCCGCGTATCATCGACCACCTGCGCGCCACCGGGAGTCTCCTGGGCGCGCGCCCGATCCAGCACAGCTACCCGCACTGCTGGCGGTGCAAGAACCCGGTGGTCTTCCGCGCCACCGAGCAGTGGTTCATCGGCATGGAGCGGGCCGGGCTCCGGCAGCGCGCCCTGGCCGAGATCGCGCGCGTGCGCTGGGAGCCCGCGTGGGGTCAGGAGCGGATCGGCAACATGATCGCGACCCGGCCCGACTGGTGCGTGTCCCGCCAGCGCGACTGGGGCGTGCCGGTGGTGGCGATGTACTGCGAGGGCTGCGGCGAGGCCATCGCCAGCGAGGCGTTGTGTGCGTACGTGGCCGACATCTTCGAGCGTGAGGGCGCGGACGCCTGGTTCCGGCGACCGGCGGCCGAGCTGGTGCCACCCGGCCTGGTGTGCCCGCGCTGCGGCGGGACCACGTTCCGGCCCGAGACGGACATTCTGGATGTGTGGTTCGATTCCGGCGTCAGCTGGAAGGCGGTGGTCGAGCGTCGAGCCGATCTCGGCGGCCGGGCCGACCTGTATCTCGAAGGCAGTGACCAGCACCGCGGCTGGTTCCACAGCGCGTTGCTCACCGGCGTGGCGGTCGAGAACCGCGCCCCGTACGACATCGTGATCACGCACGGGTTCATCGTCGACGGGGCGGGGAAGAAGATGTCGAAGTCCGAGCGCAACGTGGTGGCGCCGGAGCAGATCATCTCGCGCCACGGGGCCGAGCTCCTGCGCCTGTGGGTGGCGGCCACCGACTACCGCGAGGAGGTGCGCATCTCGGACGAGATCCTGGCCGGCTGCGTCGAAGCCTACCGTCGGGTGCGCAACACGGCCCGCTTCCTGGTCTCCAACCTCTACGACTTCGACCCCGCACGCGACACGGTGCCCCACGCGCGCCTGCCCGAGCTCGAGCGCTGGGCGCTGCACCAGACCCACGTCCTCGCCACCCGCTGCCGAGAGGCTTACGAGCAGTTCCAGTTCCACGTCGTGCACCACGCCCTCAACAACTTCTGCAGCGTGGACCTGAGCGCGCTCTTCCTGGACGTCCGCAAGGACCGGCTCTATTGTGAGCGCGCCGGGAGCCCGGAGCGACGGGCGACCCAGACGGCCGTGCACGGCATCCTGGACACCCTGGTGCGGCTGATGGCGCCGGTGCTGTCGTTCACGGCCGAGGAGCTGTGGCTGCACCTGCCGGGACGCGGGCGCGCCGACAGCGTGTTCCTGGCCGGAATGCCCCCGCCGCCGGACGACTGGTACGACGAGGCGCTGGCGGCCCCGTTCGGACGCGTGCTCGCGGTGCGCGCGGCGGTCACCAAGGCGATCGAGGAGGCGCGCCAGGCGGGGGTGGTGAAGCAGGCGTCCGAGGCACGGGTCGTGGTCGATGCGGATGCCGTCGACGGGCTCGCTCCGCTGCTGCGCGAGCGTGCCCATGAGCTCCCGGCCCTCTTCCTGGCAGCGGAGGTCGCGCTGGCGGGCGCGCCGGATGCGGTGGAGAGCCCGGTCGTGCCCGGACTGCGCGTGGCGGTTGCACGAGCGGCCGGCGAAAAATGCCCGCGCTGCTGGCTCGTCCGACCGCTCGGGCCCGTAGCGTGCCACCCCGCACTGTGCGGGCGGTGTGCCGCCGTCCTCGGGTGAGCGTCCTGGTGGATGCGCGGGTACGCGTGGCGGCGCCGGTGGCGCTTGCGGTGCTGATCGCCGACCAGGTGACCAAGGCGATCGTGGCGCACACGATGACGCTGCACGAGAGCATCCCCCTCCTGCCGTTCGCGGCGCTCAGCTACGAGCGCAACCGCGGGGCGGCGTTCAGTCTGCTGGCGAGCGCTCCGGATGCGGTGCGTTTCTGGCTCTTCGTCGGCTTCACGGTGATCGCCATCGGCGTGCTGGTGACCTATCTCCGGCAGGCGGTACCCGGGCAGCGGGCGCTCGTCGCCGCGCTCGGCGGCATCCTGGGCGGTGCGGTCGGGAACCTCGTCTGCCGGCTGCGTTTCGGAGAGGTCATCGACTTCATGGACCTCCACTGGGGGTCCATGCACTGGCCGGTGTTCAACGTGGCAGACTCGGCGATCACGGTCGGGGTGATCGTCGTGCTGGTGCACTCCGTGCGCGAACCGTAACCCGAACCGTAGCCCGCGTCAGGCGCCCGGCGGAGCGGGGACGGCGCGCTCGGCCTCGGTGAGCCGCACGAGCACGCGCTCGGCGATTTCGTGGAAGGCGCGGCTCTGTGGATGGGACGGGGCAGCCGCGACCAGCGGCAGGCCCTCATCGCCCGCTTCGCGGATGGCGCGCACGAGCGGGATCTCGCCCAGGAGCGGCAGCCCGGCCTCGCGCGCCAGGGCGGCTCCGCCGCCGTGGCCGAACAACTCGGCGCGTGCACCGCACCCGGGGCAGAGGTGGAAGCTCATGTTCTCGATCACACCCAGGATCGGCGCGTGCACTTGACGGAACATGGCGATCCCGCGCCGCACATCCGCGAGCGCGACATCCTGCGGCGTGGTGACGATGATGCCGCCCGTGATCGGCACCTGCTGCGTGAGCGTCAGCTGCACGTCGCCCGTTCCGGGGGGGAGGTCGATGACGAGCAGGTCGAGGTCCCCCCAGTCGACGTTGCGCAGAAACTCGGTGATCAGCTTGGTCACCATGGGGCCGCGCCAGATGACGGGCGTGGACGGGCCGAGGAACATCCCCATCGAGATCACCTTGAGCCCATGGCGCTCGGCCGGAAGCAGCCGGCGCCCCTCGCCGGGGCGGCCGCGCTCTTCGATGCCGAGCATGAGGGGAATGCTCGGACCGTAGACATCCGCGTCCATCAGGCCGACCCGTCGCCCGAGCTGCGCGAGGGCGAGGGCGAGGTTGGTCGACACCGTGCTCTTGCCGACGCCACCCTTCCCGCTGGCGACCGCCAGGATGTGCTGCACGCCGGGGATCGGCTGTGGGCCGCGCGGCCGTGCCGGCTGTGGCGCCCGCGTCTGCACGATCTCGACCGGTCCGTCGACCCCCGGCATCTGCGCGACTGCGGTGCGTACGGCCGCCTCGATCTGCTGCGCGACGTCGTCCTGGGCCGTGCTCAGCGCGAGATGGACGGTGACGCCCGTCGAGGCCACCTCGATGTCGCGCACCAGGCCGAAGGAGACGATATCGCGCGAGAAGCCCGGGTAGGGCACCTGGCGCAGGCGCTCGAGAATCTCCTGGGGTGTCGGCATCGAGCCCGCGCTTAGCAGCGGGGTCCGCCCCCCGCAACCGGCAGGCGCGACCGTCGAGAAATGGTCTCCCCGCCACGTGCGGTGACGCTTGGCACATGCGCACGTCCGCCGAGGTGGCCGCATTCGCTGGGGATCGGCTGTGGCACCTGGGTTGCTTCCGGCCTTAGACGCACTATGGAGACAGATCAGGCAACCAGCCGTAGCGGTGGTCCGCCGCCGCATGCGGCGCAAGTGATTCGCGAGTGGCGCCAGCGCCTGGGGCTCACCCAGGAGGGTCTCGCGCGCGCGCTGAGCGTCACCTTCTCGACCGTGAGCCGCTGGGAGAACGGACACGTCCTCCCCAGCAAGCTCGCCTGGCGCGCGTTGCAGCAGCTCGCCAGTGCGCGCGGCTGTCCGCTCGAGGTCGAGGCGCCCCATGAGTCCCGGTGACGAGGCGCGCCAGGACTCGTCCCAGCTCAACCGTCCCCTGATTCAGCAGGCCGCCGGGCTGATCCTGGCCCTGCGCTGGGTGGCGGACGGGCTGGCGGCGTTCCTGCTCCTCTTCTGCTATCCGGCCGGTTCGGCGCCCGCCGCCGCCCTCCTGATCAAGGTGGTCTTCGTCGGACACGCCTTCTTCAGCGCGCTTGCGTACCGGCGCTACCGCCGCGGGGCCTTCAGCGCGACGTTCGTCCACGGGGACGTGGTGGCGACGACCTGCACCATGCTCGTCGGGGCGCACTTCGCCGAGGGCATCTACAGCCCGATCCTCTACCTCCTGCTGGTCGAGATCGCGAGCTTCCTGGTCATCTTCGGAGCGCGCCCCGGACGCATGGCCGCGCTCATCGCTGCGGCGGGCATCCTCGTCCAGGCCACCGCCGACGCACTCGGGTTCTGGATCGTTCCCGGCATGGCGCATGCGCCGGGTTCGGGCATCCCGCGCGTGCTCGACTTCGCCACCATGCTGGCGGCGAGCGCGCTCTTCCTGATCGGCATCACCCGAACCCTGCGCTGGGCCGGGGCGAAGGAACAGGGGCTGCGGGTGGAAACGGCCCGGGCGCAGGCGGCGGCGCAGTTCCAGACGGCATTGTCCGAGCTGGCGCTCGCCACGCTCACCCAGGAGGGGCTCGAGGCGACGCTGGTTCTGCTCTGCGAGCGGGCGCGGATCCTCCTCGGCTCGGACGTGGTGCTGATCTGCCTGCGCGACGGCACCAGGCTGAGCATGCGCGCCGTCGCGCCGTCCCTGGGGCGTGCCGGGTGGACGGTGGGCGAGCACGACCCGTCGCCCGTCGCCGTCGCGGTGCGCGAGTGCCGGGTCGTGCTGAGTGACGGTGACGGCGCCGCGAAGGGGCTGGGGCCGGCGCTCGCCGCGCGCGGGATCCGGCGCGTCCTGGCCCTGCCGCTCATCGGACGCAGCGGCCGGGTGCTCGGCTCGCTCACCTGTGCCGACCACGGGGCACCCCGGGACCTGGCGACGTGGCAGGTGCGTGGCGAGCTGATCGCCGCCCTCGGGGCGGCGGCGGTGGAGCGAGCGCACTTGGTCGAGTCGCTGCAGGAGGAAGCCGAGCGGGTCCGTGCCCTGCTGCGGGTGTCCGAGGAGGTCGGCCACTGGGGCTCGTACCGCGAGCTGGTCGTGAACGTGTGCCGTCTCACGCGCGAGCTGCTCGGTGCCGATCGTGCCACGCTGCTGCGTTGGGACGACGTCGCCGGGCAGTTCGCCGGCTCCGCCCACGACGGCATGGCGGCGATGGAGGTGGAAGAGCTCTCCCGCCTGCAGCTCGCCATGGCGAAGGAGCCCGAGCGGGTCCCGGCCGTCGGTTGCGATGGCACGCAGGACGAGCGTCTGATCGTGGCGCCGCTGGTGCACGCGGGCCGCGTCTATGGCGGGCTCGCCGCCCATCGTACCGGGATGCCGGCGCCGTTCGACGCGCGCGAGGTCGCCCTCCTCGAGGGCATCGCGCGTCAGGTGGGGATGGCGCTCGACAACCTCCGCCTGTTGGAGGACGAGCGCAACGCCGCCGCCCTCGCCACGACGCTGCTCGAGGTGGCGCGCGAATTCAACCAGGCGCTCGAGCTGTCGAGCCTGCTGGCGCGGCTGGCGGCCCGGGCAGTCGAATTGACGGGAGCCGCCGGGGCGTTGATCGCGCTCTGGCGTCCCCGCGATCGGGTCTACCGCATCGATGCGGTCCATGGCCCGAGCGGAACGACCGTCTCCGAGGACGTGGAGCTCGGCTCGGATGCGTATCGGCCGGGTGCGGAGGGCGTCCACCTCGATGCCGACTGGCGCACCCGTTTCGCCGCCTCGCTCGGTGTGGACGGAGACGTGACCGACGTGAGCGTGGTCATGGAGCGCGGCGGCGAGATCGCCGGCGTCCTCACGCTCCTCTGGGGTGCCGGGAAGGAGCCCGCGCCGCGCCAGCTCGCGCTCGCGCGCGGACTGGCCCACCAGGCGGTGGTTACGCTCCAGAACGTGCACCTCCTGGAGGATCTGCGCGAAGCCAGCCGGCTCAAGTCCGAGTTCGTCGCCACCATGTCGCACGAGCTGCGCACGCCCCTCAACGTGATCATGGGCTACACGAACCTCTTCCTGGAGGAGGCGTTCGGGCCACTCACCGAGCGGCAGCGCGGCGTGCTCGGGCGCATGCAGCATAGCGCCTCCGAGCTCTTCGACCTCGTGACCGCAACCCTCGACCTGAACCGGCTCGAGGCGGGTAAGTCGCGTGTCCGCGTCGAACCCGTGCTGGTGCCCGAACTGTTCTCCCAGCTGGAGGCCGAGACGACCACCCGCCTCGATCATGGCCACCTCGAGGTGCGGTGGGAGATGCCTCCCGACCTGCCGGCGATGGAGACCGATCGCGCCAAGCTGCGCATCGTGCTGAAGAACCTCGTCGGCAACGCGGTCAAGTTCACGGAGAAGGGAACGGTGACGGTGTGTGCCGAGGCCGTCGAGGACGGGAGCATCCTGTTCACGGTCACCGATACGGGAATCGGCATCCGGAAAGAGGACCTGCCGGTCATCTTCGACATGTTCCGCCAGGTCGAGGCGGCGAGCACGCGCAAGCACGGCGGCGTCGGCCTCGGACTCTACATCGTGAAGCGGCTGCTCACCGAGCTGCGCGGCGAGATCGAGGTGGAGAGCGAGTACGGCGTGGGAACATGCTTCCGTATCCGTGTGCCGGTGCGCTTGCCCGCCGAGCCGCAGCAGGTCGCGGCCACCGGCTGAGCGGCAACCTCGTGGCGCCTGGTCCGGGCGCGGCGAGAGTGCTAGACGCTGGCCATGGCCCGCCAGCGGCGACGCACGCCGAACGACGGACCGCAGGCCGCTGCCCGGAAGGCGCCGCGTCTCAACGCCCCGTTCGTCGATCTCGGCAAGCGCGTGCGTGCGGTGGCGCCGCCCCCGCCGGCCCCCCCGCCCGTCACGCGCCCGGCGCCGCCGGCCGACGAGGAGCATCTCTTTGCCCGCGCCATGGACGGCGTCGTGCGACTGCCGGTGGCGGCGCGGGCACGCGTGGGGCAGCCGCCTCCCGCCTCGCAGCCTCGTCCCCTCGTGAGCGAGGAGGCCGAGGCGTTTGCTACGCTGTCCGATCTGGTCACCGGTGCCGCCGATTTCGACATCAGCGACACTCGCGAGTACATCGAGGGCGCGATCGTCGGCCTCGATCCCCGCCTCCTGCGCCGGCTACGCCGGGGAGACTTCGCATGGCAGGCCCACCTGGACCTGCACCGGCTGACGGCCGAGCCTGCCCGGGCGGCAGTCGACAACTTCCTCGCTGCGGCCGGGCGTACGGGGCATCGCTGCGTACTGATCGTGCACGGACGCGGTCTCAATTCGAAGGATCACGTCCCCGTCCTGAAGGAGCGACTGAAGACTTGGCTGGCCCGTGGGCGTGCCGCCCGCCTGGTGTTGGCCTTCACCAGTGCGCGCCCCAGTGACGGGGGCGCGGGCGCTCTCTACGTCCTCCTGCGTCGTGATCGGAAGCGCCACCCCATCCGGGTCACCGAGGGAGCGAAACAATAGAGGCTGACGGGCGTACGGTGCGTGCGGGGGCCGCCCGTCTCGCCGACGTGCTCGGTGTCGTCCGGCTGGGGGTGGCGGCGGCGCTGCCATGGGCGCTCGCGGCCGGGGGGTGGCGCGCCCTCATCCTCGCCGCGGGCGCAGCCGCCACCGACTACGTCGACGGTCCGCTGGCCCGGCGGGGCCCGCCCACCCGCCACGGGGCGCTGCTCGACAACGTCGCCGACATTGCGGTCGTGTTGGCAGGGACCACCACCGGGGCCGTGCTGGGACTCGTCCCCTGGATGGTGCCGGGAGCCATCGTGCTCTCGTTCGGAACCTACCTGCGGGCCTCGCTGGCGTCGTCATCCCCCGCCGGCTGGCGACCGGCCCGCAGCCGCTTCGGACACGCGGCGGGGGTCCTCAACTACGCCCTCGTCCTCGCGATCGCCGGTGCGGTGGCGCTGCCGGATGCCCCGTGGCCGATGCTTCTCGGCGCTGCGAGCGTGGGCGTGGTGGGACTGAACGTCGGCGCGGTCGTGGCGCGCGTGCGCCCGTGGCGTCGTTGACGTCGCGTGCCCGGTCCACTCGTCAGGTGAGCGGGGTCACAGAAACGGCCGCCCCGGTTTTGCTGGCCCGGCGGCAGGCCTCGGCGATGAGTACGGCCCGGGCACCATCGTCGACCCCCACCGGGGGCTGCACGTCCTCCAGGACGAGGCGGCTGAAGGCCCGCAGGGCTTCGCGGACGGTCGGGATCGGGTCCGGTAGATCGAGCGCCGTGCGGGTCACTCCCTGCACCCGGTACGCCCAGCCGAGGGCGTGGTCGCCGATCAGCTGCCCTGCGCCGCCGGCGATGTCGATCAGTCCGGATCGGCCCAGGGTCGAGCGACAGCCGTTCACGCTCACCAGCGGACGGCCGCCCTCGAGTTCGAGGAGCGCGCTGAAATTGTCGTCGGTGCGCTGCGTGTCGACGCGCATGCTCCGGCACCAGACCCGCGTCACCTCGCGGCCGGTCAGGAACCGGACCAGATCGAAGCTGTGGACGCCGGTGTGGCCGATGATACCGCCGCCCCCGATCGCCGGGTCGTCGAGCCACGCCAGTGTCGAGGTCTCGAAACGCTGGTTCAGGCAGAGCGCGTGAAGGGAGCCGAGCGTCGGCAGCTGGGCGCGCAGCGTCTGCACGACGGTGTTCCAGCGTAGCGTGTGTGCCATCAGGCAGGGCAGGCCGCTGGCCTTGATCTGGCGCGCGAGGTCGATCGCCACCGCGCCGGTGGTGGCGAGGGGCTTCTCGATCAGGAGCGGTTTGCCGGCAGCGATCACGGCGGTGACAATCGCCGGATGCAGCGTCGGCGGCACGGCGGCGATGACGGCTGCGACGCCCGGATCCGTCACCAACGCCTGCCAGTCGGCATGGAAGCGGCAGCCGAGAGCGTGGGCCTGTTCGGTGCCCGTGGCCACGTCCCGCCGGGAGATCGCGGCGAGCGTGAGCTCGGGTACGTCCGCGCGCAGATGGGATGCGTAGCGCTGACCGTGCTTCCCCGCTCCGATCAGGCCGACCGCGATCCGGCGCATGGTGGTCACGGGACGCGGCGTGACGGCACGGCGCGCGCTACGACGACGCCGCCTGCAGGGCGAGGGTTTCCGTCGTCATTTCCGGTGTCTCTCGCCCGATGCACAGAAAGCCCGCCACCGTCTGCAGGGCGGCAGGATGGTAGAGCAGGCCCCAGTGTCCGCAGCGCGGGATGACCACCGCCCGGCCGCCTTCGCGCAGATGAGAGGCGTGTGGACCGTAGACGGGATGGGGGGTCGGGACGAAGGGATCACCGGCGGCGAAGATCGCCATTTCGCGCGTGGGCATCGGGTTGGCGAAGTACGGGGATCCGAGGGTGACCAGGCGCCGGACGGGACACTGCGGGTCCATCTCGACCAGGTAGCGGGCGGTGAGCCCGCCGAGACTGTGGCCGACGACGTCCACCTCGCGTGCGCCGGTGGCGACGCAGAAGTCTTCGATGGCGCGTCCGAGCCGGCGCGCGAGGCGCTGGTAGTCGAGCCGGGGAGGGTAGGCGAAGGTGCCGAAGTTGCGCACGCCTCCGGTGGCGAGGTAGCTCCGCAGCAGGAGGAAGTTCGTCGGATCGCCCAGGAACCCGTGCACGAACATCACCGGGGTGGGGTAGGGTGCCGCCGGGTCGAACTCCTCTCGCCGCACCACCAGGCGCAGCGGCAGCGACAGGGCAGCGGCACCCAGCGCCGACACCTCCGTACCCACCAGTTGCAGGTCGATCATCCGGGCCTCCCCCCCTCCACCACTCCGCCGTAGCGGGCATCGGCTGCCGTCGGACGCGCGTTGTGTGCCCCACGGGGGGGACCTTGTCAAGGAAAAGCGTTGACGCCCGCACGGGTTGCAAACGCCAGACGCCGACGCTAGGAACAGGCCGCGTCCCACCCTAAGGCCCTAAGGAGAGGGTATGGCCTACATCATCAACCGGCTCTGCCGCGACTGTGTCGATACCGGCTGCGTGGCCGTGTGCCCGGTCGATTGCATCTACGAATACACGGGCTCCGACCGGGGCCAGTGGCCGAACCAGCTCTACATCCACCCCGACGAGTGCATCGACTGCGGGGCCTGCGAGCCGGAGTGCCCCTGGCAGGCCATCTTCGAGGAAGTGTCCGTCCCCGAGGTGTTCAAGGACGACACGCCGCTCAACTACAAGATGATGGAGCACACGGGGGACTTCAAAGTCGCCCAGTTCAAGAAGATCGAGCACCCGACCGGCGAGCAGGTCGCAGCCAACAAACAGAAGTGGGGCTGGTCGAGCTGAGGCGGCGCTACTGGCTGTGCCGCCCGCCGAGGAGTACGCGCGGGCCCAGCTGCACTTCGAGCGAACGGACGCGGGCCTCGAGCTCCAGGATGTGGCGTGTGCTGTCCTGACGCTCGAGTAGTGTGGCCTTGCGCTTCGACTCGAGGTCCTCGCTCAGGCTACGCGCGAAGCGCTCCGCCCGCCGCTGCCGACGAACCGCCGCCACGGCGACCGCCACCGCCGCCGTGGCCAGCAGCACGAGAAGCACACCGAGCACCCGCGTCATCGCCCACAGCGTCGCCAGGCGTTCGGCACGTGCCAGACGATCTTCACGCTGCACCGCGCGCGCTTCCGCGTCGTTGGCCGCGTCCATCGACACGCGACGCTGCGTTTCCGCACGTGCAAGTGCCTGCTGGAGGCGGGTGTTGTCGGTGGTGAGCGCCGCGGTGCGTTCGGCGAGTGCCTCGGCGGCGACGTTGGGAATGCGATAGACGAACCCGGCGCCGACACGGGTCGGGTCGGTGATGTTGTTGGCGGCGAGAAATGCCGGCAGTGCCTGCGGCGTGATGCCGAACATCGACGCCACCCCGGCCGGACGATCCCCGGGACGCGTGCGGTAGAGGAATGTCCGACCGTCGTCGGCGAGCGTGAACAGGGGCTCCGCGGGTGCGAGTCCGGCGCCGCACAGCAGTGCGAGCGCCACAAGGCCGGTGGATACGACACGTGCGTACGACATGGAGAACCTCTGGGTGTTCCACCACCACGCCACCTCCCCACTGCACCTTACCGCCGCGCGATCGTCGCGGCAACGCCACCCGCGCCGTCAGGGCGTGATGGTGGCCATCGCGACGCCGGTGGCGGCATCGGCGATCTCCATGCGGACCGGTCCTGCCACGCGGTGCGCCTCCTGGGCGGCCTTGATCTCCTGGCCGAGCCGGGCAGCGAACTTCTCGCGCACGGCGGGTGGCATCCCTTCCATCGGGAAGTTCTGCACGACCGTCCGTCCGGCTACCGGCCCGGTCCAGTCGAAGCGCACGATGCGCGGTCCCATGATCGGATGGTTGCGGAACGCCTGCTCGACGGCGGTCTGGAACGGCGAACGTGGCTCCGGGCTTTCGCGCCCGGGGGCCGTGTCCGCCGGCTTTCCCTGTAGGCTCGCGACCATATCGTCGATCTGCTTGCGAACCTCGTCGTCGGTGGCGAGCGTACGGGCGGTGGCCAGCTCGGCCAGGGCGTCGGTCTGGTTGCCCTGGCGATGGTAGGTGATCGCCAGGTTGTAGTGCGCCTGGAGGAACGACGGATTCTTGGCGATGACCCCGCGGTAGGTGGTGACGGCACGGGCGGGGTCGCCGGCGTAGAGATACATGGTGCCGAGGTCGGTGCGGGCGGCGGGGTCGTCCGGCCGGAGTGCGAGATAGCGCTCGAAATACTGGATGGCCGGGGTGTGGTCGTTGCGCTCGTAGTGCACGTTGGCGATGCCGCGCAGCGCATCGGCGTTCTTGGGGTCGAGCTCGAGCACGTGTTCGAAGGCCCGCAGGGCCTCCGGGAGGTGCGATGCGTCGAGCTGCCCGGCCCGGAAGTTCACCTGCGCCAGCTTGGACCAGCTCTCGACGTCGCTCGGGGCGTCTTTGGCCTTGGCGGCTAAATCCGCAATGAATTTCTTCACTTCGGCGGGGAGGGGAACGGCCTTGGCCGCGTCGGCGTTTGCCGTGGCGGGGGCCGTCGGGCCCTTGCCGGCGCCCGGCTTCGGTCCCGAGGGCCCGGGCCGGGCCGGGGCGGGTGAGAGGATGACGGTCCAGATCGTGAGCCCCGCCAGCACGAGCGCCCCGAACACGCCGCCGCCGGTGGCCGTCGGGTGCCAGGAGGGTCGTCGCGCAGCCGTGAGCGAGGCCCCACACGCGCTGCAGAAGTTGGCTGCGGCGGCCGCTTTGGCCCCGCATTGCGGACAGAAGCGGGCGGACATGAGTGAGCCAGGTATCTTAGCTCGAAACGCACCGGGGTGCGACGCGCGTTCCCCATCGGCGAGCGTCAATTTCGTGGCGGTCGTGGGCGGCGATTGTCATGGCTGCACACGCACGGCCCTGCCCACCCTGGGTTGGTGACGACGACGGGCAGGCACACGCCTTGCTTGACTCCGCGGCTTACTATGCCCGAGGTCGCGCACATCCTGCTCGTGCAGGACGACCCGGCGGACCGTCATCGTGCCGTTCATGCGCTCGCCAGCGCGGGCTGGCAGGCATCCGAACTGGCGAGCGGTGCCGCCTGCCTCGCCGCGGTCCGCCGCAACCCGGCCCTCATCGTGGTGCTCGACCTGCGGCTGTCCGACATGGACGGCCGTGAGCTTCTGGAGCAGATCGCTGCTGCGCATCCGCAGACCCCGGCCGTCGTGCTCACCGAGGTCGACGACCTCGCGGTGGCCATCGATGCCATGCAGCGCGGCGCATGGGACTACGTCGTCAAGCGTCCGGACCAGGGGCACCTCGTCGAACTGCCTCGGGTCATCGCGCGCTCGCTCGCACGGCGGGAGTTGCTCCGGGAACGCGACCGGTACCGGCAGGAGGTCGAGGGACTCGCCATCGCGCTCCGCGGTACGACCGATGGAGTCGTGGTCGCGGATCCGAGCGGGCGCATTTCCTTCGTGAACCCTGCCCTGGCCAAGGCGTGGCAGTACCCTGAGGCCGAGATCATCGGCCGGATGGTCGAAACATTCGTCAAGTTTCCTGCGGGCGAGGGGGATTTCCGCGACGTGTTCTCGGCGGTGGGCCAGCAAGGGCGGTGGACCGGGATTCTCGAAGCCCGTACGGCGGGCGTCCCCCGGCCGGTATGGGAGGTCACCCTCACCCCCATCCGAAGCGCCGCCCGCGTCGCCGCCGAGACGGGCACGCCGGCCATGGTGGGGATCTTCCGCGACGTGAGCGAGAAGTGCGCCCTCGAACAGATGCGGGCCGACCTCCTGTCGATGGTGACCCACGACATCAAGGTGCCGCTGACGGTGATCCTCGGGTACACGGAGATGCTCGCCGACCCGGAGCGACCGCCGGGAGAGGTTCCCCGGGACATCGTGACCCGTATCCGCGAGAGCGGCGAGCAGATACACGGTCTGGTCTGCAACTTCCTCGATCTGTCGCGTATCGAAGCCGGGCGCCTGACCCTCTCGCTGCAGGCGTTCGACCTGGCGGCGATGTTGCGCCGTATTTTCGATCAGCAGACGGCGAGTGCACGGCGCAAGGGCCTGGTGGTCGCGGCGCCTGACCTCGCGACGCTCACCGTCGTGGGTGACGAAGGTCAGCTCGAGCGCGTCATGGCGAACCTCCTGTCCAACGCCCTCAAGTTCACCGCCAGCGGGGGACACGTGACGGTGGCGACCCATGTCGAAAACGGCTGCGTCGAGGTGGCGTTCGAGGACACGGGACGCGGCATTCCGGCCGACGAGCTGGCGCATCTGTTCGAGAAGTACCGCCGTGTCCGCGAGGGCCAGCGTACCGAGGGTACGGGACTCGGTCTCTTCATCGCCAAGACCATCGTCGAGGCGCACGGCGGGCAGCTTCGTGTCGAGAGTGTGCCCGGGAAGGGGGCGACCTTCACCGTGCGTCTCCCGGTCGGAGGCGTTTGAACGAGCTTGACAGCATCCCACGCGGTGTACGAAGCCGGTGGCGACCGCCATGGGATGTGACTCGCTAGTTGCCCTCCCGCCCGCCACGGTCGACGGCGTAACGCTGTTTGCGAAGAACAGCGACCGGCCGCCGCGGGAGTGCCAGCGCCTGGTGCAGGTGCCGGCCGCGCGACACGCGCCCGGCACCAGGGTCCAATGCCAGTACATCGACCTCCCGCAGGTCGAGCGCACGGCCGCGGTACTTGGCTCTCAACCGCATTGGCTGTGGGGGTTCGAGCACGGGGTGAACCAGCACCGCGTCGCCATCGGGAACCAGACGGTGTTCGCCCGCGAGCCGCTCGGGGCGACTGGCCTGCTCGGCATGGACCTCGTCCGGCTGGGCCTCGAACGGGGCCGGAGCGCCGAGGACGCGTTGACCGTGATGACGGACCTGCTGGCGACGTACGGGCAGGGTGGCTCGGGACAGGCCCACGTGGAGTGGCCGTATCACAACGCCTTTCTCATCGCCGATCCGGCGACGGCATGGATCCTCGAGACCTCCGACCGACACTGGGCCGCCCGTCGCGTGCAGGAGGTCGGCAACGTCTCCAACGGCCTGGCCCTGGGGGCCGACTGGGAACGGGGTGCGGCCGATCTCACCCCCTTTGCGGTTGCCCAGGGATGGTGGAAGGCCACCGCCGGGCGTGTCGACTTCGCGGCGGCCTATGCCGACGACACGGGGGTGCCGCCCAACCTGTGCGCGGCGCGGCGCCGCCGCGCGGCCGTTCTGCTCGCAGAAGCGAAAGGCCAGATCACCCCCGCCACCCTGCGTGCCGCGCTGCGCGATCACTTCGGGGCCGGGACCGTGCACCGCCCGCGGGCGTTCGACGATCCGCAGTTCTTCTCCCTGTGTATGCATGCGGATCCGCTCGACAACACCACCGCCGCCATGGTGGCGTGCCTGACCGCCGATCCGCACGCTCCGGCTGCCACCTGGGTGTGCCTCGGGAGCCCGTGCGTCGGGGTGTTCGTGCCGTGCTACCTGGAGGGTACGGTCCCTGCAGCGCTCGCCCGTGGTGGGGGCGAGCCCGACACGGAGAGTCCGTGGTGGCGCATGCGGGCGCTGCTCAGCGTGGTCGAGCAGGATTTCGCCCATCGGGGACCGCAGGTGCGCGCGCGGTGGGACACGCTCGAACGGGCGCTCGTCCGGGAGGCGAGCGCCGTCGAGGCCGAGGCGACCGCCGCGCGCCGTGCTGGCCGTGCGGCGGCTGCCTCGGACCTCCTCTCCGGCTTCATGCTGCGTGCGGTCGACGGATGCCTGACCGAAGCCGGTGCTCTGCAGCGAGAGCTGACCGGTTCGGCCTGACCTGCCGCCGCACGCGGCCCTCCCTCACGTGCCACCCCCGCCTGGCGCGGCGGCGTACGCCACCGTTTCGGCGGTCGGGCTCGCGCCGAGCGTCACGGTGGCAGGCTCTTCGTCGACCAGGAACCACTCCATGGGGTGGCCGGTGTACTGGGCGATGCGGAACAACACGTCCGTCGCCGGTACGCGGCCGTTCAGATAGTTGTAGACCGCCGACAGGCTGAGGCCGAGGTCGTAGGCGAATGCCTTCGGCTCGTCGGCCACCACCTCTCGGAGCTTCCTGGTGAACGCTGCGACACTGATCGTGCTCATGGTCTCTCCTCCTCTTGGGGGGGTTCGCTCCGGTCAAAAACAAAAAAGGCCACCGGTCCCTGAGGGGCCGGTGGCCTTTCGTTTCCGCGGAGGGTTTCTCGGTCTACCCTGGGAGACTACCTCCCGTCCGCGAAAGGCCACCGGCCCGGATTCGGGCGCGCTTCGTAGCCTGCGCGTCCCAACGGGACACGCACACCAGCACGGCGCCCGCATGGCGGGTCGAGAAGACCGGGTTGGCGTGCATGGTGCGCTGCATGGGGACCCTTCGCGTCTGAGGCCTATCTAGCCGCACGCGCATTCCAAGTGCAAGGACTCGGTTTCCACACCCGTGGCCGATCGGGTGCGGAGGGGGTGGGGTCATTCATGGCGGAGGGCGGCGATCGGGTCCAGCCGGGAGGCCCGTCGGGCCGGGTAGACCCCGAACACGAGCCCGACGGCCCACGCAAATGCCAGGGCGCTCACCACGGCGGTGGGGGAGATCAGGATCGGCCAGTCCGCCAAGCGCCCGATCACGACGGCGGTCCCCACGCCGAGGCCGGTCCCGAGGAGGCCTCCCACGGTGCTGAGGACGATGGCCTCGACGAGGAACTGGAGCAGGATGTCGCGTCCCCTGGCGCCGACGGCCATACGGATGCCGATCTCGCGCGTCCGTTCGCTCACCGATACCAGCAGGATGTTCATGATCCCGATGCCGCCCACCAGCAGCGAGATCGACGCGATGGCGGCGAGCAGGCGGGTCATGACCTGGCTCGCCATCATCGAAGCGGCGAACAGCTCGGTCATGTTGCGGACGGTGAAGTCCTCCTCCTCTCCGGGCGCCGTGCGGTGGCGGGTGGTGAGCAGCTCGTGGATCTCCGTTTCCGCGGTGGCCGCGGCCTCCGGGCTCGGGGTCGAAACCAGGATCATGTTCACCGTGCCGAGGATAGCGGTGCCGAGGACACGCCGCTCGGCCGTGCTGAACGGCATGGTGACCACGTCGTCCTGGTCCTGCCCCCATGAGGTCTGGCCCTTGGTCGTGAGGACCCCGATCACCCGGAAGGCGACGTTGCGCACGCGGATGATGGCCCCGAGCGGGTCCTCGCCCGGCATGAACAGCTTGTCGACCACCGTGCGTCCCACGACTGCTACCGTGGCGGCGCTGTCCTCTTCGGCCTGCGTGAAGAAACGGCCCACCGCCACCGGCCAGTTGCGCACCTCGGTGAACGAGGGAGGACTGCCCTGGATGCCGGTCGACCAGTTCTGGTTGCCGTAGGTGACTTGGGCCACGTCGCGCTTGAGGTACGTGACCGCCCGCACCGACGGGCAGTCGCGGGCGATGGCCCGGGCATCGGCGACCGTGAGCGTGCTGGCGCTGCCGTACCCCGAGCGCACGCCGCCCGCGGTGGTCGCCCCTGGAACCACCATGATGACGTTCTGGCCGAGGCTGGCGATCTGGGCGCGCACCGAGGCGTCCGCGCCCTGTCCGACACTCACCATGGCGATCACGGCCGCCACGCCGATCACGACGCCGAGAGCGGTGAGGATCGAGCGGGTGAGGTTGCGTGCCAACGCCCGCCCGGCCGTGCGCACGGTGATGCGGAAGGCGGTCACGCGTGCGTCTCGCGCTGCGACGGCGGTCCGTCGCTGACGATCCGGCCATCGCGCATCATGAGCACACGGTCCGTGCGGGCCGCGATGTCGGGCTCGTGCGTGACGATCACGAGCGTCAGCCCGTGCCGGCGGTTCAGGGTGTGCAACAGGGTCATGATCTCGCGCGAGGCGACGCTGTCGAGGTTACCCGTCGGCTCGTCAGCGAGCACCAGACGCGGACGATTGACCAGCGCGCGCGCGATGGCGACCCGCTGCTGTTGGCCGCCGGAGAGCTGGCTCGGCGTCCGCTCGGTCACGTCGGCCAGGCCGACGTCGGCCAGCGCCGTTTCCGCCCGGCGGCGGTGCTCGGCGAGCGGCGCGCCCGCGTAGACCAGCGGTAGCTCCACGTTCTCGCGGGCCGTCGTGCGGGGCAACAGGTTGAAGCTCTGGAAGACGAAGCCGATGCGGGCGTTGCGGAGCGTCGCCCGCTGGTCGGGGGTCATCCGGCTCACGTCGTCGCCGTCGAGGTGGTAGCTGCCGCTCGTCGGCGTGTCGAGGCACCCGAGGAGATTGAGGAGCGTCGACTTGCCCGACCCGGAGGCGCCCATGATCGCGACCAGCTCGCCCGCGGCGATGGCGAGCGTGACGCCGGCGAGCGCGCGGACGGCCACCCCGCCGCGGTCGTCGGCGTACGTTCTGGTGAGGTCGCGTAGCCTGATCACTCTGGGGGCCGCTCTCAGTGACCCGTGCGGCGCCCTGGCGTGAACGAGGGCGGCCGCCCCGGAGGGGCGGCGGGGGCGGCCGGACGCTGCAGGCCGATGATGACGGGCTGGCCCTCGTCGAGGCCGGTGAGGATCTCCGCGAAGCGGTCGTCCGCGATGCCGGTCGTCACCGACACGGGCTGTGGCCGCCCGGCTGTGTCGAGGCGCCAGACGCGCCCCTCGGCGGCGGCCCCGACGGCGGCCCCGACGGCGGCCGCGGGAGCGGCCGCGGCGGCGGCCCCCGGTTCCGCCCCGTCATCCGGGGGACGGAAGCGGAGCGCGCTCGTCCGGATGCGCAACGCATCATCCCGCTGTGCGGTCGTGATGGTCACGTTGGCGGTCATGCCGGGCTTGAGGCGCAGGCCGGGGTTGTCGACGTGCACCAGCACTTCGTAGGTAACCACGTTCTGCACCGTGACCGGTGCGCTGCGCACCTGGGCCACGCGGCCAGGGAACGTGGTGCCGGGGTAGGCGTCGACCGTGAACGTCACCGGCTGGTCCGCCGCGACGCTCCCGATGTCGGACTCGCTGACGCTCGCACTCACCTGCATCTTGGTGAGATCTTCGGCCACCAGGAAGAGCGTCGGGGTCTGGAACGTGGCCGCCACCGTCTGCCCGACGGAGACGTTGCGCGCCACGACGATACCATCGACGGGTGACACGATGCTGGTGTAGGCGAGATTGACCTCGGCCTCGTGCAGGCGTGCCTCGGACGACCGGATCTCCGCCCGGTCGAGCTCGACCTGTGCCCGCGCCTGCCGCGCGCGGCTGACCGCCAGGTCGAGATCGCTCTCTGAGACAATGCCCTGGCCATGCAGGTCGCGGGTGCGCCGGAGGGTGGCGTCCTGGAGGGCGACGTCGGCCTCGTCCTTGGTCAGGCGGGCGCGCGCATTGGCCACATCGGCGGTAGCGGCGTCCACCCGGACCCGAAAGGAGCGCGGGTCGATGGTGGCGAGCAGCTGGCCCTTCGCCACCGGGGTATTGAAGTCGGCCGCGATCTCGGTGATCGGCCCCGAGACGTACGTTCCCACCTGCACCGTCGCCACCGGATTGACCGCACCCGTGGCGCTCACGGAGGCATGGATGGGTCCGCGGTCGACGGGTGCCGTGAGGTAGCGGGGCTGATCGTCGTCCCGCCTGCCTGGACGGGCGAGCAGGAGGCCGAGCACCGCGAGGGCGACGGCGCCGAACGGGAGCCAGAGCCGGCGCATCGGTCCCATCATGTGGAGACGGCCGCCGTGGAGTCAACGTGGCCCCCGGACCGGGGCTACCGGGTGCCCGCCACCGCGGCGCGCTCCGCGGTCGCCTCCCGGCGCACGCGCTCGAGGTCCTCGCGGGTGATCGCGTGCAGGGAAGGGTCGCGTCGGAAGAGCAGGATCAGCCCGCCGGGCACGGAGAGCGGGATCTTCTCGATCCAGAAGCCCAGGTTGCCGATCAGGAACGCCTTGGCCGCGCCGGTCTTGGAGCCGAGGAGCCACACGAACACCAGCTCGCGCACGCCTTCGCCGGACGCCGAGGGGGCGATGAACGTGCCGAACGTCATGACGGCAGAGGCGAACAGCACCTCGCTGAGATGTACGTTCTGCGTTCCGAGCGCCATGGCGTTGCAAAAGTACATGAGCGTCGTGGTGATCTGCCCGGCGATCGCGAGCCCGAGGGCGAACAGCAGGTAGCCGCGCCGGTTGGAGTACGCCGTGGCGGCGTCGATCACGTTGCTGGCGAACTGCCGCACGCGTCCTCCCGGGATCAACCGGAGCACGCCGCGGAACCAGGTTGGTTGGAGCAGGATGAGGATGCCGAACAACGTCGTGCCGGCGAGCGGAATCTTCATCGCGCCCACCAGCTCGCCGAACGACTGCCCCTGGGTGATGCGGCCCGCGAACGGCATGAACAGCAGAATCACGGCGAGCAGCCCCACCAGGCCGAGCACACGCTCGACCGCGAGCGCGGTCGTGCATTCGATCGGCCGGCGGGTGAGCCGGATGGTCTCGTACAGGCGCCAGGCGTCCAGGCCCATGGTGCTCGGGGTCACGATCCCGAAGTAGCGTCCGATGAAATACGTGCCGGTCAGGTAGCCGAACTTGAGATCGATGCCTTGGCCCTGCAGGAGGATCTGCCAGCGCAGGATGTTGGCGAAGATGCCGAGCAGCTTGATGGCAATTGCCGCCAGGAACCAGGGCACGAACACCGCCAGGCGCAGTCCCTGGATTTCCGCCCACAGCTCAGACAGCTCGGCGGGTACGAGCTGGAACCCCTGGATGCGGAAGTAGACTTCCGCCGGCGCGCTCGCCAGCGGCACCGGCTCGAACTCTCCGTTCGGCGAGCGGACAAACACGGTGGCCAGCCCCCGCTCGCCACTGCAGTGCCGGAGCGGCTTGAAGGGACGGACGGAGCCGTTGTCCAGCCGTACGAACACGGTGCGCTCGGTTCCCGCCCGGCACACCTCCCCGAGGGCGACCGGAATGCGCGCCGGAGGGAGTTCGGTGCCACGCAGCCGGCCCTTGAGGCGCCCGACGAGCCCGGGATAGGCGGGGTTCGCGGCCTCGAATGTCCCGGAGACGCTCAGGCTGGCCGTCCGGACGGGCAGGAATCCGCCACCGAACTCGAGGAAGATGGCGACGAAGATCCCAACCGTGACCCCGAACTTGAGGAGCAGCGTAATGGCGCGTTTCATGGCGGAGCGTGGCGGCGCACCACTATGCCACAGTTCCTTGTCGGCAAAAATCGCGCGCGACATGAACGCAAACGGCGGCGAACCCTGCCGGGCCCCTCGCCGTCCGCCGTCCCACGCGCTGCCGCAGCGCGACTACGCGTCGAAGTAGAGGGCGAACTCGTGCGGATGCGGCCGCAGCCGCATCGCGCTGACCTCGTTCGCCATCTTGTACTCGATCCAGGTCTCGATCACGTCCTCGGTGAACACGTCGCCCTTGAGCATGAAGGCGTGATCCTTCTTCAGATTGTCGAGCGCCTCTTCGAGCGAGCCCGGCATCTTCGGCACTTCCTTCAGCTCTTCGGGGCTGAGGGCGTAGATGTCCTTGTCGAGCGGGTTGCCCGGGTTGAGACGGCGCTCGATGCCGTCGAGGCCGGCCATGAGCATGACCGCGAACGCCATGTAGCCATTGCAGGTCGGATCCGGGAAGCGGACCTCGATGCGCTTGGCCTTGGGTGACGGCGAGTACATCGGGATGCGCACCGCCGCGGATCGGTTGCGGCTGGAGTAGGCGAGGTTGATCGGGGCCTCGAAGCCCGGCACCAGGCGCCGGTAGGAGTTCGTGCCCGGGTTGGTGAAGGCGGCGATCGCCGGGGCGTGCTTCAGGATGCCGCCGATGTAGTGCATGGCGAGCTCGCTCATGCCGCCGTACTTGTCGCCCGCGAAGAGCGGCTTCTCGCCCTTCCAGATCGACTGGTGGGTGTGCATGCCCGAGCCGTTGTCGCCGAAGATGGGCTTCGGCATGAACGTCGCCGTCTTGCCGTACCGGCGGGCGACGTTCTTGACCACGTGCTTGTACCACATGAGCCAGTCGCCCATCTTGACCAGCGAGTTGAAGCGCATGTCGATCTCGGCCTGGCCGGCGGTCGCCACCTCGTGGTGGTGCTTCTCGACGCGGATGCCGAGCTTCTCCATCTCGCGCACCATCTCGCCGCGGATGTCCTGCTGCGAGTCGGTGGGCTGGACCGGGAAGTAGCCTTCCTTGTAGCGCGGCTTGTAGCCGAGGTTCTTGCTCTCAATGCGGCGTCCGTCGCGGTCGTTCATGCTGTCGATCGCGCGCCCCGTGTTCCACTGCCCTTCGGCGGAGTCGATGGCGTAGAAGCCGGTATGCTGGTTCTGCTCGTAGCGCACCTCGTCGAGGATGAAGAACTCGGGCTCCGGGCCGAAGTAGGCGACGTCGCCGACGCCGCTCTTCTTGAGGTACGCCTCGGCTTTGCGCCCGATGTTGCGCGGGTCGCGGGAGTAGTCTTCTTTGGTGATCGGGTCGACGATGTTGCCGATCAGGCTCAGCGTGGGGATGGCCATGAACGGATCCATCACCGCCGTGGTCGGGTCGGGAACGACGAGCATGTCCGACGCGTGGATCGGCTGCCAGCCGCGGATCGACGAGCCGTCGAACCCGCTGCCTTCCTCGAACAGATCCTCGCTCAGCTCGCTGGTCGGGATCGAGAAGTGCTGCCAGGTGCCGAGGAAGTCGAGAAACTTGAAGTCTACCGACTCGACCTTGTTGTCCTTCGCGAACTTCAGCACGTCCTTGGGTGTCTGAGTTGCCATACCGAGCCCCTCCTACGAGCTCATCCGATGAACGATGGCGCTGCTGGCGCTGCGGTGTCTCGTCTAGATGGCGTCGCTGCCGCGCTCGCCGGTGCGGATGCGAACCACGTCGTCGATCGGGAGCACGAAGATCTTGCCGTCACCGATGCGCCCGGTCTTGGCGGCCTTCTCGATGGTTTCGACCACGTCCGCGACCTGTTCGTCGCGCACGATGATCTCGAGCTTCACTTTGGGAAGGAAGTCGACCACGTACTCGGCACCCCGGTAGAGCTCGGTGTGGCCTTTCTGGCGGCCGAAGCCTTTGACCTCACTCACCGTGATCCCCTGGACACCGATCGCGGAGAGGCTTTCCTTCACCTCGTCGAGCTTGAACGGTTTGATGATCGCCTCGACCTTCTTCATGAGCGCCTCCCCGGCTGGGGCCGGCATGCGGGCCCCTCGTTTAGTCCAATCCGTCGCTGCTTGTAAAGGTGCATCGGGCTCATCGGCCTACTCCATCGCCTTGGCCAGCGCGCCGTGATGTTCCATCGGTTGCGGGGTGAAGACGCTCCCGTGCGAGGAGCCGTAGCCCCCGGTGGCGAACAGGTATGCGGTCTCGCTGTGCTGGGACAGATCGAGGCCGGCGAACTCGTCTTCTTCGTTGACGCGGAGTCCGCCACAGACCGCGCCGGCGATCGCGAGGCAGATCAGTGACCCGACGACCGCGATCACGTAGGTGAGCAGCACCGCCGCCACCTGCGCGCCGAGCAGGCTCCATTCGCCCGCCACCAGCAAGCCCTGGGTGGTCACGGCGGAGTTCACCTCCGTCGACGCCCACAGCCCGGTGGCGATCGCGCCGAAGGTGCCGCCCACGCCGTGTATGCCCACCACGTCGAGCGCGTCGTCGTACCAGCCGAGCTTTGGCTTCAGGTTGCACGCGCCGTAACAGAGCACGCCGGCGATGGCGCCGATCAGGATCGAGGCGGTCGGGGTGACGAAGCCCGAGGCGGGCGTGATCGCGACCAGACCAGCGACCGCGCCGCTGGCGGCGCCGAGTACGGTCGGTTTGCCCCGCCCCAACCACTCGGCACCCATCCAGGCCAGCGTGGCGGTTGCCGCCGCCGTGTTGGTGGCGACGAACGCGCTGGTAGCGAGCGCATTGGCGGCCAGCGCACTGCCGGCGTTGAAGCCGAACCATCCGAACCACAGCAGCGCCGCACCCACGAGGACGAAGGGCATGTTGTGCGGCGGCATCGGGTCGGTGCCGTACCCGAGCCGCTTGCCGATGACGAGCGCCACGACCAACGCCGAGATACCCGAGCTGATGTGCACCACGGTCCCGCCGGCGAAGTCGAGGGTGCCCCATCCGCGCAGGAGCCCTCCGACGCCCCACACCATATGTGCCAGCGGATCGTACACCAGGGTCGCCCAGAGAAGGGAGAACACGAGGAACACATTGAACTTCATCCGCTCGGCGAACGCCCCGGTGATGAGCGCTGGTGTGATGATCGCGAACATCGCCTGATAGATCATGAAGGTCTGGTGCGGGATGGTGGCCGCGTAGTCGGCGTTCGGCTCGCCGCCGACGCCGCGCAGCCCGAGCCACTCCAGGCCGCCGATGATCCCCCAGTGATCCGTGCCGAACGACAGGCTGTAGCCCCACAGCACCCACTGGACGCTGATCAGGGCGATCAGGATGAAGCTCTGCATCAGCAGGTTGAGGACGTTCTTGCTCCGTACGAGGCCGCCGTAGAACAGTGCCAGTCCCGGAGCCGTCATCATGAGGACGAGGGCTGCCGAGGTGAGCATCCAGGCGGTGTCACCCGAGTCGATCTTGGGCGCCTCTTCGGCCAGGACGGTGGTGGCGCACCCGAGCACTGCACCCAGAACAACGGCCGTGCGGGCACACCACCCCCGCACGCTCGACGTACGATCGCATGGTTCCATGAGTCCCCCCCTCTGCGGTGACAGCAACCCGGGTGCCACAGCGCCCGGCGGAGGGCGGGAAGGAAAACCGCGGGCCGTCGCCGCGCGACGCGCTGCCCGGCTGTCTACTTCCTGGGCGGTGCCTGCCTCTTGGGCAGCTCGAACCGTGGTTCGGTGCCGGCCCGCAGGCGGCGGAGGTTATCCCGGTGGCGCGCCACCACGAGGGCGGCGATCAGCAGCCCGGCGGCCAGGGCTTCGATCGGGTAGGCCTGGATGGCGATCGCGATCGGCGCGGCCAATGCAGCCAGGAGCGAGGCGAAGGACACATGGCGGTCGAGCGCGAAGGCGAACACGAAGACCCCGATCATCCATGGGGCCGCGAGCGGGCACAGCGCCGACAGGGCGCCGAACGCGGTGGCGACACCCTTGCCGCCGGCGAACCCGAGCGTGATCGGGAAGACATGCCCCATCACGGTCACGACGGCCGCGCCAGCCGCGAGCGCGGGATCGGGCGCGAGCCAGCGAACCGCGAGGACCGGGAGCGCACCCTTCAGCACGTCCGCCGCCAGGGTCAATGTACCCAGCCGGCCGCCGGCAGTGCGGGCGACGTTGGTTGCCCCGATGTTTCGACTGCCGTGCTGGCGAGGGTCGATTCCCGCCAGGCGGGCGAAGAGCACGCCGAAGGGGATCGATCCGAGCGTGTACGCAAACAGCAGGAGGGCTACGTCTGCCAAGCGCGGGTGCTCAGAGGCGCAGGCGATCCCGCTGCCGGGGATCGCGTCGGCGGAGTGTGATGCGACTCACCACCCACCCCATCACGGCCGCGGCGAACAGCAGGACGGGTATCACGCCGACGTTCGACTCCGGCGGGGGATCGGTCGCCGGATGATGCTCGAGACGCCGCACCAGCCCCTCCTGCGTGGTGAGGAGACGCTGGACGTCCTCACGCAGTCGCTCCAGGTCGGCCGCGGCCGCGGGCTCCGGCCGCTCGCGCAGCGCGCGCACGTCGGCACGCAGCTCGCGGATCTCGTCGAGAAGCGGCCCACCGCCATCCGCGCGCGGCGGACTGCCGGGCTTGGCGTCGGCCTCTCCGACGAGGTGCTCGGCCCAGACATAGCCGGTCTGTCCATCCGGTGTCTGGACCTGCCGCCACCCGCCTTCCTCGGCCAGGATCTCCACTTTGGTGCCGCCGGGCAACTCGCCGATGAGTTCGGTCGCGGCGCTCGCCCCCGCGCGTAGCTTGGCCTTGTCTTTCAGGGTCGCTGGACGAGCCTCAGCGAGGGAGGCGGTCACGAGAACCAGCAACCACGCCACAGCGCTTCCCCGCCCTCGTGCTCTCACCCGCTCACCCCCCGCCGGCTCGTTGCCCAGTTCTTCAAAGATGGTCGGGGTGACTGGATTTGAACCAGCGGCTCCTGCGTCCCGAACGCAGTGCTCTACCAGGCTGAGCTACACCCCGCGCAGCGCCGGCCAACAGCGTGAGCGCCCTTAACATACGTGTTGCGCGAAGGAAAGCTGGTAGCGGGGTGGTGTGACGGAGGGTTGCGACGGGCGTTGAATGGGGGGCCGGTGCGGCCGCGAGCTCGCCGCCGGGACGCGGCTTTCCCGGTCCACCGGGCGGCACACCCCTTGCGATGGGGGGAGACAGCGGCGCCGCGGAGGCGCCTCGAAGGAGGTGGACAGATGACGCGAATCAGGAACGTGGCGGTGGTGGGACTCCTCTGCGGGCTTCTGCTGACGGGCGGGAGCGGTGCCGTCGCCGCCGGTGCCGCCCCCGCCGATGCGGCCGGCCGCATCAACGTCAACGCGGCCAGTGCCGACGAGCTCGCGCGCCTGCCCGGCATCGGGCCGGCCAAGGCCAAGGCGATCGTCGAACACCGCGCCGAAGAGCCGTTCCGGAAGCCGGAAGACCTTCGCAAGGTCAAGGGCATCGGCGACAAGCTGTACGAACAGGTGAAGGATCACATCATGGTCGGGGAGCCACCGGCTGCCCCGAAGGGCCGCGGGAGCTGACCGCGGCGTGTGGCCGGATCAGGGGGCGGGCCGATTTCGAGGGCGGGCGGCCCGTCCCCCCGGCCTGTCACGTCTGGTCGGCCGGTGCCGATCGGCAGAGGAACACGGGCTCCGGGACGGCGATACCGTAGCGCGTGCGCTCGGAGTCGTCGAGGTCTGCCGCCGCGGGAGTTGCCTGGAACCCGGCGGTGGCCAACCGTTCGACGAAGTCATCGCCGTACATCCGCCAGTGACCCGAGAGGTCGGGGCACGCCCGACCATACTCCTCGGTCCGAGTCCCCGGCTTCATCGGAACCGAGACGATGAGTTCGCCGGTACCCGGTCGGAGCACGCGCGCGAGCTCGCGCAGAGCACGGCGGTCGTCGGCGAGATGCTCGAGCACGTGGTGGCACCACGCCAGGTCGACGCTCGCGCTCCGTAGCGGCAAGGCCTGCAGGTCGCCGATCACGTCGACCCCGCGGCTCGGCTCGCGGTCGAGACGCACGACGCGCAACGTCGGGAGGGCGGTCCACATGGAGGTGAAGCCGGGCTCCGGCGCGCAGACAAGGGCGGTCCCGTGCCGGACGTCGGGACGGAACGTACGCGCCATCCAGAGACGGAGCTGGCGATGACGGGTCTGGCTCCGGCAGCGGGGACAGGACACCCGGGGCAGGGTGTACGCCGCTTCGACGAAGTCGACGAAGGTGTGACCCCGCCAGCCGCAGCACGGGCACTCGACGCGCGGCGGGCCGAGCGCGTTCAGGATGCCGAAGCGCACCCGGCCGGCTGCGAGCCGGACGAGGAGCCAGGTCGTCGCGGCCGGCCCGAGGCCGGCCGTGCGCGTGCGGAGCCGCTCGTAGAAGGGTGCGAACCGCATCGGCCGCGCGTCGTGCGTGGGCGCCCTGCCCGTCAGCCGCCGCGGAGCGCGCGAATCGTGGCGGCGTAGTCGGGCGCACCGAACACGGCCGACCCGGCGACCAGCACGTCGGCTCCGGCGGCTGCCGCCCGGGCGGCGTTGGTCGTCTTGATGCCGCCGTCGACCTCGATCAGGAACCGGGCGCCGGTCTCCGCCCGCAGCGTGCGGGCCGCGGCGAGCTTTTCTATCGAGCCGTCGACGAACGGTTGCCCGCCCCAGCCGGGATGGACGCTCATCACGAGCAACAGGTCTATCATGCCGACGAACGGGCGCACGCACTCGAGCGGTGTGGGGGGATTGAGTGCCAGGCCGGGCGCGGCCCCGGCGTCGCGAATGGCCTTCAGTACCTGTGGCACGTCCGTGCACGCCTCCACGTGCACCGTGATTCGATTCGCTCCGGCGTGAACGAACTCCCGGATCTGCCGCTCTGGAGTCTCGATCATCAGGTGGACGTCGAGGGGGAGATGGGTGACGCGTCGCACGGCCTGCACCACGAGAGGGCCGATCGTGATCGGCGGCACGAAGTGGCCGTCCATCACGTCGACATGGATCCAGTCGCCGCCCGCGGCGGTGACGGCCTCCACCTCGCTCGCCAGGCGGCCGAAGTTCGCCGACAGGATCGAGGGGGCGATCATGGGCACGCCTGGGCTCTAGCGCACGCCCGGGATCAATTCCAGACGGCGTCCACGCTCGTCACCACCGGGCACGCAAGCGCACGGCGAAGAAGCCGTCCATGCCGTGGCGGTGTGGAAAGGTGCGGAGCGCGCCGGCCGGTGTCACGAGCGCCGACGGCATCTCCGCGATGCCCTCGCGTGCGAACCGCGGGTGGGCGGAGAGCACGGCGGCCACCACGTCGTCGGTTTCTTCGCGCGTGATCGTGCACACGGCATACACCAGCGCGCCCCCGGGCCGGACGAGCGGGGCCACCGCGGTGACGATGTCGCGCTGCAGCGCCGCCAGGCGCGCGATGTCCTCGGGCCGCCGTCGCCAGCGCAGCTCGGGGTGTCGGCGCAGGGTCCCGAGGCCGCTGCATGGCGCGTCCACCAGCACGGCATCGAAGGGTTCACGGACGGGTGGCCGGCGCGCATCGGCCACCAGGGTGCGTACCGCGCGTGCGCCGAGACGCTCCGCGGCACGCCGGATCCGTACGATCCCGGCGGGGCGCTGATCGAGCGCGAGCACGCTCCCCCCATCCCCCACCAGGGCGGCGACGTGGACGGCCTTGCCTCCGGGAGCCGCGCACGCGTCGAGCACCCGTTCTCCGGGCCGGAGACCCAACAAGGGGGCGATGAGCTGCGACGCCTCGCCCTGAAACGCGAACCGTCCCTGGTGCCAGGCGGGTAGGCTGCGCAGGCGGGCGGCACCCCGGGCGACGACGATCGCGTCCGGTCCCCAACGGCCGGGCGCACCCTGCACGCCATGCGCGGTGAGCTCCGCGAGGAGGTCTTCCCGCGTCGTGCGCAGCTGGTTGGTCCGCACGGTGGTGGCGCCGCGTTCGTTGTCGGCTTGCAGCAGCAACGCCAGATCGTCAGCGTCGAACTCGGTGGCCCAGCGTTCGACGAGCCAGCGCGGATGCGACCACGTGATGGCGAGGCGCGTGAGTGCGTCCGCGCCGGCGTCGAGGGGCGGTCGCCCGCGCCCACGCTCGGCCGCTGCCCGCCGCAGCACGGCGTTGGTGAGCCCCGCAGCCCCGGCGCCCGAGCGCCGCGCCAGCCGGACGCTCGCGTCCACGGCCGCGTATGCGGGGACACGGTCGAGGAAGAGCAGCTGGTAGAGCCCGAGGCGCAGCGCCACACGCACCGGCGTCTCGAGCGTCCGCGAGCCGGGGCGGAGCAGGGCGTGCAGGTGGTGATCGAGGCGTCCCTGCCAGGCCAGCGTGCCGTAGACGAGGCGTGTGACGAGCGCGTGATCCTGGGGCGCGAACGGCAGGTCGGCGAGGCGATGCGCCAGCAGCACGTCGGCAAACGCATCGGTGGTCTCGACGCGTACGAGAATGTCGTGTGCGACCGTGCGGGCGTCGGGGGGCGCGCCTAGCTCGCGCCGAGGCATGTGCCCGCCGGGAGCGGGTTCCCCGCCAGGAACTCGGCGGCGGTCAGCTTGCGCTTGCCCTCGAGCTGCACCTCGAGGAGGCGCAGCATACCGGCGCCGGTCGCGATCCGGATGGCACCGCGTCCGGCCTCGACCACCGCGCCCGGGAGTGCTGCCGGCCCGTCCGCCTCCGCCACCGCCCGGTGGATCTTGAAGACACGGCCGCCGACGGTCGTGAACGCCGACGGGGCAGGGGCGAGGGCGCGCACCTGGCGTGCGATGTGCTCGCCGGCCCGCGTCCAGTCGATGCGGAGGATGTCGCGCGTCAGGCGCGGTGCGAACGTCACTCCGACCGCCGGCTGGGGGATCGGACTGAGCGTGCCGTCCTTGAGGCCGTCGATGGCGTCGAGCAGTGCCGTCCCGCCCAGGTGGGCGAGCCGCTCGGTGAGCGTGCCGCCCGTCTCCTCGGGTGCGATCACGACCTCCCGCTGCAGCAGAATGTCCCCCGCGTCCATCTCTTCGACCATGGCCATGATGGTGACGCCGGTGCGGGTGTCGCCACTCAGGATCGCCCACGCGACCGGAGCCGCGCCGCGATGGCGCGGCAGGAGGGACGCGTGCACGTTGATGCAGCCGCGCGGCGGCAGGTCGAGGATCGCGTGCGGCAGGATCTTGCCGTACGCGGCCACAACGATGAGATCGGGGGCTAGGGCGCGGAGCGCGTCCTGGAATGGGGCATCCCGCAGGCGCTCCGGCTGCAGCACGGGTAGTCCCGCCTGCTCGGCGCGCGCCTTCACCTCGGGGACGCCGAGGGCCAGGCCGCGGCCCCGTGGGCGATCGGGCTGACAGACGATGCCAACGACAGGATCGGCGCGCGTGAGAAGCGCCTCCAGGATCGTGCACGCGAACGCCGGCGTCCCCATGAAAAGAACCCGCCACGGCTCCCTCGCGGCCATACGCGCGCTCAGATGAGGATCGGCCGGCCGGTGGTGCCGGGCTCGCGGCCCTGGCGGTCGAGCTTGCGGCGGCGGGCGCGGTAGAGGTCGCGCTTCAAGCGCGACAGACGATCGAGGAACAGCTTGCCGTCGAGATGGTCGATCTCGTGCTGCAGGGCCACGGCGAGCAGCTCCTCGCCCTCGATCTCGATCTCGCGTTGATCGGGCGTCCACGCTCGCACCAGGATGCGCCGGGCGCGCTTGATCGGTGCCGTGAAGTCCGGGACGGAGAGGCAGCCCTCCTCCCAGGTGATTTCGCCATCGCGTTCGAGGATCACGGGGTTGATGAGCTTCAGCAGGCGCGTGCCAGGTTCCTCGTCGGCATCGTGGACGTCGAGGACGATCACGCGCTGGCCCACGCCGACCTGGGGCGCCGCCAGGCCGACCCCGGGCGCCGCGTACATGGTCTCGGCCATGTCCTCGACCAGGCGCGCCAGGTCGCCATCGATCTGCAGGACGGGCTCGGCGCGCGCCTTCAGGCTGGCGGCGGGAACGTGCAGGATGGGGCGAAGTGCCATCGATTCTACAGCATGCTGTACGGATCCACGTCAATTGCAAGACGTACGTGCGCCCGCCGTGCGTCGGCGCCCGCGGCGCGTGCGACGCGCGCGAGGCCGCGCAGCGCAGGGATGTTGCCGCTGCGCAACAGGATCTGCCAGCGGTAGCGACCGCGCAGCCGGGCGAGGGGTGGCGGGGCGGGTCCGAGCACGGTCTCCGGCCCGAGCCCGAGCCCGGCCGCCTGCCGGCGCAGCTCACTGGCCAGTTCGGTGGCGATGCGCTCGACGCGCCCGACATCGACGCCGTCGAGCCGGACGTTGATCAGGCGAGTGAACGGCGGGTAGCCGAGCTCCCGGCGGCGCTCGAGCTCTCCGTGCATGAAGCCAGTGTAGTCGTGGTGCGAGACCGCGGCCAGGCTGGGATGGTCGGGGCGGAGGGTCTGCACGATGACCGCTCCCGGTGCGTCCCCCCGACCGGCGCGCCCTGCGACCTGGAGCAGCAACTGCAGCGTACGCTCGCCGGCGCGAAAGTCGGGCACGTTGAGCGACAGGTCGGCCAGGAGCACCGCCACCAGTGTCACCCCGGGCACGTCGTGACCCTTGCTCACCATCTGGGTGCCGACCAGGATGTCGGTCTCGCCCGCGCGCCAGCGCTGCAGGATGCGCCGCTGCGCGCCGGGTCGTTGCGCCGTGTCGCGATCGAAACGATCGACGGCGGCGAGCGGGTAGCATGTCTTGAGCGCGCTCTCGATCTGCTCGGTGCCCACACCGAACGGCTGCAGGGCAGCGCCGCCGCACTCGGGGCACGTCGCCGGAGGGGCACGATGATGGCGGCAGTGATGGCACACGAGCGCGCGTGCGGCCCGATGCCAGGTGAGCGTCACACTGCAGTGCGGGCAGGAGACCGGGACGCCGCATGACGGGCACTGCAGGTAGGTGGCGAAGCCGCGCCGGTTGAGAAACACGAGCACCTGCTGGTTGCGGGCGAGGGTCGTCTCCAGGCTGAGGCGAAGCTCGTCGGACACGAAGTCGGCGCGCGAGCGACCGCGCACATCGATCACGTCGACGCGCGGCAGAGGGTGGGCCGTCGGCCGCTCGGGGAGCTCGAGCAGGCGATGACGCCCATCGCGCGCGGCATGGTAGCTCTCGGCCGACGGTGTAGCCGACGCCAGCACGACGACCGCGCCGGTCAGGCGCGCCCGGACCACGGCGAGATCGCGCGCATTGTAGCGCAGGCCGTCTTCCTGCTTGTAGGCGGGGTCGTGTTCCTCGTCGACCACGACCAGGCCGAGACGGCGCACCGGCGCGAACACCGCGGAGCGTGCCCCCACCACGACCCGCGCCGCGCCGGCGGCGATGCGGCGCCACTCCGTCCATCGTTCGCGCGGTCCGAGGCCGCTGTGCAGCACGGCAGCTCGCGCTCCGAAGCGTGCGCGCACGCGCTCGATCATCTGATGCGTGAGCGCGATCTCCGGCACCAGGAGCAGCACGTCGCGGCCGTCGTCCACCGTCCGCTCGGCGCTGGTCAGGAAGACCTCCGTCTTGCCGCTGCCGGTGATGCCGTGGAGGAGGAAGGAGGTCGTGCCCGTCGCGCGGAGCGCCCCGTCGATTGCCGTCACGGCCCCGTGCTGCGCCGCGGTGAGGGTTGGCCGCGGGGCGGGTACCGCGGCAGGAGACACGGGCGCCTCCCGCTCGCGCTCGCCGGCTTCGACCACGCCGGCGGCCAGGAGGCCGCGGATGGCCGCAGGACCGATCCCACGGACGCGCAGCTCGGCCATGCCGAGGGTCGCGGCGGGGGCGTCGGCCAGCACCCGGTAGGCCCGGGCACGGGCCGGGGCCCGGCGGGCGAGGGCGGCCTCGGTGTCGGCATCGAGCGAGCGGACCAGTCGCACCACCCGCTCCTGGGCGACCTTCGGGACATGGACCGGGACGATGGTGGCGATCACTTCGGCCAGCGAGGCCATGTAGTAGCGTGCCGTCCACCGGCAGAGGTCGAGCAACTCGGCCGGGAGGAACGGCTCCCGATCGAGCACGTCGAGGATGGTGCGTAGACGACCGGGGGGTGGGGAACCGGTGAAGCCGGCGACCACCCCGGTGCGCGTCTGTCTCCCGAGCGGTATGCGGACGCGCATGCCCGGTTGCACCCGCAGGCGCAGCGCCTCGGGGACACCATAGGTAAGCAGATCGTGCGACGGAACGGGGGGCACCGGGGCGATCTCGATCAGGCCAGGCATGGGTGGCATTCTCGAGTTAGAGGCGGACCCACCCCATGTCAATTTTCCTGCGCACGAATTCGTGCGGTAGTGGTCGAAACTGAACGGCCCCGCTCAGGCTGAAACGCGACCCGGCAAGGAAAGATCAGCGCCTTGCCCTCGCGGGCGCCTGGCACCTTGCTTGCACTACCCCCATGCAGCCCCTCCTTTCTGCACACGAGGAGACCCGGTTTGCGAGATGCGGGCCGGGTCTTCTCGTTTTCAAGGGTGGGCGTCAGGTGGTGGGGAGGCGTTGGGTGGCGGACGAGGACGAATCGTGTTTTGACTGCCCGGATTCCTGGGCGCATACTCACCCCGATTTTCCTCAGGATTCGAGTGTGAGGCAGCCGTCGCGGGGGCGACGGCCGGGGATGGGGTGGAGATGAGGAGGAGGTTGCCTTGGCGCTCTCCGAGGGCTTGAGTGGCTCGTCGCTTTTCAAGCGACTCATGGCCGCGGACATCAGTCCGTTTCGGCAGCAGAACAACTTTCTCGTTCTCGACATCGGGTCGAGCAGCGTGAAGGTAGCCGAGGTCGTCCATACCTCGGCGGGGCCTCGGGTGACGGCGCTTGGGGTCGCCCCGCTGCCGCCGACTGCGATCCAGTCGAACGTCATCCAGGACGAGGCGGCGGTGGTCGACGCCATCCGCAGTCTGTTGACCGAGAAGAAGATCCGGTCCACGCAGGTGGTCACGGCGGTGCCCGGTCCGGCGGTGATCGTCAAGAAGGTGATCCTTCCCGCCCAGAGCGGCGCCGCGGTCGAGACGGCGGTGCTGGCCGAGGCGGGCCAGCTGATCCCCGACTCGCTGGACAACGTCAACCTCGACTACCAGGTCATCGACCTCATCGAAACCGGCAACAAGATGGAGGTCCTGGTCGTCGCGGTGAAGAAGGACATCGTCACCAGCTACGCGGAGACCATCCGCGCTGCCGGCCTCGAGCCGGTCGTGGTCGACGTCGACTACTTCGCGCTCGAGAACATGTTCGAAGCCAACTACGACACGCCGGGCGGGCACGCGGTGGCGCTCGTCAACGTCGGCGCCCGCTACTCCTCCATCAACATCCTCAAGGCGGGGCGCTCGATGTTCACCGGCGACGTGCCCATCGGTGGTGCCGAGTACATCGACGCCCTCGGACGCCAGCTGGGTGTTTCGCCGGCGGACGCGGAGGTGCTCAAGCAGGGCGGCAAGGCGGGCGGCGTGGAGCCGGCCACCGCCGAGCCGGTGCTGACCACGGTCACGGAGTTTCTGGTCGACGAGATCCAGCGTGCGCTCAGCTTTTTCTGGACCGCCGCCACCGACGAGCCGCTCGGCGGGATCATCCTGTCGGGGGGAACGGCGCACATGCCGGGGGTGTCGGGGTTGCTCACCGAGCGGCTGGGCTGCGCCGTCGAGGTGGCCGATCCCTTCCGGCGCATGCGCGTCGACCACAGCGCCGATCGCACACTGGCGGAATCGCTCGGCCCCGCACTGGCCGTGACGGCGGGCCTCGTGACTCGCCGACCGGGGGACAAATGATCCGCATCAATCTGTTGCCGGTTCAGGAGGTTCGCCGTGCCGCCGGCCGCCGCCGCGAGATGGCGGTGGCCACCCTGGTGGGCGCGGTGATGGTGTTCCTGTTCCTGGTGGCACACGGCTGGCAGACGGCGCGCGTCGCCAGAGCCGATCGGCAGCTCCGGCACCTCACGCAGGAGCTGGCCGCGATTCAGGGCCAGTACCAGGACGTGACCCGCCTCGAGGAGCAGAAGAAAGAACTGCGCGAGAAGCTGCTGGTCATCGGGCAGCTCGAGGCCAAGAAAGTCGGGCCGGTGCGGACCCTGGCCGACGTGTCCGGCGCGACCCCCGACAAGCTCTGGCTGACCGAGTTCCAAGACCAGGGGGGCATGCTGCGGATCACCGGCCTCGGCGTCGACGAACAGACGGTGGCCGACTTCCTTCGGCAGCTCGCCGCCGTGTCGGTCCTGAAGAACGTCGACCTCGACGAGACGAGCCAGGTGAGCCAGGACGGTGCGAAGCTCAAGAAGTTCGTCATCCGCGGCCAGCTCGACTACGGCGCGGCGCTCGCGCAGCATGCCGCGGCCGGGAAGCCCGGCCAGGGCACGGAGGCCAAGCCATGATCCTGAGCGTGCTCGACGATCTTCTCGAGCGCCCGCCGGCGCAGAAGCTGGCCGCGCTGGGCGGCATCGTGGTCGCGCTGGTCGTGCTCGATTGGCAGTACTGGTACGGGCCGCGCCAGCGCGACCTCGCCGACCTCGGTAGTCGGGTCACGGCCCAGCGCACCGACCTCGAGAACAAGCGTGCCAAGACCAATTCCCGCGCCGAGGCCGAGAACGAGCTGCGCGAGCTGAACGCCGAGCTCCGCCGCGCCCAGGCGCGCCTGCCCGACCAGCGCGAGATCGCCGATCTCCTGTCCAACGTCGCGGCCAGCGGGCGGGCCGCGGGCCTCGAGATCACGCTCTTTCGCCAGAAGCCCGAGATCTACCACGACTTCTACGCCGACGTGCCGGTCGAGATGCAGATGCGCGGCACGTACCACGACGTGGCCCTCTTCCTCGACAGCGTGAAGCGGCTCGATCGCATCGTGAACGTGACCGACATGCACCTTGCGAAGCCGCGGCTCGAGGGCGACCGGATGGTGCTCGACTCGGCGTGCACCGCTACCACCTTCCGCTTTCTCGACGAGGCCGAGCGGCAGCGTCGTCAGGAAGAGAAAAAGAAGGCCGGCGAGAAGGGAGCGGAGAAGAAGGCATGAACCGACGAACGTGCTCAGGACTCGCGCTGATCTTCACGGTGGCGCTCGCCGACACGGTCGCCTGGGCACAGGCATTGCCTCCGGAAGCCCAGCCCGTGAAGGCGACCGAGCCGGCCGAAGACCTGCCGTACGACGTGACGGGACGGCGCGATCCGTTCCGTCCACCGCGTTTGAGCGTGCCCAACCAGCGCACGGGAGAACCGCGGACGCCGCTGCAGCGATACGAGATCGGGCAGCTCCGGCTGGTGGCGATCATCTACAACACCGCCGACCCGCGCGCCGTGGTCGAGGATGATGAAGGCCTCGGTTACATCGTGCGTACGGGAACGCCGATCGGTCCGAACGGTGGCGAGGTCAAGACGATCGAGCGTGGACGAGTGCTGATCCAGGAAGATGCCGTCGATTACTACGGGGAGCGCCGCATCAACGAAGTCGCGATGGAGCTGCGGACGGCCGAGAGGGGGAAGCGATGACGGGGTTCGGGCGTGGGATGGTGTTGCTGCTACTCGGTGCGGCGTGTACGCCGATGAAGCCGGCCCAGGCGCCGGAGGGGACGGCGTCGGCGGAGTCCCGCCTCGGCACGGCGGCGAACTCCGAGGAGTCGCCCTTTCTCGCCGTCCGTGACGTGCAGGTCGAGCCGGTCGGCGACGGCCGCCGGGTGACGCTGGCGCTGACGCGTGCGGCCGACGGGGTTTCGGACTTCACCACCGGGACGCCGCCCAGGCTGGTGCTCGACCTGGCGGGACCGCGCCAGGAGGGCGCGGTGCCGGTGGCGCGCTACCCGTTCACCGATCCCCTGGTGTCCCAGGTGCGCATCGGGACCCACGAGGGCACCCTGCGGGCCGTCGTCGATCTCAGCGACGATCCGGGAACACACATCGTGCGCCGCGAGGGGGCCACGGTGATCGTCGATTTCGGCGACACTGGTGCCGCCGCGAACGCCGTCGAACCCCCGGCCCCTACCACGCTGACCGCTGCCGAGTCGCCGATCCCGGCCGCGGCCACCGAGACCGCCGCGGTCACGCCGCCGACGCGTGAGCCGAGCCCGGTCGAGGCACAGTTCCTGGCGGTCGAGGACGTGCGCGTCGAGCCCGCGGGCGAGGGCCGGCGCCTGGTCGTGTCGCTCAGCCGCACGCCGGATGGCGTCACCGACTTCACGCTGCCGTCGCCACCACGCCTGGTGATGGACGTCCGCGGGCCGGCGGCCATCGCCGCCACACGGCCCACCCGGCATCCGGTCACGGACGACGTCGTGACCGGCGTGCGGATCGCGGCCAACGGCAAGGGCACGCTGCGCGTCGTGGCGGATCTGAGCACGAGCCCGGGCACGCATGCCGTACGGATCGACGGCACCCGCCTGGTCGCCGACCTCGGGGAGACGGGCGGGATTGCGACCTCGCGCACCGACACCGAGGAACAGGCTCGTGTCGCCCGCGCGGTGTTCACCGAGAACGAGCCGGAGATGGAGCCGGTCCCGGCGATCGCCCACGTGGCGCTCCCGGAGGCGACGCCCGTCATTGCCGACGGTGGCGCGCCGAGCCCGCGCCGTGCCGTGACGCCCGTGGCGGACACGGTCCCGGCCGCCGCGCCCCCCCCGATGCCCGAGCCGGTGCAGCTCGCGGCCGCCGATCCGCCCGCGCCGAAACCGGCGGCGGCGCCGGCGCCGCCGCCGGCCGATCGCGTCGAGGTGGCGCGCACGCGTCGCCCGGCGCCGGAGCCTGCGCCCAGCACGCGGGCCTTCACCGGCCAACAAATTTCCCTCGACTTCAAGGACGCCGATATCCAGAACGTGCTGCGCGTTCTCGCCGACGTGAGCCACCTCAACATCATCGCCACCGACGACGTGAAGGGGAAGGTCACCCTCCATCTGAGCGATGTGCCCTGGGATCAGGCCCTCGACCTCGTCCTGCGCTCCAACCGTCTCGAGATGATGAGGGAAGGCAACGTGGCCCGCATCTCGACCCTGACGCGCCTCAAGGAAGAACGTGAGGCCCTGCGCGCCGCCGAAGACGCCGAGCGCGAGCTCGAGCCGCTCCGGGTGCGCTACATCAAAGTGAACTACGCGCGCGCCGACGAGTCGCTGGTCGACAAGGTGAAGGGCGTGCTCACCGATCGTGGTAGCGTCACGTTCGATGACCGCACCAATACCGTCATCGTGCGCGACATCCCGCGCGGCCTCGAAGACGCCACGCAGCTCATCCGCGAGCTCGACGTGCAGAGCCCCCAGGTGCTGATCGAGGCCAACATCGTCGAGGCGACCGAGGACTTCGCGCGCGCCCTCGGTGTGCAGTGGGGCTACCAGTTCAACGCCGGCCCGGCGACGGGCAACCCCACCGGGATGAACTTCCCGGGGACGGTCGACTTGAGCGGCTCGGGTCTCGGTCGTGCGGCCCCGACGCTCGGGCCCACCGGCGGCACTGTCCGACCGGGGGTGCCGTTCCTGGCCGATTTCCCGGTTCCGTCCGGGTTCGGCGGCGGCTTCGGGCCGGGCAGCGGGTCGGCCCTCGACCTGGCGCTCGGCTCGATCGACGGGACCCAGTCGCTGGCCATCCGCTTGACGGCTCTGGAGGAGGAGGGCAAGGGTAAGGTCATCAGCCGTCCCCGTGTGATCACCATGAACAACGTGGCGGCGACCATCCAGAGCCTCACGATCCTGCGCGTCAAACTGCCCTCGACCGGTACGGTGATCAACACCGGCACCGGCGGAGCGGCCGGGACCGCGAGCACCGCAACCGAAAAGATCAATACGGGAATCACGCTCGTGGTGACGCCGCAGGTTTCGTCGGACGGCTTCGTGCTGATGAGCATCTACGCCAAGTCGAGCCAGCCCGATTTCACGCGCTCGGTTGAGGGCATCCCGAGCGAGATCAGCCGCGAGGCCAACTCGAACGTCCTCATCCGTGATGCGGAGACGGTAGTCCTGGGCGGCATCTTCCGCCAGACCGAGGACGATCGTGAGGCCGGCCTGCCCTACCTGCGGAGCATCCCGGGACTTGGGTGGCTGTTCAAGCGCAAACTGCACAACAACCATCGCGAGGAACTGCTCGTGTTCCTCACCCCGAAGATCCTGAACCCGGGAAACGGGCAGCAGCCGATGTCGGACCAGCTCTGGGAGGACCGGCGTCCGGGCGGTTGAGATGGCGTTGCGCTACTTCACGGCGGGGGAATCGCACGGTCCCGGCCTGACCGCGATCGTCGAGGGGTTCCCCGCGGGCGTCCCGATTGCGATCGAGACCATCAACCGCGACCTCGCCCGGCGCATGCTGGGCTACGGGCGCGGCGGGCGGATGAAGATCGAGCGCGACGAGGCGGTAATCCGGTCCGGGGTCCGCTGGGGTGAATCGCTCGGTTCGCCGATCACGCTGTGGATCGAGAACAAGGACTGGCGGAACTGGGAGAAGAAGATGTCCCCGCGGGCGGAGGACCGCGACCCGAGCCTGGCCGTGACCCGGCCGCGTCCGGGCCACGCCGACCTGACGGGTGCCCTCAAGTACGATCACCATGACGTGCGCAACATCCTCGAGCGAGCGAGTGCCCGGGAGACCGCGGCGCGGGTGGCCCTGGGCGGTCTCGCCAAGTGTCTCCTCGCCCCGTTCGGCATCCGCGTGGTCGGGTGGGTGGCCGAGATCGGCGGTATCGCCGCCAACCACGCCGGCCTGTCACACGACACGATCTGCGCGCGCGCCGAAGAGTCGCAGGTCCGCGTTGGCGATCCCGACGCCGAAGCGCGCATCATCGCGCTCATCGACGAGTGCAAGAAGGCGGGCGACACGCTCGGGGGTGTCGTGGAGACGGTCGTGACCGGCCTGCCCCCGGGCCTGGGCAGCCACGCGCAGTGGGACCGCAAGCTCGACGCTCGACTCGCGTTCGCGCTCATGAGCGTGCAGGCCACCAAGGGCGTGGAAGTCGGCCTCGGCTTCGAGACGGCGCGCCGCCGCGGCTCGGCGGTGCACGACGAGATCCACTTCGACAAGTCGGGTGGTCGCTTCGAGCGACACACCAACAACGCGGGAGGCACCGAGGGTGGCATGTCCACCGGCGAGCCGATCGTCGTGCGCACGGCCTTCAAGCCGCTGGCGACGCTCATGAGCCCGCTCCACTCGGTCGACCTCGGCACCAAGGAAGACGCCAAGGCGGCCATCGAGCGCTCCGACGTGGTCGCCGTGCCGGCGGCGGCGGTGATTGCCGAGGCGGTGGTTGCGATGGTGATCGCCGATGCCTTCCTGGAGAAGTTCGGCGGGGATGCGCTCTCCGAGATCCGGCGCAACCTCGACGGGTACCTGGAGCATGTACGGAGCTTCTGAGGTGCCACAGATCGTGCTGACCGGATTCATGGGCACGGGCAAGACCGAGGTCGGCCGCCGCCTGGCGCGTCTGCTCGGGCGCCCGTTCGTCGACACCGACGATCTGGTGGAAGCCGCCGCCGGCCGCTCGGTGGCCGACATTTTCACGGCCGAGGGCGAGCCGCGCTTCCGCGCGCTCGAGCGCGAGGCGGTCGAGCGGGCGTGCGGCGTGCCCGAGGCCGTGATTGCGACCGGTGGGGGCACGATCCTCGATCCCGAGAACCGCCGCCGCCTCGCCGCGGCCGGTCCGATCGTGTGCCTGGCGGCCCGTCCGGAGGTAATCCTCCGGCGCGTGCGCAACCCCGCCAGTCGTCCGTTGCTGGCCACTGCGCCCGACCGAGCCGGGCGGGTGGAGGCCCTGCTCGCAGCGCGGGCGTCTACCTATGCGCTGGCCTCCCACACGGTCGACACCAGCGGCCTCACGGTCGACGAAGTGGTCGAGCGCGTGCGTGATCTGGTGGCGGGAAGGTGAGCGGGCGATGGGGCGGACATCGGAGGCGCGGGTGATGGTTGCCCCGGTGCGTGACGAGGTCGTCGTGGACCTTGGCCCGCGCTCGTATCCGGTGGTGGTGGGCGAACAGCTCCTCGCCGAGGTGGGCAGCCGGGTGCACGCACGCGGGTATCGTGACCGCTGCGCCCTCATCACCAGCGAGCGCGTCGGCGCGCTCTACCGCGACACCGTCCTGACCTCGCTCCGGACCGCCGGGTTCACGCCCGTCATCATCCAGATTCCGGATGGCGAGGAACACAAGAACCTCGCCTGGGCGGCCGTCGTCGCCGACCGGTTGCTCGAGGCCGGGGTCGAGCGCCGCTGGCCGGTGATCGCCCTCGGGGGCGGCGTGGTAGGGGATCTGGCCGGGTTCGTCGCGGCGACGGTGCTGCGCGGCCTACCGACCGTCCTCATTCCCACGACCCTGCTCGCGCAGGTCGATGCCGCCATCGGCGGCAAGACCGGCGTGAATCACGTCCTGGGCAAGAACCTGCTCGGGGCGTTCCATCAGCCGGGGTTGGTAGTGGCGGACGTGGGCACGCTGCGTACGCTGCCGCGACGCGAGTTCCTGGCCGGCCTGGCCGAGGTCGTGAAGTACGGGGTGATCGGCGATCCGGCCCTGTTCCGTACCCTCGAGACCGGCCGGGACGCGCTGTTGGCCCTGCGGCCGGAGGCCCTCGTGCCGGTGGTGAGCGCGTGCGCGCGTCAGAAAGCGGCGGTCGTGGCCGCCGACGAGCGCGAAGAGCGCGGCGACCGGGCGGTGCTCAACTTCGGGCACACGCTCGGGCATGCCGTGGAGACGCTCACCGGGTACACGGAGTTCCTCCACGGGGAGGCGGTGGCCATCGGCATGGTGGCCGCGGCGCGCGTGTCGCAGGCGCTCGGCCGCTGCGAGGCGACGACCGTGGCGCGTCTGGAGCGCCTGCTCAAGGATATCGGCCTGCCGACCGAGATCCCGAAGGGCCTCGTGCCCTCGGCGCTCGCGCTCGCCATGCAACGCGACAAGAAGTCGGCGGCAGGCCGGGTGCGCTTCGTATGTCTGGAGGAGATCGGTCGGACGGTGTTCGTGGAGCTTTCGGGACAAGAGATCGTGAGCCATCTCTGACGCGTGCAGGCGTCGGGGCTGGAGGGGCGGGGAGGAGAGTCATGCGGATCATGGGACGAGGGTCGATGCGCGTGGTGGCGATGATGTTCGCCACCGTGCTCGTGGCCCGGGCAGCCGAGGCGGGCAACAACCCGAACGGGATCGTGTTCCGGGCGGTCGGGTGGTTCAAGGGCAAGGCCGAGATCACGGCCGGCCAGATCAAGTGCGAGATCCCGACCGTGTCCGGAGCGATCGGCGACGGGGCGTTCTCGGTCGGGCTGTGGAACACCTACGGCAGCCAGACCCTATTCTTCCCCGACACGAGCAACCCATTCGGGAACCCGTGCGGCGGCTGGCTGCAGTTGCAGAACAACCTGCGTGACCAGGCGCTCAACGTGACCTCTGTCGAGCTGCGCTTCAAGATTCTGGGCGCCAAACGCTTCCGCCAGTCGGTCGTCACGAGCAAGGGGTTCCCGGTGGCATGCCGCGACTTCAAGCGCGAGACGGTCTACCTGGGCTATCGGATCAACCCCATCAACAGTAGCCAGAACACGAGCTCGAGCGGGGCACCCAACGTGATCTTCTCGCAGATTCTCCCGACCGTCAGCCCCCAGCTGCTCTCGTGTCTGCGCGGCCAGTATGCCGGCCTCCCGACCGACACGTACACGTCCTTTCCGCTCAGGATCCGGGCCACCGCGGTGGCCGTGAGCGACGCGGGTGACACATATCGCTCGAACGTCGTCCCGTACACGCTCAGCATGCGCCACACGTGCGGCAACGGACGCGTGGACGACGGGGAGATCTGTGACCCGAGCCCGCAGGCGCCGCTCACCTGCTTCGGCTTCTGCAACGGCGGCGACCCCACGGCGGTGCCGCCGGCGATCGGGCAGTGCGCGCAGGACGCGAGCATCGGGTGCACGACCGATGCGGACTGCGGTGGCGTCTGCGTCGCGGCGGGCCAACCCTCCGAGTGTGTGTGCGTGTATTGATGCGTGTCGGGCGATGGGGGCGACCATGGGCGGGTGCCTTGGTCGCTCTCGTGGCCGTTCCCGCAGTGGCTGATGCGCAGCCCCGCGTGACCATCCCGGAGCCCGTGCACGACTTCGGGACGGTCGAGCGCGGAGCGGCCATCGACCATACGTTCGTGCTGCAGAACACAGGGGACACGGTCCTGCGCATCGAGCAGGTGAAGAGCTCGTGCGGCTGTACGGTCGCCGTGGCCTCCGCGCGCGACGTCCCCCCCGGGGGTGCGGGAAGGGTGACGGTCACGCTCGACACGACCCGCCTGGCGGGGACGACCAGGAAAGTCGCTACGGTCTACACCAGCGACCCCGCGGCCCCGGCCGTCGGCCTGACGCTGGCCGGGCAGGTGAGCGCAGATCTCGTGGTGGCCCCCACCCCGTTGTACTTCGGCCGGGTCCGCCGCGGGCAGCGGGTCGAGCGCGAGCTGCTGATCACGTCGGGGCGACCGGGAGCGGCGTACGTCGTCACCGCGGTCGAGAGCAGCAACCCGGCGGTGCGGGCGCGCCTGGAGCCGGGCCCCGACGGCCAGGGCCAGCGCGTGATCGTGAGCCTCGACGATGAGTTGCCCCCGGGACAGCTGAGCGACCAGCTCACGCTCCGGACCTCGAGTCCCCGCGAGCCGGTGCTCACGGTGCCGGTCCTGGCACGGATCGAGGGCGACGCCGCGGCGGCGCTCGGTGGGGCCCGGGTCGTGCGCGCGACCCGCTAGGACGCCTGTCGGAGCCGCGGGTCGCGAGGACGGGCCCCGGGGTCTCCGCTTCGGCTCCTCGGCGACGCGCGGCGTAGCCTCGGTCGCGTGGCACGTGCGCCTTCGGAGAGGCGCTGCGACCCCGGGGCCCGCCCTCGCGGCCCGCGCTGTGACGGGCTTCGGTGGGTCGACGCGCGTACCGCTTGCCCCACCGGCGAGCGGTCGGTGTCGTCACGCGCCACGGCGACGCGCCCGGCGCGTCGGCGGGCCCGTCCGATGTCCGCGACGTCTCTGCAGGATCTTGTCGCGCGGGCACTTGGTCCGAAATGTCGGCGCTACATTCCGACCATGCCCGTCGGGGAGCGCAGCCCCTCGGGGAGTCGGCGCCCGAAGCGGCACACCGCCCGGAGCACTCAAGCGGTACCCGAAGACCCGGGTCCTCTGGTGATGCACCCGGGCCGCGCTACGGTGAGCCGGCGCGCAGCGCGTCCAGGCGGGTGCGGAGCGCGGCCTGCACGGCGGCCGTGGCCGGCGTAGCTACTCGGGTCCGGGTAGGTGTGTTCGAGCAACACGTCGGTTCGCCATCCGCTCGGGTCGCCGAGCAGGAGCGGTACCAGGCTGCGCCGCCTCGTCGTAGTTCCAGGGTTGTCCTGCCCACGGGCCTCAGACCGCGATCCTCAGGACGATCTCCGTCGCGTCGCTGCGCAGCCGGCTCGATATCCCGCGTCGCGTCGTCCCCATCGTGATGAGACCAAGGTCGCGCAACGCTTCGACGTCCCGGTAGACGGACTTGAAGTCACGCCTTGCCAGCCGAGCGAGCTCGGCGACCGAGGCCGGCTTCCGCTCGCGCACCATACGCACGAGGGCGAGCCGCTTCTCCGTCAGCGCCGCGCGAACTGCCTCGAGACTCTCGAAGTACTCACCGCGCCGCTTCACGACCCGCTTCCGGACCTGGAGGGCCCGCATCGTGTCGATCGCATCGTCGAGCACCTGCTCGACTGACCTGATCTTCACGCGAATGGTCTTTAGTGCCATGGTCACTCTCCCTCCTTGCGCGCTCTCCGGGCACTCTCCACATCTTTCATGAAGTCCGCACGCAGTTTGTCGAGGCTCTCGAACTCGTAGCGCTCCTGCTTGCCACCGAGATGCCGGTGATGCCCCTTCGGGGCGTGGTTGTCATAGCCCACGAGGACGATGCCGTTCCGGACCGCAACGAAAGAGTATCGGAACCCGTCCGGATACTGCGCCGACCTGCTGACCCGCCACACCCTGAACTCGACGATGATCCCGTCGGCTGTGCAGACCTTCTCGCGAAGGACCAGCTCAGCCTTCGGCATATGGCTCTCAATGCCATATGTTGGCGACGCGGAGCAAGCAGTTGCGTCGGGCGTGCTTCGGGCTCACCGAGGTGCAGCGGAGCCTGTTTCCGCTGGGCGTATCGACGCTCTGGCAGCCGCGGCATCCGCGCGAGCCGGGGCGAGGGCAGTGGTAGAAGTGACAGCCTCCGCCGCGAGGCTCGTCGCCGTTGTCGAAGTTGGGCGTCCCGGAGCACGTCAGGAGGAAGGATTACCCGGCGAAGTTGACCGACCGTTCCTTCTCGGAGGTCAATATCCGCCCGGCTCCTGCGGGCGCTGCGATACGCTCGTCGCGCTCCGACGGCACCTGTGGCGCCTTGACCGACGTCCGAGGTAAGTGCATCGTCAGTGCATGGCCGTCAAGACCATCACCATCGACCTGGAGGCGTATGAGATCCTGTCGCGCTGCAAGCGGAAGGGAGAGTCCTTCTCTCAGACCATCAAGCATCGGCTTGGCCGTCGCGTCACCGGCGAGGATCTCCGTGCTGCCGTCGCGCGCACGCGACTCTCGGAGCGCACGCTCGACGCGATCGAATCGCAGGTGAGGGCTCGCCGGTCGAGTCCCGCTCGTCGCATCAAGCTGTGATCCACGCGGATACCTCGTTCCTGGTCGATCTGCTCCGCGATGCGGCGCGCGGCATCCGTGGACCGGCCACGATGCTCCTCGAGGAGGTCGCACGCGAGGAGATACGCGTAGGCGTTCACGTCGTGTGCGAGCTGCTCGCGGGCGCAGAGGGCTTGCAGCGCCCCACCGTCGAGCGGCAGCGTGTGCGCCGGCTGTGTGGCAGCCTCGTCGTGAGCTATCCGGACGAACGATTCGCATCGGTCTACGCGAGGCTTCTGGCCGCGTTGCGCGGCGGTGGCCGGCCGATCGCCACGATGGACCTGCTGATTGCGACGGCAGCGATCGTCGACGATGCGGCCATCGTCACGCGGAACACGAAGCACTTCAGCCGCGTTCCTGGCCTGGAGATACGCGGTTACTGAGGCCCGACGTGACACTATGGTGGTCGGCCTTGCCTTGCACGCGGAAGTGCTGCCGGGGGAGACTGGCGCCAGGTCTGGAGAGACCATGAACGGGCGCGAGTGGTGCAGTGGTCGCACCGATGCCGGGCGTACGCCGTCGACCTGCACGACGTGCGGAAGTGAGAGCCCTGCGGGGGTACGCCTGTCGTCGGCGACCGTGGCACGTAGACGCCGGCCATGCGGAGCGCGGCAAGCGGGCGTGGTGCCAGCCCGATGGACCGTGGGCCAACGGGCGCGATGCTTCAGCCGTCGCAGCGGGAACACCTCGTTGCAGCGCCTCGCATGTTCGTTTGACTCCTCCACCACTTACCCACCGCCAAGGCGTGGCAGCGCGCCCTCTTCGAGGCCGGCTACGTCGCCATGCGCTGGCCGCGAGAGTATGGCGGCCAGGGCGCCGACCTGATGACGCAGACGATCGTCGACGAGGGAGCTGGTCAGCACCGGTGCTGAACCACGACCTGGCCCGTCCAGGACGCCCGTCTCAGCGCGGGCCGCGAGGGCGGGCCCCGGGGTCGCAGCGCCGCTCCGAAGGCGCACGCGCCGCGCGATCGAGGCGACGCCGCGCGTCGCCGAGGAGCCGAAGCGGAGACCCCGGGGCCCGCCCTCGCGGCCCGCGGCTCCGACGAGCATCGCTGGGTCGACGCGCGGGCCGCTTGCCCAACCGGCGAGCGGTCGGTATCGTCGCGTGCCCGGCGACGCGCCCGGCGCGTCGGCGGGCCGCCCGATGTCCGCGACGTCTCTGCAGGATCTCGTCGCGCGCCTCGAGCGCGCGCTCTCCGAGGCTCCGGACGCTCCCCTGCGCGTCTCGGGGCTGCGCGGAAGTGCGCCGGCACTGTGTCTGGCGCGCCTGTTGACGACGCGTTCCCGGCCGGTCGTGGTCACGTTGCCGACCGGCATGGAAGCAGAGGCGTTTGCCGCCGATCTCCGCTTCTTCCTGGGCGAGACGGGCAGTGGTCCCCTGTCGCGCCGGGTGCACCATCTGCCCGGATGGGAGGTCCCACCGTTCGAGGGGCTGTCGCCGGCGCGCGAGGTTGTGGCGGCGCGTGGCGAGGGGCTCCATCATCTCCTGCAGACCACCGACCCGGTGATCGTCACGACGCCGGAGGCGTGGACGCTCCGGCTGCTGCCCCGGCGGGAGTTCGCGCACGCGGTCACGTACGTCGTCGCGGGCGAGACGTTGGCCCCCGAGGCGCTCGGCGACCGCTTGATCGAATGGGGGTATCACCGCGTCCCGCTGGTGCAGGACCCGGGCGATCTGGCCGTGCGCGGCGGGATCGTCGACGTGTTCCCGGCCGGACACGCGGCGCCGCTCCGGCTGGAGTTCGTGGGCGACGCGATCGACAGCATTCGCGAGTTCGATGCCACCTCGCAGCGTTCGCTCGCGCGCCTCGAGGAGGCGCTGTTCCTGCCGATGCGCGAGTACGCAGCGTCCCGACTCGGCTCGGCGGCGGCACGCCAGGTGGACGAGCGCGCCGCCGAGCTGGGGCTCGCCCGCCAGGAGCGTCGCGACCTGGTGGAAGCGGTCCGCGCCGGCCTGGTGCTGCCCGGGACCGAGCAGCTCCTGCCCTACCTCTACGACGAGACCGGGACCCTGGCGGACTACCTGCCGCGCGGAGTCCTCCTGTGGATGCAGGGGGCGGCCGAGATCGAGGGGGCGATCGAGACCGGATGGACACAGATCGAGGAGCATGCGGCCGAGGCGACCAAGGCGGGGCGGTTCTTCCCCGTGCCGGAACGCCTGTACGTGGCGCCGGCGGAGTGGCGCCATCTGGTGGAATCGCACACGCGCGTCGACGTCGAGGCGATGGAGTTGCTGGGTAACGAGGCGTTGCAGGCGACCACCTATTCCACCGACACGCTCGCTCTGCGCACGACGCCGGTCGCGGCCGGCCCGCTCGCGGCGGTGGCGTCCCGCCTGGCCGAATGGCGCCGCGAGGGCGCGCGACTGGTCGTGGTCGCCGCGAGCCCGACACAACGCGACCGCGTGCAGGCGCTTCTCGCCACGCACGGCATCGACACGCTCCCGAGCAGCGCCCCGTTTCCCCAGGCGCTCGCCCACACCCGCCGAGAGCATCTGGCCCTGGCAGGCGAGCTGACGCGCGGCATGTGGCTCCCGGCCGATCGGCTGGCGATCGTCACCGAGACCGAGCTCTTCGGCGAACGGCGGCAGGTGCGGCGGGGGCGGCGGGCGCGCCCGGCGGACTTCCTCTCCAGCCTCGCCGAGCTCAAACCCGACGACTACGTCGTGCACGTCGACCACGGCATCGGCGCGTACCGGGGCCTCCGCCACATGCAGGTGGCCGACACCGAGGGCGACTACCTGCACCTCGAGTACGCTGGCGGCGACCGCCTGTACGTGCCCGTCGATCGCATCAACGTGGTGCAGCGTTACGTGAGCGGCGACGGGCCCGCGCCGGCGCTCGACAAGCTCGGGGGCACGTCGTGGGAGCGCGTCAAAGCGAAGACGAAGGAATCGGTGCTGGCCATGGCGCACGAGCTCCTGCGCGTCTATGCTGCCCGCGAAGCGCACGGCCGGCCCCCGTATGGCGAAGCGGACGGGCTCTATCGGGAGTTCGCGGCGCGCTTCGCGTTCGAGGAAACGCCGGATCAGTCGCGCGCCATCGACGACGTGCTGGCGGATCTCGGACGTGACAAGCCCATGGATCGTTTGGTGTGCGGCGACGTGGGCTTCGGCAAGACCGAGGTGGCGATGCGGGCCGCCTTCTGCGTCGCGCTCACCGGCCGCCAGGTGGCGCTCCTGGTGCCGACGACCGTGCTGGCGCAGCAGCACGCCGAGACTCTGCGAGCGCGCTTCGACGGCTATCCGGTGACCATCGATGTCCTGTCGCGCTTCCGCTCTCCGGCCGAGAACAAGGCCACCCTGGCGCGCCTCGGGCGGAGCGAGGTCGACATCGTCGTTGGCACCCACCGCCTGCTGCAGAAGGACGTAGCGTTCAAGAACCTCGGCCTGCTGATCGTCGACGAGGAGCACCGCTTCGGGGTGAAGGACAAAGAACGCATCCGGGCGCTCCGCGTGAGCGTCGACGTGCTCACCCTCACCGCCACGCCCATTCCGCGCACGCTCAACATGGCGCTGTCGGGCATCCGGGATATGAGCGTGATCGAGACGCCGCCCGTCGACCGGCTCGCCATCCGCACCTACGTCACACGCTACGACGAGGCCGTCATCCGCGACGCCGTCGTGCGCGAGCTGGGTCGCGGCGGGCAGGTGTTCTTCGTGCACAACCGGGTCGACAACATCGACGCGATCGCCCGGCGGCTCGGAGAAGTGGTGCCGGAGGCGAAGATCGCCGTGGCGCACGGGCAGATGGCGGAGGCGGTCCTCGAGAAGACCATGGTGGCCTTCATGCATCGCGAGACCAACGTCCTGGTCTCCTCGGCCATCATCGAATCGGGCCTCGACATCCCGACCGCCAACACGATCCTCATCAACCGTGCCGACACCTTCGGCCTGGCGCAGCTCTATCAGCTGCGCGGACGCATCGGCCGCTCGCACCACCGCGCCTACGCCTACCTGCTCATCCCCGGCGAGCACCTCATCACCCCCGACGCCCAGAAGCGTCTGCGGGTATTGCAGGAGCTGGACGACCTGGGCGGCGGCTTCCGCCTGGCGGCGCACGACCTCGAGATCCGCGGGGCCGGGAACCTGCTCGGCAAGCAGCAGTCGGGCAACATCACGGCGGTTGGGCTCGAGCTGTTCACGCACATGATGGAGCAGGCGGTGCGCGAGATCCGCGGCGAGCCGACCGAGGCCGAGATCGAGCCCGAGATTCAGCTCGGCATCCCGGCCTTCATTCCGGAAACGTACATCACCGACGTGAGCCAGCGGCTGGTGGTCTACAAGCGCCTGGCCGGCATCCGGGGGATGCCGGATCTGACCGCCATCGGCGAGGAGCTGGTCGACCGTTTCGGCCCCGTCCCGCCACTGGTCGACACGCTCCTGCGCGTGATGGAACTTCGTCGCTGGATGAAGGACGTGCGCGTCGTCCGCGCCCGCCGCCGGGGCGAGGCGGTGGTGCTCGAGTTCGACGAACGGACGCCGGTCACGCCCGCCCGCGTGCTGGCGGTGGCGAAGGAGAGCCGGGGCGCGATCCGGATGACGAGCGGCTCGGCGCTCGAGGTGCGTACCACCGCGGCCGACCACGATGGCGTGATCGTGGAGCTGCGGGCACTCTTGCAGAGGCTCTCCGCCGCGTGATACGCGCCCGCGCGATGGCTCCGCGCCGCATCGGTCGGGCCGCGGTGGTGGTGTTGCCGGCGCTGCTCGTCGTGGCTGGTCCCGTACGGGAGCCGCGCGCCGAGGTCGTCAACCGGGTCGTGGCCACCGTCGACGGCGAGCCGATCACGGCCTACGAGATGCGCCGCTACGCGGCCGAGCGCAGCATCGACGGCGTGCCGGAGCGGCAGGTGCTCGAGGCCCTCATCACGGACCGCCTGCTCGAGAAGGAAATCAAGGCGCAGGGCATCGCCGCCAAGGACGACGAGATCAACCGCTACATCGACGAGATCCGCGCCCGCAACGGGATGGATGCCGAGCGCTTTGCGCAGGCGCTCGCCGCCCAGGGCATGACGCCCGAATCGTACCGGGCCAAGGTGAAGAGCGAGATCGAACGTGCGCAGTTGGTGAACCGCGAGATCCGCCAGCGCGTGAACGTGTCACCGGAGGAGGTCCAACGCTACTACGACGCGCACCGCGACAACTACGCCGCCGACGAGCGGGCGACGGTGCAGGACATCCTGTTCGCCCTTCCCCCCGGCGCGGACGCCGAGGAGGTGGAACGGGTGCGCCGCAAGGCCGAAGGGGTGCGCGACCTGGCGCGCCAGGGGAAGAGTTTCGGCAAGCTCGCCAAGGAGTATTCCGAGGGCCCGGGAGCCGACAAGGACGGCGAGCTCGGCACCTTCGGACGCGATCAGCTGGACCCGGCCATCGCGGAGGTCGTGTTCCGGTTGCAGCCCGGCGAGATCAGTGACCCGGTGCGGACGCGGGCGGGCTTCCACGTGCTGCGCGTGCGCGACCGCACCGCCGCCGGCCACAAGCCACTGGCGGACGTGAGTGCCGCGATCAGCGATGCGCTCTACAACGAGGCCCTGGAGGAGCGGTTCAAGAGTTGGCTCTCACGCGATCTCCGCGAGCGCCACAATGTCGAGGTGCTCGACTGAACCCGGCCATCTTCCGTGAGTACGATATCCGGGGCGTTGCGGAGCGCGATTTCGACGCCGACTTCGCGCGGACCTTGGGGCGGGCGTTCGGCACGCTCGCAGGTGACGCGGGGCGACGGCGGATCAGCGTCGGCCGGGACTGCCGGCTCACGTCCGACCGCTATGCCGAGGCCCTGATCGCGGGCATCCGCTCCACTGGCCTCGACGTCGTCGACATCGGGGTGTGTCCCACGCCTCTCATGTACTTCTCGCTCTTCCACTGGGACCTGGACGGCGGCATCCAGATCACCGGCAGCCACAACCCCGCCGACCACAACGGCTTCAAGCTGTGCCTCGGCACGGACGCGCTGCACGGGGAGCAGATCCAGAGCCTCCGGGCGTGCTTCGAGGCGGGGCGGTTCCGATCCGGCGCCGGCGCGATCGAGGCGCGACCGGTCGCGCCCGTCTACCAGGACTACGTGGTGCAGGCGATCGGCCCGCTCGCGCGCCCCGTCGTCGTGACCGTCGATGCGGGCAACGCCACCGCCGGCCCCGTCGCCCCCGCCATCTACCGCCGCCTCGGCGCGCAGGTGACGGAACTCTTCTGCGACATGGACGGGCGCTTCCCGAACCACCATCCCGATCCGACGTTGCCGGAGAACGTCCAGCACCTGATCCGGGCTGTGACTGATAGCCAGGCCGAGCTGGGCATCGCCTTCGACGGCGACGCCGACCGCATCGGCGTGGTCGACCCTGCCGGCCGGATCGTGTGGGGCGACGAGCTGCTCGTGATCTTCGGACGCGACGTGCTCGCCCGCAACCCCGGCGCCGTCATCGTCTCCGAGGTGAAGTGTTCGCAGCGCCTCTACGATGACATCGCGCGCCACGGCGGCCGCGGCATCATGTGGAAGGCCGGGCACTCGCTGCTCAAGGCCAAGATGCGCGAGACCGGCGCGCTGCTCGGCGGCGAGATGAGCGGGCACATCTTCTTCAAGGAGCGCTACTTCGGCTACGACGACGCGATCTACGCCGGCGCCCGCCTGCTCGAGATTCTGGCGCGGACGGGGCGCACCGTCCCCGAGCTGCTGGCCGACCTCCCTCCCTCGCATACCACGCCCGAGCTCCGCGTCGACTGCCCGGACGACGTCAAGTTCGCCGTCGTCGAGCGGGTGCGCGAACGGTTTCGCGCCGAGGGCCGTGAGATCATCGACGTCGACGGGGTGCGCGTCCGCTTCCCGCACGGCTGGGGGTTGGTACGAGCGTCGAACACCCAGCCCGTGCTCGTGCTGCGATTCGAGGCGGAGACGCCCGAGGAGCTCCTGGCGTACCGGCGAACGGTCGAGGATGTGGTCGCCGCCGTGCGGGCGGAGCTCGCGGCGTAGGGGCCCGTGGCGGGCAGTATCGTCGTTCGCGGGGCCCGTGCGCACAACCTGAAGGGCATCGACGTCGACATCCCGCGCGACCAGCTCGTGGTCGTCACCGGGCTCTCCGGGTCCGGAAAGTCGTCGCTCGCCTTCGATACGCTCTACGCGGAGGGGCAGCGCCGCTACGTCGAGTCGTTGTCGGCGTACGCGCGCCAGTTCCTCGAGCAGATGGAGAAGCCCGACTGCGGCGGCATCGATGGCCTCTCGCCCGCGATCGCCATCGAGCAGAAGGGCGCGGGCCGGAACCCGCGCTCGACGGTGGGGACCGTGACCGAGATCGCGGACTACCTCCGCCTGCTCTGGGCCCGGGTCGGCCATCCCTTCTGCCACACGTGCGGGCGCGAGATCGCGGCGCAGACGGTGCAGCAGGTGGTCGACCGCCTGCTCGCGCTGGCCCCGGAGACCCGCCTGTTCGTGTACGGGCCGGTGGTTCGCGACCGTAAAGGCGAGCACCGCGCCGCCCTCGACGAGCTCCGCCGCGGTGGCTTCGTGCGCGTACGGGTCGACGGGGTGCTGCGCGAGCTGAGTGACGACATCGCGCTGTCGCGCACCGGCCGCCACACCGTCGAGGTGCTGGTCGACCGGCTGATCGTCCGCCCGGGAATCGAGCGTCGACTCGCCGACTCGCTGGCGGTGGCGTTCCAGCAGGGCGGCGGGACGGCAGTGGTCGATGCAGCCGCCCCCGGGCTGGAGCCGGAGGCGCTGTTCTTCAGCGAGCGGCATGCCTGCCCGGTGTGTGGCGTGTCGTATCCCGAGCTCTCGCCACGCTTCTTCTCCTTCAACAGCCCCCATGGCGCGTGTGCGACCTGCAGCGGGCTGGGTGTCCAACGGCGCTTCGACCCGGCCCTGGTCCTCCCGCGCCCGGAGGAGGCCCTGCCGGGTGCCCTCGCCACGGCGGCGCAGCGCGCGATCCCCGAGCTGGGGCGAATCCTTGCCGCGCTCGCGACCCACTACCGCTTCACGGTGTCGACCCCGTTCGCGGCCCTCGCGCCGGCCGTGCGGACGCTCCTCCTCGACGGCTCGGGCGATCAGGAGATCGAGTTCACGCGTACCCGTGAGGGCCAGCGTCGGGTCGTGCGGCGGCCGTTTCCCGGTCTCCTGGCGCTCCTCGAGCGCCGGCAGCGGGAGACCCGCTCGAGCTGGCTGCGCGACGAGCTCGAAGGGCTGGTCACCGACCGGCTCTGCCCGGCCTGCGAGGGCGCGCGCCTCCGCCGCGAGGCGCGCTTCGTACGCGTGGCGGGGCAGAGCCTGATCGAGGTGTCGGCCCTCTCGATCGGCGCCGCGGCGGCGTTCTTCGGCGGGCTCGAGTTCCCGCGCGGGGAGGCCGACATCGCGCGCCCGATCGTGCGCGAGATTACCGCCCGCCTCGGGTTTCTGGTGGACGTTGGTGTCGACTACCTGACGCTCGATCGCGGCGCGGTCACCCTGTCGGGCGGCGAGGGGCAACGCATCCGGCTGGCGACCCAGATCGGCTCGAAGCTGGTCGGCGTGCTCTACATCCTCGATGCACCGTCGATCGGACTCCACCAGCGCGACAACGCGCGCCTGCTGGTGACCCTGCGGGAGCTCCGCGACCTCGGCAACACGGTCATCGTCGTCGAGCACGATCGGGACACGATCCTGGCCGCCGACCACGTGATCGACATGGGTCCGGGGGCGGGCGTGCACGGTGGCGAGGTGGTCGCGGTCGGCTCGCCCGCGGCGATCATGGCCCACCCGGCGTCGCTGACGGGCGCGTATCTGGTCGGGCGCCGTGCGGTTCCGGTGCCGGAGACCCGCCGCCGGGGCGTGGGCTGGACGATCGGATTGCGCGGCGCACGCGGCAACAACCTGCGCGCGGTCGACATCGACATCCCTCTCGGGACCATGACCTGTGTGACCGGTGTGTCAGGCTCCGGGAAGAGCACGCTCGTCCTCGACACGCTCTACCGGGCGCTCGCCGAACGCCTGGGAGGATCGCGCGAGCCGCCGTCGCCCTACGATACCCTCACCGGCTGGCAGATGATCGACAAGGTGATCCAGATCGACCAGGCGCCGATCGGGCGGAGCCCGCGCTCGAATCCGGCCACCTACACGGGCGCGTTCGGTCCGGTCCGCGAGCTGTTTGCCCAGCTCCCCGAAGCGCGCACGCGCGGCTATGGGCCGGGCCGCTTCTCGTTCAACGTGAAGGGGGGCCGGTGCGAGGCGTGCGCCGGCGATGGGTTGATCGCGATCGAGATGCATTTCCTGCCCGACGTGTTCGTCACCTGCGAGGTGTGTGCCGGACGACGCTACAATCGCGAAACGCTCGAGGTCCGCTTCAAGGGCCGCAGCATCGCCGACGTGCTCGACCTGACCGTGAGCGAGGGGCTCGACTTCCTCGGCAACGTGCCCGCCGTCCGCACGCGCCTGGAGGCGCTGCGGGAGGTCGGTCTCGAATACGTCCGGCTAGGGCAGTCCGCCACCACGTTGTCCGGCGGCGAGGCGCAGCGTGTGAAGCTGGCGCGCGAGCTGGCCCGCCGGGTGACCGGGCGGACGCTCTACGTCCTGGACGAGCCCACCACGGGGTTGCACTTCGACGACGTACGCCGCCTGCTCGAGGTGCTGCAGCGCCTCGTCGACGCCGGCAACACGGTTCTGCTGATCGAGCACAATCTCGACGTGATCAAGGTCTCCGACTACGTGATCGACCTTGGCCCGGATGGCGGCGACCGGGGGGGGGCCTTGGTGGTGGCCGGAGCCCCTGAGGACGTGGCGGCCTGTGGCGCCTCGCACACCGGGATGTTCCTGCGGCAGGTGCTACCGCAGTCGCTGGCTGCCGTGGCTCCGGGAGCGTAACGCCGTTCTGTCCTGACGCGCGATGCGGGCGATAGCGAAGCCACGTTGACAGCAGGAAGAGGCGCGTCCATATAGTGGAGTCATCGGGTCCGGTATACCCGGTTTAGAGTACTGCAGGGAGGCTGCACGCGGATGCTGAGCAAGGCCGTGTACATGGACAACCACGCCACCACACCCCTCGATCCGCGGGTGCTCGAGGCGATGATGCCGTACTTGACCGAGGTGTTCGGCAACGCCGCCAGCCGGAGTCACGGCTTCGGCTGGCAGGCCGAGAAGGCGGTCGACGGGGCGCGGGAGGAGATCGCTCGTCTCCTCAGCGCCAAGGGGAAGGAGATCGTCTTCACCAGCGGTGCCACCGAGTCCGACAACCTGGCGGTCAAGGGCGTCCTCGAGTTCTACCGCGACAAGGGCAACCACGTCGTCACCGCGGTGACCGAGCACAAGGCCATTCTCGACACCTGTAAGGCGCTCGAGCGCAAGGGCCTTGCCACGGTCACCTACCTGCCGGTGGACCGGTTCGGGATGGTGGATCCGGACGCCGTGCGGCGCGCGATCACCGACAAGACCGTCCTGGTGTCGATCATGTATGCCAACAACGAGGTCGGCACCATCAACCCGATCGGCGAGATCGGCAAGGTCACGCGCGAGCGCGGGGTGCTCTTCCATACCGACGCCACCCAGGGCGTCGGCAAGCTGCCGATCGACGTGGAGGCGATGCACATCGACCTGCTCTCGCTGACGGCGCACAAGATGTACGGCCCGAAGGGCATCGGGGCCCTGTACGTCCGCGCCAAGAACCCGCGGGTGCGCCTCGCGGCCATCATCGATGGCGGGGGACACGAGCGTGGCATGCGCTCCGGCACCCTCAACGTGCCGGGGATCGTCGGGTTCGGCAGGGCGTGTGCGCTCTGCCGGGAGGGGATGGCCGACGAAGCGCAGCGCCTGGTCCGGCTGCGCGAACGGTTGAAGGACCGCCTGTGGGCGGCGCTCGACGACATCTACCTGAACGGGCATCCGGTGCACCGGCTGCCGGGCAACCTGAACGTCAGCTTCTCGTACGTGGAAGGCGAGTCGCTGCTCATGGGCCTCAACGGCTCGACCAGCCCGATCGCCGTCGGGCAGTCTCCGCCGGCGATCGCCGTCTCGTCGGGCTCCGCCTGCACGTCGGCGACGCTCGAGCCGTCGTACGTCCTGAAGGCGCTCGGCGTGGGCGAGGAGCTGGCACACACCTCGATCCGTTTCGGTCTCGGCCGCTTCAACACCGATGAGGAGGTCGACTACGTCGCCGAGCGGGTGGTGCATGAGGTGCTGAGGCTGCGTGACCTTTCGCCGCTCTACGAGATGGCGAAGGAAGGGATCGACCTCAAGTCCGTGGCGTGGCAACGCGAGTGACGTGAGCAATCCGGAGGAGAGACATGGCATACAGTGACAAGGTTCTCGAACACTACTCGAACCCCCGCAACGTCGGGTCGTTCGCCAAGGACGAGCCCAACGTCGGTACCGGCGTCGTGGGTGCCCCCGAGTGCGGCGACGTGATGAAGCTGCAGCTCAAGATCAGCGACGACGGCGTGGTGGAAGACGCCCGCTTCAAGACCTTCGGCTGCGGCAGCGCGATCGCCAGCTCGAGCTTCGTGACCGAGCTGGTGAAAGGCAAGACGGTCGACGAGGTCATGCAGATCAAGAACACCCACATCGTGCAGGAGCTGTCCCTCCCGCCGGTCAAGATCCACTGCTCCGTACTGGCCGAGGACGGCATCAAGGCGGCCATCGCCGACTGGAAGAAGCGCCGTGGCGCCGCGACCGACGACGACAAGCCGGCGTTCAAGGTCGCAAGCTGACCGTGATCTCCATCGGCCACAGGCGGCCGGTCAAGGGGGCAAGCTGACCGTGATTTCGATGACCGACGAAGCCGCCCGCAAGATCCACGCGCTGGTGGCGGAGAAGGGGACGCCGGACGCTGGCCTGCGGGTGAAGGTGGTCGGGGGTGGCTGCTCGGGCCTCACCTACAAGATGGACCTCGATCAGCCGCGCGACGGCGACAAGGTGTTTGAGCACGCGGGCGCCAAGTTGGTCGTCGATCGGAAGAGCTTCCTGTACCTGAAGGGCACCGAGCTCGACTACCAGGACGAGCTCATGGCCTCCGGCTTCAACCTGCGCAATCCAAACGTCAAGCGCAGCTGCGGCTGTGGCTCGTCCTTCGTGGTCTGAGCGGGCGCTGATGAGGCGGGATGACGAGCACCGGGCAGAGCACGTGCTGGAAATGCGACGCCGCCGGCGGTGGGATGGTGGTGTGCGCGTCCTGTGGCGCGCCGCAGGCGCTCGCGGCAGAGACGGATCTGTTCGCGGTGCTGGGACTACCACGTCGGCTCGCCGTTGACGTGGGTGCGCTCGAGGAACGCTACCACGCCGCCGCACGCGCCGTGCACCCGGATCGCTTCCAGACGGCCGGGGAGCGCGAGCGGACGCACAGCGTGGAAACGAGCGCACAGGTGAACCGTGCCTATCGCACGCTGCGCGACCCGGTGGCACGCGGCCGCTACTGGCTCGAGCTGCACGGCACCCGGTTGGCCGAACGCGGCAATACGGTGCCGGCCGCCTTGGTGGCCGAGGTGTTCGAGACCCAGGAGAAGCTCGGCGAGTTCCGTGCCGGCGCCGGCGCCGCACGCGAGGCGTTGCGGGACGACGTGTGCGCGCTGCAGGCGTCGTTGGCGGCACGGCTCAAGGGCCTGTACGCCGAGCTGGTGGCTCGCTACGCGGCCTGGAACGGCGACGCCGCGGGGGTGCTCGACGAGCTCGCGCGACGGCTGGCAGAGATCGCGTACTTGCGTACGCTGCTCGGGGATATCGAGGACGCGGTGGGAGAAGGACTCCGTGGGACGCATCATCGGCATTGATCTGGGGACCACCAACAGCCTGGTCGCGGTCCTGGAGGACGGCGGCCCACGGCTGTTGCCCGATCCCGAGACCGGCGAACGCCTGCTGCCGTCGGCGGTCGCGTTCCTGCCCGGGGGCGAGGTGGTGGTGGGAGGGCGCGCCCGCGCCCTCGCGTCCGAACGGCCGTTCGACACCATCCTGTCGGTCAAGCGCTTCATGGGGATCGGCATCGACGACGTGAGCGCGGACGACCGCCGCCGCTACCGCTTCGCCCCGAGCAGCGCCGGGGTCGTACGCTTCGCAGTCGGGGACCGCGAGGTCACCCCCCCCGAGGTGTCGGCGTGGATCCTCCGCGAGCTCAAGCGCCGTGCCGAAGCGGCCCTCGGCGAGCCGGTGAGCCGGGCCGTCATCACGGTGCCGGCCTACTTCGACGATGGCCAGCGCCAGGCCACCCGCGACGCCGGACGGCTGGCCGGCCTCGAGGTGCTTCGGCTGGTCAATGAGCCCACCGCGGCTGCGCTCGCCTACGGGCTCGACAAGGGGGCGGACGGGGTGGTCGCGGTCTACGACCTGGGCGGCGGTACGTTCGACGTATCGCTCCTCAAGCTGCGCGCGGGGCTGTTCGAGGTGCTCGCTACGAGCGGGGACACCCGGCTCGGCGGGGACGACTTCGACGAACGGCTCGCCGAGCTGGCCCTGGGGTCACTGCCGCCGGCGGTGCAGCAGGACGCGGAGGTCCGCGCCCGGGCGCGCGCCGCCGCAGAAGAGGCGAAGTGCGCGCTCAGCACCCACGAGCGGGTCGATCTCACCGTCACGCTCCCGCGGGGTGAGGTCGTGCGTCGTGTCGTGACCCGGACCGAGCTCGAAGACCTGGTGCGCGACCTGGTCGAGCGCACGGGGGCCCCGTGCCGGCAGGCCCTGCGGGATGCCGGCGTGCAGCCGGGCGAGGTGCGTGAGGCGGTGGCGGTCGGCGGGTCGACGCGGATGCCGCTGGTGCGCCGTCACCTGGAGGCAATGTTCGGGAAACCGCCGCTGGTCGACATCGACCCCGACGAGGTGGTCGCGCTCGGTGCGGGCATCCAGGCCGGTATCCTCTCCGGGGGGCGAAAGGACATGCTGCTGCTCGACGTCGTCCCGCTGTCGCTCGGCATCGAGACCATGGGCGGCGTGTTCACCCGGCTCGTCGACCGCAACACGACCATCCCGGTCGGGGTGAAGGAAATGTTCACCACCGCAGTCGATGACCAGACGGCCATCGATGTGCACGTCCTCCAGGGCGAACGCGAGCTCGCGACCGACAACCGGAGCCTGGCACGGTTCAAGATTCCCATCGCGCCGCTGCCGGCGGGGGTACCGCGCGTCGAGGTGACGTTCCTGATCGACGCGAACGGCATTCTGAGCGTGACCGCCACCGACCTGCGGACGGGCCGCGAGCATTCCGTCGAGGTGAAGCCGTCCCACGGCCTCACGGAAGCCGAGCTGGAACGCATGTTGGAGGAGTCGATAGACTACGCGGAGGAGGACGTCCGGCAACGACAGGTCCGCGAGGCGCGCGTCGAGGCCGATACCATCCTGCACGCCACGCGCGCCTCGCTGGCGGCGCAGGGGGCCTTGCTCGCGGACGGCGAGGGCGAGTGGATTGCGACGGCCCTGGCGGCCCTCGAGTCGGCGCGGGGTGCGGAGGACTACGTCGCCATCCGCGACGCGGTCGATGCCCTCGGCCGCGAGACGGAGCCGTTCGCCCGCCGCATCATGGATCAGTCGCTGACGGAAGCGCTGGCGCAGAAACGGCTCGAGGAGCTGTGAGGCCCGACCATGCCATTGTCATGGGAAGACGCCGAGGACATTGCCGAGCAGCTGGCGGCGGCCCATCCGGACGTGGACCCGCTGCGCGTCCGCTTCACGGACCTGCGGCAGTGGGTCCTCGCCCTCGCCGCGTTCGCCGACGACCCCCAGGCCTCGAGCGAGGGCAAGCTCGAACGCATCCAGATGGCCTGGGTGGAGCAGCTGGAGCCATGAGGGAGACGCCATGCCGATTCTGCAAGTGAGCCGGAAGATCGACTATGCGTTGCGAGCCGTCATCCACCTGGCGGGCGAGGAGAACAGCGACCGGGCGTGCTCCGTGTCGGAGATCGCCGCTCGCGAGCGGGTACCGCGACAGTTCCTCGAGAAGATCGTGCAGGAGCTGATCCACAAGGGTCTGGTGCGGTCGCGCCGCGGTCCCCATGGGGGCTACGTGCTGGCCCGCCCGGCCGAACACATGACCTTCCGCGACGTGATCGAGGCCGTCGAAGGCCCGATCTCGCTCAACGCCTGTGTCGGGGATCACCCCGACTGCTTCCTCCTCGGCACCTGCGGGATGGAGCGTATCTGGCGCGAAGGCCAACGCCGGGTGCTCGATCTATTTGAAAATACGACGATTGCGGACGTACGCCGGCCCCGCCGGCCCTTGAATATCGATCCCGCGATTGCGTCCAAGCCACAAATGTAGGAACGACGTGGTGGAGTGATATGCAAACAACCGGATACGATGGAGGCGTTCAGGAAGCCCCAATGAAAGAACGTGAATACGGCATCGAGGAGCGGATGGCGGGGTTGTTCGTGCCCGATACCCTGCTGCCCTCGCAGTTTTTCGATCGGCTGCGGCGTCGGGGGGAGATGGAGGGAGAGCGGCGGCTCATGATCGCCGTGCTCGAGGACGCGCTCGACGTGTATCGCAAGCAGATGGCGGCACGTGACACCCACGGGCAGCAGCTCTTCCGTGAGGCCGAAGAGTGGCTCGAGGACACTGAGGCCAATGACCTCTTTTCGTTCGAAAACATCTGCGACGTGCTCGACCTGAACGCGCAGTACCTGCGGCGTGGCCTGCACGAACTCAAGAGTCGCATGCTGGATAAGCCGCGCGGGCAGCTGGTGACCCTGCGCGCCGACGAGCCCGACGAATTGCGCAAGGCAAGCGGCGACTAGCGCCGTTTGCGACCTCCCGCCGGCGGGGCGACGGGGCCATCAGGCCTCGGCGCCCCGCGTTTTTTCGGGGGCGACGGATCGGGTAGATTGCCACCGTGCCGCTCCGGCAGCAGGTTGATTGCCCGCACTGCGGGGTGCTGCTGGTGCGCAAGCCGGGCGGGCGATGCCCGTCGTGCGGAGCGGCAGTCGCGGCCTTCGTACAGGAGGCCCGGGACCGCGAAGAGCGCATCGAGCGGGTGGTGGCGGTGATCGGGACGGCGCTGGTGCTGCTCGTGTTCACGTTCACCACCGGCCTCGGCCTGATCGAAGGGGTGGCGGCCTACGCGGGGGCGGGTGCGGTCATGTTCTACCTGGCGAAGAAGACGTTCCGCTGACGGAACCAAGGAGGCGCGATGGTGCGAGTGCGTGCAGTGCGGGGACGGATGGGGGAGGGGACGGCCGAGGTTATCGTTCTGCCGGTCCTCGAGGGAACGGTCGGGGCGTCGGTACGCCGGCTGGATCGGCGTCTGGCGAGCGCGCTGGCGCCGCGGCTGCGGCGGGTCGATTTCCGCGCCCGGGCCGACGAACTCTTCGTCCACCACAGCAATCCCACTTTGGTGCTGGTCGGCCTCGGCCCGACCGCGCCGCCCACCGACGTCTGGCGCCGTGCCGGGGCCAAGGCCCGGCAGGAGGCCGAGCGGCAGCGGGCTCGACGGGTGACGGTACAGGTCGGCGCGGGCGCCGATCGACCCGATGCACTGGCCGCGTTCGTGGAGGGATTTCAGCTCGCCGGGTACCGCTTCGCACGCTACACCTCCGACGAGAAGAACAAGCGGACCGTGAGTGCCCTCACGCTGGTCGATGACGCGCTCGATCCGGCCACGATGCGGGGGCCCCTGGCGGTGGTCGAGGCCAGCGTGGCCGAGGTGTTCGGTGCACGTGACCTGGTAAACGAGCCGGCGTCGGTGAAGACGCCGACCTTCCTGGGCGAGCAGGCGACGCGGCGTGCCGGCGAGATCGAAGGCCTGAGTGCCGAGGTGTGGGGGCCGAAGCGGCTGGCAAAGGAGGGGCTCACCGGGCTGCTCGCCGTCGCACGCGGCAGCCACGAGGAGCCCCGCTTCATCCAGCTCCGCTGGGCCGGGAAGGACGCGCACCGTCGCCTGGCCCTGGTCGGGAAGGCGATCACGTTCGACTCGGGCGGGCTCTCGTTGAAGCCCCCCAAGTCCATGGAAACCATGAAGTACGACATGGCCGGCGGGGCCGCGGTGCTGGGCGCGGTGGCGGCGGCGGCGCGTCTCCGGCTGCCCGTCGACGTGACCGCCTACGTCCCGGCCACCGAGAACCTGCCCGGCAGTCGGGCCCAGAAGCCGGGTGACATCATCCGGTACCTCAACGGCAAGACGGTCGAGGTGCTCAACACCGACGCCGAGGGACGCCTGGTGCTGGCCGACGCGCTGGCCCTCGCCTCGCGCGAGAAGCCGGATGCGATCATCGACCTGGCGACACTCACCGGCGCGGCGCGCATCGCGCTCGGTAGCCTGGTGGCATGCGTGATGGGCAACGATCAGGGCCTGGTCGATAGCCTGATCGCGGCCGGGCAGAGCGCGGGCGAACCGCTGTGGCAGCTGCCGCTGGTGCGCGAGTATCGTGACGACCTGAAGAGCCCCATCGCCGATCTGAAGAACGTCTCGAGCGGCGGTGAGGCTGGCAGCATCATCGGCGGCCTCTTCCTGCAGGAGTTCGTCGACGGGGCCGCCTGGGCCCATCTCGACATCGCCGGCCCGGCCTTCACCGAGAAGGACCTCCCCCACGCGCCCCGGGGGGCTACCGGCTTCGGGGTCCGGCTCCTCGTGCGCTACCTGCAAGATTTGGTCGCGCCGCCGCATTGAGCGCTACCTGCAGGACCTGGTCGCGCAGCCGCACTGAGCGCGGTTCCGTTCAGCACGTCGGAGCGGGCGGCGGGAAGCGTGCCGCGACGAACGCCGTGGCCTCGACGCGCGTCCGCACCTCGCCGTCCAACTGGGCCTCCTCGAGCGCGTGCAGTATCTCGCCCAGGAGTGGGCCGGGCGGGTAGCCGAGCGCGATCAGATCGCCCCCGCCGAGGAGACGCAGCGGGTGCATACTCTCCTCGTGCCGCAGCTCGGCGCAGCGGCGGATACAGAACTCCACGAACGTGAGGTCGCCGTTCGAGGCGAGCGCGTCCATGCGCGCCAGCGCCAGCAGCTCGTCGAACCCGTCCTCGCGCAGCATGCGCTTCAGGGTCGCCAGCCGCATGTCTGGCGCCTGCACCAGGCGCAGGTGGTTGCGCACCAGGTATGCCACCCGCTCGGCGGTGGCGCGGCTGCGCCGCAGACGCCGGCAGATGTCGAGCGCCATCTCGGCCCCGACCGACTGATGACCGTAGAACGTGATCCGCCCCTTGTGGTGCCCGACGGAGACCGGCTTGGCCACGTCATGGAGGAGCGCGCCCAGGGCGAGCGTCTCGGCAGTGCCGGCGGTACACTGGGCGAGGAGGAGGAGGGTGTGTACGAACACGTCCCCTTCGGGATGGAAGTCGGGCGACTGCTCCACCCCCTGCATGCGCGCGACCTCGGGGAGCACGGCTTCCAGGAGCCCGGTGTCGGCGAGCAGCGCGAAGCCGGTGCGGGCGCCGCCTTCGGCCAGGATCTTCACCATCTCGTCACCGATGCGCTCGGCAGCGATGTCGGGCAGGGTGGGCGCGGCGGCAACGATGGCGGCGCGGGTGGCGGGCTCGATGGCGAAGCCGAGCCGGGCCGCGAAGCGAACGGCGCGTAGCATGCGCAGACGGTCCTCGGCGATGCGGGCCCCCGCGTCGCCCACGGCCCGGATGACGCCGGCGCGCAGGTCGCCCTCGCCGCCGACGTGATCCACCACCTGGCCGGTCAGCGGATCCAGGAAGAGCGCATTGATGGTGAAGTCACGGCGGAGCGCGTCGTCGCGCACCGAGCCGAAGTGCACCCGGCTCGGCCGCCGGCCATCGACGTAGGCGTCGTCGGACCGGAAGGTGGCCACCTCGTAGCGGTCGCCGCCTTCGACCACCAGGATGACGCCGAACTGCTCGCCGACCGGCACCGTGTGACGGAACAGTGCCCGCACGGTCTCGGGCGGCGCGCTGGTGGCCACGTCGAAGTCGAGGGGCACGCGTCCGAGGAGCTGGTCGCGGACGCACCCGCCGGCGAAGTACGCCTCGTGCCCCGCGGCGCGCAGACGGCGCACGATGTCGGTGGCGACCGCCCGGCGATCGGCCATCGTCCGGTCCCTCAGGGGGCCTCGTAGGTGAAGAGCACCTTCACGGCTGCCGATCCACCCTGGTCGCCGCACGCCAGGAACGCCTCCCGGTACTGATCGAGGGTGAACCGGTGCGTGAGGATGGGGGTGCAGTCGATCCGCCCCTGCGCGACCAGGTCGAGATAGATCTCCATCGCGTGCCGTCGCTGCCCTTCGAACTCCTCCACCCCGAACGCGTTCGAGCCGATGATGGTTATCTCCTTGAAGTAGAGCGGCGTCCACTCGAAGCGCCGTGGCACCTCGACGCCGGTCACCACGATCGCGCCGCGGGACGCGGCGATGCGGAGCCCGGTTTCGATCGTGGCCGGCAGACCAACGGTGTCGTAGATCACGTCGACGCCGCCCCCATAGAGCCACGGCAACCCGAACCACGGCTGCAGCACCTGCGCGCCGGTCTCGGCCGCGACCCGGGTCACGACCGTCGCCACCGGCTCGTGCGGTAGCACGACGTGGGCACCGAAGCGCTCGGCGAGCGTGCGCTGGTGCGGGAAACGGGCGATCGCGAACACCCGTACCGACGGATGGAGCGCCCGCAGGATCGCGATCGCGAGCAGACCGAGCGTACCGCAGCCGTAGACCAGCGCGGTGCCACCCGGGGCCGGCGGGCGCTTCAGGATGCCGTGCAACGAGACCGAGAAGGGGTCCGCGAGCACGGCCTGCTCGTCGGAGACCCGGTCCGGAATCGGAATGCACATGGACTCGTGAGCCGGCACGAGGGGGGCGAAGCCGCCCGTCGCCTTGCTGCTGTTCCCGGTGTGGATGCCCCGGGGGATGATCCCGTGGGCGAAGTTACGGCAGATGGAGAACTGGCCGGCCGCGCATTCCGGACAGGGGGGCGTGATGCCGCGCGGGCCGCACGAGAGCCACGGGTTCAGCACCACCCGCTGGCCGACCCGACGGGTGGTGACGGCCGGCCCGACGCGCTCGATGGTGCCGACCACCTCGTGCCCGAGCACCTGCGGGAACGAGATGAGCGCGGTCATGGGATTGTCCATGTTCCCGTTCAGGAACATCTGCTTGCAGTCGCTCCCGCAGATGCCGCACAGGCGCGTGCGGATGGTGACCCAGTCGGGGGCGGGGAGGTCGGGGTCGGGCACGTCGCGCAGAGCGGCGGGCGAGAACGGCCCGAAGAAGAACCGTTTGTCCAACTGCCCGAGGAGCCCGCTCACCACCTGTCGCGGGACGCTTACGTCACATACCAGGGCGCGCATGAATGGGTACCAAACACGCGGCCGGGTGGGGAATCAAGGCCGCCCTTGTTCGGGAGGGACGCCGTCAGGCACGATGCGGCGCGTGAACCCCCGGCGCGCGATTCCGTCGCTCGAACGGCTCCTGCAGCACCCGGCCGCGACGGCGCTTGTCGTACACTACCGGCGCGAGCACGTGGTGCAGGCGTTGCGGGGGGTCCTGGACGACATCCGTTCCACGGTTGCCACCGGGGCGGAGGTGCCAGCTCCGGAGGCGATCCTGTCGTCGCTCGCGACGCTGCTCGAGCGGGACGGACGCCCGCGGCTCACGCGGGTCGTGAACGCCACCGGCGTGGTGCTCCACACCAACCTCGGACGCGCCGTGCTGGCCGAGGCCGCAGTCGAGGCGGTGGTCGCCGCCGCCCGCGGGGCCAGCAACCTGGAGTTCGACCTCGTCACCGGGCGCCGTGGGGAGCGGGACGCGCTGGTGGCCGACGACCTGTGCGCGCTCACCGGCGCTGAGGCCGCGTTGGTGGTCAACAACAATGCCGCCGCGGTGCTTCTGGTACTGAACGCGCTCGCCGTCGATCGCGAGGTGATCGTGTCGCGCGGCGAGCTGGTCGAGATCGGGGGGGCGTTCCGCATTCCCGACGTGATGGCCAAGAGCGGCGCCCGCCTGCGCGAGGTGGGGACCACCAACCGCACGCATCCCGACGACTACCGGCGGGCGCTCGGGCCGCATACGGCACTCCTCCTGAAGGTGCACACCAGCAACTACCGCGTCGTCGGCTTCACAGCCGCGGTCGACCTGCCCGCGCTGGTGGCGCTCGGGCGGGAGGCGAACGTGCCGGTGGTGGAGGACCTCGGCAGCGGGGCGCTCGTCGACCTCTCGGCCTACGGCTTGCCCCGCGAGCCGATCGTCCGCGAGCGCATCGCCGCCGGTGCGGACCTGGTGACGTTCAGCGGCGACAAGCTCCTCGGCGGGCCGCAAGCCGGATTGATCGTCGGCCGGCGCGACCTCGTCGCACGGTTGGCGGAGAGCCCGCTGCGGCGTGCGCTGCGTCCCGACAAGCTCACCCTGGCGGCCCTCGGCGCCACCTTGCGTCTCTACCGTGAAGCGCCGGACGTGACGACCGCGGTGCCGACGCTGCGCTGGCTCACGCGTTCCCTGGCCGACCTCGAGGCCGTCGGCCGTGAGGCGGCCCCGCGGTTGGCCGCCCGGCTCGGCGCCGGCTACCAGGTGACGGTGGTCGTGTCGGAAGGCGAGGTGGGCAGCGGTGCCCTGCCGGGGGTGCCGCTGCCCAGCCGCGCGCTCGCCGTCGTGCACCCCGACGTGCCCGCCGATCGCATCGCGGCGCGCTTCCGGAGCGCCCGCCCGCCGGTGATCGGGCGCGTGCACGACGGCCGCTTCCTGCTCGACCTGCGCGGCATCTTCGCGCCCTCGGATCTCGACGTGGAGCTGTAGGGTGCCGCTCATCATCGGGACCGCCGGGCACATCGACCACGGCAAGACCTCCCTCATCCGGGCCCTTACCGGTCAGGACACCGACCGCCTCAAAGAGGAGAAGGAACGCGGCATCTCGATTGATCTGGGGTTTGCGTTCCTGGACGCGCCCGGGGGCGAGCGGGCGGGCATCGTCGACGTGCCGGGACACGAGCGCTTCATCCGCAACATGCTGGCCGGTGCCCACGGGATCGACCTGGTCCTGTTCACGGTCGCGGCCGACGACGGGGTCATGCCGCAGACCGAAGAGCATCTCGACATCCTCCACCTGCTCGGCGTGCGCCGCGGCATCTTCGTGATCACCAAGACGGACCTGGTGGACGCGGCCCGGGTGGCCGCCGTGCGCGAGGAGATCGAGATACTGACCCTCGACACGACCCTCGAGAACGCGCCCGTCGTCCCGGTGTCGACCCTCACCGGCAGCGGCCTCGACGCCCTCCGGGCGGAGATCGCCGTACAGCTCGCCGCGCCGCCGGGGCCGCCACCGGCCGGGTACTTCCGGCTGCCGGTCGACCGGGCGTTCGTCATCCGCGGTCATGGGGTGGTGGTGACCGGCACGGCGATCGCCGGCGAGGTGCGGGAAGGGGACGCGGTACGAGTCCTTCCCGGCGGCGAGCCGGCCCGTGTGCGCAGCCTCGAGGTCCATGGTGTGCCCGTGCCGCGTGCGGAGCATGGCCAACGGGTGGCGATGAACCTGGCCGGTATCGAGCGCAGCGATCTCGGGCGCGGCCACGTGGTGTGCCACGAGCGCGTGGAGCGGCTCACCCGCCGGCTCGATGCGTGGGTAGAAATCCGCCCGGGCGCCCGCCGCCCCGTGGCCACCCACGCCCGGGTGCGCTTCTACCTGGGCACGGCCGAGGTGATGGCGAAGCTGGTCGTGCTCGGCGGCCCGGCCGAGCTCGCCCCGCGGAGCCACGACTGGGCGCAGCTCCTGCTCGCCGAGCCGGTGCTGGCGATGCGCGGCGACCGTTTCATCATCCGTGACGAGACGGCGCGCTGGACGCTCGGGGGTGGCGTGGTGGTGAACCCGTTCGCGGACCGGCATGGGCGGGCCGAGGAGGGGCTCGTCGAGCGCCTGCGCGAGCTGCGGGACGGGAAGGCGACCGACGCCGCGCGCGCGTTCCTCGATCTGGCCCCGGAGTTCGCGAGCGACGCCTCCACCGTCGCGCAGGCGCTCAACCTGCGTGACGACGAGGCCAGTTCGGCGTTCGCCGGTGTTGCGGGGGCCATTCCCATTCCCGACGCGCGCGCCCCCGAGAGCTACACCACCGCCGGTAAATGGACGCAGTTCGACGCCGCCGTGCGGGCCGCCGCCGCGGCGACGCACCAGAAGGAGCCCCTGGCGCCCGGCCTCGAGATGGAAAGCCTGCGCACGCAGCTCCCCTGGGAGGTGGGGGCCAAAGTGTTCCGCTGGGCGATCGATCGCATGGTGGCGGCGAAGGCGCTGGTGCGTGAGGACAGCGTCGTCCGGCTGCCGGAGCACAAGGTCGCCCTCGGCGCCGAGGCGCGGGCGTTGGGGACGCGAGTCGAGCGGCTCCTGGCTGAAGGACGGTTCACCCCACCCGACCTGCGGCAGCTCGAGGAGGCCGTCGGGGTGCCGCGCAAACGGCTGGTGGACGTGCTCGGCGTGCTCGAAGCCGAGAAACGGGTCGCCCGCATCGCGCCGGACATCTACTACGCGCGCAGCGCGGCCGACGAGGCCAAGGCACTGATCGAGACGCATTGCCGCGCGCACGGCGAGATCACGGCCGCCGTCTTCCGCGACCTCATCAACGCCAGCCGGAAGTTCGCCATCGCCTTCCTCGACTGGTGCGACCGGACGGGCGTGACCGTACGGGTGGGTGACCTGCGCAAGCTCCGGCACTGAGCTGGACAGGGCCGGGCCCCGCGGCTAGCGTTGCGCCGCATGGCCGAAGGCGAAAGTGGCTCCCGCACGCGCCCCGAGCTCTTCCGGCTGACGGACCGGGCGCGTGCCGCCGGGTGAGCCGGTAAGCTGGGTCCGGCGGACCTGTCGCGTTTGCTCGGGGTGCTGCCGGTGGTGGCGCATCCCGATCTCCTGGTCGGCACGGCGACGTCCGACGACGCCGGGGTGTTCCGTATCGCGCCCGACATGGCGCTGGTGCAGACGGTCGACTTCTTCTCGCCCATCGTCGACGACGCCTTCCAGTTCGGCGCGATCGCCGCCGCCAACGCGCTCTCCGACGTGTACGCCATGGGTGGCGAGCCACGCACGGCGCTCAATATCGCCTGCTTTCCGCAGAAGGACGTACCCCCCGGGGTACTCACCGACATCCTACGCGGGGGGCTCGCCAAGGCGGCGGAGGCCGGCGTCCTCGTGGTGGGCGGCCATACGGTCATCGACGAGGAGATCAAGTTCGGCATGGCGGTCACCGGCTTCGTGCACCCCGACCGCATCCTCCGCAACGTCGGCGCCCGCCCCGGCGACGTGCTCGTGCTCACCAAGGCGCTCGGGACGGGGATCGTCACGACGGCCCTCAAATGCCGCGCCGCGCACCCGGACGAGGAGCGTGCCGCCGTGGAGAGCATGCTGGCGCTCAACGCCGCCGCCGCGCGCGCCCTCCGTACCGTCGAGGTCCACGCCTGCACCGACGTGACCGGCTTCGGTCTTCTCGGCCACGCCTACGAGATGGCGCACGGCAGCGCCGTGCGTCTCGTCCTCGACGCCACCCGCCTCCCCCTCCTGCCCGGCGTCGCACGCCTGGTCGATGCCGGCGGCTACCTGACCGGCGGCAGCCGCCGGAACCGCGACTGGCTGGCCGACTGCGTCACGGTGGACGCCGCCACCCCGGCCCCCATCGCCGAAGCCGCCTGGGACCCCCAAACCTCCGGCGGCCTCCTCGCCGCCATCCCCGCCTCAGCAGCCGCCACGCTTCTTCAAGCCCTCACCGCCGAAGGCGTCCCAGCCACCCTGATCGGCCACGTCGAACCCCGCCCGGACGGCCCATGGGTGGTACTCCACCACAAGACCTGAGTGGGCGGGCACGCACCGCCGATCGTCGCGGGCGGAGGGGGCGGGGGCTCGGGGTCGGAGCGCCTTGACGAGGCGAGCATGTCTCCCCCGGCCAGAGATGCCCACCGCGGCTCGCCGAGGAGCGAAGCGGAGACCCCGAGCCCCCGCCCCCTCCGCCCGCGGACCGAACAGCCGACTCAGTGCCCGCCCAGCGAAGGCGGCATGGCCTCCCCCGCCGGCACCCCTTCGGCCGGGTTCACCTTGGCAAGCGCCTCGTCGTTGACAGTGAGCCCCGCCTGCTTCTTCAGCGTGTCGAAGTGGCCCTGCACCTGGTCCTGGAGGCCCTTGTTCCGCAGCGTGGCACGGATCTGTTCCTTCACCTGATCGAAGGGCTTGGGCTCGCCCTCCTTGCGCTCGGTGACCGTGATGACGTGGAAGCCGTACTGCGTCTTCACGACCTCGCTGATCTCGCCCGGCTTGAGCGTGAACGCCACGCGCTCGAACTCCGGCACCATGCGCCCGGCCCCGAACATGCCGAGGTCCCCGCCCTTCTGGGCGCTGCTGGTGTCGGTCGACTTCTCCTTGGCCACGTCGCCGAACTTCTCGGGATGGGCGCGCACGTCGGCCAGCACCTGCTTGGCGGTGTCCTCGTCCTTCACCAGGATGTGGCTGGCCTTGACCTGCGTCGTCGAGTACAGCGCCGGGTTCTCGTCGTAGTACGTGCGCACCTGCTCGTCGGAGATGGTGGGCGGGGTCTGGTACTGGCGCATGACCTGCTGCACGACCAGGCGCTTCTTCAGGTCGTCGACCTGGCGGAGGGTGTCGGCGTCCTTGTCGTATCCGGCCTTCTGCCCCTCCTCGAACAGGAGGTTGTTCATGACGGTATTCTCGACGAACTGCTTCTTGCGCTCCGGGGTGGCGAGGAAGGTGCGCTGGCGGGGGTTGAGGGCGGCGAACTGCCGCATCAGCTCACCCCGGGTGAGGTTCTTCCCGCCGTATGTGGCCACGACCTCACCGTCACCGGGATTGGTGGTGGTTGGGGCGGCCGCGGATTGGGAGCCGCCTGGTTGCTCGGCCGGTTGCTGACAGCCGGAGGTGACCGCAAGGGTGGCGATGATGAGGAGCCCGATCGGTACGCAGGAGAGAGTTTGCATTGGCGCGGAGCCATAGCGCAGGCCCCGCAGGCAGTCAATTTTGTGGGCGCTGCGGCTGCCCGGTTGACGCAGGCGCCGACCGACCGCCCTGGCATGTGCGAGGTGCTCCTGGCATGACGATTGCTGCCCCAGGGACGACCGTGTGGATCGCGCTGGATCAGGGCCTCAAGCAGGCGACGGACCTGGCACGTATCCTGCCCGACCTGGAGGCCATCGCCACCTTTACCCGGGACCTCCAGCAGCGCCTCGGGACGATCGGTGTCGACGGCATCTCGGGGGCGCTCGGGCTGCATCGGGTGCTTGCCGAAGCGCTCGAGAGTATCCCTCGCACCGAGATCGATCGGGCGCTGGCGGAGATCGAGGCGCTGATCGGCGCGCTCCGTCGCTACGCCGATACCCTCACCGAGGTGAAGGCGCTGCGCGAGCAGCTCGGCCTCTGACACCGGCGCGCGGCCGGCGTAGCGCGCGCCAGCCCGCCACCAGCGCCTGTCCGGTGACGGCGCCGGACACGTCGATCAGGCAGTCCATGGCGGCAGCGGTCCGACCGGGCACGAACCACTGATGGCACTCGTCGCCGATGGAGTAGAGCCCTGCCAGGAGGACCGCTGTCCCGGCCGTCCGCAGGTCCCAGCCGGGGCGGGCACGCAGCGCGCGGTAGAGGAGCACGCCCAGCAGCAGGTACTCGAAGAAATGTCCCGCCTTGCGGAGCGCCCCGTGGAGGACCTGCAACTGCTCCCCGCTGGCCCACGGGAAGAGGGCGGCGAGCAGCGGCAGCACGACCTGCCCGGTGCGGGCGCCCGAGAACCAGTCGGTCGAGAAGAGGGAGATGAGCGCTGCCCACACGATGGCGGGCAGCCAGCGGCGCACGGCCGGGCTAGACAATCTCGTCGATGGCGCGGTTGATGGTGGCGAGCAGCTCCTCGTCGAACTCGGCGTCGATGAAGCTCTCGATCTTCTCGCGCTGCGAGGCGTAGCGCTTGCCGCCGCCGGCGGCGTCGGCGAGCTGCGTGCCGGCCAGCACGTCGAGGAACGCGAGCATCCCGGGGCATGCACCGGGGTCGGCCGCGGACAGCGTGCGGTCGAACAGCAGCCGCAGCGTGAGGTACGAGAGGCGGTACTTGAGGTCTTCGGTCAGCTCCATGTGTGCTCCTTCCAGGGATCAACTGCCCGCCGGGCCGTGCGCCGCGTGGGCATGCCCGTCGATGATGACGGCGTAGTCATAGTAGGGGGGCTCGAGCGCACCCGCGACCATCCGCCCGTTGATGAACAGGGTGGGCGTCGACGACACGCCGGCGCGTACGCCCGCCTCGATGTCGAGGCCGATGCGATCGCGGGTGTCGGGGCTCTCCAGGCACGTCCGGAACGCAGCCAGGTCCAGGCCGATCTTGCGCGCATAGCGGAACAGGCTCTCGCGTTCGAGGTGGTCATGATTCTCGAACAGCACGTCGTGGTACTCCCAGAAGCGACCCTGCTGGCCGGCGCACTCGGCGGCGCAGGCGGCGAGACACGCGTCTGGATGCAGCGCCTGGCTCACGTGGCTGTTGCAGCTGGTGTCGAGCGGGAAGTGCCGGAAGACGAGGCTCATCTCCGGGCGCTCGCGCATCAGCGCCCGCAGGTCGCGGAACGCCTGGGCACAGAACGGGCACTGGAAGTCGGAGAACTCCACCACCGACAACGGCGCATCGGGCGGACCTTTGCGGTGGCAGTCGGGGGTGACGAGGTCCGTCATCGGCCGCACCGGGAGGCTGGAGTACCATTCGTAGAACTTGGGGTCGCGGGTGCGTACTTCGGCGACAGTAGTCGCCGGGCCGGGCCCACGGACCGCAGCCCAGGTGCCGCCCGTCACGGCGAGCACCACGCCGCTGGCCGCCATGGCCCGTGCGACGGTGCGCCGTTGCCACCAGCCCGAGGCGCCCCCGGGGGCGAACCGTGACACCAGGGGTACGACGGTGACGAACCACGCCACGATGACCGCGTCGAGCGTGAGGCAGAGCAGGCAGTAGTGCTGCAGCAGGAAGTGCTGCACGCCGAGGAGCACGAGGCCGAAGCCGAGCGTCCCCGAAACCAGCCCCAGCAGCGCGATATCCGTTACCCCGGCCGCCGTGGCTCCGACCGCGCCCGGCAGCGCCAATGCGGCGCCGACGCCGAACGCCAGCACGCTCCAGGCGGCGACCGATACCCCGAACAGCATGCCGTACGAGCTGCCGAGGACGGCATCACAGTTGATGGCGCCGCCGAGATTGCAGAAGCTCGTGTACCCGGGATCGCCCGCGATGCGGCGGTGGATGACCAGGATGAACACGCTCACCGCCATGCCGACGAGAGCGATCGCGAGCGCGACACGGTGGCGGGTGGGACTGGCACGCATCGGAACGCGGGCCCGGAGTCTAACGGGGCCCCCCGCCGCTTTCAATCGTCGAGGACGCGCCGCTAGAACTGGTACGTCAGGCGGACGCTGGTCTCGGAGCGGCCGGAGTTGAACCCGGCGAGGCCCCAGGTCTCGAAGATCGGCGAGGACCGGCCCCGCGGGGTCACGAAGTAATGCTGCCCGATGTTGAACACGAACGACTCGCTGACGAACCAGTTGACGTTCCAGAAGGGCTCCATGTTGAACTGGTTCGTGGTATCGACCGCGATCCCGATGACGGGCACGACGCTGCCGCCGCGATAGAACGTGAACATCGCAAAGGTGGCGAGCGTCTCCCAGTCACGGATCTTGTCGCGGAAGGCCGGGCTACCGGCCGAGGTCGACGACGCGGTGCCGGGGCGCGCCGCCGACGGCAGATCGAGGCCGCCGACCAGGCACGAGGGGACGCTCGCCGGCTTGCCGCTCGTCAGACGGAGGGCCTCGTTCTGACCCTGGCAGCTCGGGTTGTCGAGCAGATGGTGGAAGAAGAACTGCCCGGTCAGGAAGATGGTGCTCTTCTTGTTGAGCCATCGGATCCATGTTGGGCGGTCGAAGCCGATCATGCCCTTCCACATGTTCTTCTTGGTGACGCCCGGAAACACCGGCGTGTCGATCGCGGTCTGCTTGGCCACGTCGAAGAAGGGGATGCCCACGTCGTACACGGTCTCCATCCGGAGGACGGCCTGGGTGTAGGTCTCGTCGGAGTAGTTGGCCGACACCCCGACGGTGTGGACGTACGGTGCGATGGCCTCGGCGGGGAAGATGCCGTTGGCGATCATGTTGGTCAGCGCGTCCTTCTCCGCCTTGTTCTTCGGCACCGGGAGTCCGCGCAGCGGCGCGTAGTTGGTGCCGTCATCGCCAGACCAGCGCTGATAGTAGTAGTTGAGGGTGAACTCGAGCCCCTGCGGCGTGATGGCATGGTAGCGCACGCCGACCTGGCTGTTCTCCATGGGGTTGCGGTGGTAGTCGCCCTGCTGGAACAGGTCGGTGCCGTTCATCAGCTGGGTGCAGATGCCCTGCGTCTCGCCGGGGGCGCCGCCCACCTTCTGGGTCCGGATGCGGGAGTTGCTGCACGCGCCGCCGATGAAGACGCCGTCGAACGGGTTGTCGAGCGGGTTGTAGAAGGGCAGGCCCCACGGCCGCGGCAGGTACGCCTGCTTGGCCGGGAGCCAGTCGCCGGGGTTCCAGTACCACTCCAGGAAGTTCTGCGACAGTTTCCACACGTCGCCCAGGTCGTAGAGGAACTTGAGCATCCAGGTCGGGCGACGGATCTCGTCCCAGCCGAACGCCGGCACCGGAATCTCCTGCTGGAGGTGCCAGGTGAGGTCCAGGGAGTTGGCGCGATCGAGCATGCGGAAGTTGTCGGTCTCGCCCCACACGATCTGCTGCCGGCCGGCCCGCATGGTCAACGGGACGCTGCGGAACTTGACGTCGGCGTAGGCCTCGCGCAGCGTGTTCTCGAACTTGAACGCGTCGCGCTCGTCGTGGGTGAGACCGCTCAGCTCGAGGCCGTCGCCGGGGATCTTCTTGCCGGTGGCGAAGTTCCCGGACTGGGTGGCGTACTGGTAGAAGTTCTTGCCGCCGTAGGCCTTGCCGTGGATCTCGTAGATCTTGGGGATGAAGCCCGGCGTGGTCGAGTAGACGCTGTCGTACACCCCGCGCCAGAGCAGGAACAGCTGCGAGTTCTCGATGAAGGGGATGTCGTACTTGCCGTAGAACTTGCCCGCCTGGATCCAGTTGTAGTCCAGGTGGACGTGGGCGACGTTCCGATTCTGGACGAACTCGAAGTTGCCGACGCTCGGAGTCCGGATCAGGTTCTGCGTCTGCAGGTTGCCCGAGATCTGCAGCGGCCCGAACTTCTGGGTGGCGACCGCGGGCGACGGCGCGAGAGCGCCGAGGGCAGCCGCGATGACGGCGACGATGGCCCACCGAAGACGCCGATCCGACATAGTCCCCTCCCTGGCTGAGCGGTCGGGTACGAAGCGGCGTCTTGCTAGCGCGAACGGTACGGCTTTGCAATGTGTGCGGCGGGGTCCGGACAGGACCCCGCCGTACCTGAACCTACGCTACGGGGTGGCCTGCATCCATTCGGCGTTCATCGGCTGGAGCAGCGCGCCGGGGCCCGGGAGACCCGCCGCGATGTTGTCGATGGCTGAGTTGCCGGTGGCCCCTTCGCAGAAGACCGACGCTAGGACCACGCTGCTGGTGGCCGGGAACATCCCCTGCGGGGTGGGGACGGTTCCGGAGCCGACACGGTCGATCCTGCCGAGCGTGCCGGGCGCCGTCGGGAAGCAGCTCAGAAACGGCGGGTTGGAGCAGCAGAACTGCTGGTAGCCGCCACGCGACACGGGGGTGGCGCTGCAATCGCGCGTGCAGGTACCGCCTGCCGTACAGGCGTCATCCCGGACTTGCCTCTGGCATGGCGGCGAGCCCGTGAGGCTGGCGGTACTTGTCGTGAACGGGTTCAGGTTGATCGTGAGCGTCGCCACCGGAGCCCCCGTCGGGGGGCAATCGGCGGACATTTCGAAGTCCTTGTCGTTGGACGGCGCCCCGCTGACGCGCACCAGTCCGTGCACGGTGCACGGCTTGGTGTTGTTCTTGCCACCCTTGCACGTGCCCCGCGAACCCACCGGGCCGTTGCCCGAGCACTGCGGGCAGACCTCGCTCGGGGTGGTGATGTATACGTCCGCGAGGAGCGGCACGTCGGCCGTGATGGCGCCCGTCGCGTAGTCGGCCTCGCTGACCTTGATGCCCTTGGTCAGGTCGAAGCGGTTGACGACGCATACCGGCGTGGCCGCGATGAGCGGGAGCGGCCCCCCCCACGTCCCGGTGTTCTTGGTGCCCGGGCCGACGGCGCCGGTGCCGGTGCAGCTGGTGTCGGCGCCGCCGCAGTCGGTGAGGCAGAAGTTGAGGGCCGAGGTGTCGACCAGCGGGAAGTTGTGCGATCCGCCGTTGAACCCGTTGTCGAGATCGCCGCCGAGCCCGCCGGGCACGGTCGTGAGCTTCAACTCGCTCGGTCCACCGGCCGGATTGGCCGGGCACGGCGGCAGGGTGGTGGTGGTGACGCTGCCGCACGTCGAGCCGGCAGCCGGTAGGCAGATCAGCTTGAGCTTGTCCTTGTCGGACCTACCCGCCACGGTGACCATCGTCAGCTTGGTGGGCTTCGATTTCTTGCACTTGCCCTTCTTCTCGATCAGGGGGACGGTGACGATCGTTCCATCGCCACACCCGGCGGTGGTCAGATCCGAAGGCGGCACGATGGATGCGCCGGTGACCGTCGGTCCGGAGGTGATGGGTAACGGCGTGCATCCGGGCACGTTGGTCTGCTGGATGCAGATCCCGACCGTGAACGTACACGCGCCATCGGCGACGCCGTCGGCATCGCAGGCGGTTCCGTCGGTGCACTTGATGGTGGTCCCCTTGGGCGGGGCGGTGTTCGCCTGCCACTCGGCGAAGCAGTCGGTCTTTTTGCTGCCGCCGCCCGGGATCAGGGTCTGTGCCTGGGCCGCGCTGCCCACGAGCACCAAGCCAGCGATGACGACGAGTCCACGACGGATCATGCGAATCTCCTTACTGCTTCAGTTGGAACGTGCCGGAGAGCGAGACGGCGCCCGGACCCGGGAGCGAGGCGATGCTGTCGACGAAGGTGCCCGTGGGGGGAATGCAGAAGGTATAGCCGAGCACCCCCGAGTGGGGGGCGAAGTCGCGCAGGTCGCCGGCGGGTGTCCCCGTCTCCGTGACGCTGGACACCTTGAGCGAGCCCTGCGTGAGTCCCTGACCGAAGGCGCCGGCGCCGTTCTGGGTCGACCCGCAGAAGTTCCCGGCGCCGTCCGCTGTGGCCGTGCTGGTGCCCGTGGTGAGCGGTCCGAGCGCGACCGACAGCGTGGACAGGAACCCCGAATTGTCTAGGTCGACCTTGAGCGGGCAATCGAGCGTGGTGCCCTTGGAGCCGACGCTCGTGCACGCCAGCCCGTGCTTCGTGCCACCGATACACAGGTTGCTGACGCAGGTCGGGCAGGGGAGCGCCAGCTTGCACGAGCCGGCGGCGCCGCCGCAGTCGGCGTCGAGGTCACACTGCCCGGGACTCGGGTACGCAGGGTTGCCGGCGGCGCCGTTGTGGCAGCGACGCGTCGCAACCTGGGCGTAGATGCGCGTGAACAGGTTGATGCCGATGCTGGCCTCGCCCGTGGCCGGGTTGAGCGTGCCGCTAGCGTCGTTGGCGAACACGTTCAGCAGGCACGTGGGCGCGGGACCGCCGGCGATGGGAAGTGGGGGCCCGAAGTAGCAGCGGGCGTCTGGCCCGCAGGCGTTGGCCTGCTCTCCGCAGTCACTGTCGGCAGCGCAGGTCCCCTGGCCGTCGGTGCCGGTGGTGCCGTTGAGGCAGTGCTTGGCGGCTGCGACACCGCGCGAACACTGCGCCGGACCGGTGCCGTCGCTGGCCTCCAGGATCACGTTGGACCCGAGGCAGGCCGTGGTACGGAACGGGATGGTCGAGCCGTCGGGGATGGGCGCCGGTGGCGTGATGCGGTTGTTGCCGCCACCGAAGTACAGACAGCCCTTGCCGAGATTGCCCTTGGTGTTGTCGCTGTAGGTGAGCTGCCCGGACGCATCGGCGTTGGGCGTCGGGCCGACCGCCACGCAGACCTCGCCCGCGGGCATGTCCAGACAGTCCAAATCGGTCGTGCACGGGGTAAAGGAGAAGGAGCACACTTTCCCGTTGCAGGTGCCGAGAGCGCCGACGTCATCCGCCGCGCAGCCGGCGTCGGTGAAGCAGCTTCGCGACGAATTGCCCGTGCAGAAGCCGCCGCAGCTCGCGGCCCCCTGCCCGATCGTGAAGTCGAACGACGACAAGCCCGTGGCCGTGCACGGCACCGAGCAGGAACAGGCGCTGGCTCCCACGGCCGCACACGGCGTGCCCCCGGCGCAGCCGCCCTGCGCGGCGGCGAAGTCGCACTCCTCGCGTGCGTCCTTCACGCCGTTGCCGCACTTGGCCGGCGCGGTGCGACGGCCCACGTCGTTGGCGATCTCGCCGAGCAGGCAGTTCACACACGATTCGTAGCCGGCGAAGGTGGTGTCGGTGTTGATCGGGCAGCTGGCGATGCCCGGACAGCCTGCATAACCGCCCGGCAGCGGCGCGGACGCACACGCCTTGCTGACGGCGTTGGAGGTGATGGTGGCCGTGGCCGGCTGGCCCTTGAGTGCGGCCTTGAAGTTCTTGGCGGCGGCCTTGGCCAGCGCCTTGGCGATCGCGTTGGTGCATTTGTCGGCGGCGTCTGCCGGGGTGGCGATGCCGGCCGCGAGCGTCAGGGCCAGCGCCACGAGACCGAAGGTACGATGGTTTCGCATGGTTGATCCTCTCCTCAGTTCCCGCAGTAGACCGGGACGTTGCCGCCGGCGAACGCCGTGGCCGCGAGACAGCGCACGTCACTCTGGATGCTGCACGACAGACACGCCGCGGCCTGGTCGGCCGTGGTGACCGTGGCCGGCGTGCAACTGGTGTCGCGCGACGGGCAGGCGCCGCCGAACTTGGCCTGCACGGCCGCGCTATCGCACTTCTTGAGCGCCTTGCCCTGCACCGCCTTGACGGCGACGTTGAAGCAGGTGTCCCCGGGGCTCTTCTTGCACGCGCCGGCCGCCTTCTTGGCGACCGCGGTCGCGAATTTGGTCACCGCCTTGTCGACCTGGGAGTCGCACGTCGCTGCCGCCAGGACGGGAGGTGGGGCGAGCAGGGTGCTCGCTGCCGCCGCCAGGGCGACGAGCATCAGGTATCTCTGTGGGTGACCGCGCATCACGACTCCTCCTTCGGGCCCCGCAGGGCCAGGTTGCGCTTGGCAGGTCGTTTGGCCAGGGCCCCCTTGGGCCTCGTCCGCGGTTAGCAGATCGTCTCTTTCAGGGTCAATACGACACCCGAACATACGAACGGGTATCGGCGGGCCACAGCGGAAGAAACGACGGTCAGACGGGGGTTCCTACCCCTTCGCCCCCAGCTCCTGATCGAGCAGCTGCTTGAAGTTCTCGTAGGTCTGCGCGCCGCTCAGGCGCCGGCCGTTCACGAAGAAGGTGGGCGTGGAGTTGACCCCCAGCGCCGCCGCCTCGTCGGTGTCGGCCTTGAGGGCGTCGGCGGCCTTGCGGCCGTCCAGGCACTCCTGGAGCTTGGGCACGTCGATGCCGCCGTCCTTGGCGATCTCGGCGGCCTTCTCTTTCAGGTTGTCCTTGGTGATGTCCCCCTGCTTGGTGAACAGCCCCTTGTACATGGCCCAGAACTGATCGTTGCCCTGCTGGAAGGCGCACTCCGAGGCCAGCGCGCCGTCCTCCGCCCATGGGTGGATGCTGACCAGCGGGTAGTTCTTGAACACGAAGCGGACCCGGTCGCCGTACTCTTTGAGGACCTGGTCCTCGAGCGTGCTGTAGGCACGGGTGCAGAACGGACACTGGAAGTCCGAGTACTCGACGATCGTCACTTTGGCATCGGCCGGCCCGCGCGCGGGTTGGTTGGCAAGCGCGATCTGGCTCATCACCTTCTTCAGCGGATCGACGGACAGGTCGACCGCGTCGCCCCGGAAGAGGTACTTGCCGTCGCGGCTCACGTAGAACGCGATCGATTGGCTCTGCTGCCCGAGCGCCACATCGAGCGTGCCCTTGCGCCAGCCGGGGATGTCGGCGTCGGCGATGCCGGTCACCTTGAAGGCCAGGCCGGGGGTGGTGACGGTCTTCTGGAAATAGTCGACCACCCGTTGCGAGATGGCCTCGTCAGTAGCTGCCGGGCCGGCGTCGGGGGCGCCGCTCTTGCTGCCGCAGGCGACGGCACACACGAGGACCAATGCGACGAGCGGGCGCAGGATCGTCATGAGAACTCCTTGGGCGGCGCGCGACGATGCGCGGCCGTGCGCTTGTAATGCCCGGTCGGAGGGGCGTCAAGGCGAAGGCACGGCGGCGAGCGCGGTGGCGGCGGGCTGAAAGCCCGGATGCTCGACGAGCAGCCGTTGCCACGCGGCGCGCGCCCCGGCCCGATCGCCTGCCAGAAACAGGGCGTAACCCAGGCCGAGCCGCGCGTCGGGAAACTCCGGCCACAGTACCAAGCTTGCCTCGAAGTCGGCGCGCGCGGCGGTCGCCCCGGCCGCGCCCAGCAGTGTGAGCGCCGCGCGCCCGCGATGGTAGCGGACGGTCGCCTCCTCGGCGTGGACCTGCACCGGGCGGAGCAGGCGATCGAGCCAGCCGGCGACGCCGGATTGCTCCGTGTCGATCCGGTCCGAGAGGCCGCCGGGCCGACCCGCCGGCTGGCCGTCGGCCACCAGCACCGCCGACGCCGGATCGAGGAACGCGAGGCGCCATCCCGGTAGGCGCGCGATCGCCGCCGCCAGCTCCATCTGGCCGGCGGTGGTGTGGTAGACGATCGCGGCGCCGAATCCATACCGGGCCGCGAGCGCCGCGAACGTCGTCGGGTCGTCGACCGCCTCCACGTACTCGCGAAACACGCTCCCCGGATAGACCTGCAGGCGCCCGTCGATGAATACCCGCCGGGGCGGGTAGGTGCGCCACAGGACGAGGCCGCCCAGCGTGTCGGCGTTGAAGAACGGCGCCGGGGGTGCCGCCGCGCCGAGGAAATCGACCGCTGCAGACGGAAAGAGCTGCGCCGACACGCCGAGGCCGAAGCTGCGTGACAGGCGCGCATCGACGTAGAACCGGTTGCTGACGATGCGCGCAACCAGCAGCGCGCACAGAGCGACCACGGTAGCGTCGAGGACCCTCCGGAGGCGTGGGCGCATGTTGGCGCGGCGGGCGAGGGGGCTCAGGGCCTCGGCCACCAGCGGGAGCACGCCGATGCCGAGGAGTCCGACGTTCCGGCGGGCCATGCCGGCGAGCGCGATGAACGCGAACGCGATCACGACCGATGCAAGCCGGGCATGGTGCCAGGCGCGAAGCGTCGCCCAGGCGGCCAGCCCGAGCAGCGCGCCGGCGCCGTACGCCACCGGGGTCGTCAGCTCGGCCAGGACCGGCGGGCGGTGCTCGATCACGGTCGCCGAGGTGACCTCGGCGCCGCGGAGGACGTCGAAGAGGCGCAGGGGGAAGAGCGCGCCCGCGATGCCGAACGGGGTGACGGCCTCGGCCACGAGCGCCCCGGCCAGCGCGATGGCGAGCAGGCGGACCTCCGCGGGCGTGCGCTTGCCTGTCGGCCATCCGAGCCGCGGCGTGGTGACGGCGCAGATCAGCTCGGCACCCAGGACGACCACGCCGAGGACCGACAGGGCGTGGCAATTCGCCCACAGGACCTGGAGCAGCACGAGCGCGCCCGTGCGTATGGGGGTGAGCGGGCCGCTGGAAAGGAACAGGACCGCGGCGAGGAGGCAGAAGGTCACCGCCTCGGGCCGGGCGACGAAACGCTCCACGGCCGTCAGCGCCGCCAGGACGACGAGACCTGCAGCCGCCCACGCAGGCAGCCGTCGACGGGCGAGTGCGAACAGCCCGACGAATGCCGTCAGGAACAGCGCGCCGGTGGCGAGCGCCACCCCGGTCGCGCCGCCCATCTTCCAGGTGGCGTAGGCCCCCGCGTCGAAGAGCCACTGCCGATTGATCCACGGTACGTCGGCGGCGCTGGTCGAGAACGGATCCGTCCGTGCGACCTCGCCCGAGGCGGCGATCAACCGGCCGCTCGCCAGGTGCCACCAGGTGTCATGGTCGTCCAGGCGGTGCACCTGCAACGCAGCGACCACCAGCACCGCGGCGATCGCCGGAGCCCAGGCTCCCCGTCGAGCCACGCTAGCCTCCGACGAACCAGCGGTAGTACGGGTTGTGCGGCTCCTCGCCGAGGACGCGCTCGAGGAGCGGCGCGGTGTCGTCGCGCCGGCCGGCGTAGTAGAGGACGCCGGCACGATAGAAGGCGAGCAGGCGGTCGCGCGCGGCGCGCACCTGCGCCTCGAGCGCGGCATCCGCACCCACCAGCGGCGGGTCGCGGCGCACGCTCAACACGTGCTCGAGCGCGCGTCCGAACTCCCCGGGGCGCGTGAGGCCGGCGTACTCGATGCGCGGGCGATCGTCGGTGACCGACGGGGCGTCGCCGGCGTAGGCGACCAGCCCGTCCCGGTCGGTCACCCAGGTGGCGAGCACGGTCGCTACGTCCGGTACGCCGACCTCGGCCAGCGCGGCCGTGACCGTGGGCGCGGCGAAACGGGCCGATACGGTGGGCACGTCGAGGACGAGCGGATCGCGCCCGCCGACGAGCAGCATCTCGTGCAGCTCGGTGCTCCACAGCGCCGCGTACGGGAAGGCGTCCAGGAAGGCACGCACCAGCATGCGCGAGTCGTCGTCGTTCTGGGTCGAGAGCGGGAGCCATTGCGCCATCAGGCCGTGCGGGGCCAGGCGCTCGTGGCAGAGGAGATAGAAGTCCCGCGAGTACAGGTTCACCACCCCGGCGGCGATCGGGGGCGGCGGCTCGAGCGTGATCAGGTCGTAGCGCTCCGGCCGGAGCAGGAGGTCGTGGCGGCCGTCGGCGATGCGGATGTCGACGCGCGGGTCGTCGGCGACGCCGTAGTTGCCCTGGAAGTGGCGCACGTTGCGGGCGACGGTGGGCAGCAGCTCGACGCACGTCCGCCGCTCGAGCCCGGGGTAGGCGAGGAGCGCACCGCACGTGGTCCCGGTGCCGAGCCCGACGACGAGGGCCGAGCGCGGCTCGCCGTGATGGACGAGCAGCGGGAGGAGGGCCTGCAGCCGCATGTAGCGGCGCGCCATCAGGTTGTCGCTCGAGTTGGAGACGCCCTGGATATAGAGCCGGTTGAAGGTCCCGTTGAAGAAGGGCTCGGCGATGATGGTGACCGAGCCGCCCGGGCCTTCGTCGTGCGCGACGATGCTGCCACCGTGCAGCGCCACCAGCAGCCTGGCCAGGTGGTCGCGCGGTACGGCGCGCCCGGCCGCGAGGAGGAGCACGACGGCGAGGCCTGCCCCCAGGCCCATGCGTGCGCGCGCGGACGCGCCCTGCACCAGGGCGATCGCACCCACCGTGGCCGCCGTGCCGACCAGCACCACCGTCGCCCCGCGGAGGCCCAGGGCAGGCAGCACGACGAAGCCGGTCAGCGCCGTGCCGGCGATTCCCCCGAGCATGTTGGCCGCCGCCACCGCCCCCAGGTCGCGGCCGACGTGGCTCGGGCCGCACACCAGCCGGGCGGCGGCCGGAAAGGCGGCCCCCAGGAAGAGCGCGGGCACGAACAACACGGCCAGCGGGGCGAGGAGCATGTGGGCCCCGACCGCCGCCGCGGTCGAGCCGGTCTGGGCCAGCACTACGTCCGAGAGCGCGTTCTGTGCGCGGGGCAGCCACGGCCCCAGGGCTGCGAACGTGGTCAGGGTGGTCACCGCCACGGCCAGCTCGAGGAGCCCGAACGCGATCCAGGGACGGCGCACCCGGGGGGCCACGGTCGCGTACGCCGCGCTGCCGACCACCAGCCCCGTCAGGTAGGTGGCCAGAACGAGCGCGAACGCGTACGCGCGCGTGTTCATGAACGGGACCACCGCCTGCGACCACACGACTTCCGCCCCGAGCGCCACCGCACCGGCACCGGCGTAGAGCACCAGCGCCAGCCCGGCGCGCGGAAGAGCCAGCAGGCGGGGTGCGCGGGCGACCCCGATCGGCGCCGGCGCCCACAGCGCCACCAGTGCGAGCAACCCGTTCAGCGCCGCCGCCGCGAACGCGCTGCCACGCACGCCGAGCGCCGGGACGAGCAGGAACACGGACGCCAGCGCGCCCGCCACGCCCCCGGCGGTGTTGGCGGCGTACAGAAAACCGCTCGTCGAGGCGACGTGTGCACCATCCGGGGCCAGCATGCGCACCACGGCCGGCAGGGTGCCGCCCATCAGGAACGCGGGCGCGGCCACGAGCGTGAACGGGATCACCCACGCCACCGCACCCACGTACCCCACGGCGCGCACATAGACCGGCGCAAGATGGCCCAGCGCGAGCGTCACCGCCACGGCCGACAGCGCGATGCCCGCCTCCAGACCGGCATAGAGCCGCAACGGGCGAGCCTGCCGATCGGCCCACGCCCCAAGCACCGCGCTTCCGCCCGCCAGGCCGCCGAAGAAGGCGCTCACCACGGTGGTGATGGCGACCATCTCGACACCCACCACCAACGTCACCTGCTTCACCCATAACGTTTCGAACACGAGCGCCGCGAGCCCCGAACCGAAGAGCAGGCATGCGAGGGTGGCAGAGGACACCCCGCGGCGGGGTAGCAGATCGCCGCGCGGCCGTCGACTTGCCCTGTCGCGCACCCGTTTGCTAGAGGCCGCGGCAATGCGCAAGCTCGCCGTACTCCTCGTCTCCGCTCTGGTCGCCGTGCCGGCCGCGTTCGTGCGCGGCCAGGACGCGACCCCTCCCACCACCACCGTGCCCGCCGCGGTGCATGTCCCGACGCAGACGACCACGGTCCGGGGCTCGGTGCCCGACCTGACCGGCCGCTGGCTGGCGCTGGCGGCGCTGCATCTCCCGGGGGACAGGGTCCGTGTCGCGCCCGCCCTGTGGGAGGTCGGGACGAAGGACGGCCGCCCCGAACTGCTGGTGCACTTCGCCGACCTCCCGCCCGCGCTCCAGACGGCGATCGACAAGCAGCACGAGGCCGGTGTCGAGTGGGTGCCGTCGGCCGACGATCTGCAGACGCTGGCCGCCGCCTGGGCCACGCTCCCACCACGCGAGGCCCAGCTGGCGCAGCTGGAAACGACTCTGGCGGCGCCGGATGGCTTCGACGAGCCCCTGCGCAACGAGCCCAAGACGAAGGACGCACTCTGGGTGGCGACCCAATTGATCACCTTTGCGGCCTCGGCGGCGCCCGCCGTGCGCCAGGTGCAGGTGTACGCCGCCCGGGAGGCCACCCCCGACCGCGGCTACACCGGCCGCGGCTACACGGGCTACTACGTGAGCACCACCATCGCGGCGGCGCCGTTCCCGATCCCGATCACGTTCGAAGGCTCGTTCCGCCTCTACCGGCTCACGGCGCGGGTGCCGGGCTTCATGCAACGGCTGCTCGACGTCTTCTCGGGCTGCGGCCGGACGTAGCGCCGGCGCCTACGGCGTCGGCGACAGGACGCCCGCGAGGAGGGTGGCGGCACCGCTGGTCTGCGCCTTCATCTGGGCGGCCAGGTCGGGATCCAGGCGGCCCTTGCGGGCGCGCCGGTCGATCGTCCTGGTCAGGGCGCGGGTGAGCTTGCCGACCGACCGGAGGAGCTTCCGGGCGCGCTTGGGTGCGGCCGTCTGGCTGGCGTCGAGGCGGGTCAGAATGCGGCGTGTCAGCGTGTCGATCTTCTTCCGCGTGCGCGCCGACACGGCATCGGCGCCGGCGTCCTGGTTCAGGCTGCGGACCACGGCGATGCGGCAGCGGACCCCCGGCACCCCGATGCGCGATGGGCACGAGATGGTGGCGACGGAGCCGCCGCGCGCCGACCCGGCGACGCGGAAGCCCACCCTGTCGTCGTGGAAGGTCGCCGCCTCGATGGTGAACGTCGCGCAGCCGCCGGGAACCGCATCCGGTACGCGCACCGCGACGCGTACGACTTCCCCGTCCGGGATGGCCGCGACCGGGGTACGGACGGTGGGCACGACCTGCACCAGGACGGTGCCCGGGGCCGGTCCGGGTCGGACGGTCACGTCGGCGCCTGCGCGCCGTCCGGCCTCGCCGAGGCTCACGTCCTGGGGCTGCACGAGCAGGAGGGCCGGGTCGACGCGCAGGGTGAAACCGAGGGCCCCGAGCGCCTGCCCGTCACCGGTCAGGTCGATCGAGACCGTCCGCACCTGACCGGGCTCGAGCGCGGTCTCCTCGCAGGTGGTGCGCGCGGCGAGGGTGGGCGCCGCCCATGCCGGGCCCGTGCTCGCGACGGTGAGCGCCAGCCCGAGCGCGATGTCGAGGCGGTTCAACGACCCCCGCGGCCCGCGCTCGCCTGGGGACGCACCGCCTTGCCGGTGATGTCGGCGAAGGTGACGCTGGTGAGTCGTAGTGCGCGCCGGATACGCTTGGGCGAGGTCCCGCCGCGCACGTACACGGTCGCCACCCGCCCGCGCCGGAGCACCGGCAGCGGGAGCCCGAATTTCGGCACGACCATGGCCTGGAGCCCGTTACCGCCGGCCGCGACCTGCGCGCCGAGCTGCGCGTGCGCCCGGGTGACCGCGCCGCCCCCGTCCGCGCCCGTGACGGTGAGGCTGCCGCCGGTCGCTTCCAGCTTGAAATCGAGGGCCGCGATGCCGTCGGTCTTGCGGGTCTTCAAGACGACCGGGACCGCCGCCGTACCGTCGGCACGGACGTGCACGCGTCCCAGGGTGAGGCGCGGCGTGACCGCAAGCGCCGGCGGCACCGCGCCGGCGGTCAGGGCGAGGAGCGTGAGCGAAACGAGGGGGCGCGTCATGGCCGATCTCCTTACGGGCACGCGTCGAAGGCGCAGAGGACGATGCAGACCGCGTCCACCGAGTCGAGCGTACCGTCGCCGTTGCAGTCCTCGCACGTGCTCTGCTGCGCGAAGTTGTCGAAGTAGCGGTTCACCATGCACACCAGGTCGCCGGGATCGACCCCGGTGTCGCCGTTGCAGTCCCCCTGCTCGCACTGCTCCACGTCCTCGACGGTGACGCGGCCGCAGGTGAGCTCGCCGACGCAGGCGCGGCTGCCGTCGGCGTTGGCCAGGTCGACGCTGTCCGGGAGGAAGCACACGTCGACCACCCCGGGCGTGCCGGCGGCCAGGAAGTCGATGGTGGCCACTGCGCCGTCGGGGATGACGGCCGGCATGGCCTGCGGGAGTGGCGCGATCAGCACGTCGATCGCGCCGGCCGGCGGGTCGCCGTTCACGGTCACGGCCGCGTGGAGGGTCGCCTGGGCCGACTGGGTGGATGCCCCGGCACGCACGTCGGCGGCCCCGCCGGGCAGCGAGACGACCGCCGGGTCGAAACCGACGGCGAAGTTGAGCGAGGCCACCTGGCCGCTGCCCGCGATGGTGACCGGGAGATTCGCCCGGGCGCCGACGCTCACGGTGGCGTCGCCGACGGCGAGACTCGGGCAGGTGCCGCAGATGCACTCGGTGCTGCACACCCCCTCGCTGCACGCGGCACCGGGGGGGTCGCAGGCCTCGGTGCCACAGACCTTGCCGTCGCCGCAGACCGGCGGGGCGAGCAGGTCGGGCGGGCAGGCGGCGCTGCCGCCGGGGCAGGCCTCCGCCGCGTCGCACGGGCCGCTTGCCGGACGGCACACGTCGCCGGCCACCCGGAACGCGTCCTGCGGGCAGGCGGCACCGCCGCCGGAGCAGACCTCGGCCACGTCACATGCACCGGCCGCCTGGCGGCAGGTCGAGCCCGCGGGCAGGAAGCGGTCGGACGGACATGTGTCCGACGAGCCGTCGCAGTTCTCGGGCACATCGCACGGGCCGAACGACAGCCGGCACCCGCCGGTCCTCTTCTCGTCCGCGGGGCAGGCCGGGCCGGTGCCCGAGCAGGTCTCCTGCGGGTCGCAGATGCCCGCCGGCGGGCGGCAGACCTCGGTGGCCGAGCGGAAACCGTCCGGCGGGCACGTGGCGTCCGTCCCCGTGCACGTCTCGGTCACGTCGCAGGCGCCGGCGGCGTCACGGCACGTCTCGCCGGCCGGGGCGAGGCGGTCCGGCCCGCAGGCCGGGCCGGTGCCGGAGCAGGTATCGGCTACGTCGCAGGGACCCGCGGCAGCGCGGCAGACGACCGTCGATGCCTGCACGGCGTCGGCCGGGCACGCGGCCGTCGTGCCCGTGCACCGTTCGGCGACGTCGCAGTTGCCCGCTACCGGACGGCAGATCGTGCCACTCGATGCGAGCGTGTCGACCGGACAATCGTTCGACTGTCCGTCGCAGCGCTCGGCCGGGTCGCAGGCTCCGGCGCCGGCGCTGGGCCGGCACTCGTCGGTGCGCTTGCGATCGTCGGGGCAGGCCCCGTCACTGCCGATGCACCGTTCGGCCAGGTCGCAGTCGCCGGCGGCGGCACGACAGGTGACGGTGTCGGGCAGGACCTCGTCGTCCGGGCACGCCGCGCTGGTGCCGGAGCAGGACTCGGCCACGTCGCACGCTCCGGCCGCGGGCCGGCACTCGACCAGTGCCCCGACCACGCTGTCCGCGGGACAACTCGGGCTCTCGCCGTCGCAGGTCTCCGCCACGTCGCACGCGCCGGCGGCCGCACGACACACCTCACCGGCCCCCCGTCCCCCGTCGGCGGGGCACGCGGCGCTGTCGCCGGTGCAATGCTCCTCGGCGTCGCAGGCGCTGGCGGCCGGCCGGCACACCGTGTCGGTGCCGGCGAACACGTCGGGCGGACAGGTGTTGCCCGTGCCGTCGCAGGTTTCGTGTGTGTCACAGGGGCCCGTACTGGCGCGGCAGACCGTCCCGGTCTGTTTCTCGTCGGCAGGGCAGGCGGCGCTGGTGCCGGTGCAGGACTCGGCGGCGTCACACTCGCCGGCGGCCTGCCGGCACACCCGTCCCGCGGGGGCGAGGACGTCCGCGGGGCAGGCGGGGCCGCTGCCCGTACACGATTCGGCCTGGTCACAGTCGCCCGCGGCGGCCCGACAGATGGTGGCGGACGAGGCGAAGCCATCCTCCGGACAGGCGCCGCCGACGCACACCTCTTCGCGGTCGCACGGGCCGTCGGCCGGGCGGCAGACCACGCCGTCACTGATCGGGGCGTCGGGCGGGCAGGCGTCCCCCGCTCCGTCGCAGCGTTCGGGGACGTCGCACGAGCCGGTCGACGGGCGACACTCGCTCTCGAGCTTGGCGTCGGGCGGGCAGGTGGGGCTGGTGCCGCTGCAGGTCTCGGCGGCGTCGCATGCCCCGGCCGCCGGCCGACACGGGTCACCCGCGGGCGCGAGAGTCTGCGCACAGCTCGTGCTCGTGCCGGAGCACGTGTCGGCGCGGTCGCAGGCTCCCTCGGCGGCCCGGCACACCGTACCGGCTCCGCGCACGCCGTCGGCGGGGCACGTGCTGCCCACACCGTCGCAGCTCTCGGCCACGTCGCATTCGCCGTTCGCCGCCCGGCAGACGGCCGTGCTCTTGGCGTCGGGCGGGCAGGTGGCGCTGTTCCCGGAGCAGGTCTCGGTCTGATCGCAGGCCGCCGCCGCCGTGCGGCACACCTCAGTCGCGGCGCGGAAACGATCGGCGGGACAGCTCGTGCTCGTCCCGTCGCAGGTCTCCGCCAGGTCGCACTCGCCGGCCGCGGCCCGGCAGGTGACCAGCGCCCCGGCGACGCTGTCCGTCGGGCAATCGTTGCTCACCCCGTTACAGCTCTCGGCGAGGTCGCAGTCGCCGCTCGCGGCGCGGCAGGCCGCCGTGCTCTTGGCGTCGGCAGGGCAGGCCGCGCTCGTGCCGGAGCACGATTCGGCCAGGTCGCATCCGCCGGCGCTCGGGCGGCATGTCGCGGTGCTCGGCAGGAAGGTGTCGGCGGGGCAGGTGGTGGCCGAGCCGGTGCACGATTCGGCGACGTCGCAGGCGCCGGCGCTCGCGCGGCAGACCGTCGTGCCGAAGAGGAAGGCGTCGGCCGGACAGGTCGCGCTCGTGCCGGTGCACGTCTCCGCGGCATCGCACGCGCCGGCGGCGGCACGGCAGACCTGGCCGGCGGCCCGGAAGGTGCACGTGCTGGTGCAGCAGGAACCGGCGGTGCCGTTCTGCGCCCCTGCGTCGCAGGCTTCGCTCCCCTCCACGGTGCCGTTGCCGCACGGGGGGGGCAGCGGGATCACCAGCCGGAAGTCGCCGTGGATGCTGGTGGCGCCCGGGCCGGGGAGGTTGGCCACCCCGTTCACCACCGTGTTGGCGGTGGCCGGAATGCAGAAGATGGTGGCCAGCGTCCCGCGGCGGGTGGCGCCGCCCGTCAGGTCGCC